>CALSBJ010000024.1:0-71114 GCA_943373155.1 Akkermansia muciniphila | reverse complement strand
CCGCCACCGCCGAGTGGGTGCGGCGTGAGCAGGGCAAGCTCATCCACGCCCCCTACTTCATGGTCACCTTCACACTCCCAGCCGAGCTGCGAGACCTCTTTTTCAGCCAGGAAGCCAAAGCCGCCTACGACGCTTTCTTCCACGCCAGCGCTGCCACCTTGAGCCAGACTTTGGCAGACAAGCGGTGGCTCGGCGCAGCCAGCAGCGGGTTCACCATGGTGCTTCATACTTGGAACCAGAAGATGCTCTTCCATCCCCATTTGCACTGCATCGTCCCAGCAGCAGGGCTCGATGAGCAGGGGCACCACGTTGTCGTCAAGAAGGCCGATTACCTCATGCCCGCCGATGCCTTGAAGAAGGTGCTCCGCCATCACTTCGGCCAGCAAATCAAAGCCCTCGGACTGACGTGCGATCCGGGCGTCTGGCGCAAGAAGTGGGGCATCAACGTGCAAGCCTTCGGCACTGGCGAGAACGCCATCAAGTATCTCGGGCGCTACATCTACCGCAGCGTCATTGGCGACCGTCGCATCCAGTCCATCACCGACACGCACGTCACCTTCCATTACAAAGACCGGGCCGCAGGCAACACAACACGCAAGCTCACGCTCAGTGGCATCGAGTTCGTCAAAAGATACCTGCGCCACGTCCAGCCTGCGAAGCTGCGAGCCGTGCGCTACTATGGCTACCACCACCCCGCCGCCAAGAAGACCCGGCAGCGAGTGCGGCAAGCCCTCGGGAGCAATGAAGAAGCCCCAAAGACGAATGACGAAGAGGTAGCAAATAACAAGCTGCCCAAATGCCCCTGCTGCCAGCAGCCGCTGGTGATCATCGCCCGCATCCTGCCCGGCTGGAAACGCGGCGCGTTGTGGCAGCCGATGCAAAGCCGCGCCCCGCCCAACCAGCCACAAGGAGCCTCAAGAGCATGAACCGACCACCGCATCAGCGCACAGTTCATCAAGCTGAGGGAAGTCCACGTTCACGAATCCTCGCAGCGCATGAAAAACGTCGTGCAGACCGGCTGAGGACACCCTGCGAGCCAGCGCAATCACACTGCCTGACGATCCAGAACCATCGCGACACGCCAAACCACGCGCTCGGGAGCCAATCAGACACCGCACGCGCAACACAAAGCGCATAAGAACGCAGGGCCTGTTAAAGCCGGGCTTGTTCAACCAGAGGGGCATTGGCTGGCTCGTTCCTCGCAGCCATGCACCCTTTCTTGTTAGACCACGTCGTCATGGTCTCTACTTCGCAATAACAGAGCGTCCCTGCTCATCGATCGTGTCCGAGTAATCGGCGCGGCTCGACATCCGAATCGGAAGTCGTGCCTCCATCATCGTCTTGAGCACATCCATCGCAACCGGAGGCGCCTCTTCCTGCCCCGCCTCGCGGTAATACCAAACGACGCCTTTGCGCTCACTGTGACGCTTCAATGACTCCCGAAGTGCGGGCAACGATGAATCTGCGCCATCAACCGTGAAATGTCCGTCGCGGAAAACTGCAACCTTCAGAACTGGCGTGTCAGGACTCGCCGACGACTGCGGCGCTGACTGCTTGCTGCATCCGGCGAAAAGAAATGAGAGCAAGCTCATAATCGCAACGAGGTAATGAAGTTTGGTCATGCGTGTGGAGTGGCTCAACGTTCAAGCGCACACACCGGATGGGCGAGGTGGCGCGGTGAACACGGATTTGAAGGTCGGAGTTGGAAAACGGCAAGTTCGACACATCAGCCCATCCGGTTGTGTGCCGCGCTTGATTCGGCTTGCTGGTTGATCATAGCCCGAAAAGGTTCATGGATAGCGGACCAAGCTTCTCGAAAAACTAGGGGCTGAGTTATCAGCTTAGGTTTAGCGGGATGAAACTCCAGAGCTTCAAAAGAAGCCTCTCCATTCTCCGTGGCAACCGCAATCCGTAGTATCGGAATGTCATCGCAAGTAATCAGATCAGGCGACACCAGTGAAAGTCTGCTCAGAACATCCTTGATAGAAGCCAACTCGGAGGAACTAAATCGGTGTTCAACAGATTTTTCCACTCTCCCAGTTGCGGGCGTCCAAATGCTCACAAGACAGGAGGCCCAGCCTGACTGGGTTATTCGAACAGTTGTGCTAAGGCTCAATCCAAACCCTGGGATCAAATCTGCACGAACAATGTCCGAAGACTTTAGTCTCCCTTGAGGCGCGGCAGTTTTCATTGTGTCTCGAGCGAACGTTGTTTATCCACACTTAATTGTGAGCGAATCTGATTCGCCCACAGCTTTCTGTGGAATAACAGGGTTGAGGTGAGGTGAAAGAAGGCTGTTCACAAAAACGAAGGTTTTTGATGAATGAGCCGATTGGAGCGAAAACGACTCCGGGGGTCAAGCCTTGAGTGCCGGATGGTCGATGCTGAAAAAGCAGATGGGGCCGATTGGCAGCCGATTCAGGCCCGGGTTCGCCCATGCGCTAACCCGCCTTTCTCATACCTTTTCGTGGTGCCTCGACAGTCTGTTCATGAACCCCGGCGTTTGTAGTTCGGGCTTTAGCCCGCCCAGGGGGCTTCCAATCACGGCCTGAAGGACGAACTACAAACATGGATGAATCTACGCACGCTCGGACGGTGAGAAACGCAGGCTAGCGCCTCGCTCACCCTGGGGTGTCACGATCGACTTGGAGCGTTCGGGCACGTGGTGCTTCGTCGGCACAGGTTGAAAACCTGTGCCACTTTCTCTTCGGCGTGATTCGTGAACGTGAGGCGTGCTACTTCTCTTTCGTCTGGAAGACGAGGCGGAGGCAGTCAAGGCGCAGGGCGGCGGTATCGAGGGCGGTCTCGATTTCGGTCATGTGCTTTTTGAGGGCTTCGATCTCCTCGGGGCGCACATGGTCGTTGAGCTGGCGCAGATCTTCGAGGCGGTCGATCTCGGCCTGGAGCTGCTGGCGCATCGTTTCCTTGGCGGTGGTCACCAGCTTGGCGAGATCTTCCTCGGCCAGCTTGCGGGCTTTGGCGAGCATGGCGGGGAAGAGCTTGTTGCGGATGGCTCCTTTCTCAAAGAGGCCGGTGGGCTGACTCTTTTCGAGGCGGACCTCTTCCAGTGGATCGTTTTCACGTCGGTCGGCCTGCGTGTGATCGACGATCATGCGCAGCGGCGAAGGCGAGAGGAAGCGGTCCACATGCAAGGCGGATGGCGCCACGCATTCGACGATGAAATGCGTTTCGAGGAAGAGGCACTCGCTCTTCGGATGCTTGCACACGGCGAAGTTGCTGTTCCCGTCCTCGCTGCCGAGCAGCAGATCGAGCACGCCAAGCACGAGCGGATGGTCCTGGGTGAGGAAGGAGACGTTTTCGCGGCTGAGTGCCCGCGTGCGGTCAAAGGTGACGGTGAGGCCATCCTCGGGCATGGAAGGGAAGCGGTCGGTTTTGATGTCCTCGGGCTTCAGGAAGTAGGTGCGCGGAGCGTGCTCCTCGACGTGGAGGCCGAAGTGATCGACGAGGCGAATGAAGAAGGCCTCGAAGTCGAGGCTGATATCCTGCTCGCGGATGACATCGATCACGCTGGCGGCACGTTCAGGCTTGCAGGAGTTCAGTTCGAGCAGGCGGTCGTGGCCGCGTTCGAGCTTCTGCGTCACCTGCTGGCGCAGTTTCTGCGTTTCTTTGAGGAAGGCGGTGAAACGCTTCGCCTGAAAATCAGCCAGCAAGGTTTCCAGGCTTTCCGTGAGGCCTTGGGCGATCTCGGTGGCACCGTGGAGGTTTTTCTCGAGGGCGTTCAAACCCTCGTGATACCAGCGGGCGAGCACTTCCTCGGCAGTTTGCTTCACAAACGGCACGTGGATGTGAATCGTGCTCGTCTGGCCGATGCGGTCGAGGCGGCCGATGCGCTGCTCCAGCAGCTCGGGATCACGCGGAAGGTCGAAAAGCACCAGATGATGCGCGAACTGGAAATTGCGCCCTTCGCTGCCGATCTCGGAGCAGAGCAGCACGCGGGCCCCATCTTCGTCAGCGAAGAACGCGGCATGGCGGTCGCGTTGAACGAGTGTGAGACCTTCGTGGAAGAGGGCGGCGTTGATGTTGATCTCACGAAGTAGGCGCTCATGGATGTCGCTGGCGAGTTCACGGGTGCGGCAGATGAGCAGCACTTTTTGATCACCAAGCTGTTTGATGAGCGCGGCGAGCCACTTCACTTTTGCTTCGAGGGCATCGCTGCCCGCGTCGATAGGCGCGAGGTGCGCTTCACGCTGCGGGAAGCCGGTCAAGGCAGCCCGCGTGTTGCGGAACATGACACGGCCAGTGCCGAACTCGTCGAGCATCGCGGCGATGAGCTTCTCGCGACTGCCTTCGACCTTCTTTTTGGTCTCCTTCAGCAGGTCGCGAAGGTGCGTGGATTTCTTCGCGAAGAGCTTCTCATCCTTCGCGGTGAGGTTTTTGCCCTCGACGAGGCGATCCACCGCGGCGGCGACTTCTTCGTAGTGGCTGCTTTCTTCGAGGAACTGCCCCAAATCCGCGTAGCGAGCCGGATCGAGCAGTCGCAGACGGGCGAAGTGCCCTTCCGGTCCAAGTTGCTGCGGCGTGGCGGTGAGCAGCAGGAGGCCGGGCACCTTCGTGGCGAGTTGATCGACGAGTTGATACTCGGCGCTCGGCTTCTCGGGGCTCCATTCGAGATGGTGCGCCTCATCGACGACGAGCAAGTCAAAGCCGGCCTCAAGGGCTTGCTGGGCTCGATGGGTGGTATTCGCGAGGAATTTGGTGCTCGCGAGGATGAGCTGGGATTCGAGGAAGGGATTGCTCACCTCGCCATTGGATTCGAGGGACTCGCAGCGGTCCTCGTCATAGATGGCGAAGAGCAGGTGGAAGCGGCGGAAAAGCTCGACGAACCACTGATGCACCAGCGCCTCCGGCACGAGGATCAGCACACGCTCGGCACGGCCGGTGAGTTGCAGGCGATGCAGGATGAGGCAGGCCTCGATGGTCTTGCCGAGTCCGACTTCATCCGCCAGCAGCACGCGGGGCACGAGACGGCCTGCCACTTCGCTGGCGATGTACATTTGATGCGGCAGCAAATCGACGCGACCACCGCAGAAGCCACGCACCGGGCTCTGGCGCATCTCCGCGCGGCGCTCCAGTGCCTCCACACGCAGGTCGTAGGCACGCAGATCGTCCACCTGGCCGGCTTTGAGGCGATCCTCCGGCTTCGAGAAGGTGATCGTGTCCGACAGCTCCGCCTCGCTGATCTCGCCGTCGTCGCTGAGGTAGAAGAGGATGTTCTGGCGCTCCTCGACGCTGGTCACATTCAGCGAGCGGCCATCGTGCGTTTTCACCGCATCACCGGCCTGGAATTTCACGCGACGCAGCGGCGCGGCGGAGAGCGAGTAAGTGCGGGCCTGCTGGGCGGCAGGGTAGTAGATTTGAACGCGGCCAAATTCAGTTTTGCCGATGACGCCAATGCCAAGCTCGGGCTCAGTGTCACTGACCCAGCGTTGTCCGGGGAAAGGTTGCTCCATGTTTTGGGGGTAAAAAACGGGCGCGGAGGGTAAGAGGCCGCACCGCGAGTGCAACGCCTCAAATTGCTCATTTTCAGGCCGAAAGCCTCATTTCTTGCCCAAAGCCTCGATGAAGGTCTCTTCGAGGCGTTTGACAAACTGCTGGGCGGTTTCATCGGCATCGCAGGCGAGGGGTTCGCCGACGGAGATGCGCACATGGACGCAGGCGTCCTGCATCCGCCATGGGGGGCAGCCCTTGCATAGGAAATCGCTATCTGTCTCAATGAACAGCGGCCACACCGGAGCGCCGGACTGCGCGGCCATGATGCCAATGCCACCCTGGAAAGGATTCACGAGGCCTTCCTTCTTTCGCGTGCGGGTGCCCTCGGGGAAAACGAGGAGGCGGTCGCCTTGTCGCAGGGCGTCGATGGATCGCTGGAGCATCCGGTGGACGGGTTTGTTCGGGATGAATCCCGCCAGGGTGGCTCCCCCGATGAGCATGGGATTCTGCATGAGGGAGGCCTTTAAAATGCAGCGCAGGCCATGGATGCGTGAGATGATGCACACCACATCCCACATCGCGGGGTGGTTCGGTGCTAAGATGAGGCCGCCAGTGGCATGCTGGAGCTTTTCGAGGCCGTGGTGCTCCACCTTCAGCACGTTGAGGAGGCGCAGCAGGAGCAAATACAGGCGAAACGCCCGTTGCAGCAGCCACTGGCCGAGGGCTCGGGACTTCGTTCGTGGCAGCAGCGGGGCGCAGATCAGGCCCACGAGCACGAACAGCAGGCCGCCGATCATCCAGTAGGTCAGGCTCATCGCGATCGTGAAAAGCTTTCTCGGTCCATGCCTCCAGCGCCAGGTGCTCTCGCCGCCAGCGCCTCCTTGATCGTTGCTCCCGCTCTCGTTCATGGTTATGAGAGCATCTATGGCATCTGAGCCCGACCTTTTCCAAGCCCTTTCCTCTCTCCCGCACGGTCCTGAGTTTCGTTTCATCGACGAGTTGACGGAGTTGGAGCCCGGCATCGCAGGTAAAGCGCGGTGGACGCTCAAAGGCGGTGAGGAGTTTCTCCGCGGCCACTTCCCCCATGCACCGCTGATGCCCGGCGTGCTCATGATCGAGGCGCTGGCGCAGCTCGGCGGCATTTTGGTCCAAACTCGGCCCGGCATCGCGCCGCTGAAAAACCTGCGCCTCACCGCCGTGCGCCAGATCAAGGTGCTGGGCAGCATCACACCCGGCCAGAGTCTGCATCTCAGTGCGAAGCTGGATGCCGTCATGGGCACACTCGGCCAGGTGACCGGCGAAATCCGCGATGACGCGGGGAATGTGCTGCTCACCGGTGCGGTGACGCTGGCCGGGGAGCTTTGAGCAGGCTTTTTGCTGGCCTTGCGAGCGGGTTGGCCCTTATCCTGTCGGGGTCATGGAAAACAGCGCTCTTCCTTCTCCCCTCGCCTCCCAGGATGACAAGACTCTCGGGATGGTGATGCACATCCTTTGCCTCGTGGGCTTCCCCATCATCGGCCCGTTGATCATTTGGCTGATGAAAAAAGATCAAAGCCCCTACCTGGACGCGCAGGGACGCGAGCTGCTGAACTTTCAAATCTCCTACTTCATCTATGCGATGATCTCGGTCGTGCTGATCGCCGTTCTCATTGGGATTGTGCTCATCTTCGCTGTCGGCATCGCCTCGCTCGTGTTCACGATCATCGGCCTCGTGAAAGCGGCGGATGGCAAGGTGTACCGCTTTCCGCTGTGCATTCGCATGCTGTGAGTTGGCCCCAAGCCCGATCTCTCGTCGATGAATCGTCTTTTTCTCCCCCTTCTCTGCCTCCTCGCTCCATGCGCCACGCTCCAAGCAGCGAAGCCGAATGTGCTATTCATCGCCGTCGATGATCTGAACGATTGGATCGGCTGTCTCGGCGGGCATCCGCAGACGAAGACGCCGAACTTGGATCGCCTCGCGGCGAGTGGGGTGCTGTTTCGCAATGCCTGCACAGCCGCCGCGTCCTGCAATCCATCACGCACCGCCGTCTTCAGCGGGCTGCCACCGCATCGCTCCGGGCTCTACTCGAACCTGCAAAAGATGCGTGAAGTGCTGCCAGAGGCGGAGCTGCTGCCACGCTACTTTTCGCGGCATGGCTACTGGAGTGCAGGCTCGGGGAAGATGCTGCACTACGTGATCGACCCACCGAGCTGGGATGATTACTTCCCTGACAAAGCGAAGGACGATCCATTCCCGCCCACGTTTTACCCACCGAAGCGTCCCGTGAATCTGCCGCGTGCGGGCCCGTGGCAATACGTCGAAACCGATTGGGCCGCGCTCAATGTGACGGATGAGGAGTTTGGCGGCGATTGGAGCGTCACGAAGTGGATTGGCGAGCAATTGAAGCGCCAGCACGAGCAGCCCTTCTTTCTCGCCTGCGGCCTGTATCGACCGCATGAGCCGTGGTTTGTGCCGAAGAAGTATTTCGAGCCGTTCCCGCTCGAAAGCATCCAGCTCCCGCCCGGTTACCGAGCCGACGACCTCGAGGATGTGCCACCCGCAGGTCAAAAACTCGGGCGCAATCGCTACTTCGAGCACATTCAAAAGCATGGGCAGTGGAAAAAAGGCATTCAGGCCTATCTTGCGTCGATTCATTTTGCCGATGCGATGCTGGGTCGCGTGCTGGATGCGCTCGAAAGCAGCCCGCAGCGAGACAACACCATCGTCGTGCTTTGGAGTGATCACGGCTGGCACCTCGGAGAGAAGGAGCATTGGCAAAAATTCACCGGCTGGCGTGCCTGTGCCCGTGTGCCGCTGATGATTCGCGTGCCCAAAGGCGTGCCAGGTCTCGTCGCAGGCACTCAGGCTGGCAGTGTGTGTGATCGCCCCGTCAATCTCGTCGATCTGTTCACCACGTTGACGGAGCTTTGCGGCCTGCCTGAGAAAGACGGCATCGAAAGCCGCAGCCTCGTTCCGCTCTTGGCGAATCCTTCCGCCGAGTGGCCTCACGCCTCCATCACCCACCTCGACAAGCCCGACAACTACGCCCTCACGACCGAACGCTGGCGCTACATCCATTATCAAGGCGATGAGGAAGAGCTCTACGACATCGCGAGCGATCCTCACGAGTGGACCAACCTCGCCGCGAAGCCCGATCACGCCGCCAAGCTCGCCGAGATGCGGGCTCTGGCCCCGAAGGAGATGAAGCCGCTGGTTTCGCCGAGAGAACAAGCAGGAGCAGGGAAGAAATAGGCGTTCAATCTGGTGCCATGAAGTCCTTTCGCCTCTTTTTGATCACACTCACGTTCGCGTGTGAAGAGATGCTCACGTTTGGCGCATCGCCAGATGCCCCCCCGCCACCAAATCCCGCCGTGGATGCGGGTGAAAAATGGCCAGCACGTCGAAAGCAAATCGAGAAAGAATGGCTGAAGTTGCTGGGTCCGTTCCCAACCTCCAAGCCGCCTCTCGATTTTCAAATCCTCAGCACCGAGACCGTGCCCGCCTCGCCGGATGATCCGAGCTACCCCACCCGCGCAGGCTCCATCACGCGCTACAAGATCAAGTTCCGCTCCGAGGCTGATGCGGGTGGCGGCACGCTGTCTGACATTTGGATCTATGGCTGGCTGCTCGTGCCGAAGTCCGCATCC
The DNA here is from genome assembly GCA_943373155.1 of Akkermansia muciniphila. Lineage (GTDB taxonomy): Bacteria > Verrucomicrobiota > Verrucomicrobiia > Verrucomicrobiales > Verrucomicrobiaceae > Prosthecobacter. The sequence goes on along the minus strand of CALSBJ010000024.1, from coordinate 62,036 downwards.
GAGGCTCACGAAAAAAACGGCGCGAAATGCCCCGCCATCATCTGCCTGCACAGCACCACCTATGGCGCAGGTAAAAGCAGCGCAGCGGGCCTCGCGGGCCGTTTCGCCTCGGACTCAAAGATCGGCTTCGTAGGTCGGCCGGATCTCGTGGGCAAAGATTCACGCTACAGCAATGGCATGCCCGATCCGAGTGATCCGCAGGCCGTGCATGACTACCACGCCAGTGGTCGCGCATCCGGCATGCTACTTGCCAAACAGGGCTTTGTGACGCTGAGCATTGATCTCCTCGGCGATGGCGAACGCATCGAGCCAGGCCAGCGGCCCAACGATACGCGGCAGTTTTACAAGCAGCGCTATCCCGATCCGCTAGCCGATAGCGCTTGGTCCATCATTGGCAAAGCCGTGTGGGATGTCATGCGCAGCGTGGATTGCCTTCAATCGCTCGCTTACATCAACCCAGAGGGGATCGGCTGCACTGGCTGGTCTTATGGCGGCCACGTCACGCTTTTCGCCGCTGCATTGGATCAGCGCATCGCCGCCGCTGTGCCGAATGGCGGCGTGCTAGATTGGGATCGGCCGAAGTATCCTAAAGGCTACCAAGGAAAACCAAAAGCGAACGCGTGGTGCCGCCAGCCCGCAACGATGGAGCCTTGGACAGCGAATGGTGCCGAAGTTCCCTCAAGCGGTGCCGAAAGCCTGCGGCGCTGGGGTTTTCTGCAAAACAGTGGCCCCGTACTCTACATCCCCAAGTTCTATCCATATACCCTGCCGGAAAATCGTGCGCTTCCGCTGCCGGTCGGTTTCGAGAGTCTCATGATGATGATCGCGCCGCGCCCTCTGCTCATTCTTTCCAGCGAGATCGAGTTCCGCCAGCACGACATCCTGCCGAAGTGCATGGAGACGATGAAAGTCTATGCGCAGTGGCAGGACGTGAAAAATTCTGGCCTGCCAAGCCCTCTCGCGGCTCGCAGAAGTCGTCGCGGCTATGTCGAGACAAAGTCCTACTACACTCAAAACAACGGCTACAGCCCCAAGGGCATCGACTTCTATCTCAGCAGCCTGCGAGCGGGCGATTGCTTCAGTTGGTTCTCCTTTCCTGGCGGTCACAGCTATCCCTTTTCAGCTCAAATGGTCACCACCGGTTGGTTTAGCCGCTGGCTGGGACTCCACCCCGCAGCACCCGTGCCGCCTTCACCAAACATCCCTGCGGACAAAGCGCTGCACATTGGCCCGCTCCGATGATTTCCACTCATGAGACACATCACAAAGGTTCTCTGGCTCTTCGCCCCATGCATGCTGCTCCACGCCGCACCGCCCAACATCGTCTTCATTCTCGCCGATGACCTCGGTTACGGCGATGTGCGTTGCTACAATGCTCAATCCAAGGTGCCCACGCCGAATTTGGATCGACTCGCTGGGCAGGGGATGCGCTTCACGGATGCGCACAGCCCCGCCACGGTTTGCACGCCATCACGCTACAGCCTCATGACCGGGCAGATGGCCTTTCGTGTGCCGAACGGCGGCACGGTGTTTCAGGGCACGGGAGGTCCGTCGTTGATCGCACCAGGTAAGCTGACGCTTCCGGGCCTGTTGAAGAAGCAGGGCTACGCCACGGCGGCGGTCGGTAAATGGCACATCGGGCTCACCTTTCGCGATCAGGCAGGTGAAGCGATTCACTCGGGTGAACGAGCTGCGGTGCAGCGCATCGATTACTCGCGCCGCATCGAGGGCGGGCCTCTTGATCATGGCTTTGATCAGTTCTTCGGCACAGCCTGCTGTCCCACCACCGAGTGGCTTTATGCCTTCATCGACGGCGATCACATCCCCGTGCCGCCCACTGGTCCCATCGATAAATCGAAGCTCCCCAAGCATCCGTATGCCAATGATTGCCGAGCCGGATTCATCGCGCCGGACTTTCCGATGGAGGAAGTGGACCTCGTGTTCTTGAAGAAGAGCCGCGAATTCATCCAGCAGCATGCGGGCAAGCCTTTCTTCCTCTACCATGCCACGCAGGCGGTGCATTTGCCGTCCTTTGCCGCGCCGGCGTTCAAAGGCAAAACGCAGGCCGGACCGCATGGCGACTTCATCGCCGAGTTCGATCACATCGTGGGCGAGCTGATGGCCACGCTGGAGAAAGCGGGTGTCGCGGAGAACACGCTCATCATCGTCAGCAGCGATAACGGCCCCGAGGTGGCGAGTGCCGTCCACATGCGAGCGGATCATGCGCACGATGGCGCGAAGCCGTGGCGTGGCATCAAACGTGACGCCTGGGAGGGCGGACATCGCGTGCCTTTCATCGTGCGCTGGCCTGGAAAGGTGAAGCCCGGCACCACCAGCGATCAAACCCTCTGCCTCACCGATATCATGGCCACGGTGGCGGCCATCACGGGGGCTGAGTTGCCTCACGAATCAGCGGAGGACAGCTTCAACTTGCTGCCCGTGCTCGAAGGCAAGGCCGCCGCACCGATTCGACCTTACCTGATCACCCAGGCTTTCGGTGGTGCCCGCACGCTTTCGATTCGGCGTGGTGCCTGGAAGTATCTCGACCATCGCGGTTCCGGCGGAAACAGCTACGACAAGGGAGATCTCCAGCGCTTCGCTTTGCCCGAAGCTTCGCCTGAGGCCCCCGGACAGTTGTACAACCTCGAAAACGATCCCGGAGAGACCACCAACCTCTATTCCGAGAAGCCGGAAATCGTGAAGGAACTGAAGTCATTGCTCGAACAATCCAAAACCACCGGACGCAGCCGCCTGTGAAATACACCCTATTCCTCTTTCTCTTCCTCGCTTTCCAGCTTCACGCGAAGCCTCTGCAAGTTTTCATCCTCGCCGGGCAATCGAATATGCAGGGGCATGCGAAGATCAGCACCATGGAGCACATCGGCATGGATGCGGCCACGAAACCGATGCTGGAAGCCATGCTCGGCGCTGATGGAAAGCCGAAAGTATGTGAGCGTGTGTGGATTTCATCGCTCGACAGCTCGGACGCCGTGCAGACAGGCAAGCTCACCGCTGGCTTTGGTGCCACGACAGAGAAGATCGGCCCGGAGTTCACCTTTGGCATCTACATGGAGAAGCTCACGGAGGCGCCCATTCTGCTCATCAAGACGGCTTGGGGAGGAAAGAGCCTTCACACCGATTTTCGTCCACCGAGCGCCGGACCGTATGTCTTCCATGAGACGCAGCTCGCGCAGCTTCAGAAGCAGGGAAAAGACATCGAGAAGATCAAAGCGGACAAAGTAACCGAAACGGGCGCTTTTTATCGTCAGATGATTCAGCATGTGAAAACCGTGCTCGGTGATTTGAAGCAGGTCGTTCCGACCTACCATGCCGCTGAAGGCTACGAGCTGGCTGGCTTTGCGTGGTTCCAAGGCTGGAACGACATGGTGGACAGCGGAACCTATCCGAATCGCGACAAGCCCGGCGGCTACGATGCCTACAGCGAGGTTTTGGCGCACTTCATCCGCGATGTGCGCAATGATCTGAACACGCCCAAGCTGCCTTTCGTCATCGGTGTGTTCGGTGTCGGAGGCCCCACTGCCGAGTATTTACCTGAGCAGAAGCGCCATCAGGCCACGCACGACCACTTTCGTGCGGCGATGGCCGCTCCGGCTGAGAAGCCCGAGTTTCAAGGCAACGTCGTCGCCCTTCGCACCGAGACGTATTGGGATCGCGAGCTGACACTTGCTCGCGCCAAGGAGAACGCGGTCAAAGAGAAGGCCAAAGCACAAAAGCTAAAGCCTGCGGAAGAGAAAGCCCTCGTCGAAAAGTTGCGGCTCGAAACGATGAGCGAGCGTGAACGCCTCGTTGTGGAAAAAGGCGTTTCGAACCTCGAATTCCACTACCTCGGCTCCGCGAAGATACTCGGTGGGATTGGCAAAGGCCTGGCGGAAGCGATGGTGGAGCTGCGGAAATCAAGGCCTTGATGAGACGGAGGTCTGCGCCATCTAGAGTAACAGAACTCTGTCATGAATCCGAACCGCCGCCGCTGGCTTCTCTCCGCTTTCTTCGCCTTGCTCGCACAAGGTGTATCCAGTGCTGCGAGCGAGGTGCCGCCGGTCCGCATCCTGTTTCTCGGCAATAGCCTCACCTACTACAACATCCTTCCAGAGGTTACGCGTGATGTGCTGGCACGTTCCGGGGTGCTCAGTCCGATCATCGATTCGTATGCCCAGCCGGGTTACTACCTCGGGGATCATATCAAGGACGTGAGTGCGACCGCTCGTCTAAAGCGCGGGGCACCGGACGGCAATCCTTGGGACGTGCTGGTGCTTCAGGAGCAGAGCATGCTGCATGCTGAACTGTGTCTGAACGCCATGTACACCCTTCAGGCGGTGGGGCCGGTGCGAGAGTTTCTCGAAAGAGCCAAGGAGGCCAATCCTGATTGCCTTGTGGTGCTTATGCAGGTGTGGTCACGGCATCAGAGGAGGTGGGATGCCAAGGATGAGCATGCCGTGATCACCGGTTCGAGTGCGGCGGAGGCCACGGTGAACATCCATCGTGGCACGGTGACCACCCTGAAGGAGGCCAAGAAGCATGAGGGAGCCGTGCGGATACTCATCAGCCCTGTGGGTGATTTTTGGCAACTGGCGCGTGAGAAGTATCCGAAGATGCCACTGTATGAGGAAGACGATCATCACCCCGCGCGGCTTGGAACGTCGCTCAGCGCCCTCGTGCTGGCGGGCACCATTGGCGGACGGCAGGCCATCGAGAAGACCACCTGCCCTGAGGGCGTGCCGGAGGCCGATTTTCAAAAGCTCCAAAAGCTCGTGCTCGACCACCCGGAAGTTTTCAAGCAGGCAGGCGAGTGATCGCCACGGTTCACACCCAGCTCGCGGCCTTCTCGCGAATCAGGCGCCGCACATTGGCGAGGCCGTTGAGACGAGTGGGGGTGAGCATTTTGGTGAAGTGGCATTGCTGCCAGAGATCAGGCTCCACTTCGATGACCTCGGCGGGCGTGGCCTCGCTGTAAAGATCGCAAAGGACAGCGGCGAGGGCTTTGACCATGGGTGATTCTGCTTCGCAATCGAAGCGGGTGAGGCCATCGCGAAGTTCGCCGTGAAGCCAGACGCGGGAGACGCAGCCGAGGACGAGGTTGGCTTCAAGTTGCTGCGCAGGATCAAGGCGCATGCGGGAGGCGTAGCTGGTGAGGGCGGAGAGCCGCTCCTGCACGTCGGGGATCAAGTTGAGATCCTCGATGAGCTGGCGCTGTTTTTCTGCGAGGCTCATTTCAGTCGGGCGAGACGGTCCTTGCTCCAGGTGAGGGAAGTTTGCACCACCTCATCATTCGCGGAGGAGGCGGCGAGCTTTTCCCAGATGGCGATGGCGCTTTTGAAGGACTCGCGAGCGGCGGGTTTTTGCCCGGCGGCCTCGCTGGAGTGGCCAAGGATGCCATGAAGCTGGGCGAGCTGGCTTTCCCACATCTTCCGCTCGGGGGTGAGCTTCGTATCGGTTTGGCCGGCGAGGAGAGTTTGAAGGAGTTCGACGGCTTGTTTGGCGATGGGCAGCGCAGTGGCAGCTTTGCCGAGGTCCGCCACGATTTCCGCGTATTCGCCGCGGAGTTTCGCGAGGAGAAACTGGTAGCGGGCGTTCGTCTTGTCGTCGGCGAGGATCTCGTTCACGAGCAGGATGGCGTCCTGTTTCTTCTTGCTGGCTTCGCTCGGCTGGCCAGCATCCCGCGAGAGGGCGGCGAGAGCGCCGTAGTTGCGGGCGAGGAGATACTTCACCTCGGCCCAATCTGGCAGAAGGCGGTTGAGTTCCAAAAGGATGGGCACGGCTTGGTTGTGCGCTTCTTTGGCATCGGCACCGCTGAAATTCTTCGCGATGAGTTCGGCGAGTTCGGTGTAGGCCTCGGCGAGTAGCAGCGCCTGATCTTGATTGCGAGGGCTGCTGCCGAGAACGAGTTCGCCCATGTCCTTGACGCTGTCGATGAGGGTGTTGAGGGCTTCTTCGGCCTTGCCGGCATCTCGCTGGCTGATGCCTTTGGCGAATTTGGCACGGGCGATGATGAATTTTTCGTCGTTGCCGAGATCTGCACCAATGAGCTGGGGATCGAGCACCACGGGGATGCGTGCGAAGGCGGTCTCGGCATCGGCGGTGTCGCCATTGCGTAGGCTGCGCAGGCCAAATTCCAGCGAGGCGCGGGCGCATTCGTTGCGGGCGAGGCGATTCTTCGGATCGGCGGCGAGACCGCTTTCGAGATTCGTCGTGGCATCGCGAAGCAAGGCGAGAGATTCGCTGTGGCGGCCTTCGCGAGCACGGATATCCGAGAGCAGCAGGCTGTAGCGGCCAAACCACTGCTGATGCAGCGGCCCCTGAGTGCTTTCTTTGCCGTTCTTGATGAGTTCGGCGGCCTGCTCGCGGGCTTTCGTGAGGTAGGTGATGGCCTTGGCGGTGTCACGCAGGCGGAGGTGGACCTGGCCAATGTTGCCATAGGCTCGCAGGCGCTCGACACCGAGAGCGGGATCGGCTTCCAAAGCGGGCAGGCCTTGCATGCAGAAGTTCAGCGCGTCCTGGAGGCGTTCGCGGGAGAAATCGGCTTCGACGGCATTGCCAGTGGGCGTTTGCAGGAGCTGCGTGAGGAATTGATCGACGGCGTTTTGCGAGTGTTGGAGGTTCGAATCCGCCGTGGCCTTGGCCTGGCGGGCAATGTCACGTTCGCTGGTGAGGGTGGCGATGCGACCTTCGCGGGCATCGATCTCCACTTTGTGGACGTCGTTGATGTTCTGAATGGTCAGCTCGGCCTTTTGGGCTCGGCGGAGGGTGACGAAGCCGTAGATCGTGGCGAGCAAAAGCACGGAAAGCAGCACGACGGCGGTCGATTGCAGCACGAGCACCTTTTTGGCCTGCTTCACCCGCTCTTGAATGGTCTGCTCGCGGGATTCCTCGAGGAGGTAATCGCTTTCCAGCACCTCAAACTCCCGCACCATCTCCCGCACATCACTCCAGCGAGCGGAAGCATTCAGGTCGAGAGCCCGCTCGATGATATTCCGGCGGCGTTCTTCCCATTTCGATTGGGCGGGGCGGGGCCAGACGATTTTCGGCTGGGATCGCACGGCGGAGAGCAAGGCGGCACCATTGACCGAATACGCATGCCCCGTGGCCGCCTGCTGCTGGGCAATGCTCAACTGCTCCTGCCACGCGGCTGCTGCTCTCGGCAGCGTACCGGTGAGCAAACGATAGGCGATGACGCCAAAGGCATAGACATCCCACGAGGAGCCGTAACCGGCGAAGACGCCGTCCGGGTTCTCGATCTGATCCGGGCAGAGGTGGATGAAATGATCTGTGAGCTCCAGATGATGGATGCCTCCCACCCAGCCCTGAGCGACATCCGCGAGGCGGATGGAGGACTCCGCGTCATCTTCCAGCAGGACATTGCAGGGGCGCAGATTGCCATGCGGCAGGCCGTGTTTGTGAAGCCAGGCGAGCGCATCGGCGATCTCATAAATGTGCCGCCAGGCCTGATCGGGCGGCAGGCCTGAGCAGAGAGACTCCAAGGTGGGCGTCTGCCATTGGCGGCGGCCAGCACTGTCCTTCGTCATCACGCCCACCAGCGGCATGACGCAGTAGTACGGACTCTTTTCGAAACTAAAGCTCTCCACCGGCAGCACGCCGCGGTGGTGGGGCATCTGCTGCACCGCACGGAAGGCCGTCGAGAGAGCCTTCCGGTTGATGGCCATCGAACTGAAGACCTTCACGGCACAGGCTTTGCCATTCGCGGCGGTGGCCCGGTAAACGGCCCCGCAGCGTCCGCTCCCCACGAGATCCTGGAGTTCATGTCCGGCGATTTCAGGCAGGCTCATGCAAAGGCGGTGGGAAGGAGGTGGCGGGGGGGTGGAAGCGGCATCCGACGAGATCGTCCGGCGTGCTGTGGGCCGGAAAGATGGCGGCGAAACGGAAATTTCTCAAACTTCAATTGTTCACACAGCAAAAATGATGCGCTCACCGCCATCTTCGGCTCATTCCAGCCTTTCGCATGTCCCGCCGCCCCTCCTCCCGTCCAGCCCCCGCCCCCTTTGCGGCGGAGATGGAGGCTATCTACGCCGAAATCGAGCGTCGCCCCCTGCCGCGGGATTGCCAGCTTCGCAGCGGTTGCTGCCATTTTCGCCTCACCGGCAAAACGCCGCTTCTTACCCTCGGTGAAGCTTTGTACCTCGCCAAAGGCATCCGTGCCAGTGGCCGCACCCAGTTGAAGCCTCACCCCGAGGGTGCCTGCCCACTGCTCGGCCGCGATGGCCGCTGCACCGTGTATGCCCACCGCCCCTTCGGCTGCCGCACCCACTTTTGTGAAGCCGCCGGGGGCATGTACCCTCGAAAACACCTCGCCGATCTCATTCACCGCCTCGAAGCCCTCGACGAAAAACTCGGCGGCGATGGCTCCCGCCCTCTCGAAGCTGCTGCCGCAGATGCCTTGAAGGCGTAACCAACCTCTCAACTAGTCACCCCATGCTCGTCGCCTTCAAAAACGCTCGCCCGGAAACCGCCATCGTGCTCGGCTCGGGTCTCGGCAGTGTCGCCGAGGTCTTCGGCATCGAAGCGGAGGTCTCGTATGCGGACGTGCCGGGGCTGAGTGCCTCCACCGTGCCAGGGCATGCGGGGCGTTTTGTGCTGGGGAAGCATGGTGGAAAGCCCATTCTGCTCGCCCAAGGCCGTCGGCATCTTTACGAAGGTCTCACCGCTCGTGAAGTCACCGCCAGTATCCGCTTCATGCATGAGCTCGGGGTGAAGCGTGTCATACTCACCAATGCCGCCGGAGCCATCCGCGATACCTTCCACGTCGGTGGCCTCATGCTCATCACCGATCATTTGAACCTCCAGGGCACCACCCCGCTGCTCGGTGGACCTCATTTTCACGACATGAGCGAGGTCTACAGCCTCTCGCTTCGGGAAAAACTCCTCGCTGCGGCTTCCTCGCTCGGTTTGACGCTTCATCAGGGCGTCTATGCTGCGCTGCTCGGGCCGCAGTATGAGACCCCGGCGGAGATCCGCATGCTTCGCACCCTCGGCGCCGATGCCGTCGGTATGTCCACCGTGCCGGAGGCCATTCAGGCGAGGGCGCTTGGGATGGAGGTGGCAGGCCTTTCCATGCTCACCAACTGGGCCGCTGGCCTGAAATCGCAGACCCTGCACCACGCTGAGGTTGTCGAGGTCGGCCAAGCCGCCAGCCACGATCTGGCCCGCTTGCTCAAGTCGGCGCTTTGAAGCGGCCAAGAATAACTGAGGCTTGTTTCTCGGCGGCCTATTCGATAGCCTCGGGTCATGTCCGAGTCATTCCTGCGCTACACTGACCTCGCCAACGCCATCCAACTGGCGAAGGCGAACGGCTTGAGCGACGGGCAAATCATCCGCGCCTTGACTGGAGCGATGAGTTATCGCGAAGCCCTCAAGGTGGCAGGCAGGGCAGCTCCGGTGATGGATTTGACGGTGCAGGAGTTCATGCGACTTCGCAAGAACGAGCACTGATTCAGGCTTCCTCGACCTTGGCGATGAACCGTTCGCTGTATCCGTCCTTGAGCAATTGATCCCGTTTGAGGGGCCTGCCCTTCGCTTTCGTGTGCTGCTTCACCTCCCCGAGCAACTGGGAGATCGCCTGGTCGAGCAGTTGGCTCTCGCTCTTGATCTGTTTGGAGGTGGTGGAGGTTTTCAGCATGGCCGGAGGATAGCCATCCGTGGCAATGACGACAAGGCCAACTTTGCTCCGCCATCAAAGTGCCAAGTGCCAGCCAATTGTGCCATTTGCTGGCACTTTGGACCGTCTTTTGAGCCTTTGGCACTTCGGTGCTCACGGTCCTCAAAACGCTGGAAGCTCGTGAAATCAAGGCCTGCAGCGCCGCCGAGGGCAGTTGGCACGCTTTCAGCCAAGGAGATAGCACCAAAACCTCGCGTCCCACTTTTTCCCCAAACCACACATCATGAGCAAAATCCTCGGCATTGACCTCGGCACCACGAATTCCTGCATGGCCGTCCTCGAAGGCGGCAAGGCCACGGTGCTCGAAAACTCAGAAGGCGCCCGCACCACGCCCTCCATCGTCGCTTTCACGAAGAGCGGCGAGCGTGTCGTCGGCCAGGCCGCGAAGCGCCAAGGCGTGACGAATCCCCGCAACACCGTCTTCTCCGTGAAGCGCCTCATGGGCCGCAAATTCACCGAACTGACCGAGGCCGACAAGCGCATGCCTTACAAGATCGTCCCCGCCAGCAATGGCGATGCCCATGTGCAGGTCGAAGTCGGCGGCGAGACCAAAACCTACTCCCCGCAGGAAGTCAGCGCCATGATCCTCGCGAAGCTGAAGGCCGATGCGGAAGCCAAACTCGGCGAAACCATCACCGAGGCCGTCATCACCGTCCCCGCTTACTTCAACGACAGCCAGCGCAACGCCACGAAGGCCGCGGGTGAGATCGCCGGCCTCAATGTGCGCCGCATCATCAATGAACCGACCGCAGCGGCACTCGCTTACGGCCTCGACAGCAAGTCCGACGAAAAAGTCGCCGTGTATGACCTTGGCGGCGGTACCTTCGACATCAGCGTGCTCGAAATCGGCGACGGCGTCTTTGAAGTGCTCGCCACCGATGGCGACACCCACCTCGGCGGTGACGATTGGGACAACACGCTCATCACTTGGATCGTCAACGAATTCAAAACCGACAGCGGCATCGACCTCAGCAGCCAGCCCGATGCCATCCAGCGCATCAAAGAAGAAGCGGAAAAGGCCAAAATCGCCCTCAGCTCCAGCCAGAGCTACGATTTGAACCTCCCCTTCATCACCGCCGATGCCTCCGGGCCAAAGCACATCATGAAGACGCTCACACGGGCCAAGATGGAGCAGCTCACCGACACTCTCTTCGAGCGCACCATCAAGCCCGTGAAGGATTGCCTCGCCGCTGCCAAACTGGACGCTTCCAAGATCGACGAGCTCGTGCTCGTCGGCGGCATGACCCGCATGCCGAAGGTCGTCGAAACCGCTCGCAAGCTCGCTGGCAAAGACCCGCATCAGGGCGTGAACCCCGATGAAGTCGTCGCCATCGGCGCGGCCATCCAGGGCGGTGTGCTCAAAGGCGACGTCAAAGACGTGCTTCTGCTCGATGTGACGCCGCTCACGCTTTCCATCGAAACCGCCGGCGGTGTCGCCACACCGATGATCGCCCGCAACACGACCATCCCGAAGAAGCACAGCCAAATTTTCTCCACCTACGCTGACCAGCAGCCCGGCGTCGAGATCGTCGTCCTCCAGGGCGAGCGTCCGATGTCCCGCGACAACAAAACGCTCGGGACCTTCAAGCTCGACGGCATCCCACCAATGCCCCGTGGCCAGCCGCAGATCGAAGTCACCTTTGACATCGACGCCAACGGCATCCTCCACGTTTCCGCCAAGGAAAAAACCACCGGCAAAGAGCAGAAAATCTCCATCCAGGGCAGCTCCGGCCTCAGCAACGACGAGATCGAAAAAGCCAAGCGCGACGCCGAAGAGCACGCCGAAGATGACCGCAAACGCAAAGAAGGCGTCGAGGTCAAAAACAAGGCCGACAGCCTCAGCTACGAGATCGAGAAGACCATGAAGGAGTGGGAAGGCAAGGTCCCCGCCGAGCAGCTCACGCCCATCACTGAGAAACTCGCCTCCCTGAAGAGTTCCATCGAAGCCAACGACACCGACGCGATGAAGGCCAAGACCGAAGAGATCGAAAAACTCTTCGCCGCCGCCTACCAAGCCGCTGCCGCCGCAGGAGCCGGAGCCCCCGGTGCCGGTGGTATGCCCGACATGAGCGGCATGGGCGGTGCAGGCCCCGATGTCGCCGCTGCGGAGACCAAGACGCAGGACAAAGGCAAGGTCGTCGATGCCGACTTCGAAGTCGTGGACAAGGACAAGTAAACCACGCTCTCCCCCAACAATTCCGACCGACCACCGCCCCCGTTCACAAGCACTCTCGTGGCAGGGCCGGGAGTCGGTCAGACAAACAAACACAACCAACCCAAACACACCCAGCACATACTATGGCTAACACCATCACCCCGCTCGGCCGCCGCGTCCTCGTGAAGCGCTCCCTCAGCGAAGAAAAAACCGCCGGAGGCATCTTCCTGCCTGACACCGCCAAAGAAAAACCCCAGGAGGCCGAAGTCATCGCCCTCGGCACTGGCAAGGACGACGAAGGCAAGGACGTGAGCACCCTCTTCACCGTGAAGAAGGGCGACAAGGTCCTCATCTCCAAGTACGGCGGCACCGAAGTCAAAGTGGCCGGCGACGACCTCCTCATCATCAACGAAACCGACATCCTCGGCATCCTTGGCTAATCCCTCACTCACTGAATCTTAACTCATCACTCATTACTGATTTATGGCTAAACAACTCCACTTCGACGAAACCGCCCGTCAGGCGCTGCTCCGCGGCGTCACCAAGCTCGCCAAGGCCGTGAAGGCCACGCTCGGCCCTGCTGGCCGCAACGTCATCCTCGAAAAGAAATTCGGTTCCCCCACGATCACCAAGGACGGTGTCACCGTGGCCAAGGAAATCGAACTCCCATGCCCCTACGAAAACATGGGTGCCCAGCTCATCAAGGAAGTCTCCTCCAAGACCTCCGACATCGCGGGTGACGGCACCACCACCGCCACCGTGCTCGCCGAAGCCATCTACGCGGAAGGCCTTCGCAACGTCACCGCCGGTGCCAATCCGATCTCGCTCCAGCGCGGCATCATGAAGGCCACGGAGGCCCTCGTCGCCGAACTGAAGAAAATCGCCACCCCCGTCAAGGACAGCAAAGAAGTGGCCCAGGTCGCCACCGTGTCCGCCAACTGGGACGCCAGCATCGGCAACATCATCGCCGAAGCCATGGACAAGGTCGGCAAGGAAGGCACGATCACCGTCGAAGAAGCCAAATCCATCGAAACGACCCTCGAAGTCGTCGAAGGCATGCAGTTCGACAAAGGTTACCTCTCCCCTTACTTCGTCACCAATCCGGAGACGATGGAGTGCAACCTCGAGAACGCCTACATCCTCATCAACGAGAAGAAGGTCAGCTCCCTCAAGGACATGCTGCCTCTGCTTGAGAAGGTCGCTCGCTCCGGCAAGCCCCTCCTCATCATCGCTGAAGACGTCGAAGGTGAAGCCCTTGCCACCCTCGTGGTGAACAAGCTGCGCGGCACCCTCAACATCGTCGCCGTGAAGGCTCCTGGCTTCGGCGATCGCCGCAAAGCCATGCTCGAAGACATCGCCATCCTCACTGGCGGCCGCTGCATCACGGAAGACCTCGGCATCAAGCTCGAAAACATCGAGCTCACCGACCTCGGCCGTGCCAAGCGCATCACCATCGGCAAGGAAAACACCGTCATCGTCGAAGGCGAAGGCTCCACCGACGCCATCCAGGGCCGCGTGCAGCAGATCAAGAACCAGATCGCCGAAACCACCAGCGATTACGACCGTGAGAAGCTCCAGGAGCGCCTCGCCAAGCTCGCCGGCGGCGTCGCCGTCATCAACGTCGGTGCTGCCACCGAAACCGAGATGAAGGAAAAGAAAGCCCGCGTCGAAGACGCCCTGCACGCCACCCGTGCCGCCGTCGAAGAAGGCATCGTTCCTGGGGGCGGTGTCGCCCTCATCCGCGCTCAGGCCGCCCTCGGCGACCTCAAGCTCGAAGGTGACGAAAAGACCGGCGCTGAAATCGTCGCTCGCGCCATCGAGGCTCCCCTCCGTCAGCTCTCCGCCAACGCGGGCGTCGAAGGCGCTCTCATTGTCGCTGAAGTGAAGAAGGGCAAAGGCAACCACGGCTACAACGTCGCCACCGCCAAGTATGAAGACCTCATCAAGGCAGGCGTCGTCGATCCCGCCAAGGTGACCCGCAGCGCCCTCCAGCACGCGGCTTCCATCTCCGGCCTCCTCCTCACCACCGAGTGCCTCATCGCCGACCTTCCGAAGGAAGAGAAAGCCGATGCCGGCCACAGCCACGACCACGGCGGCATGATGTAATGTCGTAGAACGAGTTTTCCAACTCGTTCATCCCCCTTTGACCGCGCGGCGACCCAACCCGCCTCGCGAATCAAAACCCAAAACCCCCACCAGCGGCCCGGAAGCAATTCCGGGCCGCTTTTTTGGCACCGGGATTCATCAGCGCCACATCAGGCTTCTTCGGCCCAGTCCGTTTGGTAGAAAGATTTGGGGTAGAAAAATTCAGGTCCCATTTTTCTACCTTTTCTCCGTTCCATGACTCCGTTTCAGGCACCATTATAAAGATGTCTCCAAAGCCAGCCCGTTTTTTGCCGCAGAGGGGCAAAGAGGCGGAGGGCGCAGAGTTTTTGGGTGGGTTCCAATCTCCACGTCCTCTGCTCCTCTGCCCCTCCGCGGCAGAAGCGTGTGTCGAGAGATGGCTCGTGAATAAGACCTATCCTCAACCTTGGAAGCCTTCATTTGCTCGTCTCGCAGCACCATTGCCAGCCCTTCAAACCGCGCCTAGACTCGCCTTCGCATGAGCGAAAAGACCATTTTCCAAAAAATCATCGATCGCGAGATCCCCGCGCCGCTTGTCTACGAGGACGACCTCGTCGCGGCCTTCAACGACATCAACCCCCAGGCTCCCACCCATGTCCTGATCGTGCCGAAAAAGCTCATCCCGCGTGTCGGCGAGGCGGAGCCAGAAGATCAGGCCACGCTCGGTGCTTTGTTGCTGGCCGCAGGCCGCATTGCCGAAAAACTCGGCATCCAGACGCGGGACAAGGGTTTCCGCCTCGTCATCAATCATGGCCGCGATGCTGGGGAGACCGTGCCGCATCTTCACGTCCATCTTTTGGCCGGTCGCAGCCTCGAATGGCCTCCCGGTTGAGTTTTTTTGCAACTTCAGGCCGCCACACCGGTTTTTGAATTTCGTCATGGAACCGCTCTCACCTCAAGATCCTCTCCGCCAACTGCTTCAGCAGGCCCGGGACGTGCAGGTGCGCCCGAATTTCACCCAGAACGTCGTCCGTCTCGCCCGCCAGACGCCGCAGGAGCGTGGCTGGTTGGCCTCCTTGAAGGCTTGGTGGCAGGAAAACACCGCTCTTGGCGGCCTCAGCCTCGCCGGTGGAGCCGCTGCGGCTCTCGCGCTGGCCTTCATCTTCATGCAGCCGGAGCAGCCCACGAGCATCGCCCAGGCTCCCGTGCTGGAGACCGCTCCTGCTCTTCTCGATGAATCGCCTCTCCCTGCCGAGACCGAGGCCGCTTGGGAAAGTTCCCTGCACACCGAGGCCCTCCTCGCCGTTGAGGACAGCTCCCAGCTCACGGACAGCGAGATCAGCTTCCTGCTCTACTGAGCGGCGAGGGTGAAGGCTTATGTACGTTGTTCACGCTTCAGCGTGTGCATCGAAACTCGATCCCACGCTAAAGCGTGAACAACATGCTCAAACCTCGCTATTTCGAGCCGCTCCGTCTGTGAGATCATGGATGACACATCCGCGTCCGCCTTTATCGTGGCTGCATGCCCGCCAAGCCTCTCCTCCACATTCGCGATCTCAAAATCGAGTTCCGTCGCCACGACGCGGAGCCGACGCTGGCCGTGAAGGGCATTGATCTCACGCTCCAGCAAGGTGAGTCCCTGGCCCTCGTCGGAGAAAGCGGTAGCGGCAAAAGCGCCACCGCCCTCGCTCTCGCCCGCCTGCTTCCCGAGCCACCGGCCACCATCCGAGCCGCTGCGATGACCCTCGCCGGGCATGACATGCTCACGCTGAAGCCCGATGAACTGCGCAAGGTGCGCGGCAAAGAGATCGCCTACATCTTCCAGGAGCCGACGACCTCCCTCAATCCCGTCCTCACCATTCGCACCCAGATCGGCGAGGCGCTGGCCCTGCATCGCCCCGATGTCTCCAGAGCCGGGCGCGATGCCGAGATCGTGCGCTGGCTCGATAAAGTGGGCATCGTGCAGCCCGAGAAGCGTCTGCATGCTTATCCGCATGAGTTGAGCGGCGGCATGCAGCAGCGTGTGATGATCGCCATGGCTCTCTGCTGCCAGCCCAAGCTCCTCATCGCCGACGAACCCACCACCGCGCTCGATGTCACCATTCAAAAGCAGATCATGGACCTCCTCGCCGACCTGCGAAAGGAGCTGGGCATGAGCATCATCCTCATCACCCACAATCTCGGCATCATCCGCAGCGTCGCGGATCGTGTCGCCGTGATGTTTCGCGGTCAAATCGTCGAAACTGGCCCGGTGGATGAAATCCTGAAAAATCCCCAGCACGCCTACACCAAGGCCCTTTTGCACTGCGTCCCCCGCATGGGTCCCAAGCAGCCCCGGCTTCATGCGATTGATTACGAGCTGCTGAAGGCGGGCTGAGCGCAATGCCGCTCAAATTCGCCGCCAAGGGGCAGAGAAGCGGAGAATGACGAGTTTGAAATGCTCTGCCACTCAAGCGACCGGTAGCGGCCCGGCGGCGACCAGTTTTTTCTGGCGGGAGTCCACGACTAAATTCAGTCCTTCCAAGCTGCGAGCACCAAGTAAGAGAAGATCACCTTTTTCGGCAAAAACGACCTCATCAACTGTGAACGCCTTGTCCACTCGCACGATGGCAAAGCCCACGCTGCGAGTGATTTGTTGGCCGTTGGCCATCACGAAGGCCAGATCTTTCTTTTCGCGGTTCACGCCGATCTTCTCCAGCAACGGCTCAGGCACCCAAGTGTACTCGCTGCCAGTGTCCACGAGCATCTTCTGAATCGTGAACGATTGATTTCGCTCCACGACATTCTCGACTTTCACGGCGACGTTGAAGATTCCCATGGAGACATTTTGCGCATCAGGGGCGAATTGGAAAGGTGGAATCCATCGCAAAGCTTGCCGTCAGGCTTCCACTGTTCTCTTTAAGGCTGATGAATTTTGCTGAACTCGAAAAACGCCACTCGTGGCATCCCTTCACGCCGATGCAGGCGTGGACAGCGGAGGAGTTTGAGCCGGTCATGATCGAAAGCGGGCAGGGCTGTGTGCTGCGGGACCAAAACGGGCGCGAGTATCTCGATGGGAATGCCTCGATCTGGACGAACATTCACGGGCACAACCATCCGGTGATCAACGCGGCGATCTCCGAACAGCTCGGCAAGGTGGCGCACACGTCGTTCCTGGGCTTTTCGCATGCGCCGGCGGCCTTGCTGACCAAGGAGCTGGTCGATCTGCTGCCGGGCGGGAAGATGGAGCGGGTGTTTTTCTCCGACGACGGCTCCACGGCCATCGAATGCGCCGTGCGCATGGCCTTGCAGTTCTGGCGGCAGAACGGTCGGCCCGAACGCGACACCATCGTCGCCTTTGACCGCGCCTACCACGGTGATACGCTCGGCGCGGCGAGCCTCGGCGGCATTCCGACCTTCAAAGGCAGCGCCAACCAATTTGGCTATCGCGTGCTCCGGGTCGCGAGTCTTGACGCTCTTGACCTCTTGACCGCTGACGATCAAAACCGCCTCGCCGCCGTCATCATCGAGCCGTTGATCCAAGGCGTGGCCAACATGCGTCTCTGGCCGAAGGGCATGCTGAGAGAGCTGAATGCCTGGTGCGGCCAAAACGATGTCTTTCTCATCCTCGACGAGGTCATGACGGGCTTTGGTCGCACGGGGAAGATGTTCGCCTGTCAGCATGAGGACGTGGTGCCGGACTTTCTGTGCCTCGCGAAGGGCCTCACCGGCGGTTACCTGCCGATGGCGGCCACGTTGACGACAAAACGCGTCTTCGAAGGCTTCCACGGGCCCGAAAACACCTTTTTCTATGGTCACAGCTACACCGCGAACCAACTTGGCTGCGCGGCGGCTTTGGCCAGTTTGCGCATTTTTCGCGATGAAGCGGTTTTGGAGCACTTGGAGCCCAAAATCGCCCTTTTGGCTGAATTGCTCGCGGAGCTTCAAAACACGCCCGGCGTGCTCGCGACGCGCCAAATCGGCCTCATCGCCGGAATCGACGTGGAAAGCAGCGGGGCGGAGGTCTGTCTCGCCGCTCGGAAGCAGGGTCTTCTCACCCGGCCGATCCAAAACACCCTCGTTCTCATGCCGCCGCTGTGCGTGACGGCGGAGGAACTGCGACGGATGGCAGAAGCGATCCGTTTGGCGGTGAATGAGACGCAGAAGTGAGAAAAGCGGTGTGATTTTTTTTGCAATCAGCCATATTGATTATTGATTCTATAATTCGAGAGCCTAAATTGAGGGTGTTCGCAGCTCTGAAAAAGCGGAACATCAACAGCCATGACATCCTCGAACTCACTCCCCCTTTGCACCGGTCTTCGTGACCGGGCTTCTGCTTGGCTGAAAAGCCTCTGCGCGGTCGCTTTGCTCGGCTCGCCCGTGATGGCGGTGGAATTCGAGATGCCGCGCAGCTTCTTCGTCGATCTCTCCACGCGTCCGGATGCCCTTTCGCTGGCGGCGTTTGACCTTTCTGTCCTGCATGCGCAGGCCGAGGCGGACTTGGAGCCGGGGCACATGGCCGGAAACCGTTTCCTGGCGATGCTGAACGTGGCCGAGCTGCGCACGAAGTCGTTTCAAGAAAAGCTCGCCGCCAAGCAATCCGTGACGCTCACCGCAGGCCGTGACAAAGATCAGCTCGTCGTGGCTGATCCTTCGCAGCCCGGCTGGCTTGGCTGGGCCGTGGCTGGCGCGGCCGATCCGGCGGCGAAGAAGGGTTTCGATGGCTTTGTGCTCAGCCTCGGCCATCAGCCTGCGAGCAAAGCCTGGCGTGAGGCCGTGCTTGAGCTGGCGCAGGTGCTCAAAAAGCGTTTTCAGGACAAGCAAATCCTCCTCGATGCCCGCATCGGCATCGGCGGCGAGGCCGCTGGCATTGCCGATGGCGTGCTGGCGCTCGGCGTGCATACGCAGGGCAGCAAGGCCGGAGCGACGGAACTAAACCCGTTGGCTGCGGCGCGTGAGATTTCCGCCGTGCTGCGTCATGCCCGCGCTGCCGGGATGCGTGTGTTGGGTGTCGAGTTCGCCGCGCCGCATGACCATGAGGCCATTCGTGAGGCCGCTGGCCGACTTCACACGATGGGCGTGATGCCGTTCATCACCACCCCGTCGCTCGATGGCGTGAATCTGGGTCCCGTGGAAGAAATCAGCCGCCGCGTGCTCGTTCTGCACGGCTGGGATGCCTCCCTCACCGGCGAGGCCGCGCCTGCTGCTGACACGACGCTGGCCGCCCGCTGCCTCCATGCGCCGCTCGAATGGCTGGGCTTCCGCCTTGAATTTCTCACCATGACGAAGGACGCCAAGCTGCCGGACGCCGCCGGTTTCCGTGGCGTGATCCTCGATGGCAGTTTGCTGCTCGATGTGGAGCAGCAGAAGCAGCTTGCCGCTTGGGTGCGTGACGAGGCGAAGGCGAAAAACATTCCCGTCCTGCTCGCCGGCATGCCCTGGCGTGATGAAGGCGTGCTCGCCGAGGTGCGTGAGACGCTCAGCCTTGGCGGCACGGGCAAAGCGGCCCCGAAGCTCGTCAAAACAGGCGTGGCTCGCATGGATTCCACCGCGCTGCGCAGCGGCGTCAAGGCCACCGCACGGGCGATGGGCTTCCTCGATCTCGAAGCGCCTGCCGAGGCGAAGGTCGTGCTCGCCGTGCGTGGTCAGGACACCTTCGGCACGGAGCATCGCTTTGATCAGGTGTTTCATTGCTCATGGGGTTCCGCCTGGATGGAACCCGCCGCTCTCTCCGCTGGACCGCAGGCAGACCTCTTTGCCTTCACCGCGGAATGGCTCGCGAAAGGCGGTGTCACTCCCGCGCCCGATACGACGACGCTGGATGGCCGCCGCGTGTTCTTCAATACCTTCAGCGCGGAGGGTTTCACCACGCCGTCTTCGCTCCCAGGCTTCCGCCTGTGTGCCGAGGTGGTGCGTGAGCGCATTCTGAGCCGCTACTTTTTGCCCTTCACCGTCGCCGTGTGCGAGGCGGACCTTCGTGGCTGGCGTCCAGGGCAGAATCCCGAGGACGCGCCGCACTTTGAGCAGCTCGCCCGCGCCATCTTCGACATGCCGCACGTGGCCGCCGCCTCGTATTCCTTCTCGCAGCCGACGCAGTGGACTCAAGAAGACAAAATCAATGGCCCGCTCAATGAGCACGCCAAGACCAACCGATTCGATATGGAACGCGAAGTGGCTGGCTCGATGAGCTACATCCACCGCGCTCTGCTTCCCGCCGGGAAAAGCATCTCCCTCATGCTCTGGCCCTCCACTGGCGCTCCTGGCTCGGATGCCCTCGATTTCTGCGCTCGCATCGGCGTGCAAAGCCTCACGCCCGCGCCTTCCCGCAGCGCCGGAGATTCCGCCGTGATTGCCCTGCCTTCGGCGAACGAGGTCACCGCGAACAGTTGGATGCACGGCGACAATGTGGAGGTCTTTGCCACCGCCGCCACTCGTGCCGATGCCCGCCCCACACTCGAACAGCAGCTCGCCACCTTGCAGGCCGAGGCAAAGAACCCGCGCCGCATCTCGCCCGTGGCCCTGAGTGCCTCCTTCCGCGATGTGCGTGACGACAAAGGCCTCGCCGATCTGAGCAAAGCCCTCGATTGGTGCGCCGCTGAGCCTTTGCACGCCATCACCGCCGCGTCCTACGCCGCCAGCGTGCGTGATGCCGCCCGCACCCGCGTGCTGAAGCTCGCCGACCGTCACTGGATCGTGCTGAATGAAGGCCGTGCCCGCACCCTGCGCCTTCCTGCCAGCGCCGGCGTGCCCGACATGGCCCGCTGCGAAGGCATCAGCGGCTACACGGTGAGCAACGGCCAGCTCTACATCCACGCCATGGGTGAGCAGCGCAGCGAGATCGTCCTCACCGAAAAAGCGCCCGCTGTGCCGCATCTCCATCTCGAAGAATGCAGCGGCAAAATCGAGTTTCTCGAGCTCACCTCCCGCCGTGCCACCTTCCAAGTCTATGATTGGCGCCAGGTCGAGGTCGTGATCGGCGGCTTCGAGCCGAATGGCCTCTGCGCCTACACCGAAAACGGCCGCCCCTACTCCGCCAATGCCGACGCCAAAGGCATCGTGCGCCTCGACATCAGCCGCCAGGCCACCGTGCAGCTTCAATCGCTGCCGCCCGCTCCCGCCACCGCCGCGAACTGATTCCTTTTTCACCTTTTTCCGCCTGCCGTTCATGCCTTCACCCAAACGCCACAGCCTTCGCGAGAACCTTCCCATGCTCGTGCTGCTCTACGCCGCACTCGCCGGAGCCTGGGGCTGGCGTTTGCAGGCCTCGAAGCAGCCGCCCGTCGATGAAACGCTGCAAGCCACCCGCGTCGAAGTGGTGAAACGCATCGCCAAACTGCCGCCGCGTCGGCTGAACCCCGCGTTGTTTCAGCTCGGCATGCTGCCCGAAGGTGAAGTCAAAAATCTTGCCCGCTGGCTTGAAGAACCCGCCACGCCACGGCTGCGTCAGCTCACCGTGCAGCAAGGCCCCATCGGCGATGCCGGCCCACTGATTGCCGCCCTCATCCTCGCCGAAGTGCAGCGCGGCGATGCACCCGCCCTCGATGAGATGCGCCTGCTCGTCTCCGCCGCCGGAGATCGACTGGAAGAACCCGTCAAAATCGAAGTGCTCGGCCTGCTCGCCCATCAGGCCGCCGAAACGGGTGATCTGCACCTCGCCACCGACATCTGGCTGCGCATCACGGAATCTCCGGTCGCCACTTGGAGCGAGGTCGAAGAGCTCGTCGAGGCCGCTCGTGACGCTCGCCGTCCCGCCGCCGCGTTAAAAGTCGTCAAAGCCTGGCTCGATGACGCCAAAGGCCACCTCACCAGCGAGCAGCTCCCGAAGGCGCAGGACATGCAAATTCAGCTTCTCATCGAGGGCGGCCGCGTCGCTGAGGCCAGTCGCATCAGCCGCGATGCCTTGCGGGCGCTTCCTGCCAAATCCGCCGTGCCCGAAATCATGCTCGAGCGGGCTTTGCGTGCCGCCACTGCCGCTGCCGAGTCCGGCGAACTCCTTCCCTGGATCGAGCGCCGCCTCCGCGAGCATCCCGAGCATGCCTCGACATGGGAACAACTCGCCGCCGGTCGCGAAACCTCCCCTAGCTACCGCCACTGGCTTTGGCATGCCGCCAGCATTTCCGACCTCCAAAGCCATCATGGCACCGCCTGCGATCTTTTCTTCCGCGTCGCCGCCATCGGCGATTTGAAGTGCCTCGGCCGCCTGCATGCCCTTTCGGCCCAAACCGGTCGTTCGAAGGATTTTTCGACGCTCCTCGAATCTCTGCAAAACCGCCCTCAGGAGGCATTGAGCCTTATTGACCTTGCCCGCGCCCTCGAAGCCGGTGGTGCTCCCGAAGCCGGACGCGACCTCCTTGCCGCCCATCTCAAAACGCAGCCCGAAGATCGCGATGCCACCTTCGCCATGACCGAGATCGACGAAGCCCGCCGCGGCCCCGGCAGCTCGATGATTTTGTGGGAAGGTTTCCTCCGTAAATTCCCCGACGACACCGCCGCGATGCGTCGCCTCGCCGCCCTTCAAACCGCCGATGGCCAGCACCTTCCCGCGCTGCGTTCCCTGCAACGCATCGCCACCGAAAACCTCGCCGAGGCCGACCTCCGCCACATTGCTACGCTGGGCGAGATCCTCGACGACACCTCCACCGCGCTTCAGGCCCGTCAGATGATCGTCGAACGTCAGGAAAAGCCCTCCGTCGCCGACCTCATGGCCATCGCCGCCCTGACGCCGCAGCATGATGATCCCTCACTCGCCCAAACCGCCCTTGCCGCTGCGGCGAAAAAAGCTCCGCAGAGCCAACTCCTCGGCGAATGGCTCCAAAACTCCCGCCTCGGCACCGCCGGCACCTTCAGCACCGCCGTCGAGCAGGTGAAGCCCGCCATCGAAGTGCCGCAGGAGGAGTGAGCTGCTATTGTGCAGCGCGTAACCGGCAGATCTGAATGGCCTCCTCCGACATGCGGAAATCAACGGCTTGAAGCTTTGATATCGCTTCATCAAAGCGGATCGCTTTTCTTTGGGCGGCGATAGCGACGACGCCCAGCAATCCAATGAAATTCAGTCCGAGCGCTTTCGCCAGAGCCCGGCCTTCACGATCATCGAGGATGACCATGCTTTCCGGCCGATGTTCCCAGGCGAGAGAAATCGAAGTAGCTTCACCGATTCCAAGTCCCGTCGTCTCCGGCAGAAGAGTGGCTGGATCCGAGGCGATCTGGACCCATGAGGGCGGCGTTTTCGCCCACTCCTGCAGCGCGACTGGTGCTCCCGGATGAGTGCATTCGTGACGCACACTTTCCGTGATGACGATCAGGGGGAACACCGCTGGCAGCGCACTCATGAGGCCTGCTTCAGCCAAGGCGGATAGCGCCGATGTCTCCTAGATAATGAGCATTACTTAGGCTCGAGAAGTTGATCGAGGCATTCAAGGTCATGCTGAACGTCCTCGGCGGAAACGCTTGGCCACACGTCATGCTGCTTGAG
The DNA here is from genome assembly GCA_943373155.1 of Akkermansia muciniphila. GTDB lineage: Bacteria > Verrucomicrobiota > Verrucomicrobiia > Verrucomicrobiales > Verrucomicrobiaceae > Prosthecobacter. The sequence continues at coordinate 38,678 of CALSBJ010000024.1, read as the reverse complement.
CATGGTTTCCGCGTCCCATCGCGAGGAAAGCCCGAGAAGCCGTCTGACACCTTCTAGGCTCATCCCACCCGCTGCATACGCTTTCGCAGCGAGGGCCTCCAAGGCAGCGCGGCCTGGATCGGGAAACTTTTCGATCAGAGCAGCGGAGATGGAGTCCGGGATGGTGAGGGTGACAGTCATGCGGATGGCATAGCATGAATCCGCCGCTTCCGCAATCCGCCCGGGCTACTCAGCACCGCCTCAAGCCGCCTTCTTGCTGCCCACGGCCAGCACGCTGTTCACGAGCTGGATGAGCGCCTCGCGTTGATAAGGCTTGGGCAAGGCGGCGGCGAAGCCGTAGGCGGCGCTGTCTTTCATCACGGGATCATCGCGATAGCCAGAGGAAACGATGGCGAGGATCTGCGGATCGACGCGGCGCAGGTGCATCATCGTTTCGCGACCGCACATGCCATCGGGAATGGTGAGATCGAGGATGACGAGGTCATAGGGCTGGCCCTTCTGCATGGCCTCCTGGTAAAGGCGGAGCGTTTCCTTGCCGTCGCCAGTCTCGTGAACCTCGTATTTGGCCCATTCGAGCGTGCGACGGAGCAGGTCGCGGACGAGGAGGTCGTCTTCGAGAAGAAGAATACGGTGGGAAGTGGCTTTGGGCTTGGCGGCTGGCGTGGCGGGCTGGAGCGGCTGGCTGGGAGGCTGCACGAGGACGGCCTCAAGGGCGCGGCGCATGTCGGTGATGCTTTGATAGCGCTGAGCACGATCCTGGATCATCGCCCGCGTCACGATGCCGTCGATGCGGACATCGAGACCGGGGCGGAGTTGCGAGGGTGGCAGCCAGGAGCCACGCGGCAGGGCACCGGTGAGCATTTGATACGCCATGACGCCGACCGCGTAGATGTCGGCACGATGGTCCACCTCGCGATGCATGTCGTATTGCTCGGGAGAAGCATACTCGGGGGTGCCCATCACCATGTGGGTCTCAGTGACCATGGTGGGCGTTTTGACGAAATTCTTCGCGAGGCCGAAATCGGTCACTTTGACCTCGCCCTGGCGGGTGAGCATGATGTTCGCGGGTTTAATGTCGCGATGCACGATGCCCTTTGAGTGGGCGTATTCGAGCGCCTGGCAGATCTGCGGGATGAGCTGGAGGGCCAGATCGGTGGTCATGCGGCCCTGGCGCATGATTTCGCCCATGTCCATGCCATCGACGAACTCCATGACGAAGTAGAGGAATTCGCTGCCGAGGTGGCCGTAGTCGTAGATGGCGACAATGTTCGGGTGGCTGAGCTGCGCCATCGCCTTCGCCTCGCGGCGGAAGCGGTCTTCAAAGGCGTAGTCGTAGCCGTCGCTGACCCGCAGGACCTTGATGGCGACGGGCCGGCCGAGACTGAGCTGGGTGCCGCGAAAGACCGTGCCCATGCCGCCCATGCCCACGCGGGCCTGCACGGAGTAGCGCCCCAGCGGCATCATGCGCGTGATGTCCTCCACCGAGGGCGGGGAAGGGCGGTTCAGGACCGGGGGAGCGGCGGCGGGAGTCATGAGCTGGCTGTTTCTGGCTGAGAAGCCGTACTCTGCCACACACGATGGCTTCCCGCCAAGGGTGAAATCAGATCACCGCCTTGAAATAGCCGAGATAGGCCAGCGCCGCGCCGACGAGGATGGCGAGTTTCACCACCGAAGGGCCGGAGAGGATCCTTTTCTTCGCCAGCACCGGCAGGAAGCCCAGCACGAGCCACAGGGCGATCTTGATCCAAATCCAGAGCGGCCAAGGCCAACTCATGCCCATCTTCGCCAGCATGCCGAAACCGGAAACAAAGCTGATGAGCAATCCGATGCCATGCCACATCATCGCTGATTTGGCCCGTTCGGAAGAAAGCAGTCCGCCGTAACCGACGAAGACGAGGATGAGGCCGATGAGATGCAGGTAATGATAAAACTGGAGCGACATGGTCGCGGATGATGCCGCCAAGCGCTTCCTTCACAAGCGCCAAGACCGTGAAATCTGCCGTTGGGTGCCTGTCACCGGGCGACTTTGTGAAATTTTTCACAAAATGCGGTTGCCGCCCCTCGCCCTCGCTCGCATCATCGGCCTCCCGTGTGCTTTTGGCCTTCGGCGTGCTTCATCAGCCCCGTTCGTCATTCGTCCTTCGGATTTCGTCATTCTCTCCCGATGCCTCCGCTTCTGTTTTACCTCCTCGCTGCCATCACCTTGGGCTTTGGGCTCATGGTGGTCACGGCGCGGAATCCGGTCTCCAGCGCTCTGGCGCTGGCCTCGTGCTTTGTGGGGCTGGCTGCCCTGTTTGTGAGCCTGGACGCCTACTTCATCGGCACGATCCAAATTCTCGTCTATGCCGGCGCGGTGATGGTGCTCTTCCTGTTCATCATCATGCTGCTGGATATCAAGGCGGAGGAAGGCAAGCAGCCGAAAATGGCTGCCATCGTGAGCGGTATCGTGGTGGCTGTTTTGCTGGTGACGCAGATCATGACCGTCGTGGGCCACACGAAGCTGGCCGAGAAAACGCCGCAAAACACCCCGCTGGCCCTCGTGGAGGCCGCCAGCAAGGCGGAAGGCGCGGCGAAGCTGCCGACCATCGCGAACGATTTGAAGGCCGGGACGCTTCCCGATGCCAAATTGATCGGTTTCACCCTCTTCAACCAATACGGCTTCCACATCCAGGTCGTTGGTCTGCTGCTGCTCGTGGGCACGGTGGGCGTGGTGGTGCTGAGCAAGCGTGAAAAGACCCCAGGAGGTGCCGCATGATCACGTTGGGCCACTATCTCGTCGTCAGCGGCATGCTTTTCGCCCTCGGTCTGGCCGGGGTGATCGCCCGCCGGAACATCCTCATCATCTACATGTGCCTGGAGATGATGCTCAGCGCCGCGAACCTGGCGCTGGTGGGCTTCAGCCGCTTCCATCTCGTCAACGGCCTGCCGGATTACACCGCGCAGTCGCTCGTGTTTTTCACCATCACCGTGGCCGCCGCCGAGGTGGCCGTGGGCCTCGCCATCATCGTCGCTCTGTTCCGCACGAAGCAAAGCGTGGACACCGAGGCCATCACCAAGCTCCAGGGCTGACCCGCCCCTCTCGAACGCCGTCCCATGCCTCCCGCCGACGCCCAATCCCCAGGCCAGTTCCTTCCCACCATCCTGCTGATGCTGCCGTTTTTCTCGGCATTCATCATTTTGCTGGGTCATCGGGCACTGAAAAACGCCAGCGTGCTCATCTCCGTCGGCTCGTCGGTCATCTGCTTCCTCGCCAGCCTCGCGCTGCTCGCCACCAAGGGAGCCGAAGGCACCGTGGGCATCCTTCCTTTCATCGACGTGCCGGGCTTCCAGGCCGGCATCGATGCCATGATCGACGATCAAAGCCGTGGCATGATGTTCATCGTGACCTTCATCGGCATGCTCGTGCACATCTTCTCGCTGGGCTACATGAAGGACGACGAGGCCAAGCCTCGCTTCTTCGGCTCGCTGTCCCTTTTCATGTTCTCCATGACCGGCATCGTGCTGGCGGGGAATCTGGTGATGATGTTCATCTACTGGGAACTCGTCGGCTTGAGTTCCTACCTGCTCATCGGTCACTGGTATCAGAAGGCCAGCGCCGCTGAGGCCTGCAAAAAAGCCTTCCTCACGAACCGCATCGGCGACTTCGGCTTCATGATCGGGATCCTGCTCCTCTTCGGCCTGAACAAGGGCGATCTGAACATCGACAACCTGCAGGACGCCTTTGTCACGGGTGGACCGCTGGCTGAGGTGCTGAAAAACAATCCCGGCATCATCACCGTCGCCGCGTTGTGCCTCTTCATGGGAGCCGTCGGCAAATCCGCCCAGTTCCCGCTGCATGTGTGGCTGCCGGACGCGATGGAAGGCCCCACGCCCGTCTCCGCGCTCATCCACGCCGCCACGATGGTGGCCGCGGGCGTGTACATGCTCGTTCGCGTGAGCTTTGTGATCGTCACGCCGCTCGCGGCGGAAACCATTGCAGGCATCGGCTGCTTCACTGCGCTGCTCGCGGCGCTGATGGCCACCCAACAGGGCGATATCAAGCGCATCCTGGCCTACTCCACGCTGAGCCAGCTCGGCTACATGGTCATGGCCGTCGGTGCGGTGTCGATGGCCGCCATTGACGGGCACGCCGCGCACGGAGCGCATCCCGGCCACCCGGCGATGTTCCACCTTTACACGCACGCCTTCTTCAAGGCGATGCTCTTCCTCGGCTCCGGTGCCGTCATCTACGCCTGCCACCACGAGCAGGACATCTGGAAGATGGGCGGCCTGCGCAAGCACATGCCGATCACCTTCTGGACCTTTGCCATCGGCACCGCCGCCCTCATGGGCGTGCCGCCGCTGAGCGGTTTCTGGAGCAAGGAAGCCGTCCTTGGTGCCGCCTTCGACAGCGGCTGCCGCGTGCTCTTCCTCGCGGGTGCCGCCACGGCTGCCCTGACCGCCTTTTACATGACTCGACTGCTCGTCGTGGCCTTCTTTGGCAAGGCCCGCACGGAATCGGCGCATCACGCCGTCGAGGTGCCGCTCGTCATGGCCCTGCCGCTGGCCCTCCTGGCCATCTTTTCGATCTTCTCTGCTTGGGGTCCGTTCTCCGACTTCCTCCAGGCGATGAAACCCGAGCATGTCGAAGGTCACGACACCGTCCTGTGGACCTCCGTCGCCGTGCTGCTCATCGGCTCCATCAGTTCCTTCCTGCTCTACAAGGGCAAGGATGCCGACCCGATCCGCATCAAACTCTTCGCCAACAAATTCTACTTCGACGAGATCTACGCCGTCATCGTCCGCGAGTTCCAGGATCGCCTGGCTTGGCTGGTGACCGGCATTGAGCGCATATTTGTCGATGGCCTCGTCGCCCGACTGCCGGCGGCCATCGTGGCCCGCATCGGCTCGGCCACCCGGATGCTCCAGGGCGGGCATTTGCAAGGCTACACCTTCCTGCTGGGCGGCGGCATCATCGCCGTGGTTTATCTCGTCGTGTTTGTGCTGCCCCGCACCCATTGATCCCATCTCCGAATGAGCGTTCTCGAAATCGTCATCCTGCTTCCGATCCTCGCTGCCCTCGCGGTGCTGTTCGGAGCGCCTGCGCGTGCTGCCTCCGTCGGAGCCACGCTGGTGAATCTGGTCATCGTGCTGGCCCTGAGCTGGCAATACGCCGCCAAAGGCAGCACCGGACTCGCCTTCACCCAGGCTCGTGAAGTCCTCGCCAATCCCGCGATCAGCTTTTCGGTCGGCGCGGATGGTGTTTCGCTCATTTTGGCCCTTTTGACCGCGATTGTGATGTTTGCCGCCGTTTGGCAAATCCAGGACCGTCCGGCCATTTTCTACGTTGCCTCGCTTTTGATCGGCGGCGGTGCGTTGGGCGCCTTCCTGACGACCGATGTCTTCTTCATCTACGCCTTCCATGAGCTGGCGCTCATCCCGACCTTCCTCATGATCGCCCTCCACGGCCACGCGGAGCCGATCGAGCGCAAAAAAGTCGCTTGGAAGGCCACCGTGTATCTCGGTGTCGGCAGCTTGGTGCTGCTCGCCGGCCTCGTGTGGCTCGTCGTTGAGTTCAGCGAAGGTCCGCATCTCACCTTCGACCTCACCGCGTTGCGCGATGTGGCCAAAAAAGCCCCGCTGCCCATCGAAAAACAAGGCGCGATCTTCTTCGTGCTGCTGCTTGGTTTTGGCACGCTCGTCAGCCTTTTCCCCTTCCATAGCTGGGCCGCTCCGGCCTACGCGACCGCTCCGACGCCCGTCGCCATGCTTCATGCCGGTGTGTTGAAGAAATTCGGTCTCTACGGCCTGCTGCGCATCGCTTTGCCGCTGCTGCCTCAAGGCGCGAACGTGCCTTGGGTGCAAAATGCGCTGCTGCTTATGCTGTTGGGCAACATCCTCGTCATGGGTCTCGTCACCATCCGTGCCAGCCGCCTCGATGACACGCTCGCCAACTCCAGCGTGATGCACATGGGCTACATCTTCCTCGCCCTCGCCGCAGGCAGCGAGGTCGCGCTCAAAGGCGCGGTGTTGCTCATGTTTGCGCACGGTGTGTCCATCGCCCTGCTTTTTGCGCTGACTGGCAAGATGCGCAACCAGCTCGGCACGCTCGAGTACAGCAAGCTCGGCGGTCTCGCCTCCCACGCACCTGCCTTCACGGTGCTGTTTGCCTTTGGTGCCTTCGCCAGCATCGGCCTGCCAGGCCTCAGCAACTTCGCGGGTGAGGTCATGGTCTTCGCCGGCAGCTTCACCGGCTTCAAAGGAGCGCTCACGAATCTGCACTGGACCGTCATCCTCGCCCTGTGGGGCGTCGTGATGAGCGCGGTTTACATGCTCCGCGCCTACCGCAGCATCTTCCACGGCAGCGCCACCACCGGCCTCTTCATGAGCGATCCCGCCCTGCCGCAGCGCCTTCCTCTCATCCTCATGGCCGCCACCCTCCTGCTCACCGGCTGCTGCCCCTGGCTGCTGCTGAATTTGTTGAAGGGTGCTCTGGCGGCCTCCTAAATCCTACTCGTCCTCCTACTCGAACTCGTCCTCGTCTCTTCCGCTCCGCCGCCCCAGAACCTCAGAAGTCAGAAATCAGAGTCGCAGATCGCGAAGCACCCAATTTCCAATTTTCAGTTTCCAATTCTCAATTTTCAGTCCCTCGCCGACGAAACACCTCTTCCCAGCCGATTTGATCGAGGACGAGTTCGAGTAGGAGGACGAGGACGCACCAGAGCCCTCTAATCCATGTCCGTCTTCACCCTCGAAGCCAGTCTCGCCCTCCTCGGCCTCGTCCTCCTGTTGCTGGAGGCCTTTAAGCCGGAGATCTCCCGCCGCACGCTCGGCTACACCGCCATGGCCGGCACCGCGCTCGCCCTCGTGCTGCTGCCCCTTTGCGGCACGCAGCTCCCCGAGTTCATGCAGCCCTGGCACCAGATCGACACGCTGGCGCTGTTTTACAAAGGCTTCGCCCTCGTCATCACGCTGCTCGTGCTCTGGCTCACGCTCGAGTGCGCCCCCTACCTCACGCGCTTCACGCTCGATGGAAAACTCGCCGAGATGTTCAGCCTGCCGCTCATCGTCTGCGCCGGCATGATGTGGATGGCTTCCGCCCGCGACCTCGTCACGATCTTCATCACGCTCGAACTCGTCACCATCAGCTTCTACGTCCTCGTCGCCTTTGCCCGCAAAAGCGCCCTTAGCCTCGAAGCCGGCGTCAAATACCTCATCCTCGGCGCTCTGAGCACCGGCGTGCTCGTTTACGGCATCGCCTGGATCTACGGCGCCACCGGCAGCATGAATTTCGACGCCATCGGCAAGGCGCTCGCCAATCCTGCCACCAGCAAGGCCGCCGCGCTCTTCGGTGCCGCCATGCTGCTCATCGGTCTCGGCTTCAAAGTCGCCGCCGCGCCCTTCCACATGTGGGTGCCGGATGTGTATCAAGGCGCTCCCACGCCCGTGACCACCTTCCTCTCTGTCGGATCGAAGGCCGCGGGCTTCGTCGTGCTCACCCGCGCTCTCGATGCCTTCACCGCCGCCGGGTCCATCATCGGCAGCGAAGTTCAAAGCCTCCTGCTCGTCGGTGGCTCGCTCACCGTTCTCCTCGGCAGCCTGCCCGCCATCTTCCAGACCAGCGTGAAGCGACTGCTCGCCTACTCCAGCATCAGCCACGCCGGTTACCTGCTCCTCGCGCTCGCCTGCGGCAGCGACGGACGCTTCGACATCGGCAGCAACGGCATCGTCGCCTTCTACCTCGCCACCTACCTGCCCATGACCGTGCTCGGCTTCCTCGCGCTCGGCCTCATGCGCGTCAACGGCCAGGGTGAGGACCTTGGTGACTTCCAGGGCCTCGCGAAACGCTCGCCGATCCTTGCACTGGTTATCACCATCGCCTTCGCCAGCCTCGCCGGCCTGCCGCTCACCGCCGGGTTCATCGGCAAGATGTTCGTCTTCCTCAGCCTCGTCGATCACGGTTACTGGGGCGCTTTGACCTGCGCCGTCATCGCTGCCGCCGCCGGCTTCTACTACTACTTCCGCATCATTCTCTCGATGTACACCACCGAAGGCAGCGAAAAGCCCGCCCTCACCCTCGCCCCGCTCACCCAAGCCATCGCCTGCGGCCTCGCTCTCGTCATCCTCGCCCTCGGCGTCTATCCCCGCCCCCTGCAAAAAGTGCTCACACCTCCGGCGGCAGCTGTCGTGGTGAAGTGAGTCTTCTGGTGGTGACACGTTTCTGCCTTGATTGGCGCCTGATCAAAAAGTGCAGAGGCGTCTGGTTTTTGGGTGTCTGCAAACTTCACATCATCAAATCCTGATGCGTTGATGCGAACGGTTGACCCTTCGCGGGCTTTGGGTAGTCTTGAAGCATGTCAGCCCGTCCTAACTGCCGCCCTGAACTCGAAGCCGCCATGCGCCAGCGTATCCTGGTCATCGACGGAGCTATGGGCACGACCATCCGCGAGTACAAGGCCAAGGGCGTCCTCGACGAGACCGCCGCTCGCGGCACCCGCTTTGCCAAGAACGAGAAGGACCTGCTCAACAATGGCGACATCCTAAGCATCACGAAGCCGGAGATCATTGAGGACATTCATCGCCGCTTCCTGGAAGCCGGGGCGGACATCATCGAGACGAATACCTTCGGAGCGACCTCGGTGGCGCAGAGCGATCTTTTCATCGAGGATCCGCGTGATCATGGCGGGCGGAAGGACCCGGCGTTTTATCAAAGCGTGATCGAAAACGCCTACGTCAATGAGGTCGCTTGGGACATCAATTTCATGTCGGCGCAGCAGTGCCGGAAATGGGCGGACCGCGTGGCGAATGACACGGGCGTGAAGCGCTACGTCGCCGGTGCCATCGGGCCGATGACGGTGTCGCTGAACTTCCAGGTGGATGCCGATGATCCGGCGTTTCGGCCGATCACCTTTGATCAGGTGAAGCAGGCCTACATGCACCAAATCCGCGCCTTGATCGCGGGTGGCAGCGACACGCTGCTCGTGGAGACGATCTTTGACTCGCTGAATGCGAAAGCAGCGCTGTTTGCCATCCAGGAAGTGTTTGAGAAAGACCAGGTCGAGCTGCCCGTGCAAATCTCCGCCGCGATGGTGAAGGGTCGCACGCTGGTCTCCGCGCAGGACGTGGAGGCCTACTTGAATGCGATGATGCATGTCAAACCACTGAGCATCGGCATGAACTGCTCGGCGGGTCCTGATGAGATGCGGCCCTACATCGAAGAGCTCGCGGCCAAAGCGGGCTGTTTTGTCTCCGCGTATCCGAATGCCGGCCTGCCGAATGCTCTGGCACCGACGGGCTTTGACCTGCTGCCGCATCACATGGCCGAGTTCGCGACGGATTTCGCCAAATCGGGCTTCGTGAACATCATGGGCGGCTGCTGTGGCAACACGCCTGCTCACATCGAAGCCATCGCCAAGGCCGTGAAGGGCATCGAGCCGCGTCATGTGCCGACGCCGGAGCCCATCATGCGCCTTTCGGGCACCATGGCCTACAACCACACGAAGCAGGCCAATTACCTCATGATTGGCGAGCGCACGAACGTGGCTGGCTCGCCGAAATTCGCCAAGCTCATCAAAGAGGGCAAGCTGGAGGAAGCGGTCAGCGTCGCACGCCAGCAGGTCGAAAACGGTGCCAACGTCATCGACGTGTGCATGGATGAAGGCCTCATCGACGGCGTGGACATGATGACGAAGTTCCTCGCACTGCTGCAAACCGAGCCTGAGGTCACAAAAGTGCCCATCATGGTCGATTCGTCGAAATGGGAGGTCGTCGAGGCCGGACTGAAGATGCTGCAAGGCAAGGGCATCGCGAACTCCATCTCCATGAAGGAAGGCGAAGAGGCCTTCCGCGAGCGTGCAGGCATCATCAAACGCTACGGTGCCGCCGCCGTGGTGATGGCCTTTGACGAAAAAGGCCAGGCCGCGACCTACGAAGACAAAATCCGCATCTGCGAGCGGGCTTACCGCATTCTCGTCGATGAAGTCGGCTTCAATCCGCAGGACATCATCTTTGACCCGAACGTCCTCACCGTCGCCACCGGCATGGAGGAGCACAACAACTACGCGCTCGACTTCATCAACGCGACCCGTTGGATCAAAGAAAACCTCCCCGGCGCCAAAGTCAGCGGCGGCGTGAGCAACATCAGCTTCAGCTTCCGCGGCAACAACAAGGTGCGCGAGGCCATGCACAGTGCCTTCCTCTTCCACGCCATCAAAGCCGGCATGGACATGGGCATCGTGAACGCCGGCATGCTCGAAGTGTATGAGGACATCCCGAAGGAGCTCCTCACCAAGGTGGAAGACGTGCTCCTCAATCGCCATCCCGGAGCCACTGAAGCGCTCGTTGAGTTCGCCGAGCAGTTCAAAGGCGTCGCCGGTGCCAAGCGTGCGGAAGTCGATCTCACTTGGCGTGAAGCCAGCGTCGAAAAACGCCTGGAGCATGCCTTGCTCAAAGGCATCACCGATTTCATCATCCCGGACACCGAAGAAGCGCTCGTCAAATACGGCGTGCCTCTCAAAGTCATCGAAGGTCCGCTCATGGATGGCATGAAGGTCGTCGGCGACCTCTTCGGCGAAGGCAAAATGTTCCTGCCGCAGGTGGTGAAATCCGCCCGCGTGATGAAGCAAAGTGTCGCCGTGCTCACCCCGGCGATGGAGGCCGAGAAGCTCAAAAATCCCGTCTCCAAAGGCGCGGGCAAATTCCTCATCGCCACCGTCAAAGGCGATGTGCATGACATTGGCAAAAACATCGTCGGCGTCGTGCTGGCCTGCAATGGCTTCGAAGTCACCGATCTCGGCGTCATGGTGCCCTGCGACAAGATTCTGGAAAAGGCACGCGAGATCGGCGCGGATGTCATTGGCCTGTCCGGCCTCATCACGCCGTCGCTCGATGAAATGACGCACGTGGCCTCCGAGATGGAGCGCCAGGGCTTCAAAGTGCCGCTGCTTATCGGTGGTGCCACCACCAGCGCTGCGCATACGGCCATCAAGATCGCGCCACATTACTCCGGCCCCGTCGTGCATGTGCTGGACGCCTCACGCTCCGTACCCGTGACCACCTCGCTCATCAGCGAGGAGCACAAAGCCGCCTTCGTCGCCGAAAACGAGGCCAAGCATGATGAAATGCGTGCCAAATACGGCCAGAAGAAGGCCCGTGACATTCTCAGCATCGACGCCGCTCGTGCGAACAAGTTCACCTGCGACTGGAACACCGTCGAGATCGCCAAACCGGCCAAACTCGGCGTCGAAACGATCACTCCTTCCATCGAAGAACTGCGCCGCTTCATCGACTGGTCGCCCTTCTTCCACACCTGGGAACTGCGTGGCCGCTGGAACAGCAAAGAACAGACTTTCTCCAGCGCCTGGGACGACGCCGACAAAAAAGCCGGAGCCGAAGCCGAGGCTGCGAAGCTCTATCGCGATGCGAATGCCTTGCTCGACCTCATCATCAAAGAGAAACGCTTCACCGCCAAAGGCGTCGTCGGCTACTTTGAGGCCAACAGCGTCGGTGACGACATCGTGCTCGCCAACGGCACCGCCTTGCACACGCTCCGGCAGCAGCAGATCAAGAAAGACACGCCCAACTACGCCCTCGCCGACTTCATCGCGCCGAAGGACAGCGGCCGCGCCGACTACATCGGCGGATTCGCCGTCACCATCCATGGCGGTGATGAGTATGCGAAGACCTACGATGCGGTGAACGACCCGTATTCCAGCATCATCGTCAAAGCGCTCGCCGACCGCCTCGCGGAGGCTTTCGCCGAATGGATGCATCAGCAGGCCCGTTTCCAGTGCGGCATCGAGAAGCCCGGCGACCTCAGCAACGACGAACTCATCCGCGAGAAGTATCGCGGCATCCGTCCCGCCCCCGGTTACCCCGCCCAGCCGGACCACACCGAGAAAAAGACCCTCTTCGCCCTCCTCGACGCCACCACCGCCACCGGCTGCGAGCTCACCGAAAGCTTCGCCATGCACCCCGGAGCCAGCGTCAGCGGTCTTTACTTCAATCACCCCCAAGCCCGCTACTTCGGCATCTCCACGGACCTCGGCAAGGATCAGCTCGAAGACTACGCCGCGAGAAAAGGCATGCCGCTGGCGGTGGCCGAGAAGTGGTTGTCACCTTGGCTGAGCTACTGAGTCGTTGCCGCGAACGCCTTCTCGAGCAGGTCAGCGACGCCGAGTCCGCTCGCCTCGGCTCGCAGACGGGCCTGATCCAGAGTCCCTGCCTGAACTCGCAGGATGCCGAGAATGTCATTCCACTGCCGATCGGAGAGTTCTCCACCGAGGCGGAACCATTCGAGTTTCGCCAGGATGGAGTGCTCGGCGCTGGCGAAGTAGGGTTCGTGATGGACATCATCATCTCCAAGCGACAGGCGAATGGCTGAAGCAAACTGACTCTGCTCAAATGGCCGTTCCTTGGAGACGAACACGTCCACCTTTTGCGCCGTGTCGAGATGGATGAGATTGAACGACGACTTCGCCGAGATCGCCTTACGGATCGCAGTTTCATCCGCATACCAGGCTTCGCCAAGTGCCTGGAGCAGCGGTCTGACGTGATTCGGCGTCAGCCTCGCCACCATGTCCGCATCCAACGTGGCGCGTGGCACCCCATGCTGCGAACTGGCCAGCGAACCGCCGATAAAGTAGTCCACTCCTAGTCTCTCAAAGACCACGGCCACTTCGATGGCCAGCATCAAGGTCTCATCCATGCTGGATACCTCCATACACCCGCTCCGCGAGTTCCTCGCCCAGCCACCGGCTGGCAAAAGCCAGGCGCAACTGGTCAGCCGTGGCCGCAGGGTGGGCCTCGACAACTCGCTGCCACACCATCTTCCTCAACGAAGCGCTGCGAGTGATCGCTTGGCGCACGCGTTTCCTCGCGGGCATTCGGGCATACAGCTCCATCTGAAGAGCGTCAGCGGCAGGCGAGGTATCATTCATGAGTCTGAAAGTAAGCGCAGCACACGCTTCGGCAAGGATCACGTCGAAGTGGCTGGGCTCCTGGCTCTGTTATTGACCTTCCTGCACGAGTGTGAAATCCACACCGAGGCCTTTCATGGCTTCGGTAAAGGTCGCGAGGCTCCAGCCATGAGGATCCGCTTTTTTCGCGTCGGCCTTCAAGGGCTCGAAATGGATCACAAACTCGTCTTTGACCTCCAGCGACGGCACGAGCGTCACCGAGGCCTTCCAGCCGACGAAGAGCTTGTCCACCGCCGCCTTGTGCTTCACATACTGCGGTATTTTCACGCGGAGCGTAGCCAGGTAAGGCGTTCCATGCAGCGGGATTGCCTCACGCACCGCTTGGGCGATTTGATGATCGCTCACTGTCTTCGGATTGAATGTCACCTGGGCGTAGTTGTCGATGATCTGCACCACCTGCACATCCTCCACACCCTTCGTCTCCCCGATGGATTGCTGCACCATGTACACGCAGCTTCCGCATTCCACGCCCGACACATAAAACGTCCTCGTCACCGCCGGATCAGCGGCGTGCAGCGAGGCGGACATCATCAAAACAACAGCAGCGAGGAGCTTGGGCATGGGTCAGCCATATACGAAGCGCTTCCGCCGATTCTTTGGCGAAGAAAGGCTTGCCTCGGAAGGGCCGGAAACATCATGCTGGAGCATGTCCACCTCACCGCCTGCCAAGCTCCTGCCCGTTTTCCTCTTCAACGGAGCCTACATCGCCATCGCGGCGGCGCTGTCGGTGTCGCGGAGGAATGGCGAGTTCATCTTCTACATCGTCGTCATGCTGGTGCTCATCGCCGTGATGAGCCTCGTGCACAGCCGGGTGAAGCTCACCACCGGGCTGCTGTGGGCTTTTTCGATGTGGGGCTTGGCGCACATGGCTGGCGGGCTCACGCCGCTGCCTGCCGGATGGCCTTACAATGGCGATCAAGCCGTGCTCTACAGCTGGTGGCTCATCCCGCAGCGGCTGAAGTATGATCAAATCGTGCATGCCTACGGCTTCGGCATCACCACCTGGCTCTGCTGGCACATCCTGCGGAACGCATTACGCCAACCAGATGGCGGCGCGGTGCGGCCCACCTTTGGCATGCTCACCCTCTGCGCTGCTGCGGGCATGGGTTTTGGCGCGTTGAACGAGGTGCTGGAATTCATCGCCGTGCTCACCATCCCGAACACCAATGTCGGCGGCTATGAAAACACCGCTTGGGACATGGTCTCCAATCTCGTCGGCTCCACCATCGCCGCCGTGGTGATCCGCGTCACCACATCCCGTGAGAGAGCGCCAAGCCCCTGACGTTCCATGCTGCATGCGCCTCCTCGTCACCGCCTTGCTGCTCTTCACGCTCTGCCCGCTGCTTCACGCCCAAAAGGCGAAGAAGAAGTCGAACCAAACCAACACCGACGACATGTGGGTGACCTCGCCCGTGCCGGAGCTGCCGCCGAATGTCACGCATCACACCTTCACCAGCGCCTCGATGAAGCGCGACGTGGGCTACTGCCTCTACCTGCCGCCGGGTTATGCGAAGGACGAAAAACGTCGCTACCCTGTCATCTACCATCTTCACGGCGCGGGTGGCAATGAAACGCGCAGCGTGTATTCCGCCAGCGTGCTCCACGAGGGCATTCTTGCGGGCAAGCTGCCGGAAATCGTGATGGTCTTCCCGAATGGCGGACGCTCCACCATGTATCAGGACAGTGGCGATGGCCGCTTCATGGCGGAGACGATGATGATCAAAGAACTCATCCCGCACATCGACGCCACCTATCGCACGATCGCCGACCGCAAAGCCCGCTGCATTGAGGGCTTCAGCATGGGCGGACGCGGCTCCACCCACCTCGCCATGCGTTTCCCCGAACTCTTTGCCTCGCTCTTCAATCAAAGCGGCAATGTCTATCACGTCTCCGATGTCTCGAAGGCTCCCAACACCTACCTCGGCAGCGATCCCGAGCGCCTGAAGGCCAACGACCCGTATCTCAATCTCGAAAAGAACCTCGCTTACATCCAAGCCAACCTCCGCATCCAGGTGGCCTGCGGCACCGCGGACCCCGATCACCTCATCACCGTGCGTGAATACCATGAGGCTCTCACCCAAGCTGGCGTGCCGCACAGCTACTTCGAGGTTGAAGGCCTCGACCACAACCAGAAGAAGATGATCGACGGCCGCAAAGCCACCTGGTTCGACTTCCACCTCGAATCCCTCCAACTCAACCACATCGACCTCCATTACCTCAAACCATGAAAAACACCTTCTTTGCGCTCCTTGCGATCTTTGGCGGCCATTTGATCGCCGCCGAGCCCACGCTGCTGCTCACCGACGACTTTGCCCGCGATGAAAAAACACCCGGCAAGGAGGACATCGGCAACGGCTGGACCAGCAACAGCGGCTGGCGGGCCAAAGGCCATCAGCAGGTCGATCTCATCGACGGCGTCATGCACGTCATGAAGCATGCCGAAGCCGATCACGGCGTGGCCATCTTCCACAACGTCGAGTTTCAAGACGGCATCGTCGAGCTTCGTTTCAAGCTCGGCGAGGGTGACGACCTCGGCGTCGATTTCGTCGATCGTGAACTCAAAACCGTCCACGCTGGCCACCTCTGCATGGCCCGCGTGACCAACAAGAACCTACAAATCACCGATTCAAAGACCGGCGGCATGGACAACAAGATCCGCGAACGCCGCCAGGCCGGCGACAAGTCTCCCGAACTCGCCGCGCTTCTCAAAACGAAGACCAAAGCCTTCAAACTCGACCTCAAACCCACCGACTGGCACACCCTGCACATCACCGTCTCCGGCGATACGATGTCCGTGAAGATCGACGGCCAGGACACGGGCACTTTTTCCAGTGAAGGCATCGCCCATCCCACGAAACGCATGATCACCCTCGCTGTGAACAAGTCCGCCCAAGTGGATGACGTGAAGGTGTGGAGGTTGAAGTGATCGGGGGTTTCATCGGCATCGCACAATCCGGTCATGACCGACCCGAAAACCCCGGTTGACGCCCCCGCTTTGGGGAATACTCTCCGCCCTGCCGGACGTATCAACAAATCATGATTCGTCCATATATAACCCAAACGACCACCTCCATGTCCAGCTCTTACATCTTCTCGTCCGAGTCCGTCGGCGAAGGCCATCCTGACAAAGTTGCCGATACCATTTCCGACGCCATTCTCGACGCCTGCCTCAAGATCGACCTGAAAAGCCGCGTCGCCTGCGAAACCTTCGTGAAGAGCAATGTCGTCGTCGTCGGTGGTGAGATCACCATTCCGAAACTCCAGAACAAGAAGCTCGGCACCACCAAGCCCATCGACGAAGTCATCAACGTCGGCCAGATCATCCGTGAGGCCGTCCGCGGCATTGGTTACACGAATGTGGACGACGTCTTCCACGCCGACCAGATCTTCATCAACAACTACCTCACCATCCAGAGCCCCGACATCGCTCAAGGTGTGGACGCCGCCGAAGCCGAAGGCAAAAAGCACGCCGAACAAGGCGCTGGCGACCAGGGCATCATGTTTGGTTACGCCTGCAATGAAACGCCTGAGCTCATGCCCGCGCCGATCATGTTCGCCCACCGCCTCGGCCGTGAGCTGACCCGCATCCGCAAGGCTGGCAAACTCGCCAAATGGCTGCGCCCGGACGCCAAGTCCCAGGTCTCTGTCGAATACGTCGATGGCAAGCCCACCCGTATCGTGAACGTCGTCATCTCCACGCAGCACGCTGCTGATGTGAGCCACGCCGAAATTGAAAAATTCTGCATCGAGCAGGTCATCAAAAAGGTGCTGCCGAAGAACATGCTCACCAAGGACACCGAGTATCTCATCAACCCGACCGGCAAATTCGTCGTCGGCGGTCCTCAGGGTGATAGCGGCCTCACCGGCCGTAAAATCATCGTCGATAGCTACGGCGGCATGGGCCGTCACGGCGGTGGTGCCTTCTCCGGCAAAGATCCGTCCAAAGTGGACCGCAGCGCCGCCTACATGGGCCGCTGGGTCGCCAAGAACGTCGTCGCCGCCGGCCTCGCCGCGAAGTGCGAAGTGCAGTTCGCCTACGCCATCGGTCACCCGCTGCCTGTGAGCGTCCACATCGACAGCTTCGGCACCGGCACCATCAGCGATGACAAGATCCTCGCCGCCGTCCTCAAGGTGTTCTCCTTCAAGCCTGCCGACATCGTGAAGCAGCTCAACCTCCTCCGCCCCATCTACTCGAAGACCACCAACTACGGTCACTTCGGCAAGATCGACGACAAGGACATCACCTGGGAGCTCACCAACAAGGCCGACGCCCTCAAGAAAGCCGCGAAGTAATTCGCCGCGATCTTCCAAGCCATCTCGAAAGCCGCGCAGCAACCCTGCGCGGCTTTTTTGTGCCTCAAACAAACCAGATGCGATTTTCAGCCCATCTGACTACACTCCGCCCGGCATGCCCGCCCAACCCTCCAAGCTCCAAGTCATTCACCGACAGTTCTCCAGCGCCTGCGACAGGCTGGCTGAAGTCCTGGCCATGCCGATGGATGCGGATTTTTTGGTTCGTGACAGCGCCATCCAGCGCTTTGAGTTCACCTTTGAGTTGTTTTGGAAAACGCTCAAAGCCTGGGCCACCAAGCGCCTCGACGATGTCCACACCGCGAGCGACGCGGTCGAGTATGCCAACATCCGCAAGCTGATTACCGACGAAGAGGAAGAATATGGCCGTCAGCTCATCCGCTGGCGCAACATGACCTCCCATATCTACGAGGAAAGCATGGCAGACGAAATTTACTCACACATCTCCGGTGCAGAAAAATTCATGCGGGACGTGATCCGCCGCCTCGACGAAAAGGAGGGCATCTCATGATCGAACTCTCTCCTCACGAGCGAAAAATCTGCCGCCGCGTGCTCGGAGCCGTGCGCGGCTACTGCTTCGATCAGCCGGACATTCATGTCTATCTCGTCGGTTCGCGTGCCACAGGCCGCGCACGGGAGAAATCCGATTTCGACTTCGTGCTTGATGCAGGCAAGCCCATCGAATTCGACGACTACGCCGCCCTGAAGCTCATCTGCAAAGAGATCACCCTCTACGGCATCGACCTCGTGGACTGGCATCGCGCTTCGACGGACTTCAAAATGCTCGCGGGGCCGGAGCGGATGGAAATCACGCCCGAACTGGTGATGGGAGCGTGAATCATCCGACCTCAATACCTTAGAAAACCCTTCCGTCTCGCCTCAAAGCCCGCGGTTTCCTCCGCCCAGGCTCCGATGATCTTCTTCCACGAGGTTTCCGCTCGGATTGGCTTCAGGCTTGAGCTGTGATTGAGCAGTGTGTTCACCTTATCCAAAGCGAAGGCCTTCGGATAAAGCCGCTGAAGCGTGCAGGCGATGGCGATGCCGATCTCGACTGGCCTTAAAGCGCCGCGATCCGTGATGGCGAGGCGCACGCCTCCGCAGGCCTCATCTTTGAAGAGACTCGTCGTCGGAGTGAAACGCAAGGGCGTGAACTGCACACCGGGCAGACCGAGCATGTTCAGTTCATGTGCCAGCCTCAGATCATTCACATACGGTGCACCCAGCACCTCGAAGGGTGTGTCGGTGCCTCGACCCACGCTCACGCTGAACTCGAGCAGGCCGATGCCCGGATAAAGAAGCGCGGCATTTAGCGAGCGCATGTTGGGTGAGGGATTGATCCATGGCAGGCCGGTTTGGTCATGAAGCATGTCACGCTTCCAGCCTTCCACCGGGATGATCTTCAGATCGCCGTTCATCGTCCGCTCGGCATTCAGCATGGTGGCCAGCTCGCCAGCGGTCATGCCGTGACGCAGCGGGATGGCATGCGTGGCCGTCTGCTTCTCCTCATCGAGCACGGCCGGGCCTTCCACGGCGAGTCCGCCGATGGGATTGATGCGATCGAGCACAAAAAAGCTCTTCTTCGCCTTTGCTGCAGCTTCCATACATAGCCGCATCGTGCCGATGTAGGTGTAGAAGCGGCAACCGATGTCCTGGATGTCGAAAACGAGTGCATCGAGATCCGCGAGCTGCTCTGGCGAGGGGGCTCGACGTTCGCCGTAGAGGCTCAAAACTGGCAATCCCGTCTTCTTGTCCTTCGAATCGCCGATCTTCTCCTGATCCAGCTCGCCGCGAATGCCGTGCTCGGGGCTGAAAAGCTTCTTCAGCTTCATGTCGGGTGCTGCCGCCAGCAGATCAATGGTGCTGTGTCGCTGGGCATCAATGCCTGTCTGGTTCGTGATGAGCCCCACCTTCAAACCCTTCAAATCGGCGAACTTCCGCCGCACGAGCACGTCGATGCCATTCAGCACCGTGGGCACCTCTTTTTCATCTCGCGGCCATGGCGGGCCTTTGTGGACAAACGACATGTCTTGAGCCGCTGCGGTGCCGATCTCCTCATACAAATCCCGCACGCTGCCCTGACCATCGGGATGCAAACGTGAGCACATGAAGATCACGAAGGTCTTCGAGCCCGGCTCGATCCACATACTCGTGCCGGTGAAGCCCGTATGGCCAAACGAGCCAACCGGAAACACCTTCCCGCGAGGCCGACTATAGGCCGAATCGATGTCCCAGCCCAGCCCTCGACGCTCAAACACCGTCGCTAGCGTCTGGGGTGAGGTCATGCGTTTCACCGACTCCGGCTTCAAAACACCTGCACCACCATCGAGCAGCATTCGCGCATACTTTGCCAGATCGCCCGCCGAGGTAAACAAGCCCGCGTGACCCGTCACGCCGCCCATTTTTCGCGAGGTGGGATCATGCACCACACCGCGCAGCATCACGCCGTTCTCATCCTTCTCGGTCGGCGCGATGCGTGGTCTCCAATCCTCCGGTGGCACAAAGCGCGTCGAATCCATCTTCAGCGGCTGGAAGATGTTCTTCGCCGCAAACTCATTCAACGCCATGCCACTGACTTTGCGCACCACCTCGCCCAGTAGGATGAAATTGATATCCGAGTAGCGGAAGAAGCGATCCGGTGGTCCCTCAGGCTCCAGCTCCATTGAACGGCGAATGCCATCGTCGTAACCGATCCACGCGGGCTCCTTCGGAATGCCTGGTTTCAAGCCCGAGGTATGCGTGAGCAAATGCCGGATCGTGATTCCCGGACGCATCTCCGGCAGATAACGCCGCACCTCTGCCTCCAGCTCGATTTGGCCCTGCTCAATCAGCAGCATCACGCTTGGCAGCGTCGCCACCACCTTCGTCAGCGAGGCCGCGTCGAAGATCGTATCCTCTGTCATCGCTTCCTTCTCCGGCAGCAGCGCCCGCTGGCCTTCCACGATCACGGCTTTGCGCTCACCGCTCTCGATCCACACCACCGCGCCTTCGGGGTTATGTTTCGTCACGGCCTTCCGCAGCACCTCACGCACTGCGTCAAAGTCCTCCGCCAACACGAAGCCTGTGAGAAGCCAAAATCCAAAAAGCCATTTCATGCTTCAGCTTAACGTGCCCAGCCGACCCAACGCCATCTCAAAAAAACAGGAGACGGGTTCAGCGTTTCGCACGGGCTTTGGGCTTCGTTTTCGTATTCGCGAGGGTGTGGAAGCCGATTTCTTTCTTTGGCGGGGCGGGGGGAGGTGCCATGAGCTGGCGGAGCGCATCGAAGACGACTTTGAACTGCCCGTCATATTTCTTTTCCATGTCCTCCAGCCTGCGGGCGAGCTCGGCATTCGTGGAGAGCATCTGCCGCAGGCGCACAAAGGCCCGCATGATGGCGATATTCACCTGCACCGCACGGTCACTGCGCAGCACGCTGGAGAGCATGGCCACGCCCTGCTCGGTGAAGGCGTATGGCATGGCACCTCCCAGCCTGCCGCGGCCAGGTATCACGTTTTGTGATACCATGTCTTCCACCTCGGTTTCGGACAGTTCGAAGAGAAAGTCCTCAGGGAAACGCTCCGGGTTGCGCTTCACGGCTTGTTTCAAAGCTCGTGTCTCGACGCCGTAGAGTTCGGCAAGGTCGAAGTCGAGCATGACTTTCTGTGAGCGCATCAGCAGGATGCGCCGCTCAGCCTGGAGGGCGATGGCCTGGTCGGAGGAGGTCATGGCAGGGGCAGTGAGATGGCACGAGTTTGGCGGCTGCTGCGCACGGCGTTTTGCCAGTCGAGGTCATCGGGGATTTCATTCTGGCGAGGCAGGCCAGAGCCAAACAGCCTGCGAAGAAACTGAAGACGCTCGAGCTCATGCTGCACGGCTTCATCTTCATTGAAACGGCGTGCCTGTTCCTGGGCGTGGACGAGGAGGTTCATCGTGAGTTGTACTCGAATGGTTACAAGTAAGCCCCCCGTTGCTTTCACAACGGGGGGCAGATAGTAGCCCGCCTACGGGTGTAACGGTGTAGTGCTGACCGTTTAAACCCACGTGAATGGGTTTCAAACGGGTTTTTGGAGCTAGGAACAACTCACGCCAGCGCCTTCGCGACGGCTTCGGCGGTGATGCCGAGTTCTTTGAAGACGGTGTTGCCGGGGGCGCTGATGCCGAAGCGGTCGATGGCGATGATCTGGCCCTGCGTGCCGACGTATTTCCACCAGAGGCCGGAGACGCCGGCTTCGATGGCGACGCGCTTGGTGCAGCTCGCGGGGAGCACGCTTTCGCGATACTCGGCGCTCTGGCGGTCGAAGCGTTCAAAGCATGGCAGGCTCACGACGCGGACGCCGGGCTTGCCTTTGGCACCTTCGACGGCCCACTGAACTTCGGAGCCGGTGGCGATGACGATGGCCTCAAGCGGGGCGGTTTCCTGCACGAGGACGTAGCCGCCTTTGAGCGTGCCTTCACGGCGTGTGGTGGCGCTGACTCCGCCTTGGTGCGGGAGATCCTGACGGCTCAAAGCGAGCAGCGTGGGGCCATCGGTGCGGCTGAAGGCCGCGGCGAAGGCCGCGGCGGTCTCCTCAGCATCGGCGGGGCGGATGACATCGAGATTCGGGATCACGCGCAGGCCGCTGACGGTCTCGACCGGCTGATGCGTGGGGCCGTCTTCACCGACGCCGACGCTGTCGTGAGTGAAGATGTAGGTGACGGGCAGTTTGGCCAAGGCGGCGAGGCGGATGCTCGGGCGGCAGTAATCGGCGAAGACGAGGAAGGTCGCGCCGCTGGCCTGGAAGATGCCGTCGTAGGCGATGCCGTTGCAAATCGCGCCCATGGCGTGCTCGCGGATGCCGAACCAGATGTTGCGGCCCTTCGGATTGGCGGCGGAGTAGTCGCCACCGTCCTTGATGTAGTTCTTCGTGGAGCCAAAGAGGTCGGCGCTGCCGGTGATGAGCTTCGGCGCGGCCTTGGCGAGGTGGTTGAGGATTTCACCGCCGCTGTTGCGGGTGGCGGCTTTGCCTTCGGCGGGATACTCGGGGATGACCTTGAGCAGGTCCTCGGCACTGGCGCTGCCGGCTTCCAGTTCGGCCTGGAGGGCGGGATTGGCAGCGGCCCACTCTTTGTACATCTTGCTCCAGCGCTTGTGGATGCGGCTGCGCTTCGCTTTCAAATCGGCGAAGTAGGCCTTCACGTCGTCGCTGACGTGGAAATGCGTGCCTTCCGGGATGCCGAGCGCCTTTTTGGCGGCATCGACGAATTTCGCTCCGCCTTCGCCGTGGCCTTTGGCGGTGCCGGCGACTTCCGGGATGCCTTTGGCGATGACGGTCTTCGCGATGATGATCTTCGGCTTGCCGTTGTCGGTCTTTTTCGCCCGCTGGATGGCCTTGGCGATGGCGTCGAGGTCGTGGCCGTCGATTTGCACGGCGTCCCAGCCGAGCGCACGCCACATTTTCAGCGTGTCTTCGCTCTGGGTGATGTTCGCCATCGCGTCGAGGGTGACGTCGTTGGAATCGTAAATGAGGATGAGGTTGTCGAGGCCGTTGTGCGCGGCAAAGGCGGCCGCCTCACGCGCGACGCCTTCCTGGAGGCAGCCGTCGCCAGCGAGGGCGATGATGTGGCTGTCGATGATCTTGTGCGCGTCCGTGTTGTATTTCGCGGCGGCCATCTTGCCGCTGAGCGCGTAACCGACGGCATTGCCGACGCCCTGACCCAGCGGGCCCGTGGTGCACTCGACGCCCGGTGTTTCATGGAACTCAGGATGGCCCGGCGTGATGGAATGCAGCACGCGGAACTTGCTCACGTCGTCGATGCTCACCGCGTAGCCGCTGAGGTGCAGCCAGGAGTAGATGAACATGGAGCCGTGCCCGGCGGAGAGAATGAAACGGTCGCGGTTGAGCCATTTCGGATCGGCCGGATCGCACTGGAGGGCCTGACCGAAGAGCACCGCGCCGATTTCCGCCGCGCCGAGCGGCAGACCGAGGTGGCCGGAGGAGCACTTGTGCACGGCATCCATGGCGAGACCACGGGCTTCATTGGCGGCTTTGGAGAGGAGGGTGTTGTTCATGAGCGAAGGGCGAAGAGCTGAGATCGTAGGGTTGAAAGAGTGCGCCAGAAGCGACCGGGCGCGGGAGCGGGCTTCTTACCGGCTCGAAAAGACCGTTTCAAGGTCGAAAAGTGGGCCGGATCGGACGCATCTCATCCGATTGCTGACTGAGGCGGCGACGATGGGGCGGCATGCTCGCCGCACTCGATGAAACGCTCCCATTTCCTTCATCAAATCGGCGCGGCCTCGGCGGCGCTGGCTTTGAGTTCCTGCCGTTCGATGCTTCCCGAAGCCACGCGGCCGGTGCGCACGCTTTCCTATGCACCCAAGGCCGGAGGCCGGGCGGAGGAACTCGTGGTGCTGCTACCGGGACGCTTCAACAAGCCAGAGGAGTTTGAGCGGCAGGGCATCGTGGATCTCGTGCGGGAAAAACGGCCGCATGCCCGTGTGGCGGCCCCGGATCTGCATCTCGGCTATTATGTGGACCGCATCCCACACACCTGTCTGCATGAGGAGATCGTGCGCTCGGCACGTCAACGAGGTGAGCGGGTGACGCTAATGGGGGTCTCGATGGGCGGGCTCGGCTCACTCATTTACACGCTGCGCTTCCCGCGAGACGTGAATGAGGTGCTCATGCTGGCTCCATTTGTCGGCGAGGATGATTTGATGGCGGAGATCGAGGCAGCGGGTGGCATCGAGCACTGGCATCCCGGTGAAATCGTGCCGCGCAACAAGGAGGAGGGCATCAAGAAGCTGTGGGCGGAGATGAAGACCAAATGGCATGCGGCCGGCGGACCGCCGGTGCCGATGAGAATCATCACAGGCCGCAATGATCGTCATCTCACCTCGAACCGCTTCTTCACGCAGTCTTTCTTGCAAGCGCATCAACTGGCAGAAATCGACGGCGGCCACGACTGGACCTGCTGGCGGCGAGGCGCGGAGATGCTGCTGGCGTAGGCGTTGTGCTGACTCTCCGAGTACGTTGTTCACGCTTTAGCGTGTCATAGCTCTTGGCACGCTAAAGCGTGAACAACGTACTTGCAGCGTATCGAGCTCGACCTGGGCTTCTCAATTCCCTGCCGCCATCCTCGCCGCGAGCTTCACGGCTTCGACGAGGCTGCTGCCGTTCGCTTTGCCCTGCCAGGCGATGTCACACGCGGTGCCGTGATCCACGCTGGTGCGCGGCACCGGCAGGCCGAGGGTGGTATTGACGGCGGTATCAAAGGCCAGCGCTTTCAGCGGGATGAGCGCCTGATCGTGATACATGCAGATGTAGGCATCCACCGTGCGGCGGCGGGCTGGGATGAAGGCGGTATCCGGTGGCAGAGGTCCTTCAATGGTGATGCCCTTGGCTTGGGCCGCCTCGATGGCAGGCACGATGATCGTTTCCTCCTCGCCCCGGCCAAAGAGACCATGCTCGCCGGCGTGTGGATTCAGCCCGCAAACGGCGATGCGCGGCTTTTTGCCCTTCACCCGCTGCACGGACTCTGCGGTGAGCTCGATGACATCGAGGATGCGCTTCGTCGTCAGCGTCGGCACGACATCCTGATAACCGATGTGGACGGTGACAAGGCTGCAAATCATCTCCGGCGAGTAAAACGTCATGCAAGAGCGTTCCGAGGCCATTTTCTCGGCGAACATCTCCGTGTGCCCCGGGTAGGTGATGCCGGCGGCATGCAGCGCCTCCTTGTTCAGCGGCGCGGTGGCTACTGCGGCCACTTGGCCCGCGAGAGCGGCTGCGATGCTCTTTTCGACGTAGCGATAGCCTGCGGCTCCCGTTTTGGCGCTGACCTTCCCCGGCTCGAAACCTTCCGCATCGAAGCCAAAGAGGTCCAAAACAGCCGGACCATCAATCTCGCGGCATTTTTCGCTCCACCCGATCTCGCTCACGATGCGCGGCGGAGCCTGCAAACCCATCTGCCGAGCACAACGGGCCAGCAGCCGCGCATCGCCAAAGATGACTGGCGTGGCAATCGCCAGCACTTCTTCATTGGCGAGGAGTTGCAGGCAGATTTCGGGGCCGACCCCGGCGGGGTCGCCCATGGTGACGGCGATGAGAGGTTTGGGCATTCGGCTTGGGGTGGGGGAGTGACGAGCACTCATGATGAGCGGTGTCACTCCCCACGGCAAGCCTGGAAAGCCGATCAGGCCTTCCGCGGCCGGGTGACAAAGAAGAGCCAGATGCCGAGCAGGGCCACGAGGAAGGTCCCCAAGGTCAGCACGGTGAGCACGAGGTCACGCGTGTCTTTGTCACGGATGAAGCCGAGCTTGTGAAACAGAGTGAAGATGGTGGCTTCAAACTGGCGCTCCTTATCCGTGTGCCGCGTGACGCTGCCCGTCGTGGTGGAGACATACACCCGCGTCTCCAGCGCATCCTTCGTATCAAAGCGATACACCGGCAGGATGCGGAAGATGTTCAGGTACTCCATGTTGAAGGCAGTCAGGAAGTCCGTCTTTTTCACCTCCGCGCCCGCGAGGAATTTTTTGGCGATCTCCGTAGCATAAAGCTCGTCCTGCGTCGGATCGACACGGCCATCCGTGGCGCTGACGTATTGCGGGCCGCGAGCATCTTTGCTGTAAATTTGATACCAGGGCTGACCGCCGATGCCGCGGAGGTTCACCGCCTGCACCTCCGGCTTTCCACCAAGTTTGGCGACCGCCTCGGCGACACTGACCTTGATGGCGTTTACGTCCATGCCTCCGCCCGAGGGCTTTGCCTGCGGCGGCGGAGCTTGGGTGCGAGTCATGATATTGTGAAGGACACCGCTACCGGAGGCCATTAGTACGGAGATGCTGAAGGCGAGGCCAAGCCAGCGGTGGAGTTTGCGGATGAGTCGTGGGGACATGAGCGGAGGGCAAAGAGCGAAGGGCGAAGAGTTCCGCAAAGGACTTCGGGCAGGAAACAAGAGCGCGTGGCTCTTCGCCCTACGCCCTCGGCCCTTTGCGGAGCGAAGCGACTACCACTTGAATTCGACGCCCGCGTAGAAGGCGCGGCCATCACCGGGGAGAAAGACGGCTGGCGTGGCGATGGCATTGGTCACGACGCCCGTGGTGGGGCTGTAGGTTTCATCGGTGATGTTTCGCACCTCGGCAAAGAAGGACACGCCCTTCTGGGTCTTGTAGCCCAGCTTGAAGCCGAGCAACGCATATGGATCGGCGAAGGTTGTGCGGGCCATGTCCGCTGCGTAGCGAACGGGAGACCATTCGATATTTGGCCCGGCGTAGAAGCCACAAGGATGCTCATACATCAGCTCGCCGCGGTAGTAGTAGGGGGCGTAACCTGGCAGCAGGCGATCACCAAAGGTCGGATCGTTTTTGAAGCGGAAGTCATTCCAGAAGAAGTTGTTTCGCAGCACGAGGCGGTCGAAACGCTTGTCATTCGCCGTCGTAAGGTTGCGCAGCACATCGTAGCTGAAACCGAACTCCACGCCCTGGTGGATGGTTTTGCCGGCGTTGATGGTGTTTCCAGGCAGCGGTGGCACGCCGAGGGTGAGCAGTTCACGATCCACCCAGGCGTAGTAGTAACTGAAGTCCCAGGAAAGGCGGTCACGCTGGCCACGAGTGCCGATTTCGAGTGTGGTGGCGCTCTGTGCCTGGAGGCCGAGGATGCCGGGAGCGGCACCCACCGGTACGGCCTCGCCAAACGTAGGTGGCTCAAAGCTGCGGCTAGCATTGAAGTAGATCTGCGTGAGCGGATCGAACTCATAAACGAGGCCAATCTTCGGACTGAAGCCCCAGTATTCCAGGCGGTCGTCGTTGTTGGCACCGAAGAGTGTGTCCTCATTTAGGTCACGACTGGCATAAAGGAGTTGCGCCCCGATGAGCATCGAAAGGTGGTCCGTCAGATGAAGCCGGTCGTTGAAGTAGAGGCTCCAGTTGATGCTCTGCTGGCTGTAATCGGCCACTTTCGCCCCGCGCTGGCCGCCCACATTGTTGAAGCGTTGGTCCTGGGTGATGCCATACATGAACCCTGTGCCGATGCTGAGATCGTTGCGAAGCCCAAAGATCGAGCCGCGATGATCGTAGCGGAGATCAAAGCCGAGATCGTTGCTAACCTGATCGATGACTTGGAAGATCGGATGATCCAGATCCTTCCAGCTCCAGAAGGTGGAGAAGGTCAGCGTGTTGTCGCCATCTGAATACGTCAGCTTGTTTGCGAGACGGAAGAGTTGGTAGTCACGGCGCTGGCGGCCTGCGATACTGGCTGCGTTGGCCTGCTGCGGATTCGCCTCCATCTGCGCTTTTGTCAGCGAGCCGGGGAGCTGCGACTTGCTGTCCACCCAGGTGATGTAGAAGCGGTTTTCGAGGTTCGAGCTGATCTTCGTGCCGATGTTCGCCATCACGCGCAGGCTTTCCTGCTCGCTCCAGTCACGGAAACCATCGGTGTGAGCGGCGGTGATGCTCACATAGCCGTCCACATTCCCAGCGACAAAGCCGGAGGAGATCTGGCCGCGGAAGGTGTTGAAGCTGCCGGCCTCAAAACGCGTCTGGAAGGCAGGCGCGGAATAGCCGGTGTTCGAGACGAAGTTGATCGCACCGCCCAGCGTGGCCGCGCCGTATTGAAGCGCATTCGCTCCGCGGAAGGTCTCGACGTATTGCGCCGCCATCGGCTCGATGGCTTGCATGTCGAAACCGCCATCGGCGAGATTGAGCGGCATGCCATCCTGCA
This sequence comes from Akkermansia muciniphila, assembly GCA_943373155.1. Taxonomy (GTDB): domain Bacteria; phylum Verrucomicrobiota; class Verrucomicrobiia; order Verrucomicrobiales; family Verrucomicrobiaceae; genus Prosthecobacter. The sequence goes on along the minus strand of CALSBJ010000024.1, from coordinate 10,735 downwards.
TCAGCCAAAGGCCGCGGCCATGGAAAGTGCGCTGGATGCCGCTGCCACGAATGGCGATGCGGGCCTCCTCGGAACCGAAGCGGCTCTGCACGAGTACACCAGGCGTGAAATCAAGCGCGTCCTTCAGCGTGGCGGCGCGGCCTGTTTTGTATTCCTCGGCACTCGTGACGCTGGCACCACCGGGCGTGGAGGCGGCGATTTGCTGACGACGTGTTTCGATGGAGGGAACGGTCTTGGAAGGATCCTTCGTGGAGGTCACGACGACCTCGGGAAGAGTTTTGGGCGTGGTGGCGGGCTGCTGGGCTTCGACGAGCCCGGCGGATAGGAAAGACGTGAGAAGTGAGAAGTAAGACGTGAGACGTTTCATAGAAAAAGGCATGGCGACGCGACAAGGCGCGTGCGCGGGTTGAGAGAGAAAGTGGGACAGGTTTGCAACCTGTCCGGAAGAGGCCACCGCTGCTGAAGCAGCGGGCAAGTTCGATGCGGCGGAGAGAACAGGTTGAAAACCTGTTCCACTTTCCGGGCACCTCAGAGCACCTTCTCAGACTCGCGGAGGAGGCATGGACGGCCTCTCCGACCGTCCTTCGAAGCTGGAAACCAACCAAGGAAAGCTCCGAATCTGCGCAGGAGGTGTCACGAGCGTTGTTTCGGCCACGAGCACTGCCTCAAACTTTTTCACCGACTTCGCCGACAGCGGCTTCGAGTCGTCTTTTTCCTGCTTTTGACCTTCTTTGACAGCGAGACACAGCGGGCAGGGATGCTCGCCATCAAAGGTTTTTTCCACTGCCTGCGTCACCGTGCCTTCGTTCAGGTTCGCGAGGAACATGCCCGTCCACGCCACGCCCTGCAGTACTGCCCAGTGCATGCCGAGCGAAAGGCACGTCAACACCACCACCATGCGCTGGGCAAAGCGGCGGGCTGTTGTGCCGGAGATGGTCGGGCAAAAAGACAAGGTGCGTTGTTTTGGCGGGTGAGCGGCAGATTGTCAAAAGCTAGTTCAGAGCCAACGCCAGGCTTACAAACCACGCGGCGCCATTGAGTACAGGCCAATGGTCACGTCGTAGGCATCGTAGGCGGCCATGCGCTTCAGTTCATGGCCGGAGCCCCAGGAATCGGTAAAAAGAATCTTCGTGATCTGATTGTTCTCCATCTTGTAGCCGATGATCATGCGCATGTGGCCGCCACGAGTCTGCCCGGCTCCGGGCAGGGGTGGGTCCTCGGCGGCACGACCCAGCTCGAGTGCCCACAGCAGGGGCACGCCCTTGTTCACATACTCTTTGACGAGGCTGTTGAATTCTTTGTCTGAGACGCGGCGCTTGCCGGTGGAGCCGGAGTAATACTGCTCGGGGTTCACCAGCGGCTTGAAGGCCACTTTGAAGCGCCCGTCGATCTTCGCGAGGCTCTTCTGCATCACGCTCACGTTTGCGCCGCTTTCCGCATCCGCGCTGACCAGCTGCGCCATCTCATGCTGATCGCAGGGGATGCGCATGTACTCAAAAAGGCGCTGGCAGCTCGCCGCCACGCAGTAGCCTTTCTGGCCCTGATCCACCATCGGCACGCCGCTGATGTAAACCTCGCCGTCCGGCTTCTTTGTCACGCGCTTGATGAGCTCCATGCTCTGCACGCCGGTGACCATTTTTCCCATCGTGTAATCCGTCTGTCCTGGGGCAGCCAGCCTCAGCCGCAGGAATTCCGGTTTGATCACCTTCCCAGGCACCTGGTACTCGTTGTATTCGAGCAAGGCGGTAGCCATTGGCGAGGTCCATATCCAGCCAGAGACAGGCAGCGCGGCATTGGTGGACATGAGTTGACGCTTCGGAGCCACCTTCAGCACCTGGCCGAGGTTCTGGCCGATGGTCTTGAAGATACGGTCAAAGTCCCGCACGTCGATGTCACCACTGTCCCCGCGGTTGTAGAACGAGATCGTCGATTTGGCGGCTTTCCCATTCACAAACTCCAAAATCGCCTCCTCCACCTTGATCGAGCCGGCGAACATGTTGAGCTTCGTCTCCACATTGGAGAACATCTGCCGCGAAAAGCGGGCGCGGGACTTGTCCGCACTCATCCACTCAAACTGCGGCGGTTTTTTCTGGTCCTCCTTCTTCGCCGCTTTCGCGGTGTAGAGCTGTTCGAAGGCATCAGGGGAGGTTTTCCAGAGGGTGGAGAAGTTCAGCAGCGCATCGAGATTGGCCGCGAGAGGTTGGGTGGGACCGGAGGAGCTTGAAGCTTGGAATGGCTGGGACACCAGCAAGACAAACCTTCCATCAGCGAAACTAATGGTGGTGGCGGTGTACTTTTCGGTGGCCCATTCCTTGCGCGAGGCATTGGGCTCAAAGCTGGTCGTGTAGGCGCGACCTTCATTCCCCCCGTGAATTCTGGCGAGATTCGCGTGGACGGCATCAATCTCTTTTTGGGTTGTCTTTGAGAGGGGAAATTCGATCTGGAATTGGCGATGCTCTCGCCAGTTGGTGAACAGGTATTGCACGGGGATCTTTTCCTCAAAAATCACCATGGGGGCCTGCTCATGAGTACGGATGCTCAACCCTAATTCCCTTGTTTCGTCGAATGTTCTCCCAGTTGCCTCACAAATAGGTTTGGCAATGGAAATGAACTGTTCACGCGTCAGTTTGAATGGGTCTTCCCAATCCATAAACTGTTCTACTCTCACTTCTTGGCCATAAGCACGAAACAGCCCTGTGAAGAGTAGAACGGTCACGAACCGTAAAATACTCCTTGGTTTGGGATTACATGACTTCATTGATGCCTTCTAGCAGTTATCCCCAGCGAATGTCAATGGTCACCTGCTAAGCAAAAATGTCCATCACCGCTTTGCCTTTGCCGTCCTCCGTCACGTAGAAGGGGCGGCCTTCGATGTCGAACTCGGTCTTCGGACTGATGCCCATCGCGGTCATGATGGTGGCGTGCAGGTCCATGACGCTGACGGGGTTCTTCGTGGCGATGAGCGGTCGTTCATCGGCCGTTTCGCCGTAGAGGTAGCCCTTTTTCACGCCGCCTCCGAACATGGCAACGCTGGTGCCGCCGGTGAAGTGACGATGCAGGCCGTAATGCTGCGCTTCGCTGATGGTTTCGACTTTGAAGGTGGCCTGATCGCTGGCGGTCGAGCCGGGTTTGCCCTCAATGAGTGCATCGCGGCTGAATTCGCTGGCGATGACGATGAGCGTGCGGTCGAGCAGGCCTTTCTTTTCGAGGTCGAGCACGAGTTGCGCGATGGGGGCGTCGATTTCTTTGTGCAGGCCGTCCACGGTGTCGTGGCCGCTTTTGTGCGTGTCCCACTGGAAGAAGGGCACATACTCGGTGGTGACCTCGACAAAGCGTGCGCCAGCCTCGACGAGGCGGCGTGCAAGCAAACAACCGCGGCCGAAGCGGCCGGTGTCGTAGATTTTGCGGCTCTCTTCAGGCTCGAGCGTGATGTCGAAGGCCTCGCGCTCCTTCGCGCTGAGCAGGCGGTAGGCGTTTTCCATGCTGCGGAGCATGGACTGCTGCTGGTAGTCGCTCATGAAGTCGCGCTGCGGACTTTGATCGACGAGTTGGCGGAACAGGCGGTCGCGATTGGCAAAACGTTGAGCGTCCATGCCCTTTGGCGGTTTTACGGACTGCGCGGCGTCCTCGGGATAAGGCAAATTCATCGGGCCGAACTCGCTGCCGAAGAATCCAGCGGTGGTGAAGGCCTTCAGTTCCTCGCTTTCGCCCACGCCTTCAAGCCTCTGGCCGATGTTGATGAAGGCGGGCATCACGGGATTGCGCGGGCCGAGCACTTTGGCCATCCACGAGCCGATGTGCGGGCAGGCAACCGTTTGCGGCGGCACGTAGCCGGTGTGCCAGTGATACTGATGGCGCGAGTGCAAAATGCTTCCGAGATCCGGCTGCACCGCGCTGCGAATGAGCGTGCCGCGGTCCATGACCTTCGCAATGTTTTCGAGGCCCTGGCAGATTTTGAGGCCATCGACCGACGTATCGATCGCGGGGAAGGTCGAGAGCATCTTTTTCACTTCGAGCCCTTTCGCGAAAGGTGAGTAGCGCTTCGGATCAAAGGTGTCCGGCGCGGCCATGCCGCCTGCCATCCACAAAAGGATGCACGCATCGGCCTTGGCAGGAGGTTGGGTGACTGATTCGCCCGTTTTCGCCCAGATGGCCCGTGGCTCGCCGGTCATCCACGCGGCGGTGGAGGCGGCGGCGAGCTTCTTGAGGAAATCGCGGCGGACGAGGTGCTCGGGGAGGCTGGGATCGAGATCGGTCATGGCAGGCTAAAACGCAGTGCAGGTGACTTAACTGGCGGCTTTTTCGTTTTCCACAACGGCTGAGATGAGCTTGTGAATGGCGTCGGCCATGCTTGCATCGTCGCCATGCGTTTTGGCAACCGGCCCATGTTTTACCTCATCCTCCTGCTCGCCCTCGCGGCCATGGTGCTGACTGGCTATGTCATGTGGAAGCTGCCAGAAGCCGAGCAACTCAGCCGGATGAAAAAGAAGGCCGCCCCACCTTCGTTACCTGCCAATCAACCATGAAACCACTCCTCGCCCTTCTCCTACTCGCCAGCGTGGCCTTTGCCCGCCAGCCGAATGTGATCCTCATCCTCGCGGATGACCTCGGGCGAGGAGATCTGGGCTGCTACGGCCAGAAGCACATCCGCACGCCTAACCTCGATCGCATGGCCGCGGAGGGCATGAAGCTCATGGATCACTACAGCGGCAATGCCGTCTGCGCTCCCTCGCGATGCGTGTTGATGACTGGCTACCATCCCGGCCATGCCTTCATCCGTGACAACCGCCAGGCCGACAATGCGAAGGGCATTTCCCGCGTGGGCAAACCGGAGCACGAAGGCCAGTATCCCATTCCCGATGCCACTGCGACGATGCCGGAGGCCTTCAAAGCCGCGGGTTATGTCACCGGCGGTTTTGGCAAATGGGGCCTCGGTGGTCCGGGCAGCACCGGCGAGCCTTTGAAGCAGGGCTTTGACCGCTGGTTCGGCTACAACTGCCAGGGCGTGGCGCACAATTTCTATCCCACCTACCTCTGGGACAACGACAAGACCATCGACCTCGCCAACCCGCCGTTCCCTTCCAACGACAAACTCAAACCCGACGAGGACCCCACGAAGCCGGAGAGCTACCAGCGCTTCCAAGGCACCGAGTACAGCGCCGATCTCATCGCCGAGCAGGCGCTGAAATTCGCCCGCGACAACAAAGACCGGCCTTTCTTCCTCTATTGGCCTACCACCGTGCCTCACTTGGCCCTGCAGGTGCCGGATGACTCCGTGGCGGAGTATGCCGGCCAGTTTGAAGAAACCCCGTATCCCGGTGGCAAAGGCTACCTGCCTCATTTCAAACCGCGGGCAGGTTACGCTGCGATGATCACCCGCATGGACCGCGAGATCGGCAAGATGATGTCGCTCATCACCGAGCTCGGCCTCGATGACGACACCATCTTCATCTTCATTAGCGACAACGGCTCGCTCAACGGCCAGCATCAGGGCCTCGGTGGCGTGGACGCGGCCTTTTTCAACAGCAGCGGCGGCCTCCGCGATGGCAAAGGCACGCTTTACGAAGGCGGCATCCGTTCACCCGGCATCCTCCGCTGGAAGGGCAAGGTCAAGCCGGGCAGCACCAGTCAGGCCATCACCGGCTTTGAAGATTGGATGCCCACCCTGCTCGATCTCTGCGGTGTGCAGGAAAAAACACCCGTCGGTATCGACGGTGCCAGTTTTGCCAGCGTCCTGCGTGGAGAAGGAAAAAGCGGCCGTGAGTTCATCTACCGCGAATTCCCCGGTTATGGAGGCCAGCAGTGCGTGAGGCTCGGTAAATGGAAGTACCTCCGCAGTGGCTTGGGCCGTGTGAACGCCAAAAAAGCCGCCAAGACCGCCGAGGAGCTCTTCGATCTCGAAAGAGACCCGGCGGAGACCCAAAATGTGCTTCAGGACCATCCCGATATCGTCGCGCAGATGAAGGCCATCGCGACCCGCGAGCATCGAAACAGCGCGGATTTCAAGTTTCCGGCTCTCGACCAGTGAGTAGCATCTGCGCATGAATTGGTATCTCAACAACGCCGGAGCCGCCGAAGGCCCTTACGATGAAGCCGCCATGACGGAAATGGCTCGCGGGCATAAAGTCGCTTCGGACAGTCTCGTCTGGCACGCAGGTCTCGATGCCTGGGCCTATGTCGCCTCACTTTCGCCTTCGTGGTGGGGAGCATTGCTTCCTCAGCCAGTGGTCGAGCCCAAGGCAAAACAAAAGGTCGTCATCAGCCAGCAGCCACTCGTCACCCCCACCGAAGAATCCAAACCCGCCGCCAAGCGCCGTCTGGCAGCTCCTGTCGCTCCGAGCGAAGATGCTGAGGCGAAACAAGAAAGCGGCGGCCTCCTGAAAAAGCTCTTCGGCTTTGGCAAAAAGAAGAAGAGTTCGTAGTCCGGGCTTCAGCCCGTTTTTGGCAGCATTGGGACGGGCTGAAGCCCGAACTACGAACGGATCTTTTCTAGCTTCGCCGCGCTTTCATTCCATTCGACCTCGTGCGGCAGGCGCTTTGACAAAGCGGCGAGCGCAGCCGTCACACCCGCAGCTTCACCCATGGCCACGGAGTTGCCCGTCACGCGGTAGCTGGCATGCGCGATGAAATCGCCGCTGATGTTGCGCCCTGCCATCATGAGGCCGTCCACGTCTTTGGCGATCAGCGCCCGCAGCGGGATGTCATAGGGCTTCGTCTTGATACCCGCATTGTGATAGGCGGCCTTCTTGTTGTTCTCCGCACTCAGTGCGTGAATGTCCACGCTGAAGGTCGCACGGACCACGGCATCTTCGTAGCGGGCACCGGCGATGACGTCGTCCTTGTTTACCACATAACGTCCCGCGATGCGGCGGCCATCACGCACGCCAATTTGTTCGGCGGTGGCGGCGATTTGCAGGCCCTCCCACGGTCCGCCCAGCTTACGCAGGCCGTTGACGATCTTGTGCATCTCCGCGCGGGCCTGCACGGTGGCCTCGGTGATCTTTGCGGCATCGAAGCACGGCACGCCATATTGATGATTCATCATCACCAGCAGCAAATCATCCCGCACCTGCCACAGCGTCGGCTTTGAGTAAGACGGGAAGTGCCCGGTGCGCTCGATTTCCTTCAGCAGTGCATCCTTGGCGATGCCGTCGGCCTTGCTGGGATCGGACTTGTGAATGTAGGCGGCCAGCGCTTCTGCATCTTTACAAACGAGCAACGCATTGAGCGACATCGGCTGGCAGGGGCACGAATCCGACTCGCCGTATTCGAAGCTGCATCCGGCAAGTGCGCCGAGATCGCCATCGCCCGTCGTATCGATGAAAACGGGTGCCCGCCAAGCTTGTCGGCCGCTTTTGGACTCCGTCACGATGGTGGTGAGGCGTTTCCCCTCGCGGTACGCGGCGCTCACGCGGGTGTGGAGCTGGAACTTCACGCCCACTTCCACAAACATCTCCTCCAACAGCAGCTTCATGCCTTCCGGTTCATAGCAGATGCTCTTCAGGCTCGTCCCACGACGCATGTCGCGTTCGTCGAGGCGTTTGAGCAGCTCTTGATTGAAGCCCGGCTTGTCGAAATCAAGCAGGTAGCCGAGCAAGCCGGCCGTCCACACGCCGCCGAGGCAGCCGCGCCATTCAAACACTCGCACCTTCGCTCCCGCTCGCGCCGCCGTGATCGCCGCCGCGATGCCCGCAGGCCCTGCGCCGCACACGATGACATCCACGTCCTCCACCAGCGGCAAATCGCGTGCTTCTTCATGAAACTGGCCCGCAATGGCCTTTTCGACCTGCTGGGCATTCATGACGCCCGGCGTCACGAGAGCGCCGGAAAAGGCGGCGCGGAGAAAAGAGCGGCGTTTCAGATCGTTGGTGGTCGGAGTTTCCATGGTTGTGCCACAAGACGACCTCAGACACGTTGATCTGTCGATGCGTTTTTTGTTCTTCCTTGCGCTCATTGCGCCCCTTTTCGCCAAACCGCCTTCCATCGAGGAGGGTAGGGGGCATTGGGCCTTTCAGCCGCTGAGCGAGGCCAAACCGCCAATCGTGAAAAACACCGCGTGGCCGCAAAACGACCTCGACCGCTTCATCCTGGCCGAGTTGGAGCAAAACGGCCGCGCTCCCGCTCCTGAAGCCGATCCCGCCACGCTCATCCGCCGTGTCACCCTCGATTTGACCGGCCTGCTGCCGACGCCGGAGGAGATTTCATCTTTGATCCTTCATCCTTCATCTTTTGAAGAGGTCATCGACCGTCTCCTCGAAAGCCCCCGCTACGGCGAACGTTGGGGGCGCCACTGGCTCGATCTGGCCCGCTATGCCGACACCAGCGGCACGCACAACGACCTCGACCGTCCACACGCGTGGAAATACCGCGATTACGTCATTCGCAGCTTCAACAACGACAAGCCGTATGCCCGCTTTGTGGCCGAGCAGCTCGCTGGAGATGAGATCGACGGCGCGAACGAGGAGACGCTTATCGCCACCGGCTTCGGCCGCAATGGCACGAGCAATGACGATAACATGGGCAAGACCGACGACGCGCTCGCCCAATACCGCGCCGACCAGCTCGATGATGTCATTTCCACCACGAGCAGCGTCTTCCTCGGCCTCACGCTCGGCTGCGCCCGCTGTCACGACCACAAAACCGATCCGCTGCTGCAACGCGACTACTACAGCCTGCTCGCCATCTTCAACGGCACCGAGAAACACGGCCTCGTGCCTGGCACGCAGGACAGAAACGACAAGCGAGTGAAGATCGACGAGACCGCCAAGGTCCACGCCCTCATCGAAACGAAGCCGCAGGTGCCGCCCACGCACATCATGCTGCGCGGGAGCGCTCTGAATCTCGGCGAGGAAGTGCCGCCCGCCGTTCCGACGCTCTTCAAGCCCCTCTCCTTTCCCCCGCCTGCCGCCAAAACCTCGCTGCGTCGCAAAACGCTCGCCGAATGGATCACTGCACCCGACAACGCCCTCGCGTGGCGGGTCATCGCCAACCGTGTCTGGCAGCATCACTTTGGCCAGGGCCTCGTCGCCAGCCCCAGCAACTTCGGCTTCACCGGCGCCAAGCCGACGCCTCCCGAACTGCTGGACTACCTCGCCCGCCAACTCATCGCCAACGGCGGCCGCTTCAAGGCGCTGCACAAGCTCATCCTCATGTCGGCGACGTATCGGCAGCAACGTAGAACGAGTTTTCCAACTCGTTCAGAACCCGGACAAGAAAGTCCAGGCTACGGCTTGATGCGCATGGAAGCCGAGGTCCTGCGCGACTGCATCCTGCAAGCCAGCGGCAAGTTGAACGACCAAATGGGCGGCCCCGGCATCAAACCGCGACTCCGTGCCGATCTGCTGCCCACCAGCCAGCGCAACAAGTGGCCGCTGCTCAAGAGCGAAGGCCCCGAGCAGTGGCGACGCAGCGTGTACATCTATCAGAAGCGCCAGCTCCTCATGCCGATGATGGAACTCTTCGACGCACCCACCACCACCGACTCCTGCGCCGCCCGCCTCGAAAGCACCGTGCCTACGCAAGCGCTTGTGCTCATGAATGATGATTTCGTCGAGGAGCAGGCTGCCTTTCTCGTGAAACGTGCAGCTTCCGACTCACTCGAAGCCACGATCCATCGCATGTTCATGCTCACGCTTGGTCACAAGCCTTCCGCTCAGCGTTTGCAGCAGTCTTTCGACTTCGTGAAAGCCCGAGAGGCCGTCTCCACCCGCGATCAAGCTCTCACGGATCTGGCGCACGTGCTCTTCAACAGCAGCGAGTTCGTTTATATCCGATAATGAAACTCCTTCTTCTGCTCACTGGCTGTCTCATTTCGCTCGTCTCGGCCTTCGCGGAGACGCAGACGGATATCGAATACGCCCGCGTCGATGGCCTGCCGCTGCTGCTCGATCTGCACCGGCCTTCTGGCGTGAAGCAACCGCCGCTGATCGTGTATGTTCATGGCGGCGCCTGGCGGGCAGGCTCAAAAAGCGATGTGCCGATCGCCGGACTCCTCGAACATGGTTTTGCCATCGCGAGCGTGGATTACCGACTCTCCACGCAGGCGCGGTTTCCGGCACAGATTCACGACATCAAGGCTGCGATCCGTTTTCTGCGTGGCAAGGCAGCGCTCTTTGATTTGAACACGGAATCCATCGCCATCATCGGTTCGTCTGCGGGTGGGCATTTGGCAGCGCTGGTGGGCGTGACGAATGGTCACAAGGCTCTCGAAGGCCGCATCGGTGATCATCTGGATCAAAGCAGCGAGGTTGCCGCCATCGTGAGCTTCTACGGTGCGTCCAATTTGCAATCCATCCTCGGTCAGAGCACGGAGTTTGGTCTCACGGTGCGCATTCCAGCACTCAAACTGCTGCTCGGCGATGTGCCGGAAAAGGTGCCCTCGCTCGCGAAGCTCGCCAGCCCGGTCGCGCATCTCGACAAGGCCGATCCGCCGCTGCTTCTTCTGCATGGCGATGCCGATCCGCAGATGCCGCCTGCGCAGTCGGAGGAGCTTGCGAAGGCTTACCGTGCCGCAGTGAAGCTCATCAGGCTGCCCGGCTCGAAGCATGGCGGAGCGGAATTTTATGACGATGGCCACCTGAAAGTCGTGGCGGCTTTTTTGCGGCAGTCCCTTACTTCACGGTGAAAGGCAGGGTGATCTGCTTCGGTGCTTTGCCATCGGGTGCCTCCCAGCGCAGGACCTCGGTGCCGGGTTTGTCCGGCTGAGTCACGTCGAGTTTATAAAGGCGGATCTGCA
>CALSBJ010000023.1:0-73620 GCA_943373155.1 Akkermansia muciniphila | reverse complement strand
GGACGCGTCGTGGCCGTCGATGGCGTGAGCTTCACGGTGCCGAAGGGCAAGACGCTTGGCATTGTCGGTGAAAGTGGCTGTGGCAAGAGTGTGACGGCGTTTTCGATCACGCGACTGCTTCCCCAACCGCATGGGAAAATCCTCGGTGGCAGCATCCGTTTCGAAAATCGTGATCTGGTGACGCTTTCGCCCGAGGAGATGCGAAAAGTGCGAGGGAACGATATCTCGATGATCTTCCAAGAGCCGATGACGGCGCTGAATCCGGTGCAAACCATCGGCAAACAGCTCTGCGAGGCGGTTTTCCTCCACCACCCCGGCATCGAGCCGCGTGAGGCTTTGGCGCGAAGTCTCGACATGCTCGTCAAAGTGCGCATTCCAGCTCCCGAGCAGCGCCTGAACGAATATCCGCATCAACTCAGCGGTGGCATGCGTCAGCGCATCATGATCGCGATGGCGCTCATCAACACGCCGAAGCTCCTCATCGCCGACGAACCGACCACCGCGCTCGATGTGACCGTCCAGGCACAGATTCTCGAGCTGATCCGCGACATGCAGCAGGACCTTGGCATGAGCGTCATTTTGATCACGCATGATCTCGGTGTCATCGCCGAGGTGTGCGATGAAGTCATCGTCATGTATGCCGGCCGCATCGTCGAGCGCGGCCCCGTGCGCGAAATCTTCGCCAAGCCGCTCCACCCCTACACCCAGGGCCTCATCCAGTGCCTGCCGAAGCTCGATCATCCGCCGAAGACACCGCTCCCGGTCATCCCCGGCATGGTCCCGAGCCTCAAAGACATGCCCACAGGCTGCCGCTTCGCCCCACGCTGCCCCAACAAACACAGCGATGACGTTTCGAGCCAACGCCAGCCCTGGAAAGAATGCGGCCACGGCCACGGCGTCGAGGCCTGCGCGTGCTTTGCCGCAACTCTAAACCTTGCCAAGCCATGACAGACACGATGACAATGGCTGAGAAACTGCGGCAGGTTCGCATGAAGCAGCCTTATCAAACCTCTGAGCAGGCGCGTGCTCAAATAGCTCGCCATAAGGCGGAAATTGTATCCCGAGGCTACCCCTCGAATTTGAGCATCTACGGATGGACTTGCCGAAAGCTCGGGCTTCAGCCATTGCCATTTCGTGAGCAGACACACGAAGCCCTGGAACTGCTGAAACAGCATGGATTTTCTCCCGATGATCCTTGGTCTCACCCTTCACCGGATAGCCTATACGATTCATGAGTCTTCTCTCCGTCCAAAACCTCAAGATGCACTTTCCGGTGCGTGGCAATTGCCATCACCCGCTTTGGTAATACGCTTTCATCCGAACTCCGTTCAAATCATGACCATTCAAGCCATCATCCATCCCGCTGAAGAAGGCGGCTACTGGGCCGAAGTACCCTCGCTTCCAGGCTGCCTTACGGAGGCTGAGTCGCTCGACGAATTGAAAACTAATCTTTTGGAGGCTGTCAAAGGCTGGATGGAAGCCGCCGAGGAACGTGCCCGAAGGAAGTTGGAACCCGAATCTTCACTCCTGGCGCTGGCGGTATGAAACAAGTCAGCGGCAAGGCATTCGTCCGGATTGCCCTCGATCACGGATGGGTGCTGGATCGTATCAAAGGAAGCCATCACATCATGACCAAAGAAGGCGAAGACTCCATATTGACCATTCCGGTTCACGCCAACAAACCTCTCAAGATCGGTCTGCTTCGAGCCTTGATGAAACAGGCGGAAATCACCGAGCAAAACCTCTGAATCATGAGCCTCCTCACCGTCCAGAACCTCAAGATGCACTTTCCGGTACGTGGCGGCGTGTTTTACACGACGAAGGCGACGTGCAAGGCGGTGGATGGCGTGAGCTTTGAACTGCAATCGGGCGAGACACTCGGGCTCGTCGGTGAAAGCGGTTGTGGGAAGTCCACGGTGGCGAAATCGGTCGTGCGGCTGCTGAAACCAACGGCGGGGAGCATTCATTTCAACGGGCACGACATCTCCACGAAGTCGCAAGGGCAGCTTCGGGAGTGGCGGCGGGAGTTGCAGATGGTGTTTCAAGATCCGGCGGAGTCGCTGAATCCGCGTCACACCATCGGGCAGATCTTGGAGGAGCCGTTCATCATTCAAAAGATGGGCACACGAGCCGAGCGAAGTCAATGGGCGGCGGAGCTGCTGAAACGCGTCGGTTTGCCGGCGGATGGCGTGCACAAGTATCCGTTCGAATTCAGCGGCGGTCAGCGGCAGCGCATCGGCATCGCAAGGGCACTCGCGCTGAAGCCGAAGCTCATCGTCTGCGACGAACCAGTGTCCGCGCTCGATGTGAGCGTGCAGGCGCAGGTCTTGAATCTGCTGCTGGAGCTTCAGAGGGACTTCGGGCTCGCGTATCTGTTCATCGCGCATGACTTGAGCGTCGTGCAGCACATGAGCGACCGTGTGGCGGTGATGTACCTCGGCAAAATCGTTGAGATGGCCTCGGCGGCCGAGCTTTATAAAAATCCACGACATGCCTACACGAAGGCGCTGCTCGATGCGATCCCCATCGCCGACCCGACGAAGCGCCGCGAGCGTCAGTTGCTGCGCGGCGATGTGCCTTCACCGATCAATCCGCCAGCGGGTTGTGCCTTCGGACACCGCATGAAGCATCCGAAGTGGGAGGAGAGCACGCAGATGGACCTCAGCCTCAAGGAGGTATCGCCAGGGCATTTTGTGCAGGCCTGCCCGTGCTGCGTTGATTTATGAGACCCGTTTACATCCTCGAAGCTCAGCGCACCGCCATCGGCCGATTCGGCGGTGGCTTCAAAGACCTCGCTCCCGCCGAACTGGCGACCTTGCTCGGCAAGGGCATGAAACTCAGCGAACGCATCGATCAGGTCATCCTCGGCCAGGTGTTGCAGGCGGGCAGCGGCATGAATGTGGCGCGGCAGGTCGGGTTGAAGCTCGGGCTGCCTCAGGAGGTGCCTGGGTACACGGTAAACATGGCCTGCGGCTCGTCCTTGAAGGCCGTGGCGCTCGGCGCGGAGGCCATCGCGAGCGGCGAGAGCAAGTTTGTGCTCGCGGGCGGTGTCGAAGTGATGAGCCGGGCACCGCATTACGCGATGGATCTGCGTTGGGGAAAGAAGCTCGGTGATGCCTCGCTGAAGGATTCCATGTTCGTCGATGGCCTGAGCGATCCGCTGCTCGGCATCGGCATGGGCGAGACGGCGGAACGCATCGCCGATAAGCATGGTATCACTCGCGCGGAGCAGGATGCCTTCGCGGCGCTGAGCCAGAAACGCGTCAGCGAGGCCGATTTCAGTCGTGAGATCATCACGGTGGCCGACGTGAGCCGTGACGAACATCCGCGAGCAGACACGACAGCCGAATCGCTCGCCAAGCTGAAGCCTGCGTTTCGCAAAGATGGCACCGTGACGGCCGGAAATGCCTCAGGCATCAATGACGGAGCCGCCTTGGTGCTGCTCGGTAGCGAGACATCAGGCAGAACACCGCGAGCACGCATCGTCGCCACTGCGGCGGTTGGCTGTGATCCGGCGCTGATGGGCCTCGGGCCGGTCGGAGCGATCCGCAGTGTTTTGGCTAAGGCTGACTGGAAGCTCGACGAGGTGGACGCCATCGAGATCAATGAAGCTTTTGCCGTGCAGACGCTCGGCTGCGTGAAGGAACTGGATCTCGACGTGGCTCGCTTGAACCAGCGTGGAGGTGCCATCGCGCTCGGGCATCCCATCGGAGCCAGCGGCGCCCGTGTGCTCGTCACCCTGCTGCACCTCATGGAGGACAAGAAGCTTCGTCGTGGCATTGCCAGCCTCTGCATCGGCGGCGGCATGGGCATCGCGATGGCGATTGAGAGAGAACCGTAAAGGGGCCATTCCTGGCCCCAACGGCGGGGCAAGAATGCCCCGAATACCGAACTACTGCTGCTCCAGCGTCTTTCGGTTCGTCTCCTCCGCCAGCCACACCGACACGATGGTGATGGCGGCCATGCCGATGAGATACAAGGCCACCGGCCACGGTTTGCCCTCGCTTTGCTGGAGGAGGGCGGTGGCGATCAATGGAGCGAGACCACCGGCGAGCGGTGAGGCGAGTTGATAGCCGAGCGAGGCTCCGCTGTAGCGCACACGGGTTCCAAACAGCTCGGAAAAGAACGCCGCCTGGGGGCCATACATCGCCGAATGGCCGATCAGGCCGAGGGTGACGGCCAAAACGAGGGCGAGACTGTTTTTCAGGTCGATGAGCCAGAAGAACGGAAAGGCGAAAAGCACGACAAACACCGCTCCGGCGAGGTACACCGGCCTACGTCCGATTTTGTCCGAGAGCAGGCCAAAGAGTGGCACGACCCCAAACTGCACCGCCGAGCCGATGAGCACGGCGCGGAGCACTTCCTCCTGCGCAAAGCCCGCCTGCTTCGTGGCATAGGTGAGCACAAAAATCGTGACCACATAAAAGAAGGCATTCTCCGCGAAACGTGCGCCCATCGCGAGAATGACATTCCTCGGATAACGACGCAGCACCTCCATGATCGGCACCTCCTGCTTCTTGGGGCAGCTTTTTTGCGCCTCGGCAAAGACTGGGCTCTCCATCACATGCAGCCGGATGAAGAGTCCCACGCCCAGTAGCAAGATCCCGATCAGAAACGGCACACGCCAGCCCCAGCTCAGGAAGCTCTCCGGCGTCATGGATGATGACAACAGACGAAACACGCCCGTGGCGAGCAGCAGCCCCACCGGCACGCCGGCCTGCACCCAGCTTGCGAGAAAGCCACGTTGCCCCGCCTTGCCATGCTCCACGGCCATCAGGACCGCGCCGCCCCATTCCCCGCCGACGCCGAGACCTTGAATGAAGCGCAGCGTCACGAGCAGGATGGGGGCGAGGATGCCCGCCTGCTCGTAAGTGGGTAGCAGCCCGATGGCAAAGGTCGCCAATCCCATCATCATGAGCGTCGTGACCAGCATCGACTTTCGTCCGATCTTGTCGCCATAGTGGCCGAAGATCACGCCGCCGAGCGGCCGGGCAAAAAAGCCCACCGCGTAGGTGCCAAACGAAGCCATCGTGGCCGCGAAAGGGTCCAGCGAGGTGAAAAATAGCTTCCCAAACACCAACGCCGAGGCGGTGCCATAGAGGAAGAAGTCATACCACTCAATCGTCGTGCCGATGAAGCTCGCCAGCACGACCCGGGCTGTGCTGGCAGATGTCTTCGGTGAAGAGGCAGGCATCGCGCGGATTATTGGAACCGGGTGCGGAACTTCTCACCGGGTTTCAGGCCGAGGAATTTGATGCGCAGATCAGGATTGGCCTTCAGGTGCTTGTCCAACGCCTGGCAGTTCGTCTCGAAGTGCAGGAACTTTTTGTCATCGGAGAAGACAGCCATGATGAAGTACTTGTACACATCGCCGCCGATGTTGGTGGAGTCGCGATCCGAGTCGAACTGGGTTTGAAGCTCGGCAAACTCGAAACTTCGACGCTGGCCTTTGGGAACGGCGGGAATGTCGATGGATTCGTTGGTCGCCACCGTGAGCTCCTCATCACCACGGGTGTATTTCTCCCGTGTGTCCATGGTGATGAGCAGGCAGGTGGCCGAGGCGGCAGCCATCGGCTGCGTCGAGGCGCTCTCGATGGCCACGGAAGGCGTCATGACCATCGTCTTCATGTAGGAAGAGCCGTTGACTTGCCGACGACGGGTGCCGACGTTCACCTTGATCCGAATGCTCGGATACTTCTTGGCGAGTTCCGCCTGCTCCGCCGGGTTTGCCTGCTGCGCATGGCCTTCGGGCAGGGCGGCGATGAAAGCGACGGCGACGAGGAGTAAGGGTTTCCAGCTCATGACGGCAGATTGAAGCATGTTTGCGAGCGCGGCGTCAAGACTTCCATTCGATTGCTATCGAAGCCTTTACTTCTTCTTCGGCTTCTCCGGCAGCCCTTGACCGGGCTTGAGGTCGAGATTGGCCTTCATGTCGTCTTCGGTGACGGTGGAGGCCACGCCATCGACGGGGATTTTGGCCTTCGCGGTCCATAGGATCGCATTCAGCACGAGTTTGCGCTGCTCGTTGTTGGCCCAGCCTTGGTGGAAGTGGCCGCCGGTGAAGCCGAAGCCGCGTCCACCATCGGCACGCTCGCAGGCCCAGGCGACGTGCTGCTTCTCTTTGTTCTTCACGGACTCACGCACGGCGGGATTGCCGCTGTGATGGCCATCGGGGCGGCTCATCGTTGAATCCGGGGCCACATCGCTGAGGATCGGCGTC
The DNA here is from genome assembly GCA_943373155.1 of Akkermansia muciniphila. Taxonomy (GTDB): domain Bacteria; phylum Verrucomicrobiota; class Verrucomicrobiia; order Verrucomicrobiales; family Verrucomicrobiaceae; genus Prosthecobacter. The sequence continues at coordinate 67,400 of CALSBJ010000023.1, read as the reverse complement.
ACGCCTTCCATGTTCTTGCGGAAGCGCATGTAGAAGTACCATTCGTCATTCGTGGCGAAGGGTTTCACGCCTTCGCTGATCGGGTGGTTCGGCAGTTCCTTGAAGTTGGCGTCCCAGTGCGGGTTCACGCTCCAGTTGATCTCAAAGCAGCCGCCCATCCAGTCGATGAACTCCTTGTTACCCTTCTCGATGGTCGGTTCGACGGCATAATGCAGTGTGAGGAAGCCGCAGCCGCGCTTCATTTCCTTGTCGAGCTGGGCGAGGCGACCTTCTTGAAGCGCCGGGTGCCCGCCGCCGCCGTCGGAGTAGATCACGACGGTGTCCGCTTTGGAGAGTTCTTCTTGAGCGGGCCATTCGCCGTTGAGGTGATATTTGATGTCCACCTGATCCGCCGCGCCTTGTTCGAGGCATTTTTTGAGAAGCTGGATGCCCGCGTTGTGCTCGTGCTGGCCGGGGCCGTGCGAGGGCTTCCCGGCGATCATGACGATGGATTTCTTGTCCGCGGAAAACGCGGAACCGGCGAGGGTAACAAGGACGAGGAGGGAAAGCAGGCGCTTCATGGTGGGAAGGCTATTGCTAACGTGGGACTCGACACTTGGCTATCACTCGATCAAAATCCGTGATGAACTTGCAGAATACACCGCCGCTCATGCCTCCATCTCGGCTTGGCAGGTTTCTAGGCTGGCTGGGAATAGTAACCGGATGCCTGGGATGCATCGGTTTTTTTGCGGCACCGCATCTGATTCGGTTTCAAGCCAAGGCCAAGTTCAGTGACTTTCTTGATCAGGCTGAAATCGACCAAGTTGCTGCTCTCCAGATACAAGATGCATTCTCGACGCGCTGGGTCGCTCTCGTCTTCAGCTGCGGAAGTCTGTTTCTTGGCTATTCGCTGATCAAAGGAAAAGCATGGGCTCCTTGGCCTTGGCTAGTGCTTTGCACCTGCTGGGTCGGCTACTTTATCATTGGAAATAGCTGGGCACAGATGTCTGGCCCTGATGTTTTTGGAGCATGCTTTAGGATCGCCATTCTAGCTTTCTCGATCGCTTTGGTTAAACGACAACAACGGGGCATATCATTATGACCGCCATCTCTCTCGAAGCCTGCGAGCTTGCCTCCTTGCACGTCGTCGGACCGCATCGACTGAGCCTGCGATTCCGTGATGGCTATGCTAGCGAGCTTGATTTCTCTGACTATGGCTCGGAAGGCGGTCCGCTGAAGCGGGCATTGAGTGATCCCGAAGTCTTTGGCGAGGTTTTCATCGCTTATGGCATCCTCTCGTGGTCGAACGGCTATGACATTGCTCCCGAGACGCTGCGTCGCTATGCGCAGCAAGGTTTCGTCGGATAAGAAACCCTGCGATATCAGGCTTCTGGCACGCCTTTCGCTCATGCAGAGGCTCCGCCCAGCCTGAATGCCCATCGCCCGCAGCCGACCCCAGACGAATCTTTACTACGCCATGCTTTTCGTGGGCGTGGTGCTCGTCGTGTTCACGGTGGGCTACCGGCTGGCAGGCTGGTCGTGGAGCGATGCGCTCTACATGGTGGTCATCACGGCGTTTAGCGTCGGTTTTGGCGAGGTGGTGCCTATTACAGACCCATGGCTGCGGGCGTGGACCATCGCGCTGATCCTGTTTGGCTGCACCAGCATCATTTTTGTCACCGGCACGCTCGTGCAGTGGCTGACGGAAGCCCAAATACAACGCGCCCTCGGAGGCAAACGCATGGAAAACGAAATCGAGAAGCTCAGCAACCACGCCATCATCTGCGGTTTTGGCCGCATCGGCCGCATGATCGCCACGCAACTCCAGGCGGGCGGCATTCCCTTTGTCATCGTCGATCAGGCGGCGGACCGCGTGGCGGAGGTGCGGGACGCGGGTTTCCTCACGCTGCAAGGCGAGGCTACCGACGAGGCGGTGCTGAAGGCCGCTGGCATCGCCCGCGCCCGCGTGCTCGCGACCGTTTTGCCGAATGACGCCGCGAATGTCTTCATCACGCTCAGCGCCCGAAACATGAACCCGCGCATCCAGATCATCGCCCGTGGCGAGGTGCCCTCCACCGAGCGGAAGCTGCTGCAAGCCGGCGCGAACCGCGTGGTGCTGCCCGCTCACATCGGCGCGGACCGCATAGCCCATCTCATCCTGCATCCGAACGCCCGCGAGCTGCTCGGCACGCAGACAAAGTCGCGCGTCGAGTTCGAGCATCACCTCACCGAGCTGGGGCTCGACATGGAAGAGATCGAGATCGCCGCCGATTCGCCGCTGGCGCACAAACGCATCGCCGAGGTCGAATCCGAAGCCGCCGGCCGCCTCCTCGCCGTCGCCATCATGCGCAAGGAAGGTGGTACCGATTTGAATCCCACGCCCACCTCAATGCTGATGCCGGGGGATGCGCTGGTGGTGATGAAGCGGGCGTTGCGCAAATAATGGCATCCCCCAGGTCACTTTTGGCAGAATGCGGCAAACACGGCGACAAGTGCCGCCTGCGGGGTGTGAGACATGCGGGTTGGCGGTTCTCCTGGTCCATTTCTCCCAACCACCAGCACCTCAAAAATTCGACATTCCACATTCGACATTCCGCATTCTTTCTCCTTCTTCCCGGCCTCCGTTCAACCACCACACGTCATGCCACGTCCCGTCACCCTCTTCACCGGCCAGTGGGCCGATCTCTCCTTCGAAACCATGCTTCAAAAGGGCAAAAGCTTTGGCTATGATGGCCTCGAGCTCGCCTGCTGGGGTGACCACTTTGAAGTCGAGAAGGCCGACCAGGCCTACTGCGATGCCAAACGCGCCAAGCTGAAAGCCGCCGGCATGCAATGCCACGCCATTTCCACCCACCTCGTGGGTCAGGCCGTGTGCGATAACATCGATCCGCGCCACAAGCAGATCCTCCCCGGCCATATCTATGGCGATGGCGATCCCGAAGGCGTCCGCCAGCGTGCCGCTGAGGAGCTCATTAAAACGGCGCACGCCGCGAAACGCTTCGGCGTCAGTGTCGTGAACGGTTTCACCGGCAGCAGCATCTGGCACCTCGTCTATTCCTTCCCGCCGAACCTTCCCGGTCAGATCGAAGCGGGTTATGCCGACTTCGCGAAGCGCTTCAAGCCCATCCTCGACGAGTATCAGAAGCTCGGCATCCGCTACGCCCTCGAAGTGCATCCCACCGAGATCGCCTTTGACATCGCCAGCGCCGAGCGTGCCCTCCAGGCCCTCGATTATCACCCCGCCTTCGGCTTCAACTACGACCCCAGCCACTTCGGTTACCAGGGCGTCGATTATGTGAAGTTCATCTACCAGTTCAAAGATCGCATCTTCCACGTTCACATGAAGGACGTCGCCTGGGGCATCGGTGACGGCACCGCGGGCGTCTTCGGCGGCCACGTCGATTTCCACAAACCGAGCCGCTACTGGGACTTCAAGTCCGTCGGTCGTGGCAACATCAACTTTGAGCGCATCATCCGTGCCCTGAACGACATCGAGTACGGTGGCCCTCTCTCCGTCGAGTGGGAAGACGGTGCCATGGACCGCGAATTCGGTGCCACCGAATCCGCCGCCTTCGTGAAGAAGATCGACTTCCCGCCTTCGAAGATCATCTTCGACGCCCAGTTCGCCGAGAACAGCAAGTAAGCGCTGCTGACATCATCTAAACGACACAGGCCGGGATCACCTCCCGGCCTGTTTCGTTATTGAGTAGCGGCGGGCGTGAGCACGCCGAAGACCGTCCTATTGATAGTCCTCGCCATTCAGACTCTTCGCCACGCTTTCGAGCCAGTCTTCGAGCGCATGGCGCATCGCGGCAAAGCGTTCTGGCTGCTCGGCGATGAGGACGTGCTCTTCATTCGCATCGGTGGCCAGGTTGTAGAGTTCCCATTCCACCTCGCCCTTCTTTTCGATGCGGTGGAGCTTCCACGGCCATTCGAGCCAGGCGGAATGACCCACGAAGCTCGTGAGTGAAACCGCTTCGCCGATCTTTCCGGCATCCGGCATCAACCGAGCCGGATCAGTGGGTTCGTTGCCCTTGGCTTGTTCCGCGAGGAGGTCGGCCATCCATTGGCCGGACGGCGTGCTGATGCCGCCTCGATTCGCATCCCAAAAACCGATGGGCTTGCTGCGTGTGTGGATTTCACCTTCGAGCACGGGGAGCAGGCTCTGACCATCGAGCGGCATCTGATGACCGATGGCGGCACCGGTGATGTCGGCGATGGTCGGGAGGATGTCACTCGTGACACAGGGCGTGGTGATGACTTTGGGCTCTTTGAACTGCGCCGGCCATTCCAGCAGCGAAGGCACGAGCAGGCCGCCCTCGTAGATTTTGCCCTTGTTGCCGCGACGCCCTCCGCTGGAGCCGATCTTCGGCAAGGCCCCGTTATCGCTGCAATACCACAGCATCGTCTCATCTCGAAGGTCGAGCTTCTTCAACTCCTCGCGGATGCGGCCAAAGGCACGGTCCATGGCGGTGATCTCGCCGTAGAAGTCTCGCACATTCTTCGGCTGGTCCGCGTAGAGGTCGCGATCCGCATCGAGGGCCTTGTGCGGGCTGTGCGGCGAGCCAAACCACACCACCGCCAAGAACCGCTGATCCTTCTCCGCACACTGGCGGATGAATTTCAAAGCGAGATCCGCCGTGATGTCCGAACTGTCTCCCTTGAACTGCACCGCACGGCCTTGATCGCTGAGGATGGGATCGAGGTCGAAGAAGTTCGGGGCGGAAACCCAGCGATCAAAGCCACTCGCACCGGGCGAGACCGGGCTGGCCTTCTGCACGGAGCCGAGGTGCCACTTGCCGAAATGGCCGGTGCGATAGCCCGCCTTCTGCATCACCTCACCGATGGTCACTTCTTGCGGTCTCAAGGTGTGGCCCCAAGAGAAGCAGCCAAAGCGATTCGGCGTGCGCCCCGTCATCACACTGCCCCGCGTGGGCGAACAGACCGGCGCGGCGGCATGGAATTGATCGAAGCGGATTCCTTCGCGGGCCATCGCGTCAAAATTGGGCGTCTTCACCAGCGGATGACCATTGTAGGCCATGTCACCCCAGCCCTGATCATCCGCCATGACGAGCACGACATTCGGCGGATCAGACGGAGCAGCGAAAGAGAGCGAGGCAGAGAGGAAAACGAGGAGGCCGGGGAGCTTCATGACCTGCGTTATACTTCGAGGGGCCGCCGCGTGTGAAGCAGTATTCTTGGCAAGCGTAGGCACATTTTGATTCCAAATCCGCCGTTGTTGGCTCGTAATCGCCTCATGCGCCTTTTCGCCCTTTTCGCCCTCGCCTCCAGCACCGCCTTCGCGACGGAAACTCGCGATGCCGTCTTCCAAAAGACCATCGAAAGCCTCTTCCCAAAGCTCGTCGAGATTCGCCGCGACATTCACAGCCACCCCGAGCTCTCCAACGAGGAAGCGCGCACCTCGAAAATCGTGGAAGCTCATCTCCGATCACTCGGCCTCACCGACATTCGCACCGGCGTGGCGAAGCACGGCATCGTCGCCATCCTCAAAGGAGATCACGAAGGACCCTGCGTGGCCGTGCGAGCGGATATGGATGCCCTTCCGATCAAAGAACTGCGCAGCACCCCCTACCGCTCCCAGGTGCCCGGCGTCATGCATGCCTGTGGGCATGATGTGCATACCACCTGCGCCATGGGCGTGGCCGAGTTGCTCTCCAAACACCGCGATCTGCTCCACGGCAGCGTGAAATTCATTTTCCAACCCGCCGAAGAAGCCATGCCCGCCACCTTCAAAGGGGATTGGGGGGCCAAACAAATGGTCGCCGAAGGTGCGATGGAAAATCCGAAGCCCGCCGCTGTCTTTGGCCTGCACACCACCGCCATCGTCCAGCCCGCTGGCATCACGGATGACGAGGTTCACTACCTCAAAGCCGGGCAGATCGGCTACACCCCCGGCATCGACAATGCCAACAGCGACCGCTTCCACATCATCATCCAAGGCAAGATGGCCCACGGCTCCGCGCCGCACAAAGGCGTCGATGCCATCGCCATCGCTTCCGAAGCCGTCATGGCCCTCCAGATGATCAAAAGCCGCCAAACGAACACCCGCCAGCCTCTCGTCATCAGCATCGGCACCATCCACGGTGGCGACCGCGAAAACATCATCGCCGAAAAAGTCGAGCTCAGCGGCACTGTGCGTACTTACGACGCCAAATTCCGCGATGGCATCATTGAGCAGATGCACCGCATCCTCAAAGGCATCACCTCCGCCCACGGGGCCACCTACGAGATGGAATACCGCAAAACCTATCCGAGCATTCAAAACAACCTCGACCTCGTCGCCGCCACGCTTCCCGCCTTCCGGCGCCTCTGCGGCGAGAAAAACGTCATCGAACTCACTCCCGGCATGGGTGGTGAGGACTTCAGCTACTTTGCCCAAATCGTCCCCGGATTCTATTTTCGCCTCGGCGTGGCCAATGAAGAAAAAGGCATCATCCACGGCGGTCACACGCCCCTGTTTGACTGCGATGAGCAGTCGATCAAAACCGGTGTCGCCACCATGGCCGCTGCGGTGTGTGATTTCCTCGACTCAGCAGCGAAGAAGTAGGTCGCACCCTTTATGCCGAGCGTGTCGTCTTCGTTTTCAGCAGGAAACGCAGGCCGATGAGGGTGCAGGCAAGGCAGGCGTATTGCGCCGGGGTGAGGCCAAAGTAGCGCACATCGCGGTAGGCGAGGTCGCTGGCACGGAGGAAGTCGAGAAAGAAACGCGGGACGGAGTAGGCCACGAGCACGGCGTGCAGGATGGTGCCGCGCGGCGGGTCATCGATCTGCTTTTTCCGACCGAGCCAGTGAATCATCGGAATCCAGAGGAAGCAGAGCAGGAACTCGTAGAGGCCGAGGTCATGACGCGGACCATTCGGAAACTTCACGGCGAGCCAGAAGTCCGAAAGACAGCCGGGATGATCGTGCGCGGTGGAGCAGCCCATGCGGCCGAAGAACCAGCCGGGCAGCAGGCCGAAGAGCATGACATCCGCATAGGGCAGGAAGGGAATGCGGCTCTTCCGGAGGTAAATGGCGCAGGCGGCGGCGGCGCTGAGGAAGCCGCCATACGAGGACATGCCGGCCCACACTTTGAAGATGACCCACGGGCTGCTGGCGAGCTCCTCCGGATGGTAGGCGATGAGATGGACGAGATGCGCTCCAAAGAGCCCAAAGACGACGCAGAGGCGCACGAGTTGTCGCAATACCTTCGGATCGAGGCCGACCTGGATGGTGCGTCGTTTCGCGCAGAAGTAACCGACGACGATGCCGATGCAGACGAGCAGTCCAAAGGGCTGGATGCTGAGCGGGCCGAGCCGCAGCGTCGGGATGTCGAGGTAGGGGACCATGAGGTGGCGACTTTGCCGTTTTTTGGCCTCTGGCGCAGCAATATTCGCGAGGTTAAAGCTGGCGTGAATCCTGCACGGCCGGTAAAAGCATGGAGCGCCATCCGGGCGTGGCATTTTTTGACCTCACGCTTATGAAGACGATCGCGCAAACCATTCTCATGGCCATCGAGGCCCTGATTCTGCCGCTGCTGGTGTTTGCCTGCGGCGCCTGCGGACCGGCTCCGCAAGCCTCCTCGGGCTCGATGGAGATTCTCACGCCCGCGAACGGAGCGACGGTTACCTCGCTCGCGGGTATCAGCGGCAGCTTTGCGCTTTCCAGCGGCACGGTGACCTCGGTGAAGTTTGAACTCATGCGGGATCAGGATGGGTATGAGTGGAATGGCTCCGCTTGGGTGCCGTATTCTGGCACCGACACGCTACCGGCGACCTTTAACGCCGGAGCAAAGACCTGGCAGGCCAGCGGTGCCCTGCCAGCGGGATCGAGCGCGACGACAGGCCTGGTGGAGGGAAATTATGCCATTCATGCGATGATGGAGATCTCCGGTTCAGAGGTCGCGACGACGGATATCTTTTTTGACGTGGGTGCTCCGCCACCTCCGGTGATCCCGGTGGCCTACGGCTGGGGTTTCAACGGCAATGGCGAGGTGGGCGCAGGCCCTGGGCCCAACGTGAACCTTCCCACGAAGGTGACGACCTCCGGTGCGCTGGATGGCAAGGTGGTGATCGATGTGGTCGCGGGCGCGGAGCATTCGATGGCGCTGACGACGGATGGAAAAGTCTATTGCTGGGGTTACAACGGCGTGGGGGCACTCGGCAACGGGACTTTCACCAGCAGCGATGTGCCGGTAGCGGTGGATACGAGCGGTGCACTGGCAGGGAAACGCGTGGTGGCCATCGGCGCATCGGATTACCAAGGCTTTGCGATCACGGAGGATCATCTGGTGTTTGCCTGGGGCCGCAATACGCAGGGCGAACTCGGCATTGGAGTCACGGGAGGCGTCTATCCCTCGCCGACGCCGGTGGTCATGAGCGGTGCTTTGAGTGGCAAGATCGTGATGGATGTGACGGGGGGTGATTTTTACTCGCTGGCACGCACCTCCGATGGCGGTCTGTATGCTTGGGGTGACAACACGGACGGCCAACTCGGCACGGGAAACAACACGTCTAGCAACGTGCCGGTGGCGGTGGCGGGGCTGGGCGGAAAGCTGGTGGCCGCCGTGGAGGCAGGGGTGTTTCACGCACTCGTGCTCACCACTCAGGGTGAAGTGTATGCCTTTGGCCGTGGGCTCAATGGGCGGCTTGGCAATGGCGCTGCTGCCTCGTCGAATGTGCCGGTGCAGGTGGGCACCACGGGGGCGATGAGCGGCAAGACGATCCTTCAAATTTCGGCCACGCGGCATCACAGCCTGGCGCTTTCCAGTGAGGGAAAGGTGTATGCCTGGGGTGCCAACGATGCCATCGGGCTGGGTGAGGGCGGCGTGCTCCCCGAGTCGCTCACACCCATCGAAGTGGGCGGATCGTTGGCCGGGAAGGCAGTGACGCGCGTCGGCACGGGCTGGGGCTCGAGTTATGCCTTTACCAAGGGCAACGAAATGTATGCCTGGGGCATCAACTACGATGGAAATCTCGCCGGCGCGGTGGGCATGGGCATCGCGGCGGGCACACCGACGCTTTGCAACACGACCGGGGTGCTCACGGACAGCCACTCGCTGCTCACGATGGCTGGTGGCTGGCGGCATGCGGTGATGCTCACGGCTCCGCGCACCACCTACCAGCCTGACATCGCCGTGGAAGCGCAGTCCGCAGACGTGGTAAATTACGGCTTGGTCAACATGGGCAGCAATGCCATCGGCAGCCCGAACGAGGTGCGCTTCATCCTTCGCAATCGTGGCAAGACGCCTCTCACAAACCTTTCGCTCAGCGTGACGGGTGCTGGTTTCATCGCGGGGCCGCTCACGCAGACCTCGATCGCTCCCAATGGCTCGCTGGTGCTGAACGTCACCTTCCAGCCTGCCGTGCTCGCCACCAACAGCGGCCAGATCATCCTCACCTCGAATGATCCCGATGAGGGCAGCTTTCAAATCTATCTCACCGGCACCGGTCTGCCACTGGGTGATATCGCCGCTGTTGTCGGCACGCAGACCGTCTCCGGCACCTACTCCGGCACCGCGGTGCAGGCGGATGGCAAGGTGCTCGTGTGCGGAAATTTCTCGAACATCGGCGGCTCGGCACGCGATGGCATCGCCCGCTTCAATGCCGACGGCACGCTCGACGCAGGTTTTGACCCGATAGCCTTCGGCGGGGTGAATTGTGTGGCCGTGCAGCGGGATGGGAAAATCCTCATTGGCGGTGATTTCTTCCAAGTGGGAGGCCAGACGCGTCTGCGCCTCGCCCGCCTGAATGCGGATGGTTCTCTCGACGAGTCCTTCGAGCTCAACGCGGACAATACGGTGAACTGCCTCATGGTGCAGTCCGATGGCAAAATCCTCGTCGGCGGAGCCTTCACGAATCTGGGAACGTCCTCGCCGGATCGTCTGGCACGCCTGCTGCCGGATGGCACAGTGGATTCCACCTTCAATCCATTGATCCAGAACGGTGCGGTGAGGTGTGTGACGCGGCAGTCAGCCGAGTTTAGCGATCTCATCCTCATCGGCGGCACTTTTTTCGCCGTGAGCGGACAAACACGCGCACGCATCGCCCGCCTCGAAACGAATGGAGATCTCGATCCCGACCTCACCGCCGATGCGAACAACGGCTTTGTGAATGCCCTCGCCATGCTGCCCGATGGGAGCATCCTCGCCGCCGGTGAGTTTGACGGCATCAATGGCGTGCCGCGCAACCGCCTCGCACGCTTCAGCCAGACCGGCGTGGTGAACACGGGCTACGATCCGAATGTCGCCGGCATCATCCAGAGCATGGCGCTCCAGGCGGATGGCGCGGTGATCATCGGCGGCACGGTTTCCTCCGTGGGCGGCACCTCGCGCTCCGGCAGCGCCCGCATCCGGCTGGATGGCACGCTCGATCCGGAATTTGATCCCGTCGTGACCGGCGGCGCCGTCAGCAGCGTCGCGCTGCAGTCCGATGGCAAGATCCTGCTCGCCGGCTCCTTCACCACCATCGACAGCATCACACGCCACAGCCTTGCCCGGCTCTCCAACGCCAACGCGGTGCACAGCGTGGTCACCAATGATCCCGCCATCCCGGACCAGGTCCTGTGGGTGCTGAACGGCGGCTCGCCGCAGACGATGGAGACCACGCTGGAGAAAAGCGTGAACGGCGGCGCGACATGGACGCTCATCGGCAATGGCGCGCGGCTCACCACGCCGCAGCCGGGCTGGCAGTGGTTCAGCGCCGGCTCCCTGCCCGTGAACGGCCTGCTGCGGCTGCGCGCCATCACCCAAGGCGGTGGTGGCAACGGCTCCGGCAGCCTCGTGGAGCAAGTCTTCACCTACAACGGCCCGCCGGTGCTGAAGGTGGATTACTCGCTCGCCACGAATTTGCCAAACTTCTCCACCGTGGACTATGGCGCGGTGCGTGCGGGTGCGGCAGCGAGCTACGTCTTCACGCTCACCAACACCGGCGGCTCCGCCATGACCGGCCTCGCCGATGGAGTGCTCTCCGGCACCAACAGCGGCGAGTTTGAAGTGAACTACCGCCCTCTCGTGAGCACACTCGCCCCCAGCGGCAGCTTGGAGCTCATCATCCAATACAAACCACGCAGCACCGGCCCTCACGCTGCCGTCTTTACCCTGCCCACCAATTCGCCAGCCACGCCGAACTACAACATCTATCTCACCGGCCTCGGTGGTGAGCCCATCGGCACCTTCCGCGAGCAAAACTTCGGCCAGGCTGACAATGCGGGTGCCAGCGCTGACATGGCCGATCCTGATGGCGATGCGCTGAACAACCTCGTCGAATATGCCCTCGGCATGAATCCCACCCTCGCTAATGGCTCCTCCGTAGGCACACTCTCCGGCGGTGGACCGCCACCACCGCCCGGCATGCTCCACTTTGACTACAGCCGGAATCGCCTCGCTCTCGCCGATGTGGAATATCAGGTGGAATGGAGTGACACACTCGCCAGCGGCGACTGGTACACCACCTCGGTGACGGAGGCGGTGCTCAGCGAAACCGCTGACACGCAGCAGGTGCGTGCGACGCTGCCCACAGGCTCTGCCGGCCATCGCTTCGTGCGCCTGCGGCTGACGAGAAAGCCTTGATCGCCATGCTTCGATACCTTCGAACCATCTGCGCCGAGGTCGTTGATGAAGCCGAAAAGGTCGCCACCGCAAGCGGATCGGCTTTCAAGGCCGCCGTGGTCTGCGTGACGGCGGCGCTGTGTATGACGATGGCGTTTTACCTGGGTAAACCGGCGATGATGAGCTCATTGGTAGGTGCAGGAGATGGATGGATGCAAAAGCTCTGGTGGGCAGGCGCGGTGATCGTGTTTTACCTACTCGTGCCGATGCTGGTGGTGAAATACGGCCTGCGGGAGCGGTTGGGCGATTTCGGGCTGGTGATGAAATTTCCTGCAAAAGACCTGCCGCTCTACTTTGGCATGCTTGGCCTCGTTTTGATGCTCATGGCGTTGTGTTCGGGCACGGAGGCATTTCAGGCGAGGTATCCGTTTTACAAGCCAGCGGCGGGCGAAAGCTTGTGGCCTAGGTTTTGGATCTGGGAGGCGGTGTACCTGCTCCATTTTGTGGCGGTGGAGTTCTTCTTCCGCGGCTTTTTGCTGCATGGACTGCGCCGCCGAATCGGCTTCATGGCCGTTTTCGTCTCGATGATGCCTTACTGCCTGGTTCACTTTGGCAAGCCGCTGCCGGAAACACTCGGTGCCATCCTGGCGGGCATCGTGCTTGGCGTTCTGAGCCTGAAAAGCCGCTCCATCATGCCAGGTGTGCTGCTCCATGGCAGCGTGGCGCTCGGCATGGATCTGGCGGTGCTGTGGCGGCTGAGCAGCTAATTTGACGCCCCTTCGCTCTCATCCATGGCTTTCATGCCGGGCAGTTCCTTGGCTTTGTCCGCATATCGATCAAAGCGGTTCGAAAGGATCAGCAGCGTCGGTGCCCACAGGCCCACGAAGATGCCGAAACGCTCCGCGTGTGCCTGCTCCTCCGGTGTTTCGCCGTTTTGAATCCACCAGATCCAGATGGAGAGCAGGATGCTGAACATGCCTGCTTGGAAGCAGATGGTGCTGAGGGTGCGGCAGATGGAGGAATTCATGGCAGCGGAGTCTGCCATGCACCACCACAAGCATGCAAGCCCGCTGGCGAGCCATCACAAGGTTGGCTCACCAAATCGCAGGCTAGACGCACCAGGCCGGAAAGACTCACCACGTCCATTGGAGGCCAAAACGGCCAGCCAGGGCGAGGAGGTCATCACGCATGCTCCACTCATCGGCACGGGCTTCCATGTCGGCGGGGTGGCGGTGGCTGGCACCTTTGAGGGCCATGCAGCCGGTGTTGTCACCGATCTGGCGGATGGCTTCGATCTCTTCGGCGCTGAGGCATTGCGCAGGCAGCGCCGCGAGATCATCCAGCTTGCTCTCGATGCTGCGGGCACCTTCACCGTGCTCTTGAATGAGCGTGGGAACCACGCTTTTCACGGCGGTGTTACCCAGCGTCCACAGGCAGGCGAGCTGGAGCATGCTGATGCCGTGCCTTTCCGCGAAGGGACGCACTTTTTCGAGTTTCTCGACGCCGTGCTCGATCCAGTCACCCGGACGATGCGTGCGATGATCACCATCACGGAATTTATGACCGGGCTTCACGTCGTCATGGAAGAGACCGCCGTAATCGACCACGCGGGCCATGATATCGACCTTGTTCTTCTCCGCGGCGGCGAGCACGTGCTGGCCGGGCCAGGGCTCGAAGGGATTCAAAATGATCATCGCCCAGTCCATGCGGTCGCCGTAGCGTTCGAAGCACTCGATCATGTCGAGCGTGAAGCCGTTCGCGGGTCCAGGAGCGATGCCAAGCCGGTCGGTAAGTCCTTCGGTTTTCAACGCGGTGAAGGCTTCCCACACTTTTTCGCTCGTGTAGCTGATGTTGTCCGGGTTGTGGAGCATGAGGAGGTCGAACTTGCTCGTCTGGCAGCGCTCCAGGCTCTTCTCCGTGGCCATTTTGAGGTAGTCGTAATACTTCTCCGGCCCGCGCAATGTGGGATCGGTGAAGCGAGGATAGCCTTTCGAGCCCTGACGGATGCCTTCGTAGATGTCGTGGCCGACGATGCCAACGAGGCAGTATTCTTCACGCGGGATGCCTTTGAGCGCCTCGCCCAGCAGGGAATCAGCCCGGCCCACGCCATACACATCGGCGGTGACGAAGGTGCGCACGCCTTTGGCGAAGGAATCACGCATGAGCTGCATGTAATGCTCCTCGGAGAGTTGTTCGCCGTAGTGCATAAAGCGGCCGCCGCTCCAGGTGCCGTAAGCCGTGCGTGTGAGATTCATGGTCGTTCGTTGGGGTGGGTTGAAGGTGGGCGGGCTTCTTACCGCACCGCCGGAGCGTTTCAAACGATCCCTGCATGCGGATTTTGGCATCCACCGGGTTTGAACAGTTGGCACAGGACGAGTCTCGAATCCGCGTCATCCTCCGCCTGCCCATGCTTTGCCGCCTTTTTGCCCTTTCCACCCTCCTCGCCGTCTCCACGGCGGCGGCGGATTGGCGGGACGACATCGGATTGACCCGTCTGGCAGCGGAACTCGGCCCCGCCATGCCCACCGGCGCGGGCATTCCGCTGCTGCAAAGCGAGGCCAACAGCATCACCTCCCCACCAAACTACCTGCCGCAAACCGGCGGCCCTGATCCTTTTGGCGGCAGCGGGGCCTTCGCGGGAAAAACCTTCCATCCAGAATCCGGCGCCGGCACCGAACTCGGCCATGCCGGCAGCGTAGCCTCCTACTTCTACGGCACCTACATCGGCGTGGCTCCCGGTGCCGTCGAAATCCACAACTACACCGCCATCGACTTCATCGACCGCCTCACCCTCGGATCAGCGCCGGAGACGCTACCGGGTCGGGTGCAGAATCACAGTTGGGCAGGCAGCCTCGGCAGCACTTCAATCGATACCGATGCCATTCGAGCCTTTGACTTCATGATCAACCGGGACGGGCGCATCGCCACCATCGGCATCTCGGGTGGCTCGTTGCAGCCGCTTCTCGGTGATACCTACCACGGGATCACGGCCGGCGTGCGCAGCGGGAGCCACAGCACCACCGGCACGCTCACCGATGGTGTGGGACGCATGAAACCGGACCTTGTCGTGAACCAGGAATTCACCAGCTACGCCGCACCGGTCATCGGTGGGGCCGCCACCTGCCTGCTCCAAGGGGCGATCGCTTCCGGAAATGCCAACGCGGAGAAACCCCAAACCATCAAGGCCATCCTCCTCGCCGGAGCCTCCAAGCAAAACCTGCCGCAATGGCAGCGGGACAGCACGGCGGAACCTTACGATGATGTCTTCGGCGCGGGCGAACTGAACATCGCCAACTCCTGGCACATCCTCCAAGCTGGCGAGCAGGCTTTCTCCACCACGGCCGAGGTGCCATCACGCGGCTGGGACTTTGCCACCACGACGTCCAACACCGCCGGACGCCGCTACTTCTTCACCATCCCGGCCGGAACCGTCGCGGAAACCTTCTCCGCCGCACTCACCTGGCATCGCAGCCTCACGAACATCGTCGGAAACTACATCAGCAGCCTGACCAACCTCACGCTGAAGCTTTACGCCGCCAGCGGCCTCACGGCGGGGGCTTTGATCAGCAGTTCAACCAGCACCGTGGACAACGTGGAGCACCTCCACCTCTACAACCTGCCGCCGGGCCAGTACTTGCTCGAAGTCACCGCCACCGCCAACAACCGCGATTACGCTCTCGCGTGGGAAGCGCGTCTCGGTGAAGGCCCCAAACTCGTCGCCACGACGACGACACCTAGCAGTATCTCCTTGGCGGCCTCGGCTCTTGATCCCTTCGTCACCTACACCCTAGAAAGCTCGCCCGATCTCACGAACTGGACCACCGAGCACACCTTTCGCACCGCCGACACCACGCCCGCTTTCCAATCGAACTGGCAGGACACCTCACCCGCACCCGGCAAGCAGTTCTACCGACTGCGCTGGACGCCCGTGAGATGAGCTTGGGCAATGATGGCTGAAGTCAGGTGTGGCATAGGCTTTCTAGCCTGTGACTCTGCAGGCTGAAACAAGCCCAGCCTAGAAAGACCAGGCTACGCCACGATCTGCTTGATCACCTTGCAGGGCTCCACGCCGGTGAGCTTGAAGTCGAGACCAGCGGCGCGGAAAGACAGCCTTTCGTGATCCATGCCGAGCTGATGCAGGATCGTCGCGTGGATGTCGGCCACGTGGACCTCGTCTTCGATGATGTTGAAGCCCATCTCGTCCGTCGCGCCCATGGTGACGCCGCCTTTGATGCCGCCACCGGCCATCCACATGGTGAAGGCCTGCGGATGGTGATCACGGCCCATGCTGCGACCGAGTGACACACTGGCCTCGACCATCGGCGTGCGGCCAAATTCGCCGCCCCAAACGACGAGCGTGCTGTCGAGCAGACCGCGTTGCTTGAGGTCTTTGATGAGCGCGGCGCTGGCTTGGTCGGTGTTCTTGCAGTTGTTGCGCACGTTGCCCTCGACGTTGCTGTGTGCGTCCCAGCCTTCGTTGTAGATGTTGATGAAGCGCACGCCGCGCTCGACCATGCGACGCGCCAGCAAGCAGGCGCGGGCAAAGGACGGCACCTTCGGATCGCAGCCGTAGAGTTCGAGCGTGGCCTTGTCTTCCTTCGTGAGGTCCATCAGCTCCGGCGCGGAGGTTTGCAGGCGATAGGCCATCTCGTAGTTCGCGATGCGTGTGGCCGTCTCGCCATCGCCATCGAGCTTCAGGCGGCGGTGATTGAGCGAGTTGATGAGGTCGATGGTGTCCTTCTGCGTGCCAGCCTCGATGCCAGCGGGCGTGCTCACATTCAAAATGGGATCGCCCGAGTTGCGGAAGCGAGTGCCGGAATACACGCTCGGCAGGAAACCACTGCTCCAGCACGCCGCGCCACCGCTGATGCCGCTGCCGGTGCTCATCACGACAAAACTCGGCAAGTCACGAGTCTCCGCGCCGAGGCCATACGTCACCCACGAGCCCATACTGGGCCGTCCAGGCTGCGAAAAGCCGGTGTTCATGAAAATCTGCGCTGGCGCGTGGTTGAACTGCGTTGTGCGGCAAGATTTCACGATGGCGATGTCGTCCACCACCGTCGCCAGATGTGGCAGCACCTCCGAAAGCTCCGCGCCGCACTGCCCATGCTTCGCAAACTTGAAGCGAGGCCCCAACACCGCCGCATCCGGCCGGATGAAGGCATAACGCTGCCCGCCGATGACCGAAGGCGGCAGCGGCTTGCCTTCATACTTTGTCAGCATCGGCTTGTGATCGAAAAGCTCGAGCTGCGACGGTGCCCCGGCCATGAACATGTGAATGACCGCCTTCGCCTTCGGCTCAAAATGCGTTGGCGAAGCCACATTCGGGCTCTTCGCCGCTCCATAGGCCGATTCCGCCAGCAACGAAGCCAGCGCGATCTTGCCCGTGCCGACGGCGCAATCCTGGAAGAAGTGTCTGCGGGTGATGTTGGGGGTGTTCATGGATGAAAGAGATTGGTTAACCAACAGGATGAGCGTTCATGTAAAATGCGCACGCTAGCCCCACAGCACAAAGTGACGCTAAAGCGAATCCCGCGAAGCAGAGAGAAGTGCGCGACTGCGATCTCAGCACAGAGATCACGAGGAGGCTAAGCAGAATCAAGTAACTCCAACCGACAACTGGTCTGAGGGAAACCTGTGAAACAAGCTCGGCAGAACCGACACTTCCCGCCAGCACCAGTGGAGCCCATACCCCTGCACGAATGGCTTCTCGACGCTTAACCTCTGGCGGACAGGCATCAGTTTGATAATTCGCAAAAAATCCAAAGCCAGAAATGACCCAGATGATCATAATAACGGCAACTCGTGCGAACATAGTTGGCTTGGAACGCAGGGAGCCAGATGGAAGACCAGCGGATGAAGTATCCAAAGAAGTCACGTCGGTGATCATGGGTGAGTAATGGCTTCGTCCAGATTCAGAACCGCACGACACACCGCCGTCCACAGCGCTTCGCCGTCGAGTTTTTGGTCGCGCTGTTTGGCGAGGAAGGTTTTGAGCATCGTCAGCTCATCGGCAGCGGGTGGTCGGGTGAGGCAGCGGCGGAAGGTGTTGGTGAGGCGGGAGTCGTCGTCGGGGGATTCGGCGAGGACGGCTTTGGCCATGGCTTGGGCGGCTTCCATGAACATCTGGTCGTTCAGCAGCGTGAGGGCTTGCAGCGGGCTGTTGGAGACATCGCGCTTCGCGAGGCAGGCTTCGCCGGTGGGGGCGTCGAAGGTGGTGGACATGGCGAAGGGCGCGGTGCGCTTGATGAAGGTGTAAAGGCTGCGGCGGTAGCGGTCTTCGCCCTCGCTGGTCTTCCACTCAAATTTGCCGTAGGTGCCCTCGGAGGTGACGCTGGCTGGCTGCGGCGGATACACGCCGGGGCCGCCCATTTTGAGCGAGAGCACGCCGGCGGCTTTGAGTGCGGAATCGCGGATGATCTCGGCATCGAGGCGGAAACGTGAGCCGCGGGCGAGCAGCACATTTTCGGGGTCTGCTTGTAGTTCGGGCTTTAGCCCGTCTGAACGGCCTGAAGGCCGAACTACCAACGAGCCTGCTTGCCGATAGGTCTGCGACATCACGATGAGCTTGTGCAGTTTCTTCATGCTCCAGCCTTGCTTCACAAGCTCCACGGCGAGCCAATCGAGCAGCTCAGGATGGCTCGGGGCCTCGCTTTGATAGCCAAAGTCTTCCAAGCTCTTCACGAGGCCGCGACCAAAGAAGGCCTGCCACTGGCGATTCACCGTCACACGGGCCGTGAGCGGGTTTTCGGGAGCGAAAAGCCACTTCGCGAAGGTGAGACGATTCGCGGGGGCGTTCTTTGGCAGCGAGGGTAGGAAGGCGGGCACAGCAGGCGGCACGGTTTCCTTTGGCTGGAGGTATTCGCCGCGGTGGTAGCGGTTCGTGGGACGCGGATTCGACGCGGGACGCTCCTTCAGCGCCAGCGTAGGCTGGCCGCGTGGCATTTGACGACGCGCGGCGAGCAGGGGTGCGGCGGCCTGTTTCATCTCCGGTGCGGTTTCGAGGAAACGCATCAATAGGGTGACGTCTTCGCGATCTGCCGTAGGCCGGGTGTGTTCGGCGGAATTCGTGTTCGTTGCCTGTGGAGCTCTCTTCGCCGAATCGCCCGGCTCTTTGGCGGTGGAGCTACCAGGGGATGTCGGAGCCAGAGACGAGCGGGCTGTCGCCACACTCGTCCTACGATGAAGAGCATTCTCGACTTCCAACGGATGCCCGGTGGCCGTAGCGTGATCGCTGGTGGTCACGGAGAGACGGAAATGGCCGAGTGGGCAGGCGAAGTGCTTTTCATAGAGCATTTTCAAATCGAAGCCGTTCGTGAGATCGACGGGCTTCTCGAAATGAAACACCGCAGCATGCTGCTGGCCGTAACCGCCGAGCACCTGCCAGCCGCTGCTCATCTCGCCATCGAGCGAGGCCATGGCGGTGTTGGTCTTTTTCACGGCGGCTTTCCGCGCAGCCTTTTTGGACTTCGCGGCGGCAGGGGCGGCATCGTTGACCTTGTCTTCCTCTTCTTCGTTGGTGGCCTCGGCGCTCACGATTTTCACCGGCTGACCGTTTTGAGCCGCTTTCAGTTCGCTAAGGAAGAAGCCGCCGAGAGGGCCTTCGTAGTTGGTGAGGCCGGGTCCGTCGTTCGGCAGGCTGGGATGGCTGGCGACCTCGATTTTGATCGCGGTGACGCCCTTGATCGGCGCTTTGAAGCTCAAATCATAGACATCGCTCTTCGAGATGTCGCCGCTGCCGAGGATGAAGCCGTCGGGCTGCTGCTCGAGATGCGGCATGGTGGTCTTCATGGCCGTGGGGCGGATAATTTGCCAGTTTGAGGCCCGTTTCGACTCACCCTCGATCCAGCCGGCAAAACGGCTCTGCATCGCCGCCTCGCCTCCGGGGAACTTTTTCGGCAAATCGGCCTCCAGCTTCGCAATGCGCTCGGCGTGGGCTTTTTGCTGCTTTTCGATGTCGGGCGTCGGGATGTGGTAAGTGGGCTCGTCTGCGTTGTTGAGCAGAGCCATGACGCTGTAGTAATCGGTGTGGAGGATGGGATCGTATTTGTGCGTGTGGCACTGGCAGCAATTCATCGTGAGGCCCATCCACGCCGTGCCGGTGACGCCGACGCGGTCCACCATGGCGTAGAAGCGGTATTCATTCGGATCAATGCCACCTTCTTCATTCAGCATCGTGTTTCGATGGAAACCGGTGGCGATGATGTCTTCCGGCGTGGCATTCGGCAGCATGTCTCCGGCGAGTTGCTTGATGCTGAACTGGTCGAAGGGCATGTCGTCGTTCAGTGCCTTCACGACCCAATCACGGTAAGGCCAGATCTGGCGCGGGCGGTCTTTCTCAAAGCCGTTGGTGTCGGCGTAGCGGGCGAGATCGAGCCAGCGGCGTGCCCAGCGTTCGCCGTATTGGGGGGAGTTCAAAAGGGTATCGACGAGCTTCTCGTAGGCTTGACTGGATTGACCGGATTGACCGGATTGACTTTGGACAAAGGCGTCGGCTTCGGCGGGGGTGGGGGGTAGGCCGGTGAGGTCGAGATAGACGCGACGGACGAGGGTGTAGGGATCGGCTTCGGGGGAAGGCTTCAACCCTTCCTTTTCGAGCCGCTCAAGAATGAAGTGATCGATGTTGGCCTTCGGATCCTTGGAAGGCTGCGGGGTTGAGTAGGCCCAATGCGCCTGATACTTGGCGCCTTCGGCGATCCAGGCTTTGAGCGTGGCTTTGTCCTTCTCGGAGAGGACTTTTTTCGTATGCGGCGGTGGCATGACCTCGTCCTCGTCGGTGGAGAGGATGCGTTTCACGACTTCGCTGGCGTCCGGTTTACCGGGGACGATGGCGATCTCACCGGATTTGCCTTTGCCATAGGCGGAGGCCTCCAAATCGAGGCGCAGTTTGCCTTTGCGACCGTGGTCGTCCATGCCGTGGCATGTGAAGCACTGCTGCGCGAGCACAGGGCGCACGTCGCGATTGAAATCGACAGCCTGGGCGGAGACCGCGAGGAGGAAAAGGAGGAAGGGGGGCTTCATCACCTCCAAAGAACGAAGGCAGCGGCCTGATTTGACTGCTCGTTTGAATGGAAAAAACCGCCGGGGCTTAATCGAGCGTCTTTTTCGGCGGAGCGATGCCGACCGGTGCGGTGCCGCCGGGGCGGGGGCGGGCGGTACCCGCGGGTTCGAGGCGCTGAATCTCGTAGGCGGTAAGGTTCACATTGATGTCGAGCTTGGCCAGGAAGTCCCAGGTGGCGGCCACGCCGACTTCATCGGCGACTTTGCGGGCTTCGAGGTAGGCATCGAAAGCATCGGGCATGACTTGGAAGAGAACGACGCCATTTGGATCGGCCTTCACATCACGCATGAGGCGGATGAAGGCGGAATTGGGCAGCTTGAGGGCCTCGACGGTTTCGCCACCGCCGCCCTTCGGCTTCAAGACGAGGCGGATGTAGGCGAGCGTGGGCTGAAAATCCGGCTCGAAGGTGTAGGAACCGGTGAGCAAGGGATTGGTGGCGGCGCGTTGCAGGAGCGAAACGATGCGCGTCATGTCGTAGATGGTGCGGGCCTTGCTGGCGTCCTCGATGCCCTTGGTCTTGGCGAGGTCTTTGACGAAGTATTCGAGGACGTCCTTCGGATTGGCCTTCACCTCGGCGGTTTTGGCGCCCCAGCCAAAGGTGATCTTGCCGCCAGAAGCGGTGGCTTTGATGATGGGCGTGGCGGGATCGCGCGATGGATCGAGCTTCACCCAATCGGCGGTGCTGCCCTTGCTGGCGCTGACGATGGCCGCGGCAACGACGGGCATGGTGCTGCGGGTAGGAATGGAAAGGTCCGCGATGGCTTCGAGGATCTGTTTGGTGGGGGTGATTCCCCCTTCGGCGAGGACTTTGTAAGCTTCGGCGGCATGCTCGATCTGCATGCGGTTTACCAGCGGGGCGATTTCCGGCCAGGCTTTGGTGGCGCTGGCACCGAGGATCTTTTCCATGAGCTTGGCAAAGATGGGATATTCCACCCGCTGGTATTCGAGCTGCGATTTCACCTTCTCCATGCCGTCGAGAATGGGCTGCATGAACTTCGGCTGATTGAAACTGAGCACCCCCTGCTTGGCGACGAGCACGCGGGTCTCGTTTGGCTTCTCGGGATAGGGTCGCGGATTTGGCAGGCGGACGTATTTGGCGGGCGGCGGCTGGTAGATGGGCGTTTGATCAAGCAGGGCCTTCAGACGCTCGACCTCGGCGAGAAGCTTTTCAGAAGCGGCTTTTTGCTGCTCACGCTCCTTTTTGCGGGCTTCGAGCTGCTTCTTATACTCGTCGAGGTCCATGGACTTCGCTTTGGCGGCGAGATCGGAGGTGTCGATGGTCTTGAGGTCTTCGACGATTTTTTTGAGGTCGGTATCGATCTTGATTTTCTCCTCGTCGAGCTTCTTGGGATCGGCGACGGGCGGTGGCAGAGCTTCCACCTTGTCCTTCATTTGCTTGTGCTCCTCCTCGGTGACGGGAGGCAGATCCGAGAGGATTTTTTGGACAACGCGAGCGGTGTTGAGCGCCATGACGACGAAGACGATCATGAGCACGCCAACGACGTTCGTCACGGCGTCCATGAGGGAGTCGAGATTGAGTTCAGAACCGCCGGAGCTGGAGCTTTTTTTGGCCATGGTGGTTACCTCATTTCTTGGGCGTTTCAGCCTTCTTGGGATCAGCCGCCTTCTTCTTTGCTTCGCCCTTCGCAGGTGCGGCGGGGGCTGGAGCAGCCTTGAGGGCGTCGGCCGGTGGCGCGGAGATTTTGCCGCGGTATTTGTCGAAGGTTTTCAGATCGAGCACACCGCGTCCTGGGATGGGGAGCTTGCCGATGCGGACTTTGTAATCGTTGTCGGCACGGCCGGCACCGTTGTTGAAGGCCCCCTGACCGTCATCACGCACGAGGAAGAGCACGAGGGCCTTGGGAAGCTTGGCGACTTCGGTGAGGAAGTGGTTGTAGGCTGCATCGCCGAGGACGGTTTCGGCATTGGCAGGAAGGCGGTAATCATCCGCTCCCCAGGCACCGAGGATCTTGAGAGCCCCGGCAGTGGCTTCGACAAAGAAGACCTTGGTGTCCTCCGCCATGCCGCCGCCGGAGGGCTGGACGACGACGGGCGGGATCTTCTTGTCTTCGGGTACCTGGCGAGCCTTTATCTCAGCCATGAGTTTTTCGATCTCGGCCTTGGACTCGGTCTGCTGCTTTTTGAGACCTTCGAGTTCGAGGAGGAGGTCATCGAGCTCTTTTTGCATCTGCTGGGAGAGCTTCAGGTTCGTCTCCTGGATTTCTTTGGAGGTATCGAGGAGCTTGCGCAGCTTGATGAAGCGCTGCTGGCGCTCTTCGAGTTGCTTTTTGACCTCGTCGAGGAGGGCGATTTTTTCCTTCAAGGCCACATCGAGCTTCTCACGCTCGGCGATGTCCTTTTTCATCTGGATGAATTCCTGCGCTCGCTTGATCTCCTCGGCGCTGCGGCCTTCCGCCTTGCCAATTTGAGCCATCACGAGGACGACGATCATGAGCACCAGCGCCCCGATGAGGCAGGCGAGGATGCTGAGGAAGGGAAAGAGGGAAACTTCTCCGCCTTCGGATGAACGGCGTTTGGCCATGGGTGCGTGGTGGGGCGTTTACTCCGAGCGGCTGAACCAGCCTTTTTTCTTCACCTGATGGATGAGGATTTGTTTTTCACCGAGCTGGGAGAGCACGCCATTGAGGCTCTGGATGCCGCTGGAGAGGGCGCGGATGTATTCGCTGGTCTTGTTGACGTTTTCGGTGACGGCATCGGTCATCTTTTCCCGCATGATCGTCAAGGCGGTGGCGAATTCGCGGTCCACGCGGGCCTGATGCTCGGTGGCACGGCGGTCGAGGTTCACGGCCTGTTCGGCGATTTTGGCGGAGAGACTGTTGAGATCGACGAGGAATTCTTTCTGCGCATTGGCGACGGCTTTGACGAGCGTGTCCATGATGCCACCGGTGTCTCCACCGGCAATTCCGCCACCGCCGTCATTGAGACGAGGAAGGAGCACCTCATTGCAGTAGGCATCGATGTTGTTGAGGTTGTCGTCCTCCGCCTTGGCGAGGGCGTTCATGGGGAAGTTCAGGAACATGGCGAGCACGAGGCCGAGCAGCGTGGTATCGAAAGCGGTGCCGAGGCCGCTGGTGACCTGACCAAAGGATTTCATGACCTTGTCCATGTTGGTCATGTCCGAGAGGTCGATGCTACCGATGGCGACGGAGAGACCCAGCACGGTGCCGATGAAGCCGAGGATCGGGATGGCCCAGAGGAAGACTTTGACGAGAGAGTAACTGCCGCCAATGCGGGCGCTGTCGATGCTGCTTTGGGCACTCATCATGCCAGAGACTTCGCCATTGTTCTGGCGCACCTCGAAGAGTTCGAGGCCTTTGCGAATGCGGTTCACCATGAGGCTGTCACGCAGGCGGCCCGGGAGGGAGTAGAGGTGATCGATGAAGCTGGCCACGTTATCGCGGGTGATTTCCTGGCCGAACTCGCCGGGAAGCACGTCGAGGTACATGGCGGCTTTTTGATGATTGAGCTTCTGCCACTTTAAATACAGGGCCGCCACGGCCCAGAAGAAGAAGAAGCTCTCGGTGTAGTTCACCCAGGTGCGCTCGTAAAAGAGGTCGTGGATGTAATCCATCGTGTTCTGCGGGTTCGTGCCGTAGGCGCCAACGCCGAAGGGGAAGAGCACGCCATACCATGTGAGCGTGGCGACGGCCCCGATGCCGAGAGCGAGCCAGGGATTCGGATTGGCCGGATCGGTCTCTTCCCATCCGCCACGGGCATTGCGATGCTGCTCGAAGGAGAATTCGCCGCTGGGCGGAGGCGCTGCTTCCACGGAAGGCTCGGACGGAGCATCACTGGCGGCGGCATCAGGCGCTGGCAAGCCGCTCGGCGAAGGCAATCCACTGGGCAAGGGCAGGCCGCTGGGAGCAGGCAGGCCACCGCCAGCCGCAGCAGGATCGCCAGGTATGTGGAGCTTGGAATTGCAGCCGGGGCAGCGGACGATCTTGCCGGCCATTTCAGGCTCGACCTTGAGCTGCATTTCACAGGTGGGGCATTTGAACTTCACGATGAGATCTCAGTTTGTGGGTGATTAAGTGACGCCGACGAGGCTAGCCGCGAGGCTACGGCTGCGACAAGGTTTTTCTTGGGGCGGATCATGATCCAAATGGCCCGTGAAGTGGGCATTTTGTGATCGTGAGGGCAGAAAGTGGGCCATCATCCCGCTCGATGGGTGCCTTGGATAAACAAAGCGCTGTTTTCGAAGCCGACTTTGATTGTCCCCCATGGCCCGCCTGCCAGAGTGCGCGGCGGTTCAATCTCTCCACCGCCTTTTTCCATGACTACTCCCCTTCTCCTTCTGCTCGCCGGTGTGATTCTCGCCTGGATAGGCGGCACGCTTTTCGTCGATGGTTCCGTGGGACTGGCGCGATGGGCCCGGTGGCCGGTGGCGGTGATCGGGGTGACGGTGGCCGCCTTTGGCACCTCCGCTCCAGAGCTGATGGTGGCGGTGCAGGCGGCCATGGATGGGCTGCCACAAATCTCGCTCGGCGATGTGCTGGGCAGCAACATCGTCAACATCGCGCTCATCCTCGCCCTCGTGCTCTCGCTTTCCGGGATGCGAGTGGAAGACGAAGGCGTGCGCCGCGACTGGGCCTGGGCGCTGGCGGTGCCCGTGCTGATGGCCGTGGTGCTGTGGGACGGGTGGTTCTCGCGGATGGATGCGATTATTTTGATGAACCTTTTCTTTGTGTGGCTCTTCATCGTGGTGCGACACGCCCGCAGGCATGCCGCACGGCAATCGCTCAAGGAGGAACTGGGCACCGGGAAGGTCTCACCAGCACGGACGGCCCTTCAAATCGCGGCCGGTCTGGGGCTGCTGATCGGAGCGGCGCAGTTCGTCGTGCATGGAGGCAAAGGTGTGGCCGAAGTGCTCGGCTGGAGCCCCTTTATAGTGGGTGCAGTCGTGGTGGCCGTGGCAACGGGCACACCGGAGCTGGCCACGACGATCATCGCCCGCATGCGCGGTCATCATGACGTGGGCCTTGGGAACATTCTCGGCAGCAATGTCTTCAATGCCCTGTTCATCGCCTCCCTCGCGGCGCTGATCCATCCCTACCCGGTCAAACCGGCTGAATTACTCCCCAGCTTGGTGTTTGGGATGGTCACAACCTTGGTGATCCTACCGGGCAAAGGCGGCACGCTGGGCCGCTGGCGTGGTTTCGTGCTCCTGGCTTTGTATGCGGGCTATCTGGCCATGACGCTGAAAGCGGGCGGCAGCGGGCATTGAGTCTGTGCTTGTGCGCGGCAGTGCCACCGCCATCCTCCGCGCCGCATGACCTCCCCTGCCCTCTCTCCACTCGACTCTGCCCGGCGCAAAGCCTTCCGTCGGCTGCTGCCGGTGCTGTTTCTGAGCTACGTCATCGCCTATGTGGACCGCCAGAACGTGGCGGTGGCCAAGCTGACGATGGTGAAAGCGCTGCCAGGCTTTGACAATGCGGTGATCGGCCTGGGTGCGGGCGTTTTCTTTCTGGGCTATTTTTTGCTCGAAATCCCCGGCTCGCTCATGGTGGAGCGCTGGAGTGCGCGGAAGTGGATCTGCCGCATCATGGTGAGCTGGGGCCTGATGGCGGGGCTCACCGCTGCGGTGACGACGCCGAATCAGTTTTATGCCGTGCGCTTTCTCCTGGGACTGGCAGAGGCGGGATTCTTCCCCGGTGTGATCGTGTACCTGACGCATTGGTTCACCAGCCGTGACCGGGCCAAGGCGCTGTCGTATTTCCTCATCGCCACGCCCTTTGCGCAGGTGCTGAGCCCGAAGATCTCCAATGCGCTGCTCAAGATCGGCACGACGGAGATCGTGGATGGGCAGACAATCACGCATCCGCTGGTGATGGGCATGCAGGGCTGGCAGTGGGTATATGTCTTCTGGGCGATTCCCGCCGTGCTGCTGGGCTTTGGCGTGCTGTTTCTTCTCACCGACCGTCCACAGCAGGCGAAGTGGCTCACGCCGGAGGAACGAGAAGCACTCGAAACGCAGCTCGCCGAGGAGCGTGCTCATAGCACACGTGGTAAACGCATGACCGTGGCCGAGGCCCTGCGGCATCCAAAGGTGCTGCTGATGGCGCTGGCGTATTTTTGCACGGTCACCGGCAGTTACGGGATCGAGTTTTTCATGCCCAGCATCCTGAAGGACTGGTACAAGCTGAGCATGGATGATCTGACTTGGCTGATCATGCTGCCGCCCTTCATGGCGGTGCTCGGCCAGCTCTTCACTGGTTGGAGTTCGGACCACTTCAAGGAACGCCGCCTGCACGCCACGCTGCCGATTGTCATGGGTGCGACGGCGCTGGGGCTGCTGCCCTTTACCCAGGGGAATCTGATGGTGACAGTGGCCTTCTTCATGATCGCCTTTGCAGGCTTCAAAGCCTACATGCCGGCCTTTTGGTCGCTGCCAAATCTCTTCCTCGCGGAGGCTGCGGCGGCTGGCAGCATCGGCTTGATCAATTCCGTGGGCAATCTCGGCGGCTTCCTCGGCCCCACGATCATGGGCAAGGTGGAAACACTGACCGGATCGTATGCCGGCGGCCTTTATTACCTCTGCGGTTCCATGCTCGTCGCGGCGACGATTGTCTTCAAACTGGGCCTGGGGGCAAAGAAGGTGGCGTGAGGAAGGCTGACGCCATTCCTTGACGCCTCCGCCGCCAACCGCCAGCATCGCAGCCATGTTTTTCCTTGCCGCCACCTCGGCCAGCTACTGGCCCTTCGTCGTTCTCGCTGTCAGCGTCGCCTTCATCATCGTGGGCATCAGCGTGCTGCGCCTGCATGCCTTTCTGGCTTTGATCCTGGCGGCGATGCTCGCGGGGCTGATGACGGGTCAGGACTCCTGGGACATCGTGCAAAAGGATGGCAAGGTGAAGACGATGACCTCCATGGTGGGCGTGGTGGAGATGGTGTCGAAGGGGCTGGGAGACACGGCGCGTGACATCGCCATCTCCATCGCCCTCGCAGCGGTGATTGGCATGTGTTTGATGGAAAGCGGCGGCGCGGACAAGGTCGTGCGGCGTTTCCTGGCCTTCTTCGGCGAAAAACGGGCTGGATGGGCGCTGCTGTGGAGCACCTTCATTCTGAGTGCGCCGATCTTTTTCGACACGATGTTCATGCTGATGGCCCCGCTGGCGATGGCGCTGCGCATGCGCACGGGGAAGGATTACACGCTGTACATCCTCGCGGTGTGCTGTGGTGGCACGGTGACGCATTCGATGACGGTGCCGCATCCTGGCCCGGTGGCGGTGGTGGACAGCCTGAACCTGAATGTGGGTGAGTCGCTCGTGGGAGGCATGGTCATCGGGGCCATCACCTGCTTCTTCGGTTTCCTCGTGAGCAAATGGCTCAACGCCCGCACGGATGTGCCGCTGCGTGAGACGAACGGCCTTTCGCTCGAGGATCTGAAGGGCGTGAGCGACAAGCCGGAGAGCGAGCTGCCTTCCTTCTTCTGGAGCATGACGCCGGTCTTGCTGCCGATTTTCCTCATCAGTCTGACGACCATTTTTGAGCTGGCGCATGGCGCGGCGGTGAAAGGCACGGCGTGGGGCGTTTCGATGGTGAGCCTGCTCGGCGGTCAGGAGGGCTTCAATGCCGTGCGTGCCTGGGTGGACTTCGTCGGGCACAAAAACATCGCGTTGTTCATCGGGGCGGCGATCTCGCTGTGGGTGCTGGCGAGGCAGCGTGGCTTTGGTTTGAAGAAGCTGGAGCAGCTCGTGGGTCCGCCGCTGGAGACGGCGGGCATGATCATCCTCATCACGAGTGCTGGTGGTGCCTTTGGCCTGGCTTTGCGCAGTGCCGGCGTGGGTGGCGCGGTGGAGGAGCTGGCGAAAGGTTACAGCATCAATTTGATCGTGCTGGGCTGGCTGGTGGCCGCCGTGGTGCGTGTGGCCCAGGGTTCCGCCACCGTGGCGATGCTCACTGCCGCCTCGATCATGGCCCCGATGATCACCGGCGGAAACCTCGGCTGCCATCCGCTCTATCTTTTCACCTCGATCGGCTTCGGCGCGATGTTCATGTCGTGGATGAACGACAGCGGCTTCTGGGTCGTGAGCCGCCTCAGCGGCATGACGGAGAAGGAAACGCTGCGCACCTGGAGCGTGCAGCTCACCGCCGACTCCATCATCGGCCTGCTGGTGACGCTCGCGATGAGCAAGCTGCTGCCGATGGTGTGAGGCTGATGAATTACTCATTACTCCCACTGGCTCTTTTGCACGCCCACAAGGCTCATGCTCAGGCCGATGAGGACATGCACGAGCAGCACGAAGCTGCAGGTGGCGGGGGCGATGAGATCGGTGGCGGTGACTTGCTTCACGGCATCGTAAAAGGCGGTGCTGCGCATGCTGGTGAGGCTGCCGCTCCAGCTCCAGAAGGCGGCGATGAGCGGCTGGACCCAGTTTTCCAGCCAATCAGGCAAGGTGAGCACCGCGCCGGAGAGCGGAAGCTGGAAGCCGACGAGGTAGATGCTCAAAATCGTGGCCTTTTCCGGGCTGCGGCTGGTGGCGGAGATACCGAGGCACACACTCGTCATCGCGGCGGAGGCCAGCACGAGCAGCGCCAGCTTGATGACGAGATCTCCCGGCAGCCCGCCGGTGATCATTTCGACGAACAGCCCCATCCATAAACTCTGCGCCAGCACGAAGACGCCGAGGAAGATGACCTTGCTACCCACGTACGCCAGCGGGCTGAGGCCGCCGAGCTTCTCCCGCTCCAAAATGAGCCGCTCGGAGGCGATCTCACGTGCGGCATTGTTGCTCGCCATCAAGGTCACGAGCACCACCTGGAGCATGATGAGGCCGCTAACGAGGGCTCCGGCATCGAGCTGCGCCTCTTTATGATCGAGCTGCCGGATGAACTCCGTCTGCTGATTCGCGTCCTGGTAGGTCGAAAGCGCTCGCAGTGGCTTGATGCCATCCAATGCGAAGATGGCCACGAGCAGCGGAAAGCCCAGCAGCATGGCGAGATGGAGCCAGACCTGCGATTTATCTCGACGGAAGATCGTCCAGCGACGCCGAAGAAGCTCAACAAGCTGCGAGGTGACCGCTGGCAGTTCAATCGGCGGAAATTCATGATGCGGGATGACGTCTTCCTCGGGCTCTTTGGCTTCCTCCGCCTCCTCGGGAGCCTTCACCTTGGCTTCAAAGCCAAACTGCTGGTAGTAGCTCTCGCGTTTGCGATTCCATGAATCCGCCCACTCCTGCGCCGGACGCTCGGTGAGGCGGCGATAGACATCCTCAGGATGCTCGACGCCAAAGTAATGCATCAGCGCCTTCGGCGGGCCGTGGTAGGTCAGACGGCCTTGATACATCACCATGATGCTGTCGTAGTCCGTGAGGCTGGCGAGGCTGTGAGTGACGTTGATGACAACTCGCTTGGGGTGACCGCGAGAGAGCTTGTGGAGCAGTTTGGTGATCTCTGCCTCGCTTTTGGGGTCGAGACCACTCGTTACCTCATCGCACAGAAGAAGGCACGGATCGGTCACCAGCTCCAAAGCGAGTCCCAGACGGCGTTTTTGCCCGCCCGAAAGCACTTTGACGCGACGCTCAGCCAGGTCCGTTAAGCCAGTGACCTCCAAGATGTAGTCGAGAGCCGGGATGAACTCCTCCGTATCCGCGAGCTGTGTGCGCAGCGCCATGGCGCTGGCGATGCTTTCCTCCACCGTGAGCAGATCAAAGGCCACGCTGAACTGCGGCACATAGCCGAGATCCCCCGGATGCAGGTCTTCCTCCTCCTTCAAATCGCGACCGTCCCACTTCAGCTCCCCTTCCGTCTGCTCCAAAATGCCCGTGATGACTTTGAGCAGCGTCGTCTTCCCGCAGCCGGAGGGCCCCACAATGGCCAGCAGATGCTCCGGTGGCACAGTGAAGCTCACCTCGTCGAGCAGGCGCAGCGTGTCATTTTCTTCCGTGTCGCCCGGACCGGGCACTTCGAGGCGAAGGTTGAGAGCTTCGAGCATGAGAAAGGTTTAGAGGTTGGGATGAGTGAAATCAACCGTAGAGGCATCACCGCCAGGCCAAACAGAATTTGCAGTCCGAATCCGTGAGGCTAAATCCCGCGTACCGCAGTCGTCCGCCCGTTTCTCCACCCCGGTTCCTTTTTCTCGTGTCAGATTCCAACCTCCAACGCATCGCCATCACCGGAGCGGGCATTGTCTCGCCGCTGGGCATTGGCTGGAAGGCCAATGAGGCTTCGTTTGAGGCGGATCGCATGGCTTTCAGGCCGGTGCCGGAGGAGCTTTTTGGCGTGGAGGGCTTTGTGGCCAAGACGGCAGGCATCGTCGATCTGCCGCCGAAGGTTCCGATGCCGATCAAGACATGCTACGCGGACCGCGGCAGCGTCATGCTGATGCTGGCGCTGCGTGAAGCACTAGCGCAGAGTGGTCGTTCGACGATGGAAGGCATCGACGCGATGATCATTGGCACCTCCGCCGGGGCGATGTCGCTCGGCGAGACTTATTTTGAGACGGCGGTGAGTGATTCAGGGCGTCATCGCCGACAGCTTTCGCGTGCGGAGCACTACCAGCCGCAGCGGCAGATGAATGAGATCGCCGCGGAGCTTGGCTGGCGCGGACCAATCATCATTGTCTCGAATGCCTGTGCCTCGGGCGCCAATGCCATTGGCTGGGGTGTCGAGATGATCCGCAGCGGCCGGGCGAAGCGTGTGCTGGCCGGTGGCTATGATGCGCTGGCGAAGCTGGTCTTCGCGGGCTTTGATTCGCTCAAGGCGCTGGCCCCGAGCGGCATTCCGCGGCCGTTTGATGCCGCCCGAGATGGCCTGGCCCTCGGTGAAGGTGCGGCGGTGATGATTTTGGAGGCGGAGGAGGTGCGGAAAGCGGAGGCGCTGGCTGATGTGACCGGTTACGCCACGGCGACGGACCTTCACCACCTCACGCAGCCTGATCCGCTGGGCAATGCGGCTATACGCACCATGACGCAGGCCACGCGGCAATCCGGCCTCACGCCGGCGGCCATCGATTACATCAACTCCCACGGCACTGGCACGCCCTTCAACGACGTGGCGGAAGCGCAGGCCATTTCCGCCTGGGCTGGCGAGGCCACCTCACGCATCGCCGTAAGCTCCACGAAGTCCGCGATGGGTCATCTGCTCGGCGGTGCAGGCGCGGTGGAGGCGGTGATCTGCCTCATGGCGCTGCGCGGCCAGTGGATGCCCGCGAGCCTCAACGTGCGCGAGGTGGACCCTGCGGTGAAGTTTGATCTCGTGCGCACCTTCCGCCGTGCGAAGGTGGAGCATGCGCTGACGAATTCCTTCGGCTTTGGCGGCACGAACGCCACGCTGGTGATGAAAAGGAGGTCCGCATGAACGCCACCGGCCTGCACATCAACGGCGTGGGTGCGGTGAGTCCCGCTGGCTGGAGCAGCGCAGAGCTGCTGCGTGTCGTTCGTGGCAAAGAAGAGCTCCCCGTGACGAATTGTCCGCGTCCAGGCATCGAGCGTCCCTGGCCCTGCCCGGTGCGCACCGTGCCACCTGCGCCGCCAGAGAAGCAGGTGCGCCATCCACGCTTCCGTCGTGTCTCTGCCATCTCCCGCTACGCCGCCGCCGCCTGCCTCGAAGCCTTGAAGGATGCCGGTTTCGAGACGCCTCCACCTCGGCTGGGCATTCTCTTTGTCATGATGAATGGCTGCGTGAACTACACCGGCCGCTTCTACCAGGAGGTGCTGGACAATCCCTCGCAGGCCAGCCCGCTCATCTTCCCAGAAACCGTCTTCAATGCGCCTGCCTCTCACATCGCAGCGCTGCTCGGGGCCGATGGCGCGGTGACGACCATCATCGGCAATTCGAACGCCATCATGGAGGCGCTCGACATGGCCGCCGTATGGCTGAACTGCGGCGTGTGCGATCATTGCCTCGTCGTCGGCGCCGAGGAATGCGACTGGCTCAGCGCCGAAGCGCTCACCTACTACCACGAGGCGCACATCGCGTCGGAGGGAGCAGGCGCACTCCTCGTTTCTGCCAATGGCAAAGGTCCGGCCATTCAGCGCATCACCGGCCCGCTGGCCTTTCATTCATGGAAGGAGCGCAACGAGCTCATCCCGAACCTCGCGCTGCCCGCTTCCATCCTGATCGACGACCACAACGGCATCGCCAAACACGATGCCGCCGAAGCTGCCGCCTGGTCTCAACTCACTTTCCAGGCACGTCACAGCCCAAAAAGACTCCTCGGCGAAAGCATGGGAGCCTCCGCCGCCCTCCAACTCGTGCTCGCCACCCTCGAAAGCCGCGAGCAGCAGACCTCCGTGGCCGTTTCCATGCCCGGATGCAACACCGCCGCGTATGGGTGTGTGATCGGTCACTCCGCGATGTAAAACATCCCCGCGAAGGTGTTCGGCGTGAGTTTGGCGTCAGCGGGCGGATGGACGAGCATGTTGGAGATGTCGCCGTCGAGGTACAGCGCGTCCTCGCAGCCGAGATGAAGAAAGAAGCGGCTGAATTGATGGAAGGTGACGGTGCCGAGCTTCGCGTCATCGCGGTCGCTCATGGCAAAGATGATCTGTTTGTCCTTCTTGCGGACGCCGACGGCATTGCGCAGGCGTTTGTTGGGTGAATTGAGATTGAAGGCGGGATGGAAAACGCCGTTTCGCAGCATGAGCGGACCGCTTTGCGTCGCCAGACGAGGCTTGAGGCCGCTACGGGCAAACTCGCCCGCTTCCATCACGCCGGGGCCGTTTTGGTCATCGAGGTAGAAGACACCATTGGGCATCAGGTAGAAGTTTCCTTCGCCGGGACGCAGATTCAGCGGCACGAGCGCCTTGCCCTCGCAGATGGTCAATCCGCAGGGTTTGGGGCCACGCTCGAAAATGCCTGCGTTGGTCGCGAAGGCGATCTTTTGGCCTTTCGCGGTCAACTCACGACGCAGACCATTGAAATCGCCCAGCGGCTTTCCATCGGCTCCGAGCCAGGCGAGCTGCAATTTCGTCCAATCTGCCGGATCGACGCGGAAGAGATGGTACTTGGCTCCGTCATGCTCCACGACCTCCGCCCCACCTAGGTGAGTGGTCATCGTGGCCCATCCAAAAGCGGCGAGAATCCAGCGTGATAGCTTCATGAGCGGCATTTTGAAGGCATGCAGGCCTTGTTTCCAAGGGAAACCTTTTGCCTTTGGCTGTACCCGGCCAAGTTCGCGGACTCTCTCCCATGTTCAACGCTCGCGACTACCTCGATCTCACCCACACGAAGCACAGCATCCTCTTTCCCGAAGATGCGCCGGTGTGGACGGCTCTTTCGCGCATTGAGCAGTATTTGGAGTTTCGCCTTCAGCGGGAGATTCGCTGTCAGGTGCCGCCGGGGGCCTTTATCGGCGAGGATGTTTTTATCGACGAAGGCACCACGCTGGAGCCTGGATGTGTGATTCGTGGCCCGGCCTGGATCGGGCGGAACTGCCAGATCCGCGCCGGCTGCTACATCCGCGAAAACGTGCTCGTGGGCGATGGCTGCGTGCTGGGAAACTCCTGCGAGTTCAAGAACAGCGTGATCTTCGATGACTGCGAGGTGCCGCACTACAACTACGTGGGCGACTCCGTCCTCGGTCACCGGGCGCATCTCGGCGCGGGCGTGGTGCTTTCCAATGTGCGGCTTGATCGCCAGGAGGTCACCGTGCGCACGGAATCCGACATCGTGCCGACCGGCCTGCGGAAATTCGGCGCGGTGATCGGTGACTATGCCGAAATCGGCTGCAACAGCGTGATCAGCCCAGGCACTTTGATTGGCCGCCGGAGCATTTTGTATCCGCTGACGCACTTCGGCGGCGTGCTGGACCATGATTTGATGGTGAAGACGCGGCAGACCCAGCAGGTGGTGAAGCGGAAGGGGCGGTAAGTAGGTTCGTTCGCCAGAACGAGAAAGCCGCTCCGCATTCTGGCGAATGCGCCTACCACGTGTGCTGGGCACAAAAAAGGCGCTTGGATTTCCAAGCGCCTTTCTTTGGTCAAACGACGGTCAATCAACCGTGCGTGTCGCACTTCTCCGCTTCGGGTTCGGTCTCCTCGACGACGGCGTTGGCCTTGAGGAATTCGAGAGCTTCCTGAAGGAGGAGGTCTGAGCGGATGCTATCGATGACGCCGTTTTTCTGCGCTTCGGCCATGAACTTCTTCGCGGGCTTGTTCTGGCGCTCGGCGATTTGGGCGAGGGCCATGGCGACCTTCTGGCCGGGAACTTCGAGAGCTTCCTTCTTGGCCACTTGCTCAAGGATGAAGCTCACTTTGACGTTCTGGCGGGCCTGATTGGTGGCGCTGTTGAGGATTTCTTCCTGCTGTTTGATGAGTTCCTCCTCCGGCACGCCCTGCTGCATGGCGCGGGTGGCGATCTCATTGGTGCGGCGCTGGGCTTCGCGGTTCACGACTTCCTGGGGGAGATCAAACTCCACCTTTTCAAAGATGTGCGCGATGACCTGATTGCCCTTGTCGGCATCACGGGCCTGCTCCTTGCGGCGGCGGATGGCATCGCGAACCTCATTGCGGAGGGTTTCGAGGGTCATTTCATCGCCACCGATCTTCTTGATGAACTCTTCGGTGAGTTCCGGCACGGCCTTGAACTTCACGCCGTGGCATTTGGCCGCGAGAGTGAGGGTTTTGCCACGCAGGGCTTCAAAGCGGAAGTCTTCAGGGATGGTGACGCTCAGGCTGCGCTCGCCATCTTTTTCGATGCCGACGAGACCAGCGTAGAAGCCAGGGAGGAAGTCATCTTCCTCGGCGAGGAGGAACCAGTTCTCCTTAATCTCCTTCAAATGCGCCGGGGCATCCGGCATGGCTTCGTCGAGGGACACGCCATCGAGGCTGCCGGTCGTGGAGAGCACCACGACATCGCCGATGGCGGCGGCGCGGCTCACATCTTCATAGGAGGCCTGATTTTCGCGGATGTGAAGGATGTCGTGATCGATGTCCGCATCGGTCACTTCGATGCGCGGGAGCTTCACGGGGATGCTCTTGTATTCGGGCAGGTCAAACTTCGGCTGGAGGCTCATCTCGACGCTGAAGGAGAAGCTGGAATCCGTGTCGTGATACATTTTGTCGTTCACGGCGAGGACGTTGATCACTTCGAGGCCTTCGCTCTTCACGGCCTGACGGAGACCGTCATTGATGAGCTGCTTTTCGAGCTCTTCCTTCACCTCGTTCTCGTAGCGCTTGGCCACGATGCTCTTCGGCGTCTTGCCAGGGCGGTAGCCGGGGAGATTCACCATGCGGGCAAAATAGGCGACGATCTGGTCACGCTCCTTGGCGATTTGATCGGCAGGCACGCGGATGTGGGCGACGGCGCGGCAGTTGGGCTGGTGTTCGACGTTGATGTTCATGGCGGGGAATTTCGAGGGCGGTCAGGGGTCCGCTCGCGGGATAGGGCAGGGCATGAAAAGCCAAGGCCGGGCCGGAGGGGCGGGCATGCTAGGACAACTTGCGGGTTTGACAACCTCTGAAAAACCCGTTCTTGGCCCCCGCATGCGCCTCTTTTCCCGCCCTGAAGTCTGGTTCCTCGTGCTCGCCAGCGCCGTCGCCGCCTGGTGGGCCCTTCGCGAGCCGGAACCCTACGCCGCCGAGGCGACCGAAGTCGCCACCACGATGGCGGAGGACGCCGTCCTGCGCATCCAGCGCTGCACGCTCACACGAGACTTTGCCAATGCCCGGCTGGACATTGAATTTCACTTCCGCAACACCGCCCCTCGCCCCCTTTTCATGCAGCCACCGGATGTGCGGCTTCTCACCTCCGAGGGCAAAGAAGTGCCGCCCTTCATCCTGCCCGCCGAGCGGCCGCCCCGGGTGGCCGAAAAAGCCTCTGGCGACCTCCGACTGCGTTTTTGGCTCGAAAAGGAGCACCTGGCTTCCGGGCTCCGCCTCGAGGTGCGGGGTCAAAGTGTCGAGGTGAAGGCCAAAGAGCCCTTCGATCTCGAAAAGCTCGAAAACGACCGCCCGAAGGTCTGGACGACCTCGAAATGGCAGTGACAAAGTGGGGCATCACTTGCGTTTAAGAGCGCCCATGCGCTTCCTCGCCTCCTTCCTGCTGCTTTCCTCCGTCCTTTTCTCCGCCCAGCCGAATGTGCTGGTCATCATCGCGGATGACCTCGGCTACGCGGACATCGGCGTGCATGGCGGGGCGGAGGTGCCGACGCCGAACATCGACGCCCTCGCCGCCTCCGGCGTGCGCTGCACCAGCGGTTACGTCTCAGCGCCGTATTGCAGTCCCTCCCGCGCCGGCTTTTTGACGGGCAAGGCGGCCACCCGCTTCGGTCATGAGTTCAATCCGCATGTCGGTGACGAAGCCAAGCTCGGCCTGCCGCTCGATCAGCGCACGATCGCCAATGTGCTGCACGACGCCGGCTACGCCACCGCCCTGATCGGCAAATGGCATCAGGGTTTTGACGCGGCGCATCATCCGCTCTCGCGTGGCTTCGATGAATACTTCGGCTTTCTCGTCGGCGGTCACAACTTCCTCCTGCACAAGGACGCCGAGCCGAAATTTGGCACCGCCCATTCCCACGACCTCATCTACCGCAATCGCGAGGTGCAAAAGCTCGACGGTTACACCACAGACCTCTTCACCGATGAAGCGCTCGGCTTCATGAACCGCCACGCGTCGAAGCCATGGTTTCTCTATCTCGCCTACAACGCCGTTCACACGCCGCTGGAGATCGCCGAGAAGCTCAAAGAGCGTGTCCCAGCCTCCGTGACCGACCCTGACCGTCACGGCTACCTTTCCCTGCTCATTGGCCTCGATGACGCTATCGGCCGCCTGATGGCGGAATTGAAAGCAAAGCATCCCGATACGCTGGTGTTTTTCTTCAGCGACAACGGCGGCAGCGGCATCAAGCCCTTCTTTGCCTACAACACCGGCCGCAACACCCCGCTGCGTGGCGACAAAGGCCAGACCTACGAAGGCGGCATCCGTGTGCCATTTTTCGTCTCCTGGCCGGGCAATCTGCCCGCTGGTAAGACCTACGACCATCCCGTCACCGCGCTCGATGTGCTGCCCACAAGCTGCGCTGTGGCTGGGGTGAAGTCCCCGGAAGGTGTCGAAGGCGTGAACCTCATTCCGCACCTCAGCGGCGAAAAGAGCGGACCTCCGCACGACATGCTCGCGTGGCGTTTCGGACCGCAGAAAGCCATCCGCAAAGACTCTCACAAGCTCGTCATTACCCGTGACATGGCAGCCAAAACGAACTCCGACTGGCAGCTCTTCGACCTCAGCACCGACATCGGCGAGCAAAACGACCTCGCCGCGTCAAAGCCGGAACTCGTCGCCGACCTCAAAGCCGCCTGGGAGGCCTGGGACTCCAAAAACGTCACCCCGCTCTGGCCCGGCACTCCGAACGAAGATCCGAAGCCGGCCAAAGTACCGGCGAAGAAGATTAGGTGAGTTGACGCACACGGGAGGATTCAACTTCACTCCAGCTCCGGCTCGTCGCGGTGGCTGTGCCAGAAGCGCAGGATGTGAACGACATGCTCCGAAGTGTCGATCCTGTAAATGATCCGGTAGCTGCCCTTGAAGACCAAGATTTCGCGTGTGTCAGGCAGGATCGCCACACGCACGCGACGCCCTCTTTGCGGCCGGTCTGGAGAGGCGAGCTCCAGCTCCGCTTTCTCGATGAGATCGCGCACATACTGCTCGCCCCGTTCTGGCTCGCCGTGCTGGAACCAGTAGTCGTCGATCTCATGGAGATCCTGCAACGCTGAATCTGTCAGACGGACTTGGAACGGCGTTGAATCCATTTTTGCTCCAGCAGTTGTTTCGCTTCGGCGAGCGGCCGCTCACGACCATTTCGCACATCGTTTTCTGCCGCCGCGATGTCCCGCAGCAGGCGTGCGTCATCATGAAGCTCCCGCCACACTGGCGACTCATCAGGCAGCTCGGCCAGCCAGGATAAAGTAAGCTGTTTGGTACTCATGCGAAAGAGGCTATCACCGGGCGCTGCGGGCGCAACCGCATGTTCATCGAATGCCTTCAGCAGGAGCTTACTGACTGTCATCATGAAAAATCGAGCCGGGCTTCTATGGATCGCGTGAAAGATGGTCACCCCAGAGGCAAAGCCAGCTTCCTTCTCACGCCAGCATCTTCGTCACCAGCTCGCCATGCACATTGGTGAGGCGCATGTCGAGGCCTTGGAACTTCACGGCGAGTTTCGTGTGCTCAAAGCCGAGCAGATGCAGCAGCGTGGCGTGCAGGTCATGAACGTGGACGGGATCTTCGGCCACGTTGAAGCCAAATTCATCACTGGAGCCCAGCGTGAGGCCGGGCTTCATGCCGCCGCCGGCGAACCACATGCTGAAGGCATTCGGATGATGATCGCGGCCATCGCTGCCGCCTTGGACCATCGGCGTGCGTCCAAACTCGCCACCCCAGATCACGATGGTGTCTTCCAACAGGCCGCGTTGCTTCAAATCGCGCACCAGAGCGGCGCAGGGCTTGTCGGTGAGGCCGCACTGAGTCTTCAAACCGCCGGTGAGGCCGCCGTGATGGTCCCAGGCCTCATGGAAGAGCTGCACAAAGCGCACGCCGCTTTCGATGAGGCGACGAGCGAGAAGGCAGTTGTTGGCGAAGGATGCTTCACCGGGCTTCGCACCATACATGTCGAGGATGTGCTGAGGCTCCTTCGAGATGTCCATGAGCTCCGGCGCGGTCTGCTGCATGCGGTAGGCGAGCTCGAAGCTGTTGATGCGGCTGGCGATCTCAGGATCGCCCACGACGTTGAGCCGCTCCTCGTTGAGCTGCTTCAAAACATCGAGTGTATCACGCTGCGTGGCATCATCGACGCCCTGCGGATTGTTAAGGAAGAGCACGGGCTCGCCGCTGCTGCGGAAGGGCACGCCCTGATACACGGTGGGCAGGAAACCGCAGCCGAAGTTGCTCATGCCGCCGCTGGGACCTTTTTGGCCGCTTTGCATCACGACATAGCCGGGGATGTCTCGATTCTCGGTGCCCAGACCGTAGAGCGTCCAGGCACCGAAGCTTGGCCGACCGAAAATCTGCGAGCCGGTGCTCATCAAGATCTGCCCCGGTGCATGATTGAAGGCATCGGTCTTCATCGAACGCACGATGGTGAGATCATCGGCGATCTTCGCCGTGTGCGGCAGCAGCTCGCTCAACTCCGCCCCGCACTGACCGTGACGGGCAAATTTGAACTTCGGACCGAGCAGCTTGCTGTTGGGATTGATGAAGGCAGCGCGGTAGCCCTTGAGCAGATCGGCTGGTGGCAGCTTGCCATCCCATTTGGATAGCTCGGGCTTGTTGTCGAAAAGCTCCAAATGGCTCGGAGCGCCGCCCATGAAGAGATAAATGACGCGTTTGGCCTTCGCGGGGTAATGCGACTTCTTGACCGCAAGCGGATTGGCAGCCGAGGGAGCGGCCTTCGCGGCCAAATCCAGCGCCGCGATGCTGGCGAGGCCCACACCGCATTCTTTAAAGAACCAGCGGCGGGTGCGGTAGCGGGCGTATTCGGCCTGGAGTTCGTGGCGGAGCGTCATGGCAGGCTTTTACACCCAAAATGACTTTCTTCATGCCGCGAACTCGCTCAAAACAAAAAGCGCCGCGGCATTCTCCATGCCGCGACGCCGTGATTTCGGGCCTTATTTGCCCTGCTGACCGCTCCACGCCGGCCACCACGCATCGAACTCGGACGGGCGCACCTTGATGCGAACAAGGTTGTTCGCGTGCAGCGAGAGCAGCCGCTCCTCGATGAGCTCGAGGAAGTGCTCGCGGTCGCTGGCGGTGATGTTTTTCGCCGTCCAACGACGAAGGAAGTCCGCCGCCTGCGGTTTGGTCATGCGTTTCACGACCACCTCGCGGGCGAGGTCCTTCAATTCCATGCGGTAGCCAAGAGCGACCGGATCTGGAGAACCCATCTCGCCGCGGATGACGCCGTAGCGGATGCTCGACTCCTCGTAGGCATGCACAAAGACCTCCCTCAGCACCTCCACGCGGTTCAGCTCATACACGGCGAGGATGCCCGTCGTGTAATCCCGCACCGGCACGCCGGTGAAGGACAGCGGGCACATGTTCCCGCGGATGAGCGGGATGTTTGCCGCGAGACGCGAGGTGCGCTTGTTTCCATCAAGGAAGGGTTGCAGATAAGGCATCTGCACCATGAGGAAAAAGCAGCACTCCAGCGGATCGTGGATGGCCGCGGCCTTTTGCAAGATAAGATCAAAGCACTCCTCAATGAGCGCGGGGTTGTTCGTCGGATGAAAAACACTCCCGCCGATGCCCACCGGCTTCGTGCGCAGGGCTCCCTCCACCTTCCGGCTCTCCAGCAGGTATTCCGTGAGGATCGCGTGCAGATTGAGAAAGGTGTAGTGGTTGTAGCCGAGCTGTTCCGGCTCCTCGACGAGGAACTCGATGGCCGCCTTGTGATTCAGAATCATGAGCGCCTCCTGCTGCCGCGCGGGGTCATCGCTGCGGCCTTGCTGGAGGAGGAAATCCGTCTCTAGCAGGGAGAAGGTGCTGCCCTCGAGGCGGCTGGAATTCCACACGAGGTCGATCACGAGCCGGTCCATCACCTGACGGGCGTAAGTGCCCGGCGGCATGCCTTCCATGTCTGGCGGCAGACCGCGGACCCGCAGGTGCGCCCGCAGATTCTCCGGCAGCCAGGCCGTTTCATTC
The DNA here is from genome assembly GCA_943373155.1 of Akkermansia muciniphila. Lineage (GTDB taxonomy): Bacteria > Verrucomicrobiota > Verrucomicrobiia > Verrucomicrobiales > Verrucomicrobiaceae > Prosthecobacter. Next base: position 26,214 of record CALSBJ010000023.1, on the reverse strand, counting down.
GGCACATAGCTGTCGAGGAACTCGCGTCGGTAGCCCACGGGCTTCCGCAGGCTGTGATGCTCGCGGAAGTAGTCCTTCAGCTCGCGGAGCGGATCGCCCGCGTCGGCGGGTTGGTCCTCGCGGAGGAGGTTCGACTCGGAGAGCGGGATCGAAACCGGTGTGGGTGCAGGCTGAGTCGGCGGCTGGGCCGTCCGATACTTCGTCGCTCGTGCCTTGCCGACCCGCTCAAGCTGCCCAGCACGCACCATCTCGTCCATACGACGTTGCAGCGTGCGGCGGGAGGCTTCCTCGCCGAATCGTGCCACGATCTCGTCAATGCCGAGGCCGTTGGCGACCTCGGCAATGGCACGATTTAGAGCTTCTGGCGTGATTTCTGGCATGATTACCGCGAATTTGGCGCGTTAATGGCACGATTCAAGAAGCTTTGGCATGATTTTCAAAATCGCGCCAAATCGTGCCACTTGCTCAAGGCCGTCCGAGGAGTCTTTTGATGTCGTCTTCCGAGTAGGTCTTGCTGAGGTCGTCCAAAGGACGGTTTTCGATGATCTTCGGCGCTTTGCCGATCTGCTGGTTGGATGGCAGAGCGGAATCAACGCCAAAGGCTTTACCGCCATCTCGGAAGAAGCTGCCGCCATCTCGGGACATCTTGGAGGCATCGCGGCTCATGGAAGCGTCGAATGCCTGATTTCCGAAGCGGCTCGCCTTGCCGCCCTCATTGAAAGCAGCCTGACCATCCCGCGACATCGTCAGCCCTTTCGCATCGGAGGCTTTGAAGTAGTTCAACCCATTGGCCTGATTCGCCCCGCTGAAATTCGAAGCTCGATGCCCCTGCGTCTGCCATTTGGAGCCGATGTTGCGGCCTTGTGACGGATCATTCATGTACTTCTGATACGGGCTCACGCGGTTCATGTCCGGCTTGTTGAGCCGCTGGCCGAGCGTCTGGCTCATAGGATCCTTCTTCTTTTTGCTCTTGGTGCTGCACGAGCACAAAAACGCCGCGCCGAGGCAGAGGACGACTTTGAAAAGGAGGTTCATGGTGGTGGGGCGGCTTGGTCGAGCTGCTGCTTGGCGAGGAAGGCGGCCTCGCGGGCGGTGCCGGTGGGGAGGCGGTATTTCGGCAGCTCGGCGGCGAGGTTGGGTAGTCTTCCCCACGCGGCGTGGAGTTCAAACACGAGTTTTGCGGCCTCGCCGGGCAGCGCCCAGTTCATGCGCATGAGGAAGGCCTCCGCGGCATCGAAGTCTTTTTGCCGGATGAGAAAGCGTGTCCACGCGGCGTGAATTTCCGGCTGCAAGCTCTCGCCCGCCTCGATCTGGCGCAGGGCTGCATCAAAGAGCTCGCGGGCGAGATTGGCGTGGCCGGTTTCTTCCAAAGCGAGCGCCCAGGCCACCGTCTGGCCGCCGCCGGGGAAAGGCATGCGCAGGATCTCATTGAAAAGCTCACGCACCTCCGCCTCGTCGTTCAAGGCCTGCGCCACGCGAACGGCGAGAGGCAACTTACGACCGTTCTCACGCAGCGTGGGGATGAAAGCGACCACTTGGCAGGCCTGGCGTGCCCACGCGGGTTTTTGGCCTTCGAGCAATCGCTGCGCAGTCAGCTCGATGCAGAGTCGATCTTTCTCGACGGCATCGGCCCAGGCCTGGTGGAGGATGGTCGGCGTCGTTTCATCCAGCGAGCTGGCGAAGGCACTCAAAGCAAGCGCCGCCGCCGCTCGATCACTGCCCGCAGCGGCTTCGGCACGCAGCACGCGGACCCACGCGCCAGCGTGACGGCCTTCCGCTTCTTTTTTGAGCCAGTCGAGCAAGCGCACGAGCGTGTCACGATCCCGCGTCGGTGTGCGGAAGAGCGCAGAAAGGCGGGCGCGATCTCGTTCGGGCGACCACGCGGCATCCTGCGAGAGCAGCGTGAGCTGCTCCAGCCTCAGCGTGAAGCGCTGATGATCGTCCTTCAGCGTGCGCTCGGCCTGCGTGAGGAAATTCAGCGCCTCCACACGTCGATCATGCGTGGCGAGCTCGCGGGCGATCACGAGCACGGTGGGCAGCGATTTCAGCTCCACCGCCTGCACCTTCAGCTCTCCGAGCGCCTTCCAATCACCCATGGCGGCGGCGAGACGCGTGCGCTGCTCGAGCGTGTCGGTCATCACCTCGGTGAGCGGTTCCTTCACCGGCACGGCACGCAGTGCCTCGACGGCCTCTTGGGGCCTCGCGAGACGCTGCAGCAGCTTCGCGAGGTGAAAATTGCCCTCTGCCTCGAAGTCGTGGCCGCTTTGATCATTCGTGGCAAAGACCGCCTTCAAGTGCTGCCACGCCTGCAACGCGGCCTGCTCGTTGCCCAGGCGTTCCTGCAAGAGCGCATACGCCTTCAAATACGGGATCTCATGCGGCTCGCGACCCGCGAGCACCTGCGAGATTTTCTCACGGAAGGCATGCTTGCGCAGCTCGTCGAGGTTGAAGTCACGCGTGAGAAAGAAGGCATGCTTCTCACGCAGCACCTCGTCGCCGATGGCTGGTGGCTTGTTCGGTGCCTCGGCAGTGAGCAGGTGATACGAGAAAGAGCAGCCGGGCTCCACATCACCGGAGTTTTCACAGGCTCGCAGCAGCCACTGCGCATAATCAGGATTCGAGGGTGCCCGATCCGGGAGCTGTCGATAAACCATCACCGCCTCGCGAGACATGCCAGCGCTTTCCAGACGGCTACCGAGATTCCCCAGCGTATCGACGCTGTGCTCCGTGCGCATGTCCACGCTCGCCAGATGCTCGCGGATGAGGCGCAGACGCGTGGGATAGTCCGCCGGACGCAGTTTGGAGATTAGCGCATGGATGCGCCACTCGCCGAATTCCGTGTCGGAACGCGGCGCCAGCATCGTCGTGCCCCAGCGCTGCTCCAGCTCGGCATTCGTGCCTTTGATCGCATTGCCGAGGCCTTGTTGACGCAGGATCATTTGCAGCTCGCGAGTCTCCTCCCAAAGGCTGCGCACATGCTGCGCCTCCTCGTAGCGTGAGGAGCCCTGCGGCATCAAATTGCCGCGTCCATCGCTCATCTGCCGCGTCGTGGTGAAATCGCCCGTGAAGAAGCCGCCGAGCTTTTTCGCCGCGGCCTCATCCGCACCTGCCACACCTTCCACCGCCGCCTGGCGGATGATCGTGAGATCACTCGGCGTCGAGCGCTGGAGGCGACGCCACGCGTTTTGCGTGATCGCATCGCGTTCGGGCTTCGATCCCGCCACGCGTTGCAGCGAGGCAAAGCTCGACAGGAAGGTATCAAAGCGGCTGCGATACGCCTCCGGCAGCAGCGGAGCATTCACCGCCTCTTGAAGGTAATGCCGCGCCAGTTTCCAATCCTCCGCACTCTCCGCGATGCGGGCGAGGAAGAGCGAGTAGATCGACGACTTGTCCATCGTCTGCCGTGGCAGGCCTTCGCCGAGGGCGAGAGCCTCATGATAGCGCTGCTTGCCCTTCAGCTTGTCCGTCACATCCCAGATAGCCGCGGTGCGCATCACCTTCGACCGACCGAGCTGCCGCAGCTCTTCTTCGCTGAAACGAAAACCCTCCGCATCGACCAGCATCGACACGCAGGCATGCACCAGCCGCTCCCGCGCCGCGATCACCTCCGGCATCAAAGCTCCCGGCGCGGCCCAGGCGATGGCATCGCTCATGCCGTGACTGCGCAACGTCATCCACAGCAGGCAAAACTGACCTTCCAGCGTGCTTTGATCGGCCTTCAGCAGCGTTTGCAGCAGCTTGCGGAACTCCTCGCCCTCGCCGCTGTAAAACAGCGCCCACAGTTTTTCCCAGTCCGAATGCAAACCGGTGCTCCACTGCCGTGTCCATGCTTCGAGAGCCTTGCCACCGCTTTGTCGTTTCAGCTTCGACAGCTCCTCAATCGCCCGCAGACGCACCAGCGCCGCATCTTCCGGCACATCGGCAAACTCCGGCCGCGGCATCGAGAGAAAGGCACGCAGCTTCTCGATCTCCGGCCGCTCGATGCCCGGCGCAAAATCCAGCAACGGCGCGAGATCACTCACCGGCGTCTTGCCGCCGCCTTTGCGACCATCGCTCAGCGGCAGCGGGCCGCGCATGCCGCTGCGAGTGATCGCAGCCTTCGTCTTCAGCGCGAGGATCTGCTCCAGATGCTTCTCCGCGCCTGCGGTATCCGCGAAGCGCAGGCACTTCAAAGCCAGACGCAGCAGCGAGCGGCTGTCCCACGACTGTACCTTCACCACCTGCTCATACACACGCTTCTCCGCCTCGTCCTGACCGGTCGTTTGATAGTGCTTCGCCAGCTCATCCAGCGCCTTCACATCCTGCGAGAAGCGGCTCTCCAGCCGACGCCGCACACGATCCGCCTCGTCGATTTGAAACGTCTGCTCCAGCAGCTCCACCAGTCGCCGTGACTCCGCCGCCAGCTCCTGCGGTGGCGACGCAGCGGCGATCTGCTTTTGGAAATAGATCGCGGATTTCAGATCGCCCACCTTCAGCGCCGCCTCACGAAGCTGATCCAGCGAAAACGGCGTCTCCGGCGCGGTGTAATACGCCTGCTTCATGCTCGCAAAGGCCTTCGCATGATCGCCCTGACGCTCCGCCACCATCGCCAGCGCCTCGTGATAAAAACCGTCGAACGGATGACGCTGCAAAAGACCTCGCAAGGCATTCTCCACGAGTTGCAGGCGATCCTTGATCACACTCGGCGCCAGCTCGCCGCCGTTCGCATCGGAGAAGGTCAACCGGTCCACGCAGCGGCCAAGCATCTCACGACGGCGTTTGATATCCGTCTCACGCTCCAAGATGAGCGCCTGCGTCTGCAAGAAGTCTTCGAGACGGTTCAAACGCAGCAGCAGGTCCGCGTGCCGCTCCATCAAAGCGCCCGACGCTGTGCCCTCCGCTCGTTTCACCGCCTGTTTCCAAAGATCCAGCACATCGCCCGTGCGGCGTTGCAGCAGATACACCTGCGTCAGCGCCGAAAGGATCTGCTCGGAGTCCGGCATGTCACGGTAGGCACGTTCCAGCAGCTTCGCCGCCATCAAGCCCGGCACCGGCGAGGTGCCCATCATGCGCCAGCCCGCGCCGCCCACCTCCGCCGTGGCTCGACGCTCACTTTCGAGCATCAACTCGCTCAAACGCAGCGTGTGACGCACGCGACCCGCCACATCACTCTCAATCAAACGCTTCAACTGCCGCTCCTGCAGCGCCAGATTTTCATCCGCCATGGCCAGATCGAGCTTCAACTGCTCCACCGCAGCCGAAAGCGGCCTCGGCTTGCCTTTGGCATCGAATTCAAGGCCACGAAGAATGGCGTAACCCTCATCCGTGTGATGCGTGCGCACCGCCCACCACAGCGCCCGGAAGCGTTCTGCCTCGCTTCCCTTGCTCGAAGCCTCCGCAAGCTCATGCGCCTTGTTTTCAACCGCTTCGGGGAATTTTTCGCGATTCGGGTTTTCAGGCTCATCCGAACCAAAACCGGCTCCAGTGAAGGCATTCGGCAAAGTGAACTCCGCGGGCTTCTGGCCCTTTTTCGCCGGTTCATCCTTCCCGCCCATCAAAATCGAAAACAGACGCTCATCCGCGTCGATGCGTTCTTCGTCCGTCGTGCTCGCCGACCATGCTTTTCCGATCCACTCAGCCGCTTCGTCATTGTCACCCTGCTCCGCGAGCAGATCGGCCAGCCTCAGCCAGGCATCGCGACCCGCGTCAGGCTTCGCCACCGACTCGCGGGCCAGCATGATGGCGCTGTCGAGGTTGTTGCTGGAGGCGAGAAAGGCCGCCGCGTCGCCAAGACGCTTCTGCCGCTCCGCTTCGGTGGCCGCTCCACTGGTAAACTCACGCAGCAGCTTGTCCTCCGCCGCCACATCACGACGTGCTCGATAGTAGGCGGCGAGTTCAAAGACCGCCTCCGTCTTCTGCGGATCGCGATCCACGCGGCTGCGCAGGATCTTTTCGATCACCGCATCGAGAGACCGCGTCTGCGCAAACACGAGCACCTGCTTCTCCACCTCCGCACCGGCCTGCGCATCCAGCAGCTTCACCAGCCTCGCAATCGCCGCCGCAGGATCACCGCCGCGCAGATCCGCCTCACAGCGCAGCAAAACGACAGCGGGAAGATCGCTGCCATCGTTTTTGAGCCGTTCATCGAGCAGCTTCGCCGCCTCCGCCGCGCCTTCATGGTCGAGCAAGGCCCGCACGAGCTCCCAGCGATAGTCTTCCACCTGCGGCACGGCCTTCACCAGCTCGCGCAACCATTTCACCTGCTCGTCCACCTCCACCGTGAGATCAAAAAACCGCGTCGCATCCCACAGCGCCTGCTCGGAAGGCGGCTGCGCCTTCGCCGCGGCCAGCAGCGCCTTTTGCAAATCCTCCAGCGTGCCAAAGCGCTCATGCAACCGCACCCGGCGGCGGAAAAAATCAAAGTAGCGCCCGTCGCGAAAATGCAGCAGCGCCAGCCCGTCATGCAGCGCCTGGTCCGCCTTCGCAAACTGGTCCGCGTGCTCGTAAATGCGGGCAAGATCGTAAAGCGCATCAAGGCGACGCTGCGGGTCCTTTTGATCCGCCAGCTTCGAGAAGAAAGCCGCCGCACGTTCTGGAAAACCCGCCTGCAGGAGCAACTGCGCCACCTGCCGTGCCAGCGTGAAATCCCCCGGATGCATCCGCGCCGCCTTTTCCCATGCCTCGGCCGCCTCCGCGTTCTTGCCGATGCCCAGCGAGAGATTGCCGATCTCGATCCACACCGCCGTGCTGGCCGATTTTTCCGCCAGACGCTTCAGCAAGGCCACCGCCTCCTCCGGCTGCTTCAGCTCCACCGCCACATCCGCCCGGCTCCGCATCGCAAACACATTCGCCGCGTCCAGCTTGAGCACTTCGTCATACTTCGCCGCCGCCGCTTTCAAATCGCCAGCACGCCGCAGCAGATGCCCGTGCACCAAAAGCACGCTCGGATGCTTCGACGAAGCCGCCTGCGCCGCCACATTTTCGACCAGCAGCTTCGTGGACTCATGCTTCTCATACAGCGTCCACAGCAGCTCCACGACGCGACCATACTCCGGCTGCTGCACGAGCAGCGAGAGATACTCATTCGCCAGCCTCGTATCCCGCTCCGCCCACGGCTTCGGCGCATTCTGCGCATTCACCGACACAGCCAAGACCGCCGCCGCCACGAGGCAGCGAAGGTGTGAAGCAGTTCCCGGTGATTTCCACATGCAGCTCCGATCATAGACGGCCCCCAGCCATCCGCCAAGCCTCACCTCATCATTCAAAGCGGTCCGATTTCAGGGAATAGACGTCACCCCGCCTGCTCCCACTTGCATGAAACCGCACCTGGTCTCCCTCATGCTCATGATTCTGTCCGCGTCATGTCTCGCCGCCTCAAACCCCATCGAGGCGGGCACCATCACCTGGGGCCGCGATCTCGATGCGGCTCTGGCCGCGAGCAAAGCCAGCGGAAAGCCTGTTTTTGCGTTGTTTCAGGAGATTCCAGGCTGTGCAGGCTGCCAGCAGTTCGGACGGGATGTGTTGTCGAATCCTCTGCTCGTCGAAGCCGTCGAGACGGAGTTCACCCCGCTGCTCATCCACAACAACAAGCCCGGCAAAGATGCGGAGGTGCTGCGGCGCTTTGGTGAACCGACGTGGAACTACCAAGTCGTGCGTTTCCTCGATGCGGAGGCGAAAGACATCATCCCGCGTCGTGATCAAGTGTGGGACACCGGCGGCATCGCGGCTCGCATGATCGCCACCCTCGAGAAGGCAAAACGCCCGGTGCCGGCCTATCTCCGACTTTTAGCCACCGAACACTCGTCCGGTCTGAAGCAGGCCGTTTTCTCCATGTATTGCTTCTGGACCGGCGAAATGGCTCTCGGCCAACTCGACGGCGTGGTGACCACTGAGGCAGGCTTCATGGGCGGACGCGAAGTCGTGCTCGCACACTACGATCCGGCCGTCGTTTCACTCTCTCAACTCACCGCCGCCGCGAAAAAAGCCGACTGCCAGCCCATGCAGCTCAGCGAAGCCTATCGTCCCGCTCCCGCCGACGATCAAAAGAAGCAGCAAAGCGGCACCGCCCTGGCGAAACTGCCCCTATCACCCGCTCAGGCCACCAAAGTAAACGCCTGGCTGCGTGTCGATACCAAAAAGGCCCTGAGCTTCCTCACGCCCTCACAAAGGGCGCGGCTGAGGTGAACCAAAAAAGGTGTCATGGCAATGGTTTGCGTCACAGCGGGCGATGAGGATGACCGGTGTCATGCAGCTCGCTCCCAGCGGAGTTTGCGATCTGCTTCGTTGATCTTCTGATCGTTGATGCTGGCGAAGCGCTTGGCCATGTAACCGTGCTCGTCGAACTCCCAGTTCTCATTTCCATGGCTGCGCCACCATTGGCCGGATTCGTCGTGCCATTCGTATTCGAAGCGCACAGCGATGCGGTTGCCCGTGAAGGCCCACAGTGTCTTTTTGAGTCGGTAATCGGTCTCCTTGGACCATTTTCGGGTCAGGAACTCCACGACCTCGGCGCGGCCATTGAGGAACTCATCCCGATTTCGCCACTCGGTATCCTCGGTGTAAGCCAGCGACACGCGCACCGGATCACGGCTGTTCCAGGCGTCCTCAGCCATCTGGACTTTTTGTTTGGCGGTTTCTTCGGTGAACGGCGGGAGCGGTGGGCGTGGATTCATGGTGTTCGGATTTTGAGTTGGGATTCAAGTTCGGCAATGCGAGCTTTCAGAGGCTCCATGGCGCTTTGGACTTCTTCAGCGGTGAAGCGTGGTGTGATGTATTTCGGGCAGTTCCAGTCAAAACCAACGACCCGGATGCGCAGGAGGCGTTCCACGTTCTTCACGAGTTCAGCATGGGTAACTTGCAAAACGAGTTCGGCATGATCACGAGCATCCTGCACCTCAGCATAGCCGAAGATTTTAAGCCGTTCGCGTTGCGGATAATCCATGAGGAAGAGGCAGACGCGGTCATTAGAAGCCACGTTGCCGGCGGTGAGCATTTGGCGGTTCCCTTTGTAGTCGGCGAAAACGATCTCACTGGGCGAAACAACCTTCGCAAAGCCCGCCGGCCCACCGCGATGCTGCACGTAAGGCCAGCCGGTTTCGCTCACGCTGCTGAGATAGAAGCTGTCGCGGGCCTCGATGAACGCCTTTTCGTCCGGCCCGAGGGCGTCATCTCCCGGTGCCGGCGGCATCACCTGGGATCGCCCAAAGTATCTTTGCTGTGCGACGAGCACGCTGGGTGTGAAGGCGAGGTCGAGAAATTTGTGGGCCATGATGTATTGCCTTGGAAGGATTGAGGAAAGCGTTGCTTCAAGCCACGCCGCCGAAGCTGACGTGATCATCCAGATCGAGGTAGTCAAAGGTGCCGCGCAGATCTTCACGAGCGGGATTCAGGCGTTTGATCTGTTCGGTGAACCACTCGCGCATCTCGACGTCGTTGAAGGCCACCGTCTCCGTCCAGTCGGACCACTGGCTGATTTCCAAAGGCGTGCGTTTGAGTGGTGCGTTCGCATTCACCCAGAGCAGCATGTCCCAGTCACCCGCGCCGGTTTTCACCTGCTCCATCAGAGCATCCGGCGCGATGCCAGTGAAGCGGAAGAAGTGACCGTCGTTGGGGTTGTCATAGATGTATTCGCCGTTCGTGCCCGCGAGCGTAGCGCGGGCCTTGTCGAGCAATCGCGGGAGGATGGTGTAGCCGCCGAGGCGGACGCGGGGACTACGAGGAGGGCGGATGGTGAGGTTCAGTGCTTTCATGCACCGCCATCCTGCACCTCGGCGACATGGCCGGGTAATGCCGCTTCGTCGTTGCGGCTATGCCGGATCTGCATAGCCTCGCACATCCATGATCGACCGCCTCAGCGCCCTGCTCACCGTCATCGAAGAAGGCAGCGTGAACCGCGCCGCCGTGCGGCTGCGCATCACGCAACCAGCGCTCAGCCGCCAGATGCAGGCTTTGGAAAAGGAGATCGGCGGACGGCTGCTGGAGCGTGAGAGCAGCGGCGTAAAGCCCACCGGCCTCGGGCATTCACTGGTGAAATCCATGAAGCCTCTTCTCGAAGATTACGAGGCTGCCATGGCGGATCTGCGCCGTCAGGCACGCGGCGAGCGCTCGGAACTCCGCGTGGGCTACCTCATGTCGGCCGCGCAATCGATTCTGACTCCCGCGCTCGCCTTGCTTCGCCAGTCACAGCCGAAATTGAAGCTCAAGTTGCACGACATGTCGCCACGCGAGCAGATCGACGGCCTCCGCGCTGGCGAGCTGGATGTGGCGCTCATCGGTCAGGAGGGTGTGGTCGCCGCGAAGGAGTTTCACAGCCTCAAACTGCGCTCGCTGGGCGTGTGTGCTGCTCTTTCCGTCGATGATGCGCTTGCCTCAAAGAAGAGCATCGACCTCAAGCAGCTCAAGGGCCGCGACTTCATCGGCGTGGACGAAGATCAGGTGCCTGGGCGCAATCGCTGGATGACAACGCTTTGCCAGTCATCGGGATTCAAACCGCACTTCGCCATCACCGTCGATGGCATCACGAATGTGCTCTCCCAGGTCGTCTCCGAATCCGCTGTCACGCTGCTGCCGGACTACTTTTTGAAGTCCTCCCATCCCGGCGTGGCCTTCGTGCCTGTGAGCGATCCGAAGGCGCGGTGGGACTTCATCGTGCTGTGGCAGAAAGGCCGCGCTTCGATCCCGGTGCGTGGCTTGGTGGATTCGTTGAAGACTTCTTCAGACTCAAAAACTGAGCCAAAGAGGTGATCGCCACATTCGCCGCCGCGTGACGCACCGGCTGCTGTGACACAACTTGGAGCTGCTGCGCCTCGCGATCCGCTTTCACATCCGCGTGACCAATGAACTGCCCGCGATGCAGCAACGGCAACGCGTAGTAGCCGCGCACACGCTTCTGCGGCGGCACATAGACCTCCCAGCGATAATGGAAGCCCCACAGCGCCTCCGTCACCCGCCGGTCGTAGATGATCGGATCGAGCGGCGCGATGAGTTTGGGCGTTTCGTGAGCTTCGGATGACTCATCGAGCAGCGGAAGGTCGCTTCGCAGCAGATGAAGACGCAAAGTGGAGCCCTCCACCGTCACCGGAACCACCTCATCCGCGATCACCCGCAGTTCCGCAGCTTTGAGCATCGCGAGACGACGCTGGCGCAGTTTGAGTAAAGCCAGCCAGCGGGCCGTTTCTTCGCCTGTGGATACCGGTGCGTTCAAAACCGCCGCTGGCAGCACCTTCTCCGGCAGTTCGTAATGGCGTCGGAGGCCATCGCGACGCGCTATCAGCACCCGACCATGGAAGAAGAGCTTTTGCAGCGTGCTCTTCGCCAGCGTCGTGCTGTCCCAGGCATGGTTTTTGGCCTTGCGGGCACTTTCAATATCCTGCGAGCACAGCGGGCCTTCCTCCGCCATGCGTGCCAGCACCCGCACCGCCAGCTTACGCTCCGCCGCGGTGAGTTTGCCGGACCAGGTGCTGTCACTGCGCTCGCGAGCACGCATGGCGCGTTGAAGATGCGGCCAGGCATCCAGCGGCAGCGCCGCGAGGTTGCTCGAATCCGGCAGATGATGCTCAAAAGCCTCGCGCAGCCCTTCGCGATGCACATGCCGCATCAGATCCTGCTCGCGATAGCCGCGCACACGATGCCGCAAGATATGATCCTGCATGCGCCCGCAGACATTGATCGGATCAATCTGCACAAACCCCAAATGCCGCAGTGCCGATGCCACATCGGCAAACGCACCCTCCAGACCCGTCGCCCGGATCATGAAGCGTCGCGCTTGGGCGGTGGTGAGCCTTTTCATTGTCATGCGGAGGCTTCATGCACCCGCCGCGCTTTCATCGCCACCAGCAGTGCCAGCAGCCCGATGATGGCCGCGCTGAAAAACGGTGCGCCTGGCACCTGCACCGTGCGTTTGGCATCAATGAAGTGACTGAAGAGCTGCGTGGCGATCAGCGGCCCGATGATGCCGGAGATGCTTTCCAGACTCGTGATGGCTCCTTGCATCGTGCCTTGCTCGTCATCGCCGACAGAATTCGAGATCAAACTCTGCACCGCCGGTCCCGCGAGCCCGCCGAGCGAGCCGATCACGATCATGCCGTAGATCATCCAGCCACTCGAAGCCAGCCCGTAGCCGATGTAGGCGAAAACCGCCACCGCCAGCCCGATCAAGGCCGTTCGCCAGTCGCCCACTTTCGCGGTGACCTTGCCTGTGAGCCACGCCGCCACCACCGCCGCACACACGCCGACTGCCGCGAGTGACACGCCATTCCACAGCGGCGTCCAGCCATAGCGATGCTCCGTGTACAGCACCCACACGCTCGGATACACCGTGTGCGCAATGAAGGAAAGCAGCGCACACACCGCCAGCCACAGCACGCGTGGACGACTGCGCAGGCAATAGATCGCCCCGAATGGATTCGCCCGCGTCCAGTCGATGGCACGGCGGTTTTCTACCTTGAGCGACTCCGGAAGAATGAACCATCCATAAAGCCAATTCGCGGCCGTGAGTGCCGCCGCCGCGTAAAACGGCACCCGTGTGCCAAGTTGCCCAAGTGAGCCGCCGATGAGCGGCCCGATGATGAAGCCGATGCCAAACGCCGCGCCCATCAGCCCGAAGTTGGCCGCCCGTTTCTCCGGCGGGCTCACATCCGCGATGTAAGCCGTCGCGGCGGAGAAATTGGCCCCTGTGATGCCCGCGATGATTCTTCCCGCCACAAACCACGCCATCGTCGGCGCAAACGCCAGCAGCAGGTAATCCAGCGCCAGCCCAAACTGCGAAATCAAGATCACCGGACGCCTTCCCACCTTGTCGGACAGGCATCCGAGCAGCGGCGCAAACGCGAACTGCATCATCGCATACAACGCACTCAACCAACCCGCCGCCTGCGAAGCCGCCGCCGTGTCTCCACCACTGAATTCTTTGACCAGCTTCGGCAGAATGGGCACGATCAGGCCGATGCCGAGAATATCGAGCGTGAGCGTGATGAGAATGAAGCCCAGCGCGGGCGTACGAGAAGTAGACATGGAGCGCGTGCCCCGCCTCTCGCGGCTCAGAAAGACGAAATCAAGCCGATCAACGCAGCCTCAAGCCATGCTGCTGCCAAAATCCGGCCAATGCCGCCTGCGAGCCGTGAAACACATTCCGTTCCGTCGGGCGGTCGAGATTGCCAAAGTAAGGCGAGAAGCGGTAGCGGCCATGGTTGTACACCTTCGGCCGCGAGCGACCACCCTGCCAATCGACGCCGCCGTATTGCCACATCGTCCAGTTGGACCACACATCATACTGATCGACCAGTCCGGCGGGATTGCCCGGTGCCGGATACACCGGACCCGCGCCGCTGTCGTGCGCATACAAAGCCAGCCAGTAAGGCATGCGCCGCAGCTTGGCCTTCGAGGCGGCATCGGCACCGCTGAGCGTCTGCTTGAGCTGCGTACTGTTCTCCAAATACGCGACCGGCACCACGCCCGTGCGTGCCTCCACACGATCCATGAACCGAAGGATCGACGACAACGGCAGATCCCCATCAAAATCACCGCACAACAACAACGCTGGCGCATTCCATGCACGACCGCGTGCCAGCGACTGAGCTCGATTCACAAACTGATCCGCCTGCGCCACCGCATCCACATGCCGTTGCACGCGGTAGTAGATCCCCGGCAGCATCCCCGCCCGATCCGCCGACGCCAAAAAGTTCGCGCACTTCTCATCCAGGTTGCCCCCCTTCCCCGCCCTCGCGATCAGCCCGCTCGCTCCATTCGCCCGCAAGGCCGAGACATCATGCTCCGAGAAGCTCCGTCCTTCACGCTGCTTCTCCTTCGGATCATACGCCGACACATTGATGACCTGCGGCATGCCAAAACCCGTCGGCGGCAAACTCCCCGGCGTGCTGCCGGGCTGGCTGCTGCAACTGGTGAGGAAAAGAAAGAGCGGAAGAAGGAGGGGCTTCATGGGCAGGAGACTAGGCAGCAACCGCAGTCTGCCAAGCACTCTACATTCCCTGCCGCCCGAGCGATGGCGACAGCACATTCCGCCGTCTTTTGTTTCACCATCCTGAGCCTAGCCGCGGATTGAAATTCGGAAGCAGGGCGATGGTGAATGGTTGTCTCTTCGTCGGCCGTAATTCGCCATGCCATGAAGCCGCTTCTCCTCGCTCTTTTCTCTTTTGCCACCACTCTCGCCTCAGCCGTCACGGAGGGCGAGACGGAGCATTTTTATTATCGCATGCCCTCGGCGGAGGAACCCTACATCGACACCCAGCGCGGCAGCCGCATGTTTGCCTTCAAAGGCACGCAAATCATGCTCTCCGAGGATTGCGGCAAGACGTGGCCGCATGTGGCGGATTTTCCGGAGGCACCAAACATCACTTTCAGCGTGCTCTTGAAAAGCGGAAACGTGCTCTTCGCCACCCGCGAGAGGCTTTTCCTCAGCACGGACAATCTAAAATCACACCGCGAGATCATCGTGAAGCAGCCGGATGGTAGCGACTACCTGCCACACACACCCGTGAAGGCGGACCAGCCCGGCTGGTATTTTCATTCGCTCGATGGCGAGCACTGCTTCGAGGTCGGCGGCAAGGAAATGCTCGTGTGGGGGAACTACTGCAACGTGATCGGCGGCGCTGTGCCGGTGAACATTTACTACTCCACGGACGGCGGGGAAACGGTGAAACTGGCCTACACCTTCGGCCAGAATCCGAAATTCCAGCAAAAAGGCGCCCCTGCCAATGCGTCGCTGCTCGGCAACCCAAACAACAAGCTCATCGCCCGCCACATCCACAACGTGACCTACAACCCAGCGGAAAACGCCTTTTATGCCGTCACCGGCGATATTGACCGAGGTGATGGCAATGAGGTTCATTGGCTCCGCGGCACTTACGACGCCGCAGCGGATCAATGGGATTGGAAGCTCGTCATCAGCGTGAATTCAAATTCCCGCTTCAAATGCGGCGGATTGAATTTCATCAACGGCAAATGCCACTGGATCGCCGATGCGAATGGTCTCTCCATCGCGAACCGCTATGATCGCGGCATCTTTGTGAGTGATCCAAAAAACATCACGGATACCTCGAAGCACACGATGCTCTTCAATCCGGGTTACGAATCGGCCAACATGCTCCACGAGGACGGCGTCTTCCTCGCCACGCACTGCGCCCCGGCCTCGCCGTATGGCTGCGGCATCATCTGGTCACCGGATAGCGGCAAAACATGGGCGCAGTATGATTTGAAGGAGTTCGGCGCTCGCAGCGGCTGCCGCATCAATCGCAAGAATAGCGACGGTTGGTTTCGCATGGATCTGCGCAAAGGCTGGATCGAACGGGCAGAGGTGCTTTTTTTGAAGCCGAAGCCCTGAGCCATCTCACTTCAGAACGGGTGCCGTCTGCTCCGGTGTCACGCGACCCGCTGGCAGTTCCAGCAGACGGATATGGCGAAAATGAATCTCACTGCCCTCGGATTCGAGGCAGAGGTAGCCTTTGCGCACGGTGGACTGGCTCACGCCATTCACAAACTTGCCATTGATACTCAGCTTCACCACACCATCTACCGCCACCACATCGTACGTGTTCCATTCACCCGCTCCATTGCAGCGAAACTCAAACGACATGCTGCGTGATCCACGGGGATTCTCAGGCACGATCTCCAACCCATTCGCGCCGAAGAGTTCACCGCTCACATAACCGGGATGATTGGGCTGACCGTCCTTTGTCGGGTGCAGAGCGGGCCACTGAAGCTCCAGCATCTGCACTTCGAGGCCTTTCGGGAGCTGTTTACCGGCTGCGGGCGTGGCATCGCTCCACAAAAATACACCACTATTCCCACCGGGCTTCATGTGCCGCCACTCGATGTGCAGAACAAAGTTTTCATACTGCCGCTCGCTTCGCATCACCCCGATCGGCAGCCCACTGCACACCAGCAGGCCGTCTTTGACGCTCCAAGTGTCTTTTGAGGTGTTCACATCCACCCAGCCGCTGAGGTCCTTGCCATTGAAGAGGTCTTTGAAAGCCAATGTTTCCTCCGCAAGAGCGAAGGAGGTCAAAAGAAGAAGCGTGAGCAGGTTTTTCATCGCGAAGACAAACGCGATTCCAGCTTCACTCTTGTCGCGGCTCTGAGAAGGCTTTCAAAATCAGCCAAAATCAGCTATTCCGTTCTCTCTCACGCGACAGCGTCCTGGAGTGCTCCAGCCCTCTGGAGCTTTTCGAGCGTCGTTTTGCCCACGAGAGCGCCGGAACCCGGCGCTCTCCAAAACGCTTCGCGTCCATCGAGCTCACCTCGCAGCCACACCCGGCTTCCGGATCTTCATGAGGATCGGGAAGCTTGTTTGAAGGGCGGCACTGTCGTGTTCGTTTCGTGCCGAACTGAGAGCGGCGTGGATGAGTTTGTCCTGATCCTTCACCCAGTTCGCAGCGCGGAAGAAGATGGGGCGCTCGTTTTCCTTCTCGCGGATCTGCACGCCGTTGAGGCCGATGTCATCGACGATGACGCCGTGCGGAAGGCCGTGCACGTCGAGGTTGATGAGTCCGTTATTCCCTTGACGCACGGCCCGAATCCAGGCTTTGACGGTCTGGCCGGGAACGAGAGTGATTTCGAGTGGTTGGGTCTCGTCTTTGATCTCACGCATGACCGCTTTGCCGCCGACATCAGGCTCCATGACAATGATGAACTTCGGTGCCGCACCGAGTGTGACCTTGCCGAAGGTGCCTGCGTCGTGCGTGATGTTCTTGCCTTTCGCGGTGATCTTGAGCTTCGACCAGTCGACGTCGGCTTTCGCATCGGGCATGGCATGCAACGAGCCGCTGATGAGGTCGTGGCCGGCCTCGATGATGAGCGGCGAGGTGGCCCAGTAACCGGCAGGCATGCCGGTGATCTCGATTTGGATGGGATCGTCGAAATTGTCCTTTCGGTCAGCGCGGAAGGAGAAGCCTACGGAGGCTCCGGGCATCACGGTGGGGTTCATGCCGGCGAGTTTGACGCTGAAATCCGGCTTCGGCTCGCGGATGGCGAGTGAATAGACAAAGCGCTCGCCGCCCCAACCGCGAGTGTCGGTGACTCGCACGACGAAACTGCCATCGGCAGGCGCGGTGAATGTCAGGCGTGAGTCGCGTCCGATTTTGCGGTCGCCGCTGTCGTCGTTTTGATAGTTGAGCGTGAAAATGGGCAAGCCGTTCGCGGCGATGGTGCTGCCGAGCGGATACGGCTCGACGACGTAGCACGGTTCATCGAGCGAGTGCGAGGTGGCGCTGGTGTCGAAGTAAGCGCGGCGTTTGGCATCGCTGACGTAGAAGAAGCAGCCGCCGTCCGGCCCGCGCGGCATGCGGATGATCTTCATCACATCGCCATTGAACCAGACATACTCGTTCAGCTCCATCTCCTCCCAATTTTGCAGGCGGATGTCCGGGTTGTTGGCATCGACGCTGCGGAAGTTGTTGTAGCTGTCGCGCACGGCCTGCATGAGCAAACGAGCGACCGGTTTGCCATCGGGGTGAAGGATTTCGAGCTTCGTATCGGCGGGCGAACCTGCTTGAGCGGCGAGCGTCTCGATGATCCACGTCTGGCCTTTTTGGGCATCGAAGGCGAAGTGGTCGGTGTCGTAGAACGAGTTTTCCAACTCGTTCCCCGTCGCGCCAGAATCTGAACGATTTGGAAAACTCGTTCTACGAAGCGCTGCGCTCACATTCACCGGCGCACTCACCACCTGCGCCTTCGCGAGGTCATCATTCCCCTCCACCTCGCTCACCTGCGCCAGCGCACTCACGCGCAGCGAGGGCATCGTGCGAAAACGCAGCGCCTTGGCGTCGAGCGGCACGTTCGTGATGCCTTCCTTGTCCGCTTTCATCGTCACGGTGGCCTTGTCACCGAGATGATGGCCGATGAGCGTGACCTTCGTCTCCTTCCCCACCTGCGCGGTGAGCGGCGACCAGCTCGTGACATACGGCAACGCACCAATCGTGATGCGATACACATGACCTGCGCTGCCATCCATCGTCGTGTTGCTCACGAGGATGTGGTAATCGCCATCCGCAGGCGCTTTCCACGCGAGGAAGGGATCGCTGCCGCTGTCGAGCCCGCGATTCACCGCGAGCACCGTGTGGTTCGCGTCCACAATCTCCAGCGTCGGCGATTTCGCCACGCTGCCGACCTGCGCCACCGCGAGATCGAGCACGAGTTCCTCGCCCGCCTTCGCCGTGAAACGATACGCGTCATGCTGGCCGGTCTCCGTGAGCGTGCCCCACACGCTCGCGGGCAGCTTCGCGATCTGCACCGGGCCGTTTTTGAAATCCGCCGCCGAGGTCGTGATCGGCGCTAGATCGTCGGCATAGAGTTTCAATTTGGCGGACTCACCGCTCGATGTTTTCACCCACACATCGTGACTGTCGCGACCGAGCCCTGCGGGTGCCTGAAGCTTGAAAACGACCTTCGTAGCCGTGCTCGCCGCTGCATCAATAATGGGCTTCAATTCGGCGTTGGAGGTCAAAACCATCGCGTCGGCCAGATCTTTGCCTGTGAGGCTAAAAACCTGCTCCACGCCGAGATGCAGCCCACGCGGCGAAACGCTCGTGAGCGTCGGCTGGCGGGCCTTCGCGGCCATTTTGGCGGCTGCGGCAGCTTTTTGGGGTTTGTCGGCCTTTTGAGCCTCGACGGACGAAAGGCCGAGCAGAAGGACAAGAACGGGAAGGATAGATTTCATGGCAGGCAAAGGTTCAACGAGGCTCATACACGCTCCAGGTTCCATCGACGCGACCCGCGATGAGCTGGGCTTTGTCGGTGAAGGCGAGGGCGGAGGACCAGTCGGGTTGTTTTTCGAGGAGGAGCTTTTCGGTGAGGTCGGCGGTGTTCCAGAGTTTGAGCGTTTTGTCCGTGGCGGTCGAGGCGAGTAGTTTGCCATCGGCAGAGAGCGCGAGATTGAGCAGGCCGCCTTCATGCGCGAAGCGGCTGGTGAGGATCTTGTTCGTGCCTTCCTTCGCCGCGGCACTGATCGACCACACGCGGATGCGGTTGTCGCCACCGGCGGCGAAGAGGGTTTTGCCATCGGCGCTGAAAACGACGCTCGTCTGCTCCTTCGTCGGCTGCGACAGCGTGTCGAGTCGCTGACCATTCGGAATGCTCCAAAGCTTCACCGTGCGATCCGCGCTGGCACTGGCGAGCACTTTGCCATCGGGGCGGAAGCTGAGGCCGTTCACCGCGCCGTTGTGCCCTTTGAGCAAAGCGATTTCCTTGCCCGTCGCCGCATCCCAAAGGCGGATTTTTTGATCGTAGGCTCCCGTGGCGATGAATTGGCCATCCGGCGAAACCGCCAGCGCATACGCCGCGTCCGTGTGGCCTTCAAAGGAGCGCATCACCGTGCCATCGCTCGTTTTCCAGCTCCGCACGATGCCCACGATGCCCGCCTCGCCACCCGCGGCATACACCGTCTCGCCATCGGGCGAGAAGGCGACCGCGTTGACCTTGCCCGTGAAGCCAGTGAGTTTCCGAACGGTGACTCGATTGACCGGATTGACGAGTTCGACCTCGCCGTAACGTGCCGTGGCAATGAGCTGCACCTTCGGCGAAAACGCCACCGCCTGGATCGAACGCTTCGGCGGCACGGTGGGCGCGATTTTCGGCGTGATGACCTCCTTTGGCATCGGTTTCGCGTCTGCGACGAGCGGCCCTTTCGCGCCTGCATTGATCCACGCCTTGATGAGCGCGATCTCCTCCGCCTTCAGCTTCTCGCGCTTGCCCGGCGGCATGAATTCATTCTTCCCGCCGCGTCCCGAGCGCCCTTCGAGGAACTTCACCAGCAGCGACTCGTCCGCCTTCCCCGCCACGATCGCCGCGCCCTCCTCGCCGCCCTTCATCAGCGCCGCAAACGTGTCCAACGCGAACTCCCCATCCGCATCGTCCGCGCTGTGGCAATCGACGCAGTAGGTGTCCCACAGCGGCGCGATCTGCTTCGTGTAGTCCACGGTTTGGGCGTGGGTGGTGGCGATGCAGGCGAGTGAGAGGAGGAGAAGTCGTTTCATGACATCAAGAGACGGGAAGGGTGAAAGCACGCGGAAGCGTCCTGGAGTGCGCCGGTCCTCCGGCACTTTCGGGTGTATCCAAAGCGTGGTTAAAGGCGTGGCCGCGTCGATCCGGCGAAGCAAAGTAGCCATCTCGCTCCGTCGAGATGAGCGAATGGCTTTCGCCAGCGGGAATACGTGCCGAATCTCGGGCACCAGTGAGTTGGTCATGCGCCCGGCTCATATCGCGGAGCGAGATGGCTACTTTGCTGGCGCATCTTGCGTTCTCTGTGGAGCCCAACGGAACCCCGTTGGGGTTCGGCGAGATGAGAACGTGGGGTGACTCGATACCCAGGGTTCTGCGAACCCTGGGCTGCATGACGCAAGCCCGTTGGGCTTGGCTGATGCCATCGGTGTTACTCATATATCTTTGCTGCGAGCAGCATTTCGGCGAACGAACGCCAGCTTGGTTCCGATGAAATTCGAGCGCTTCCACCCCAGGCGGCCAACGCGTCCAGAAAGGGGCCAAGTTTTGGATTCTCCCATCCGCAAGCATTCGCTGCGTAGGGCGACGATGGCGTGGTTTTTTCGATCTCCTGCGACCTCTCCCAATCAGCGCCGAGCAAGCTGACGAACTCCAAGAACGACTCTTTGGAGTTCACCTGCTGAACGGCTTGCTCAAGATCAGGAAGGTTCATGGCTCAGTGATTAAACAAAAACTCTTTTGAGCTCATCAGGCTCCAAAACAGATCTTCCAGCGTGACGCGGCGGTCTTCGGGTTTGGCGGTGGTGAGCATCGCGGTGGCTTTTTCGAGTTCGCGGTCGGTGGGGGCGCGGGTGAGGGTGAGGAGATAGGTTTCTTCGATGATCTTGCCGTCGGGTTGCTTGCTGGTGAGCAGGGCGTCGAGTCGGTTGTCTTTTTGGGCGAGCTTTTGGTTGAGGGTCTCGCCGTTGGCGATGTGAAGCGCCTGGGCCATGCTGGGTTCGTTGGTGCGCTCGCATTCGCAGGTGGCGACGCGGTCGGCGCGGCCGAAACTTTTGAGGAAGTAGCTGGCGATGTTGCTGTCGGGCAGTTGCAGGGCGCGGAAGCCCATGGGGTAGGCGTCGGCAGTGCCGCGGTTGGCGTTGCGGCGGTCGATTTTGAAGGTGGTGGGTGCGGCGGTGACTTGCGACACGGTGTCGAGCAGCACCTCGGCCTTCAGTCGGCGCGGGACGTAGTGCGAGCCGTAGCGGAGGTCGGTGATGTTTTCGGGAAGGGTGATGCTGCTGCGCTGGTAGGTCTCGCTTTGGAGAATGGTGCGCATGAGGGCCTTCAGGTCGAACTTTTGCTTCACGAGATGCTCGCACGCGGCGGCGAAGAGCGGTTCGTTGCTGGCGGGATTGGTGACGCGGAGGTCATCGACGGCTTCGACGAGGCCACTGCCGAAGAAGTTTGCCCACACGCGGTTCACGATGGCACGTTGGAAGAGTTTGTTGTCGGCGCTGGTGAGCCAGTTCGCGAGGGTGATGCGTCGATCCTCGGTGGAGGTCATTGAGACGGGCTGCAAGGCATCGAGCGGGCGCGGCGGCTGCGGTTTGCCGGTGAGCGGCGCGACGAGATCGCCCTGGGTGTCGCTGAAAAGCACGCGCTCATCGGCCTGCGTGCCGTTTTTGGTGCGCACACGGGCGAACAGGTTCGCGAAGGCGTAGTACTGGTCGTAGGTCCATTTTTCCATCGGGTGGTTGTGGCACTTTGCGCAGGCGATGGAGGTGCCCATGAAGGCCACGCTGACGGTTTCGGCGCATTTGGTGGGTTCGTCGTTCAGCACGAAGAAATTCGCGCCGCCGTGCTCGAGCGTGCTGCCGGTGGCGGTGATCAAATCGCGCACCATGGCGTCCCACGGCGTGTTCGCGGCGACGTGACGGCGGATCCAGTTGTAATACGACCACATCGCCTGCGGCATGAGCTTGTCGCCGTTCACGAGGAAGAGATCGCTCCAGCGATGCGACCAGTAATCGACGAACTCCGGCCGCTTCAGCAGGGCATCGATGACGCGGTCGCGCTTCGTAGGCGCGTTCGCCAGAACGCGGGGATCGGGGGTGTTTGCGGAGCTGTCATTCCGCACTTTGGCAAGTGCGCCTACATCGGTGTCCGGCTCTTCGAGAAAGGCCTTCGCTTCCTCCGGCGTGGGCAAAACGCCGATCGTATCGAGAAACGCTCGACGCAGGAACTCCGCGTCCGTGGCGCGACCCGATGGCGGGATGTTCAACTCGCGGAGTTTGGTCAAAACATGCTCGTCGATGAAATTGCGCGGCTTCAGCACCGCGAAGGCGGCGGCGTCGAGTTTGCCGGGTTGCGGCACGGTGACGGTGGTGACGCTCAACAGGCTCAGATACCATGCACTGACCGTCGCCTCACCGCTTCCCGTGGTTTTGATGAGGCCGTTGTCATCGACGGTGGCCACGCTGGCATTGGTGGCGTTGTATTTGCACCAACGAGTGACGTCCTCGCTGTGTCCGTCGCTGAATTTGGCGGTGACTTTGAGCGGCACGCTCTTGCCCGCCTGCGTGACGAGATGCGGCTCCGACACACTGAGCGACACGATGCGCGGATCATCCGCCTTCGGCCCCGGTGCCCCCGCCGCGATCCAATCGGCGATGGCTTTGTATTCCGGCGAGTTTACCTCGAAGCGCTTGTCGCCCTTGTGCGGCACCGCTTTAACCGCCTTCAGCAGAAACAGACTCCGCGCCGGATCTTCGAGCGTGAGACGACGCCCGTTCGCACTGCGCGTGATCGAAAGCCAGTCGCCCTCGTCATCGAAGCCGCGCAATGAAAGACGGAAGCCGCCTTGTCCCGCCGCCGCACCATGACACGCGCCCATCGCGCAGCCGTAGCGCGTGAGTATCGGCTGGATGGTGTTGCGGAAGGAGGGGGCTTCGGCGGCGTGAGCTGAAACGGCAGCAACGAGAGCTAAAATGTAGCAGAGACGGTTCATATGAGGTTACCAGCACTTGGAAAGTCCGATGCCTTTGGCGTGAGCGTAGGTTTCGAGAAACTCGTAGATGCGCGGGATGACTTTTTTGGGATCGAGGTCTGTGCTTTCCAGCCCGAGCTGCTTCACAATCTTCGCATTCGCCTCCGCCCAACCGCGATAAGGGGGCGGCACAATGACACAAACTGAGTGGCGCTCATTCGGGTTTGGGCTGGCCTTGGCTGCCAGTGCATCAATGGCCGCCAGAATATCACGATAGCTGGTCTCTTTACCGTTTTGGTAAGGTGTGCCATCCGGAGCTAGTCGAGTCAGAACCTGACTTTCCGGAGTCCAAGCTTGCTGACTGGGCATTCCAACCGGCTCCTTGGTTCGTGAGGCGAGGAGAGGAATTCGAATCTCATCCGCATACCACCAAATGACATCCACGTTTGCCTCAAAACGCTCGAGATTGTCATTAAATGTTGATGATGCGACCCCAGCTTTTGCAGGGAACATGGGATAGAAGGCATGCAGCTTCTTCAACTGCTGTTCGTCGAACGAGATCACGCCCGTTTTGCTTATTTCTACGATCTGAGAATTTGAGATCGTGAGAGCAATGAAGTCACCCATCATGGCTCGTTTGCCTGAATCACTCGTGTGATACGGCAGTCCATCGGCGAGTGCCTTCGACTGGAGGAGCAGCGAGGCAAGGACAAGCAAGATGAGATGACGAAACATCATGAATGAAATGCGATGAGGGTTTGCGGACGAGGGCGTCCGCACTCCGGGTTTTACGCAAACAGCTCCTTGATCGCCTGGGTGCCGAAATCGACGACGGGATAGGGTCTGCCTTGCGGGCCGGGGAGTTCGGTGTGGAGATCGACGCCGAGGGCTTGGTAGATGGTGGCGACGATTTCTTTTGGGGCGACGGGGCGCTCGGTGGGGTAGCCGCCGATGTCGTCGGATTTGCCGATGACTTCGCCGCCTTTCACGCCGCCGCCGGCAAAATTGACCGTCCAGCAGTTCGGCCAGTGGTCGCGACCGCCGGCGGGATTGATCTTCGGCGTGCGGCCGAATTCGGCGAGGCAGGTGACCATGGTGTCGTCGAGCATGCCGCGCTGGAAAAGGTCCTCGATGAGGGCGCTATAGCCCTGATCATACATCGGCGCGACGATGTCGCGCATGCCTTCGATGCTGGTGAAGGGTTTGGAGCCGTGGATGTCCCAGGTGATCTCGCCGAAGACGGTGATGAAGGTGTTCACGGTGACAAAACGCACGCCACGCTCGACGAGACGACGCGCGAGCAGGCAGCTCTGGCCGAAGCGGTTCAAACCGTAGCGCTCGCGCACTTTGAGCGGCTCCTTCGTCAGATCGAAAGCCTCGCGGGCCTCGGTGGAGGTCATGATGCGGTAGGCGGACTCGAAATTGCTGTCCATGAGCTTCGCCTGCTCGCTGTATTCGAAATTGCGCACGCTGCTGTCCACCAGCTCGCGGAGCTGCTTGCGACGTTCGAGACGCACCTCGCTGATTTCTTTCGGCGGCAGCAAATCGGGCACTTTGAAGTCTTTCTCCGACGGATTCGCGTTCAGGACGAAAGGATCATACGCCTTGCCAAGGAAGCCGGCGTCCTGGCCATGCGGCATGTTGCCACCGGTGGGGCCCATCGTCTCCGGCAGAATGATGTGCGCGGGCAGATCGCTGCGGCGGCCTTGGAGGAATTCGAGAGCGCTGCCGACGTGCGGCGTGTTCACGCCACCGGTGAAAAGACGGCCCGTCTGCATCATCTGATGCCCCGTGTCATGCACCGCAGCGGCGGTGTGGTAGCAGGAGCGCACGAGGCTGAATTTGTCCGCGATCTTTGCATGCAGCGGCAGGATTTCGGAGATCTCGAAGGCATCGCTCTTCGTGCGGATGGGTTTGAAGGGGCCGCGAATCTCGCTCGGGGCGTCCGGTTTCATGTCCCAGAGGTCCTGCTGGCTCGGCGCCCCGAGGTTGAAGATCATGATGCAGGCCTTGTTGCTCTTTTTCGGGTCCACGCGGCCCTCGGCCTTCAATTTGGCAAAACTCGGCAGCGTGAGTCCGATGGCACTCAAAGTGCCCGCGGAAAGGAAATCGCGGCGCGTGATGCCATCGCAGGTGGTGACGGCGGCTCTGTCGGTGAAGGTGAACATGGGGCGCGTTGGGGGTGGTTTCGGCATGATGATACGCTTCCCAAGCCGAAAACTGAATGGATGATGCCACTTTGCCGATGGGGCTTTCCGGCCCTTGCCAGAGGGGCGAGGTCGCAGCACACTCCTGAACCATGAAAACGCTCACTCTCGCGCTCGTGCTGCTTTCGGCGGCTTTTCTTCACGCTCAATCCGCTCCCGGCCAGAATCCCACGGGCCAGGGCGGCCAGCAGCAGCAGGGCGATGAACCCACCAAGGATGGTCTTTGGGATGGACGTCTGAAGGGTGGAAACTACCTGGTGCGCTGCAATTCGATCATCGCCCTCTCGAAGCATGAGTATGTGGCCGACGGAGTGGCTCGTGTGGTGGAGGTGAATCTCACGATGAGTTCCGCGCAGGTGGTGCGCTTCTACTTTCTCGAACCCGCGAAGCCGGAGACAGGCAGCACGGTGGCGGAGGCTGGCATGAATGCGCTCGATCGAGCCAAAAACATGGTTGAGCAGGCGACTTCACGCATTTCTCCCACACTCACGGAACCGAAGGTAGTGAAGACCTACCCGGCCTCCACGCATGCGCATACGGTGGAATTTGTGTTGAAGGAGGAGGCTCGGCTGAATTCGCTCTTTCAGAGCTTGGAGCGTGGTTTTCGCACCGGTCAGGGTCGCATCTGGCGTGAGTGAGGCGGCTTACTTGGCCCCCCAAACACCGATTTTCGCCTCGCGGGCCTGCTTGCTGAGCTTGTGGAGGTAGAGGCCGTAGTCGTCCGCGCCTTTCACGCCGCCCGGCAGGTCACAACTGATGCCAGCGAGCCGACCATAGCCTTTCTGCATGAGCAGATCCGCGAGATAGACTTTGCCTTTCTCGGTCTCGACCAGGATGAGCGCATAGTAGCGGCTGCGATCCGGCACGGGCTCCCAGCGGGTGAGCAGGGTGAAGGGTTTGGTCTTCAGCAGGCCGGTCACATAGGCCGCAGCTTCCGCTCCCATTTTCTGAACGAGGTCCTGACTGATCTGAAAGTAGCGCGACTGGTCCTGCACGAGCTGCGGATGGGTGAGCGAGGCATCCGGGGCATCGATGAAGTAGAGGGTGAAGACGACCTCGTCGTGGAAGTCGTCAACTTTGATGCGCAGCGTGTCCGCCTCGTTGTTTTTG
>CALSBJ010000022.1:0-73648 GCA_943373155.1 Akkermansia muciniphila | reverse complement strand
GAAGCGAAAAAGTCGCCTGAGGTCAAGCCTTGGGTGCGCCGGGTCGTCGAAGCAGCGGGTGTATTTATGCCCACTAACGAGGACGGGGAACGACGGCTAGGCTGGTGGGGCGTGGAAATGGCGCGGTTTTTGAAGTTTTATCAAACCCTGCCAGCCGAAACCGCGCTGAGGTCGGCAATGGAGGGTTACGGGCGCTATTTAAAGAACAGCGTGTGCGGTTAGCGGGTCCGAAATGGCGGCCTGGATAAAACTTGGCAAAAGGAGCAGAGATGGCGAAAAAAGCAGATGGCTCTGAGGAGCGCGGTGATGCCGGGGAGGGTATCGGCAGGCGGGGCGTTGTCGCCGGTGGCGAAGGTGGCGGATTCGCCCATTCTTAGGCGAAATAATTCAGTGCCCATCTGGGCTGTAAAGATTTTAACCTGCGGCATTTTATTCTGTCTTCCAGCTATCTGTGCTCCAACGTGGCGGCTGAACGCTTTCTCATGCTCCCGCTTGTCGCCGCCACTTTGCATCTTCCTTCCCTTCCCTGGCACGTCACCGTGCTCGATGAAGTCACTTCGACGAGTGACTGGCTAAAGCAGAATGCCACGAGTGCGCCCATCGGCACGGTAGTGTTTGCCGAATCCCAAACGGCCGGGCGAGGTCGGCGTGAGAATCGCTGGATTGCCTCGCGGGGCAAAGACCTGATGTTTTCGATGCTTTTGAAGCCGGAGGCCTCTTTGGCCAAATGGCCGCGAATCACCACGCTGGCCGCGCTGGGTATTTGCAAGGCCATCGAGGCCGAATTGCCGCTTTCGCCACGCATCAAGTGGCCGAATGACATCTACCTCGACGGCCTCAAAGCAAGCGGGCTGCTGGCGGAGACCATCTCAGGCCGCGACGGCATGGTTTTGGTGCTCGGCATCGGTTTGAATGTGAACACGCTCGATTTCCCACCGGAGTTGAGTGCCACTTCGCTGCTGCAAAAGTTGGACTCTCCGGTCTTGCGGGAGATCGATCGAAATGCGCTGGCCCATCGGCTGCTGGGATGCCTTCACGCGGAGTTTCAGCGTTTGGAAGATGGTTACAGCGAAGCCATCGCTGAGGTGCGAGAGCGGAGCTGGCTGCTACATCGCCAAATCCGTGCTCAAATACCGCAGGGGGAGGTCTTTGGTCGCGTGCTTGATCTGGATGAAGAAGGTCATCTACTACTAGAAACTGCCGATGGAGCCGTGCAGACGCTGGCGAGCGCCGATCATGTGCGAGCGGTGCGCTAAAGGTTCACTTTGTCGTGCCTTTGGCCTGCTCGGCGGACCATGCCTCAATGGCGGGAATGTCGAGTAGGCGGAAGCGGCGCTGGATGCGCTGTTCCAGGGCGATCTGCGCATGTTTGGCGACTTCGAGCGATTCATCCTCCTTGATGGCGGTGATGAGTTTGGCATTCGTTTCGGGCGAATCGCTGCTTTTGAGCAGGATGGCGGCACGCACACGGACCTCCCAGGGCTGCTTCGCATCGGCCAGGAGTTTGAAGAGATGCGGTGGCTTCAAATCAGCTTCGTATTGGAGGTTCTCCCCTTTGAAGAGGTCCGTGACCGGAAGCCGAAAGCCGGGGTCTTCACGCTGGTAAAACTGGATCATGCGCACCACGCGGAGGTATTCGGCCTGGGCGGCATCCCGCAGATGTTCCGAGCCGGAGCCGCGGATATACTCGACGAGGGTTTCGAGCGGCTTGCGGCTGCCGGTGGCGATGGCTTCATCGGCGTAGGCGGTGATGCGGTTACGCTCTTTGAGCTGGATGAATTCCGCCTGCGTGGGGGTGATATTGGAGACCATCTCCGCCATGCGCTCGACGCCGGGCTGGCCCTGACCATCGAGCAGACTACCAGCCGGTGCAGCAGGCGAGGCAGGAGCGGCCGCGGCATTCGTGCGAGCAGCGGCGACACGTTCGATGGTTTCGCGGAGTTCTTTCTGCGTGCTCAATTGATCCCGCCGCCAGGCATCGAGTTGTTTTTGCATGGCCGCGAGCTGCTCCTCGATCTGCGTGGACTTTCCAGCGTCCTCTTTTGGAGACGCGGGAGCCGCCGCTGGAGCAGCGCGAAGGCCGCCGAAGCGCTCATCGAGTTTTTTTCCGACCATCTGCCAGAGTGCGGCGCCAGTGATGAGTGTGACCACCAGCGAAGCGATGAAAAAACGCGGTGCGGTGTCCAGACGACGGGCATTGGCGACGGGACTGGCTGCGGCGCTTTTTTTACCCTGATGCTGATCATCCCGCACCACATTAATGACATCCGAGGCGGGTGATTTTGAGGAAGACTCGGCGTCTTTCGATGGCTTGGATTTGGAGGGACTGGCCATGCGGGAGTGTGAAGAAATGGTTGGCGGATGAATCTTGCCAGCTTCGGGGTTCCGGGCAAGCATCCAAGTTCCTTCTGACACATGCCAGCCGATTCGTCCAGCCCCGCGCCTGCCACCACGCCCAAACAAGACTCCAGCCTCCTCTGGAAGGCCGCTTTGGGCGTGATGGGCATCGGCTTCATCCTGCTCTTTGTGGCGTGGCCCTATCAGGAGTGGGAATTCGGCTATCGGATGAGCGTGCTCCATGGCTGGTATCTGTGGGTCACAAAGTATGCGGACTGGATGTTCTGCCTGTTCGTGCCGGTCATCACGGGCGGGTTGGTCTGGATGCGCCGCTCGAACCTGCGGGGCCTCCCGTGGCGTGGACATTGGCTGGGCGTGCTCCCACTCGCCCTCGGCCTCTTTCTTTACTGGGTCGGATTCAAAGCGAACACGGGTTACCCGGCCTTCCTCTCGATTCAGCTCGTGCTCGCGGGCTTCATTTTGCTCCTCGGCGGGCGGGAGTGGATGCGGGCGCTGTTTTTCCCCTGGCTGTTTTTGTTCTTCACCTGGCCGATGCAGCCGCTGGAGGACTCCGTGGCCTCGCCGCTGCGTCCTCGCACCGCCGCGATGACGGCGAAGATGCTCAGCCTGCTGGGTGTGCCCGCCATCAATGAAGGCAGCGCCCTGCAATCTGCGCCGGATACAGCCCGTGGCATCGAAACGGGTGCGGCTTTCAGCCTCGATGTGGATGCCAAATGCAGCGGCATCAATTCGCTCTTCGTGCTGATGATGATCTCTGCCCTGCTCGGCTATCTGGCACTGAAGGCTCCACGTTCACGACTCATCCTCTTCATCTGTGCCGTGCCACTGGCGGTGGCGGGCAATGTGGCGCGGCTGCTGATGCTAGCCTTTGGCAGCATGTGGTTCGGCTCGGATTTCGCCATCGGTAAGCGCATCGGCGAGCATCAAGAGATGTCTTTCTTCCACACGATGGCCGGCTTCGCCGTGTTCGGCGTGGCGTTGGCAGGTATGTTTGCCATCTGCTATGTGTTGGAAGGTCGCGAGATGAAAAAGAACCTATCACGCCATCAAGCACCCCGCATTGGCGTCAGCGCCTGGGTGGTCATTCCACTGCCCCGCCGCACACTGGCGCAGCTCATTGCCGTTTTTATACTGCTGGCCGTGACGCTCGGCATCTGCCTCGGCACGGACATCCGTTACCTCGTCTCACGGGCCGGCGTGACTCTCGACCTACCACTTTCCGTGGGGGATTACCAAGGCCGCATGGTCGGCGTCACGGCCGAAGAGAAAAAGGGCCTCGATGAGGGCGTGAAGCTGGAACGCTTCAGCTACCTGAATCAGAAAAACCGCCTCGTCACCGCCTCCGTCGTCCTCAGCGGGCATTTGAAACGCTCCCTTCACCGTCCGGAGGTCTGCCTTCCCAGCCAAGGCTGGAGCATCGTGGAAAGTGTGCCCGTCACGATTAACAAGCCGGATGGCACCTCGTTCGCGGCCACTTACCTCCGCCTCGCCATCGACCGCATGGATGAAAGTGGCCGCCGCCTCCGCCAGCGCGGCGTGAACATCTATTGGTATGTCGGCTCGGATGACACCACCTGCGCCTCGCACTACGAGCATGTGGCCGCCACCTACCTCGATGCCATCTTCCGCAATCTGAACCACCGCTGGGCCATGGTCTCCGTCTTCATGCCCATCCCGCCCAGCGAAATGGAAGGAGCGGAAGGCATGTTCGCCGAATTCACCGCCTTAGAGGATACCCGTGAATTTGCCGGCATGCTTCAGCCACTGATCACCGCGCCGGAAAAGCTCACCACCAGCGACTGAGCGAAGGTTGGCCCCTGCCGCTGGTGATCAAGCAGCTTGACGAGCAGTTCAAGATTAATGCGCCTGGAGCCAGTTCGTGCCGACGCCGGCCTCGACTTCGGCTTGAACGCCGTGGGGTAGGTGGATGGCGTTCTTCATGGCATCGAGGATGATGCTACGGGCTTGATCGGCTTCGCTAGCGGGCATTTCAAACAGCAGTTCGTCATGCACCTGGAGGAGCATGCGGGTCTGCAGGCCCGCTTTGGTGAGGGCGGCATCGACGTGGATCATGGCGAGCTTGATCATATCGGCGGCGGTGCCCTGAATGGGGGTGTTCATGGCGACTCGCTCGGCTTGGCCGCGGACGGTGGCATTCGCGCTGGTGATGTCACGGATGCTGCGGCGGCGTTTGGTAAGGGTTTCGACGTAACCGTGAACGCGAGTATCAGCGACGATCTGATCCATGAAGCGTTTGATGCCGGGGAACTGCTGGAAGTAGTTTTCAATGATGTTGGCGGCTTCGGCGCGAGGAATGCCAAGACGCTGGCTGAGACCAAAAGCGCTGATACCGTAGATGATGCCGAAATTAACCATCTTCGCGGTGCGGCGCATCTCGGGCAGGACGCCATCAAGGGACACGCCATAGACGCGGGCGGCGGTGGCTTGATGAATGTCGTGGCCCTGAGCAAAGGCTTCGATCATCGCCGCATCGCCGCTGAGGGCAGCCATGACGCGGAGTTCGATCTGTGAGTAGTCGGCGCTCATCAAGATCCAGCCGTCTTCGCCGGGAACGAAGGCTTTGCGGATCTCGCGGCCGAGATCGCTGCGGATGGGGATGTTTTGCAGATTCGGATTGCTGCTGGCCATGCGGCCGGTGGCGGCCATGAGCTGATGGAACGTGGTGTGGATGCGGCCAGTGACCTTGGAAACCGCATGCGGCAGTGCTTCGACGTAGGTGCTGTTGAGCTTGGTGACCTCGCGGTAGTCGAGGATGTCCTGAATGATGGGATGGAGGCCCATGAGCGACTGAAGAACCTGCTCGTTCGTCTGATACTGGCCCGTGGCGGTCTTCTTGGGCTTGTCGATCAACCTGAGGCGGTCAAAGAGCACTTCGCCGAGCTGTTTGGGGCTGTTGAGATTGAAAGGGCCGCCGGCACGCTCCTGGATACGCTTTTGCAGTTCCTGTGCCTTCTTTTCGAGTTCGATGCCATATTCGCGAAGCGCCAGCACATCGATCTTCACGCCGAAGTTTTCCATCTTCGTGAGCACAGGCAAGAGGGGCGATTCGATGGCTTCGAAGACATAAGTCTGCTCCTTCAGTTCAGGACGCATCTTGGCGGCGAGCTGCCAGGTCACATCGGCATCCTCGGCAGCGTAATCGGCCACCCTTTTTGCATCCTGCGCGGCGACATCGGCCATGGTTGCCTGGCTGAAGAGATCGTCTTTTTCGGTGCCGATGAGCGCGGTGATCGGCACGGGCGTGTAGTGCAGGTAGGTCTCCGAGAGATAATCCATGCCGTGACGCTGATCGGGGTCGATGAGCGAGTGGGCGAGCATGGTATCGAAGAACGGTCCGCGAACCTCGACACCATGCGCGAGGAGCACGCTGAGGTCGAACTTGAGGTTGTGGCCGATTTTCTCGATGCCCTCGCGGGTGAGGAGCTCGCGAAATTCTTCGAGCACGGCCTTTGCGGGGGCTTTTTCGCGTGGGAAATGCACGAACCAGCCTTCGTGGGCCTTCCACGAGAAGGCGATGCCAACGATCTGCGTGCCGCGTGGATCGAGTCCGGTGGTTTCGAGGTCGAAGCAGTAGCTTGTTTGCTCAGCGAGCAATTTGAGGAGGTTTTGGCGTTCCTCGGCAGTTTGGACGAGGTGATACTCGTGCGGCGTATCGGCGATGCTGGTGAGTTTGGCCTCCAAGGGCTTTGTGACCTCCTCAATGGCGAAAAGCTCGCCTGAGGGCGCTTCGGCAGCCGCTTTGCGACCGCGACCAGCTTTAAAGTCATCACCAAAAAGGCGGCGGCCGAGGGCGTTGAACTCGAACTCGGTCAGAAAGGCCTTCAGCGCCTCGTCGTCGTGCGGTTTGACGACGAGATCAGTGAGTTCCATCTCGAACGGCATTTCCGTGAAGATGGTGGCGAGCTTTTTGGAGAGGATGGCGTCGTCGCGGCTAGCTTCGAGCTTTTCCTTCTGCTTGCCTTTGAGCTGATCGACATTGGCGAGGAGGTTTTCGACGCTGCCAAACTGCTGGATGAGCGCGGTGGCGGTCTTTTCGCCGAAACCTTTGACACCAGGGATGTTATCCACCGCGTCTCCCATGAGCCCGAGGATATCGATGACCTGCGAAGGGCGCTCAATGCCCCAGCGCTCGCAGATTTCCTTCACACCGAGGATTTCGGTGTCGGCACCCTGACGGCCGGGTTTGTAGATTTTGACATGCTCGGTGACGAGCTGGCCGAAATCCTTGTCCGGCGTGACCATGAAGGTTTCGAGACCCGCTTTATCAGCCCGGGCGGCCATGATGCCGATGATGTCGTCCGCCTCGTAGCCATCGCGGATGAGCAGCGGCACGTTCATGGCCTGGAGCAGACGTTTCACCTGCGGGATGGCCATGGCGATGTCCTCAGGGATCTCCTCACGCTGCGCCTTGTAGTCCGGGAACATTTCATGACGCGGCGTCGGCGCGGACGTATCGATGGCGACGCCGAGGTGAGTGGGCTTCTGGGTGTGGAGGATGTCCAGCAGCGTGCTCGCAAAGCCGTAAAGGGCGGAGGTGTTCACGCCATCGCTCGTGCGGATGGGGTTTTTAATGAAGGCGAAGTGGGCGCGGTAGATCAGCGCCATCGCGTCGAGGAGGAAAAGCCGGTCGGACATATGCGTTAGCCTGTAGGCAGGCGAGGGTCTGGCGCAAATCGCATGGTGGAGGCCCGAAAACACCCCTCCCCTGCTACTCTGAATAGCTAGACTGGCTCCATCGAGAGGCCCAAACTGAAATTTTAGAAAAAGATTGCGAAAACCATGAAGTTGATAGAATAATTAACGTATCCGAAATATTAACCATTCCCGGTTTGCCATGAAAAGCCCCATTCTCGTCTCCGTCGCAGCATTTGCAGCCAGTGCCGCTCTTGCCTCTGCCCAGTATGGCCCGCCTCCAGCCGGCTACGGCACCATGGGAATGGCCCCGCCCCCTACATCAGCCCCGCCTCCTAGCGTGCCTGCCTATCCAAATTCCATGCCACCGCCGATGGTCAGCAGTGCGGTGACTCCTCCGCCTGTGGGCTATACCGATCCATACGCCGCCCCGCCACCTCCAGGAGGCATGGCCGCGATGCCACCTCAAGGGACTTCCCCCTACGGGGCTCCACCACCCGCCCCTGGCACCTATGGTGGGCCTGCGGATATGGGTTACGGAGGTGCTGTGGTTCCCGGCATCGTGAACTACAATTACCTCGAATTGACCTACCGCTATATCCAACCCAAGAGCAAAGGCCTCGATGGTGCCAATACCATCGGCGGCACACTGAGCGTGGCTCTCTTTGAACCACTGTTCCTGAAATTTGGCGCTTTTTGGGGCAGTGGCAAGGGAGCTGGCACCGCAGGAGCAACCAACAGCGATTACGACTTTGCTGCGATCCAAGCCTCTGTGGGCTTCCACACGCAATTACTCGATCAGCGCCTGCAATTCACAGGCGAAGCGGGCATGCAATACGCCAATCTTAAATCCACCAACACGGCCGCGAGCTTTAGCGATGGCTCCTTGTTTGTGAGACCTGCCCTGCGTTTCGCCCCCACCGACGCCATCGAAGTGCAGGCCGGTGTGACGGTCAGCAGCGCCGACAAATATGATAGCAAGGTGCTCGACCTGAGCGGCTACTTCCGCGTCATGCCCAAGCTCGATGTGGGTATCGGTGCTGACTTTGGCGACACCACCCGCGGCTTCCGCGGCAATGTGCGCTTCCGCTGGTAACACAGCCTGTCAGCAACTCTACCTCTTCAACCACGACCAATAAAAAAGCCAGCCGGGAAACCGGCTGGCCTTTTAAATGATATTCAAATCGTAAGGATTATTCAGCGTGGTCTTCGACGTAGCGAACGACATCGCCGACGGACTGAAGCTTCTCAGCTTCTTCATCGGGAACGTCGATGCCGAATTCTTCCTCAAACGCCATGACGAGCTCGACGGTGTCGAGGGAGTCGGCACCGAGGTCCTCGATGAACTTGGCTTCCTGGGTGACCTGTTCGGGATTCACGCCGAGCTGCTCAACGATGATGTCTTTGACCTTATCTTGGATGTTGTCTGCCATGTGTTTAGGGGGGTGGTAAGTGCGGCGGAGCTTTAGAGGTTGGACATGCTTTGGCAAGAGAAAAAATCGCGCCTTTTCAGGCCTTCATTCAGCCTTCGTCTGGGGAGGTTTCTTGTGTGTTTTGTGAAGCGACCACCTCAGGCTCAGGTTCTGCCACTTTTTCGATTAATTCGCCATTAAAACGACCCAGCAGCCTAGTGAGCACTTGGTCAGCGCCACCATACATCAAATCATCAATGACAGCCTTCTTCTCGCGGCTCTCGCCACCAGTTCTATACCAAGCATAAGCCAGCCCCTGCTTATCCCATTTACGTTTATCCACGCGAAAAACATCCGCGAAAGCCACTTTCACACCACCGGGCGTCACGAAATGATCCGACTCGCCACGCAAGGTGGTGTTTCTGCGTAGCAATACAATAACACCCACCGCGAGGGCCGCTGCGAGACAGCCGTAGCCAAAGTAAAACTGCTCTGCGATCTCCCTCTCCGTGTAGTGATGCGGCTCCTCCTTCCAGCCATTCGCGGCGGCGTAGGTTACCCACTTGGGCGGTTCTCCATCGGTGCCAGTGGGCATACCCTTGACTTTCTGCTCGGCGATCCATCGATCGAGCGCACCCGCCTTTTTGGCGGCATCAAAGGTGGCCAAGAAATCGCTATTGAACCACTCCTTCTTCTTCGCGATCTCCACCTCCTTCGGATAGCCGATCGTGCCGTCGTAGAGGAAATAGGCACCGAAGAAGGCAAACATGGCCGCCATCATGGCACGGCGCTTGAAATACCAGGGCGTGACGCGGCAAATGATGGAGGCGGAGGGATCGGAGGCTGGGGAATCCATGCGCAGGAACCAAAGCGCCCGCTTCAACGCCACGCAACCAACGTTTTGTATGGGGAAAAATGGCACGGGATTGCAACCGCAGGGAGCTTTTCATCGCATGAAACGCGTCTATCTGATTTGCGTCACAAACTACCCCCAAAAACCATGATCCACTTCGATCCCCTCTACCTCCTCATCATGCTCGGCACCACCGCGCTGGCCATGTGGGCCTCCTGGCGTGTCAAAGCGGCTTACAACCGCTACTCACAGGTCCCGGCCATGTCCGGCCTCAGCGGTGCCCAGATCGCCCAGCGCATTCTCGACCTCAACAACATCCACGATGTCGAGGTCGTGCCGACCCACGGTCTTCTGAGCGACCACTACGATCCTCAGAACAAGAAGCTCGTACTTTGCGAGGAGAACTTCTACGGCACCAACGTGGCCGCGCTGGGTGTCGCCGCCCACGAGGCTGGGCATGCCATCCAGCACAAGCAGCTCTACGCTCCGCTTCAGTGGCGCATGGCAGCTGTCGGCATCACCACGATGGCTGGACAGGCCATTCCGTTCATCGGGTTCGGCCTCTTCTACCTCGCGCCAAAAATCGCCATCCCTGCCCTCGCGATCTGCTTTGGCATCGTGATGGTCTTCCAGCTCATCACCCTGCCCGTGGAATTTGATGCCACGGCCCGTGCCAAGCGCATCTTGGCCCACAACGGTGCTGTGGCCCCCGGCCAGGAAACCGAATCCATGGGCAAGGTGCTTGATGCCGCTGCCCTGACCTACGTCGCGGCCTTCATCAGCTCCCTCGCCACCTTCCTCTACTACATCCTCCAGATGATGGGCGGGCGCCGGGACGAGGAATAACTGCCCGCTCACAACATCAGCCTCCGAGACGGCGTATGGGAAACCATGCGCCGTTTCCTTTTCACCCTCGCTTTGCCGCTCGCTGCCTTCGCCGAGGAACTTCCACCTCTGCGAGGCCTTAGCCGGTCCGATCTGCTCCAAATCGCTGCTTCCGGTCAGCATGCCAAAACAGCCGAAGAGTGGCAAAAACGCCGTACCGAGGCCCTCGAAGGCTTCCAGGCTATCGCGGGCCGTTTGCCCGGAGAAGAGCTGCGGTGCGATTTGAAGCCTCAAATCCTCGAAGAAGTCGATTGTGGCTCGTATGTGAGGAGGCTTGTCACTTACACCTCGCAGCCGGGTGGAAACGTGCCCGCCTACCTTTGCATCCCGAAGAAGGTGCTCGCAGGTGAAAAGGCCCCGGCAGCCCTCTGCCTGCATCCCACGGAGAACAAGATCGGCTTCAAAGTCGTCGTCGGTCTCGGTGGCAAACCGCACCGGCAGTATGCGGCGGAACTCGCTGAGCGTGGATTCGTCACGCTGGCACCCAGCTATCCGCTCTTGGCGGACTACCAGCCTGATTTGAAAGCCCTCAACATGCCCAGCGGCACCATGAAGGCCATCTGGGACAACATCCGCGGCCTCGACTACCTCGAAACACTGCCCTTCGTCGATGCCTCGCGCGGCTTCGCCGCCATCGGCCACTCGCTCGGCGGGCACAACTCGATCTACACCGCCAGCTTTGAGCCGCGCATCAAGGTGGTCGTTTCGAGCTGCGGCTTTGATTCGCTGCTCGATTACTACGGCGGAAATATCAAAGGCTACGTTCAGGAACGCTACATGCTGAAAATGGCGGATTATCTGGGGCATCCACAGGACGCACCTTGGGACTACTACGAACTCATCGCCGCCCTCGCTCCACGCCATGTCTTTGTGAATGCCCCGCTGAAGGATGCGAACTTCCGCCACGACAGCGTGGACCGCATCACCGCCGCCGCCGAGCCAGTCTTCCGGCTTCACGGAGCGGGTGGGCACCTCATCGTGCGCCACCCGGACTCCGATCACGACTTTCCGGATGCGGAGCGCTTCGAGGCTTACGACCTCATTGAGAAAGTCCTGCGAAGCCGCTGAGCTTACTCCTTCAGCTTCTTCACGAGATACTCCGTGGCACTTTTGGCCACACCTTCCACACCGGGATAAAACAGCTCACAGGCCACACCATTGGCTTTGCAGTGCTCTTGAAGCTTGACTCCGAAGTTCGCGGTATGCGTGGGATCCTTCTCATCCTTACCCATGTTTGGCACGGCATTGAAGCTCATGTAAATCGCAGGATCGTCACTGCTCACGAGAGCGTAGGGCGAGTACTCGGCGATCCACGGCAGGATCTTCTCACGAGCAGCGAGGAAGGCCTCAAACGTCGGGCGATCCTTGCCGGTGAGGGAAAGGAAGGCATGGCCACCGTATTTGCTATTCGGCGTCCAATCCTTCATCTGCTGCGGGTCAAGCGTCGTCTGCGCCCCCATCACCGCCGCGCACCATAGGCGTGTGGACTCCCGGGCAATCGGATCACTGCTTTTCGGATCGGCGAGGTCCGGGTGAAAAGCCAGCCACAGGCTGCTGCACGCACCCGCGCTGCCGCCGCTGGCACCGATGCGTGCTTTGTCGATGTTCCACTCCGCCGCCTTGCTGCGCACCGTTTGCAAGGCCAGCGCCGCATCATGCAGCGGAGCCTTCACTGGCGGCACCACCTCCTGAGCCTGCGAGATGTAGCGGTAATTGATCGAAACGACGGAGATACCCTCCTTCAAATACGGCTCCACCGCGATCCCCGCCTTGTCACCGCCCATCCAACCGCCGCCGTGGATGAAAAACAGCAGCGGCGTCGGCTTGTCCGACTTCGCCTGCCAGAAATCGAGCACGTTCCGCTCATGCGGCCCATACTTCAAATCTGCCACGGTCTTCGGCGGGTTCTTCGGATACACTTTTTTCGCCGGGGCCTTCTTGGTTGAAGCCTCGGCTTTCTTAGCGGGAGCTTGCGCCAACAGAGGAAGGCAGGCGAGCAATAGAATAGAGAGGGTAAGTTTCATGGTGGAACCTTGAAACGCACAGTCCAATACCATTCTGGCACAGACGCCCGCCGTCCCAGCCCAAATCCACGAGCATCTGAACAAACTATCTGCTCAAGGCGAGCCGAAGCGGAATGCGATCTCCAGGCCATAGTGTGCCACACGTCGAGAAGACGCGCAGTTCCCTCCTCCAGATCACCAATCGCTTCTTTTCGCTTTCAGACCGCCAGCGAACCTGTCAAATTCATCCGTTTCGAGTCGAAAGGCGCAGCGAAGTTGAAGAGAAGGTCAAAAACACCTTGCACGCTTCTCATGCCGTGCTCCTATCCGCCCTCCGAAATTTCGGAAATGGCTCGGTAGCTCAGTCGGTAGAGCAGGGGATTGAAAATCCCCGTGTCGGCGGTTCGATTCCGTCCCGAGCCACCTCTGGAACCCTTGATTTTACAAGGCTCCAGCGGTGTCATGGCAAGTCGTTTTATCACGCGTGAATCGCCGAAATCGGGCTCCAGTTCATCCTCTTGCGTACAGCCTCTGTCCGTTGCCTAGAAATCAAATCTGACTGTGATGCTTTCAGGAATCAGAGAGCCGCTCACAATCTACTTCTTCAATACAAAGGTGATCTGTTTCAGAAAACACTCATTCTTCATTCCACCCAAAAAAACGAAACCCCAAGTCTCCATCGAGGAAACTTGGGGCTAATCGAGAGTGACCTTCGGGAGGGATTAGGCTTCAGCCGTTTCCGCCCCTTTGTGGCCAAGCTGTTTGACGGCAAGATTGAGCTGATCGTATTCGATGGGCTTCTTGATCACCGTCACGGGGCCATGGGAAAGGATGCGGCTGAGGATTTCACTATCCGGGTAACCGGTGATGACCACGATGGGCAGATCGGGGTAAAGTGCCTTCAACTGGGAATACACCTCATCTCCTGGCACGTCAGGCAGTTTGAGATCAAGGAAAACGAAGTCGAACTTCTGCTTCTTGGCCATCGCGATGGCTTCAGAGCCAGTGCCGACCACAAGGCGGCCAAAGCCTGCCTTTTTGAGGAACTGCTTAAAAAGCGCCTGAAGAGCAGGGTCATCGTCCACCACGAGCACGGTAGGCTGGCCCCCTTCCTCTTCTTTGCGAAGCACGTCACGATCCAGCAAGCTGCGCTTGATGCGCCAGCGACCACCGATTTGCACGGCGGGGAGCTGTCCGCGCTGGACGAGGTAATAGACGGTAGGAAGTGGAATGCGGAGATATTCCGCAGTCTCTTTAACCGTCATAAGTTCGGGCGGTGCTGTATCGGCCATAAGGGGTGTGGTGGTGGGTCTTGGCTGGGGTTATTGGAAAATGGACAGAGAATCGTATCTGAGGATAATTGAAGCTACGATATGAAAATTATAGACTCAAATGATTTCTGGAAGGAAGTGACGACATCGTTATCGGGAATAATTGGTAGATTTGCGAATTATTGTCAAAAGTGCAACAGCAAACTACCACTTGCAGCAATTCTTCGGAATTCATGAAGACTTTCATACAAACCGGCCCCGTTCAGAACGAAGCAAATCAATAGAGCCAGTCCACCAATCTAAAAGCTAGATTCTAGCTAGCGGACTTAATATAAACTCAGGGCCCAAAGGCCACCATACCGTATGGTGGCTTGCATTTATGACGGTTGCTCGGATACCGCATGAAACTCACCTTCCCTTCGCGAAAAGACCTTAAAGGTGAAGCAGCAACCTCGCTGCTCGCGCTTCTTGATTGCCGGAAGATTACCGTCATAAGATCACTGGATGCCCTCCCGCTTTTCCGCCCTGTTCTTCCTCTGCCTCGCCAGCCTGCTGCTCAGCCAGTGTTCCTCCGGCCCCAGTAACTGGGAATATGATTTCGTCCCCGGCAAGACGGCCATCATCATTAATGACAAGGCCGTGCCGCCCGCCGATGCCCCCGCCCCTGTCCTGCAAGCCATTTCCGCCGGGAACCGCATCTGCACCAAGCCCTACCGTCGTGGTGGCGGCCACGCGCACTTCGAGGATAGCGCCTACGATTGCTCAGGCACGGTGTCCTACATCCTCCATGCCGCTGGAAAGCTCGACGCGCCCTCCGTGTCCGGCTCTTTCCGCAAATTTGGTGATAGCGGCCACGGCAAATGGATCACTGTCTATGCTCGCAATGGCCACGTCTTCTGCGAGATCGCCGGACTCCGGCTCGACACCGGCTACAACGATGACGACAGCCGCGGCCCCCGCTGGACGGATCGCAAGCGCCCCATCAAAGGCTACACCATCCGTCACCCGGATGGCCTTTGAGGCGCAATGACAGGCCGGGAAGGTGCGTTTGAAGCAAAAACCCATGCTTCGCCTCCTCTTCCCGTTCCTTCTCGCCACCTCCGCCTTCGCTCAAACGGTGGAGCCAGCACCGCTCGTCGAAAAAGCCCTCACCGCCGTCGGCGGCAAAGAAAAGTTGCTCAAAAGCTTCCGCATCAAGGAGAGCTTCCACTTCGGTAGCACTCCGGAGCCTGCCGAGGGCAAAAAGCGTTCCACCCGCGAATCCATCCTCTCCCAGCCGGATAAATGGTGGATCAACAAAAAGGAACGCGGTGCTGAACCCGCCAAAGACGATGTGCGTGCGTGGTCGCTCGATCTTTTG
Organism: Akkermansia muciniphila; assembly: GCA_943373155.1. GTDB lineage: Bacteria > Verrucomicrobiota > Verrucomicrobiia > Verrucomicrobiales > Verrucomicrobiaceae > Prosthecobacter. The sequence goes on along the minus strand of CALSBJ010000022.1, from coordinate 58,853 downwards.
GTCGATCCGAAATCAAAGATCGAAGTCATCTCTGATCTCGCCGACGAGGGCAAAACCTGCTTCGGCCTTCAAGTCAGTATCAGCGTTGATCCCGCGATGAAATTCTACTTCGACAAGGAAACCAGCCTCCTCCACCGCCTCGACTGGCGTGGCGACTTTTACCGCTTCAGTGACTGGAAAGAGCTCGACGGCCTGCGCTACGCCGCCAAGACAATCATCTTCAAGCTCAAAGACTCCAAACCGTGGTTCTTTCACGAAGTCACCGAACTCGAACGCCTCGCCCAGCTCCCTGAAGGCCTCGCCAAGCCATGACCTCCACGCACTCATCGCTTTCGCCCTTGCTTGAGAAGTCCTGAAGAACGGTGGTTACGGAGTGAAACCACGTTAGTCAGAGGCTGCGCAGGTCGTTTGGAGCCTGACCATGATGCTCCGCTTCCTTTTCCCCTTTCTCCTCGTCACCTCCGCTTTCGCCCAAACGAAGCTCCAAAAGGCCGACGTCGCGCTCGCACCGCCGAAGAACCTCAAAACGAAGCTCGCTCCCGGCTACACGATTCCCATCGTGGACATCAGCGGCGAGACGCAGCGGCAAATCATCGTCGATCGCGAAAAAGGCCAGTATCTCGGCCATCCGACGACGGTTTTGCTCGAAGACAACAAGACCATGCTCACCGTCTATCCGAAGGGCCACGGTCGCGGAGCCATCGTTTACAAGCGCAGCAACGACACCGGCCTCACCTGGAGTGCCCGCCTGCCCACGCCGAAAAATTGGGAAACCTCGCTTGAAGTGCCGACGCTGCATCGCGTGGTCGATGCGAGCGGCAAAAAGCGCCTCATCATGTTCAGCGGCCTTTATCCCATCCGCATGGCCGTTTCCGAGGACGATGGTGCGAATTGGAGCGAGCTAAAAGCCATCGGCGACTTCGGCGGTGTGGTCACGATGAGCACCGTGATCGGTTTGAAAACGCCGGGGTACTACCTCGCCTTCTTCCATGATGACGGCCGCTTCATTCGTGGTGGCGAGGCGGAAAAATACCGCATCAAAAGCCCGCATGCGCCTGACTACAGCTCCTCGACGGCCAAACCGTGGCGCTTCTGGGTTTACACCACGCTTTCCAAAGACGGTGGCCTCACTTGGAGCATGCCCGCTCCCATCGCGATGCTTCCCGATGCCAATCTCTGCGAACCCGGCGTTCTGCGCTCGCCCAATGGCAAACAGATCGCGGTGCTGCTTCGCGAAAACAGCCGGAAATACAATTCCTTCGTCATCTTCTCCAACGACGAAGGTCTGAGCTGGACGGAGCCGAAAGAACTTCCCGCCGCGCTCACCGGTGACCGCCATGTAGCCAGATATGCGCCCGATGGCCGCCTCTTCATCAGCTTCCGTGATACCACGCACCTTAGCGCCACCAAAGGCGACTGGGTCGGCTGGGTGGGCAAATACGACGACATCGTCAATGGCACCGAAGGCCAATACCGTGTCCGCATCATGGACAACAAAAAAGGCCAGGACACCACCTATCCCGGCGTCGAACTGCTCCCCGATGGCACCTTTGTCACCACTACCTACGGTCACTGGACCGAAGGCGAAGAGGCGTATGTCGTCAGCGTGCGCTTCAAGCTGGAGGAGCTGGACGCAAAGCTCGGTAAATAACAAGGAGAGGTACTTGCCAAGTGCCGGGACATTCATGGGACTTGGCTTTGTCCGAGGTTTCGACGGCTGGCACGTTTCAAAAGGCCAATGCAGTTTATCCGCCCCCTTGTCACCTCCGCGCTATGCATGGCGCTCAGCGCAGGTGTGGGTGCGTCGGTGAAAAGGGATGATCCCCTTCCCCCATTGCAGCCTGAATCGGTGAACAAGGCTTCCGTAGCGACTCGTGCCGCCCATTTTCTCCCCAAGCCCCCACCCTTCACCAGCGTCACCGCCTCGATGGACTGGGTGCGTCAAGAAACGCGCCGAAGCAATTTCACCGCGGCTGAGCTGCTCTTTCGCCACGACGCCAGACTCACTTCGGAACAGCAACTCGCGCGGGCGAAGGACCTCGTGCGCTATTTTCGCCGACACGACCCACGCACGCTTGCACGCATCGTGCTCGGATTGCCGCGCAGCCAGGAGGCGGACCACTTGCTATGGAATCTCATCTCCACCTGGGGCGGCGAGGATGCGGAGGGTGTGCTGCGTTTCATCGAAGCACTCCCTGCGGACCGGCTGAATACCATCGGCGTACTGCAAAATGCCGCCTGGGGGGCTGTGCAGGCTGCCAGCGGAGCGTGTGCTGGCTTTCGCGACTCAATTGACCGACAAAGGCCGCTCATGGCTAGCGGAAGGTCTGATCGCTTTCGCCAATCAGGCGGGCTCTTGGCGCAATTCCTCGGCCATTCTGGCCAATCTGAACGCGAAACCGCATGAGGATGTTGATTCCGCCGAGAGGCACATGGGGCAGCATCTCGCTGAGATCGACCCGCAGGCCATGGAGAGCCTGATCGCCGTGGAAACCGATGTCACCAAGCGAGATGAGATGGTCAAAGGTTACGCTTGGGTGATCGGACGGAATGACCCGATTCGCGGGATTGAGCTAAACGGCCAAATCGTCGATCAGAAGGCCCATGCTTGGCAAATCGGGCATCACGTCGAGCAGTGGCTCACTTCGGATCGCGCCGCTGCACTTGCCTGGCTGCAAGGCGATGTGCCAGAGACGCTCATGAGCACCGCAGAGCGTGCCAAGCTGCTGAAAAGCTATGGATTGGAGGCAGCTCGATGAAACTCATCCTCCAGATCTTTTTGCATGCGCTGAGCCTTTTCGCAGGCTTCTGGCTCGCGTGCGAAAAGACCTTCGAACCATCGGAAAAGGCCGCCGTAGCAACCCAGCAGCCGAAATCGAAAACCTCCATCGAGGTTCAGACATTCCAGCCGTCGCCCAAAGTCGCTTCGGAAGCGGGACTCGCCCTGCTGACCTATGAGAACTGGGCGGAGGCGATTCTTCCCATCTCGCAGATGCGTCTGCGAGGAACTGCCCGCGATGCTGCGCGGCCTTTTTCGCAATCCTTTCCCCGAAGTGCGGCGGCGCTTGCTGCGCTGCCTTTTCGAACGCTGGGCCGCCTTGGACCTCAATGGTGCACTCACCGCTCTGCGTGGCCTTTCTTCACCGCAGCTCAAGGAGCGTGCTCTGTGGGCGGTTCTCGATCTCTGGACAAAATCAGACACGGAGGCCGCTTGGAAGTGGATCAATGCCCTCGAAGACGACAGCGTGCTTCAAGAGACCGGCATCGAGTACTTGCTGTCCCTCAGCGCAGACAAAGATCCGCTCGCCAGCGCCGCTTGGGCGAATCAAATCGAGGATGTCTTTCTACTAGAGAAGGCTCTCACCCAGATCGGTGACCGTTGGATGAGCAACGATGCCAACGGAGCTCTCGCAGCCCTCACGAGCGTCGAGCCCAAGCGGCTGCGAGACTACCTGCTGTCTCGGGTTTGCCACCGCGACGGCATCCATCACGCCGCCGGGCTGGAAATCGTGTCCCAACTGCCCACCCAGGCCGAGCGCAGCAAGCTCAGCAAGGAGTGGCTCAGCGCCTATGTGAATGATCATCCGCAGGATGCCTTTCAATGGCTCCTCGATCACTCCGAACGCCCGGAACTGCAAAAGTCAGCCGACGCCGTCGGCGGTTATCTCGGCGCGACGATGAAAAACTTCGCCGAACTGCAATCCTACGCCCAGCAACTCCCCTCAGGCCCCATCCGCGATGCCTTCGCCGCCCGAGCTGCAGGTGAGTGGGCCCGAGATGGGAAATCGATCACCGAAGCCGAGCAATTGCTGGCCCTTTGCGGCCCTTGCCTGGAACGTGATAGGGCTCGGAGCACCATCGAAAGCAAACGCTCGCCCAAATAATTTACGCACAAAGCCGTGCACGAAGCGGCGTTGTCCCATAGATTTTCAGACTTCAACCACCCCGCCACCATGCTTCGCCGCACCCTGACCTCCCTCACCATCCTCTTTCTTGCCTTGGGCAGTCACGCGGCTGAGCCGAAGCCCGAACCCAAACCGCAGCCCAAGCCAGCGCCCTCGAAACCGGAACCGAAACCCGATCCCACCAAGCCGGAACCCAAACCCGAGCCGAAGCCACAACCTCCGCAGCCTGAGCCCAAACCTCAGCCAGCTCCCACTCCCACCAAAGACGAGCTACCCAAGCCAGCAGCCGCCCCCGCTCCGGCCCAAGCCACGACTTCCAAACCCGCCGAGGACAGCAAGCCGAAGAAAAAGTCCGTGGCGGACTTCACGAAGGAATTCAAACGCATCGACGGCCTCTTCCGAATGTATCTAGACATGGAGAAAGGTGCCCCGTGGCTCTACATCGCCAAATCTCAGCTCGGCCCCGAGTTCATCTACTTCAATCACAGCGTCGATGGCCCCGTCGATGCCGGTCACAACCGCGGCCGATATGGCGATGAGACCATTGTCGTGCTGCGAAAGATCTTCGACCGCATCGAGTTCGTCGAGAGCAACACCTCCATCCACTTCGACCCCCAGAGTCCCCTCGCCCGCGCCCGGAACGCGAACATCAGCCCCGCCGTGCTCGCCAGTGAAAGCATCGCCGCCGAGGATGCCGATGGGGTGCTCATCGCCGCCACGAATCTCTTCCTGCGTGAATCGCTCACGATGGTGAAGTTTGGCGAGAAATCTGTCCTCGGCCGGCTCTCCGAGCCGAAGACCAAGGTCATGCGCATCAACGGCTACCCGAAGAACACCGCCGTCATCGCCGAGTACGTTTACGAGAACCAAAATCCTCCCCACGAGCATGACGAGGACATCACCGATGGCCGCTACATCAGCGTGCAGGTCCAGCACACGCTCATCGCCATGCCGGAGGCAGATTTTAAACCTCGCCTCGACGATCCACGCATCGGCTACTTCACTCACCAGATCACCGACATGACCAGCCTCGATGCCGCCCCCTACCGCGATGTCATCCACCGCTGGAATCTCGTGAAACAAAAGCCCGGCACCGCCCTCAGCGAACCCGTGGAGCCCATCGTTTTCTGGATCGAAAACACCACCCCCGTCGAATTCCGCGATACCATCCGCGCCGCCGTGCTGAAATGGAATGAGGCCTTCGAGACCGCCGGGTACAAAGACGCTGTCGTCGTCAAACAACAGCCCGATGACGCCAAGTGGGACGCGGGCGATATCGAGCACAACGTGCTCCGCTGGACCAGCAGCGTGAATCCTCCCTTCGGCGGTTACGGCCCCAGCTTTGCCAATCCTCGCACCGGCCAGATCCTCGGGGCGGACATCATGCTCGAATACAGCTACATCACGAAGCGCCTGCTCACGAAAAAGCTCTTCGACGATCTCGGCCTCGCCACCGAGCAGAGCACCGAAGGAGCCAGCAAAGCCAACCCGCACGCCTGCCTCGCCTGCAACTGCGCCCGCCAGGGCATCCAGTTTGGCCAGACCATGCTCCGCCTGCAAAAAAGCGACCGCGTCGAGGTGGATCGCCTCGTCAAAGAATCGCTCTACTACCTCGCCCTGCATGAGGTCGGACACACGCTCGGTTTGAACCACAACTTCCGCTCCAGCTACCTCCACAGCCCCGAGAACATCCACAATGCCGAGATCACCGAAAAAGTCGGCCTCACCGGTTCCGTGATGGATTACCCGCCGGTGAATCTCGCCCCGAAAGGCGTCAAACAAGGCCAGTACTTCACCACCAAGCCCGGTCCCTATGACCACTGGGCCATCAACTTCGGCTACAGCGAGTCCTTGGAAGACCCGGTCGAGGAAGCGAAACGCCTCGAGGCCATCGCCAGCCAGTCTCACAAGCCCGAACTGGCCTTCGCCAACGATGCCGACGACATGCGCGGCATCGGCAAAGCCATCGACCCTCGTGCGATGCTCTTTGATATGAGCAGCGATCCCATCGCCTATGGCGAGCAGCGTTGTGACATGGCCAAGGGCGAACTCAATAACATCCTCAAAGACCTCGCCGAGCCCGGCAAGAGCTGGCAGGAAGTCTCGCAGGCCTACATGTCGCTCACCAAAGAGGCTGGCAATGCCCTCACCGCCATCTCACGCTATGTTGGCGGCGTTTATGTCGAACGTGCCGTGCAAGGTCAGGCGGAAGGTGTGAAGCCCTTCAAGCCCGTCGAGGCCGAAAAACAACGCCGCGCCCTCGCCGCTCTCGCGAAGCACGCCTTCGCTCCTGAGGCTTTTGCCGCCCCGCCGGAGCTCTACGCCCACCTCCAGCAGCAGCGTCGCGGTTTTAACCATGGTGACAACACCGAGGACCCCAAGCTCCACGACATCGCCTTCCGCCTCCAGACTTCCCTGCTCGCCCACCTTCTGCATCCTGCTACGCTTCAGCGCCTTCAGGACAGCACGCTCTATGGCAACGAAGTCAGTGTCGATGAAGTGCTCACCTCCCTCACCACCGCCATCTGCACCGGTGATGATCCCGCCAAGCCCGTGAGCACCATGCGGCAGAACCTCCAGCTCGATTACCTCACCCGCCTGCTCAGCCTCGCCCACAGCGGTAGCTTCTACCACGCCACTCAAAGCAGCGCCCTGCTTCAAATCGAAAGCATCAAAGCCCTCACCTTTGCCAACAGCCCCGCCCACCAGCTCGCCATCAAATACCGCATCCGCCGGGCACTGGATGAGAAGTAGCATCCCCTGCCCCACCCGCTCCCGTCTGGACGCCATCCAAAGACGCCTTCGATGACATGCATCGGATTGTAGTCCACTTGGAACCGCCTTGGAAGTGACTTAGCATGGCTAGATGCTCGCGAATGCCAGTCTTTAGCCACATAGCAGTGCCGCAACTTCACACCACTGTAGAACAACAGCGGATGATTCCATTGGCACATTCATGAGTCCAATTCTCTGCCAAGGACAAGGTGAGCCATCCCAAGCGGAGAGGCATCAAAACGACAAGCAAGTACCAAGCGATACCGCCTCGGTGAATCCAATCTAAATCAAGCCGACCAAATGAGCTCAGCGCTCACTGATCGGCACGACTTTCTGGCCGTAGGGCTTGCCGACGTATTCGCTGAGCGGGCGGAAGAGGCGGTTTTCGCTCCACTGCTCAAGCACATGGGCGGTCCAGCCGCTCATACGGGCGATGGCGAAGATCGGTGTGAAGAGGTCCGTCGGTATGTCGAGGCTGTAGTAAACGGTGGCGGAGTAGAAATCGACGTTGGCGTTGAGGTTCTTCCGCTCGCGCATGATCGTCGCGATGCGCTCGGACATCTGGATCCACTTGGCCTCACCGAGCTGCTCGGTGAGCTTGATGGCCATCTCGCGGAGGTGCGGGGCACGTGGATCGAGCACTTTGTACACGCGGTGGCCGATGCCCATGATCTTCTTCTTCTGGGCGAGGGCGTCCTCGACCCAAGCGTCCACCTTGTCGAGATCGCCGATCTCCTGAAGCATGTGGATGACGCCTTCATTGGCACCACCGTGAAGGGGGCCTTTGAGGGCACCAATGGCAGCCGAGATGGCGGAATACATATCGCTCAGGGTGGAGGCGACGACGCGGGCGGTGAAGGTGGAGGCATTGAAGCCGTGCTCGGCGTGCAAGATGTAGGCGATGTCGAGGGTGCGCTCGGCTTCCTTGGAGGGGACCTCACCATTCATGAGGTAGAGGAAATGGGCGGCCTCGGAGAGGTCCTTGCGCACAGGGGGGAGCTCGAGCCCAAGGCGGGAGCGGTGGAAGTAAGCGGCGATGACGCCGATCTGAGAGGTCAGGCGGATGGCGTTGGCGAGATTTTCGCCGACGTCGATGTCGAAGCGCTTCTGATCGTAGCAGCCGAGCATGGAAACAGCCGTGCGCATGATGTCGATGGGCTTGGCGGTCTTCGGCGCGGTCTTGAGGAAGTCGATCACGCCCTGGGGCAGTTCACGCTCGGCGCGAAGGGCGGTGGTGAGCTTGTCGAGATCCGCCTGGGTAGGGAGGCGGTTGTAATACAGCAGATGAACGACCTCTTCGTAGGTGAGTTTGACGAGTTCGTTGATGTCGTAGCCACAATAGAAAAGGACGCCTTCAGCTCCCTTCACCTCTCCGAGACGGGTTTCAGCGGCGACGATACCTTCAAGACCTTTGGAGACGACGGACATGGCGTGGAGCGGGTGAGTGGGGGTGGTGAGAAAAAAGAGAGCCTTCGGGTTTAGCGTGGAGCAAACGGGGCACAAGAAAAACTCCGTTCACAGACCAATTTTACAGCTCTTTCGTGGTCCGTTAGCGCAGGGCTTGTGCCATTCGCATCAAACACTGTCACCGTTCATCCGTCCGGCGGCGGCGACTGGCACCACCTAGGGTTTTGTTTTGTCTTGCCAAGCTGTGCCCGACTCCCTAGCCTCGCCGCCGCTTATGAGCGATACCACCGGCAAATCCATCAAATTCAAGCTCTTCCTCATGATGATCCTCGAGATCGCTATCTGGGGGGCTTGGCAGATCAAAATCTTCTCCTACATGGGCATGCTGAACTTCAGCGCCGGGCAACAAGGGCTGGTGGGGAGTGTTTTCGGCATCGCCTCGCTTGTCGGCATCTTTTTCAGCAATCAATTCGCCGACCGGAATTTCAGCGCCGAGCGCTTTTTGGCCTTCAGCCACGCGGTGGGCGGCCTCGCCCTGCTGGGCACGGCCTTCGCCACGGATTTCACCACCTTTTTCAGCTGCTTCCTCGTTTATGGCCTGCTCTATGTGCCCACCATTTCGGTGACGAACTCACTCGCCTTCGCCAATCTCAAGGATCCGGCCAAGGATTTTGGCTTCGTGCGCATGGGCGGCACCATCGGCTGGATCGTCGTGAGCTGGCCCTTCATCTTCCTCCTGGGTGAGCAGGCAGGCGCAGCCGAAACCAAATGGGTCTTTATCGTCGCGGCCATCATCAGTTTTGTGCTCGCAGCCTTCAGCCTCACGCTGCCGCATACCCCACCGCGTAAAGATGTCGAAGGCATGGACAAAGTCGCGTGGCTGAAGGCGGTAAAGCTGCTCGGCACGCCCTTCGTGCTGGTGCTTTTCATCGTCACCTTCATCGATTCCACCATCCACAACGGCTACTTCGTCGTCATTGATGGCTTCCTTCAAAGGGTGGGCATTTCGGCCAATATGAGCATGGTCGTCAGCAGCATCGGCCAGGTCGCGGAAATCGTCACCATGCTCATCCTCGGCTCCGTGCTGAAAAAGCTCGGCTGGAAAATCACCCTCATCATTGGCATCATCGGCCATGCGGCACGCTTTGGCGTTTTTGCCTTCTTCGGCACACCGGACAGCGCCTGGCTCATCATCGCCATCCAGGTCCTTCACGGCATCTGCTACGCGTTCTTCTTTGTCACCGTTTACATCTTTGTGGATGCCGTCTTCCCGAAGGACATCCGCTCCAGCGCCCAGGGACTCTTCAACCTGCTCATCCTCGGCGTCGGCATGGTCGTCGCCAGCCAGCTCTTCCCTCGCCTCGCCGCGCACTACACCGTCGGTGGCGTGGTGGATTACAAGCAGCTCTTCCTTGTGCCCACCGGCATGGCGTTGGCTGGCATCGTGCTCCTAGCCCTCTTCTTCCGCCCGCCCACCCACGGTCCGGAAGGTGAAGTGAAGCATTAATGGCTCGCCACCTTACCCGGACCTCACAGACAAGGAGAGGCACTTGCCAAGTGCCTCATGTTCGTCGGGACTTGGCAAGTCCCGCTCCTTGTTGTTTCACTCTGCATGCCAAACCATGCCCCCCTTTTTCGAAGTGGCGCTTCGGGTGGACCGGACGCGCAGGTTTCGATCCTTCCCATCACGGGCCGGGCTTCCGGCACTGACCGCATGATCAAGGCGAGCCTGCTGGATGCGGGTGAAACAGCAACGGAACTCGAACTGCTCCGCACCGTGGCCTCCGGCCTCGGCGTCGTTTGGGGCCAAGATGATCTCGGAGTCTGGACCGTGGTGCCGAATGAGCCAAGCTCCGCCTTCGCCACAGCACAGGAACCTGAGATCGAACTCCCGCACGCCCTCTACCGCGAAGACGACAACAGTTCGCAGTTTTTTCATCGACCGGCGTGGTTGCCGCGGGCAGACTAAAGCCAAAGAACTCACCCTACGAGGGCGCAGCCAACAGCACTCTACGAACTACCCAGCCATGAAGGAATATCTAGTAACAGTCGACGAGTTTCTGACCGCGATCGCTGACCGCTTTGGACGCTCTTTTTTTTCGAGGCAGTAATAGCTTCAGTTACTCGCTACTGCCCTCGATCGGAAGACCACATGGCAAGCACACATTTGATCTCGCAACCGAGAAGCTGTTAATCGATCAGTTTAGACTACGCGCAGACATTGATCCGAAACACCGATCCTCGGACCTCGGATGTCTCGTGTTGGCGAGGCACTATGGTTTGAGAACTCGCCTTCTCGACTGGACCTCAAACCCATATGTAGCGCTGTACTTTGCAATCCTGGGTTTTGATGCAGCCAAATGCTTCCCCCCATGCGTTTACGTTGTGAATAAGCCCTCAATAAAGCGGTTCAGCGAGCTCGAGATGCATTCCCCCTGGGAATATCCAGAAAGTGTCGTGTTCTTCGCCCCCCCTCATCTTGACGGCCGCATTATTTCACAGCGTGCTGTCCTGAGTTTACACGCTGATCCTTACAAAGAGTTCGCGACAGACAGCCTAGAACGCTTCCACATCGTCCCTCACGCAGTACAAATTGACCATATTGAACACAGGTTACTCACCATTGGACTTTCTCACTCGACCATCTATCCAGGGCTTGATGGCATTTGTCGTGAGATCAACGACTCTCCTCACGGAATATTAGAACGCCTCAATATTGATAGGAAACAAGAAGCTCTTTGGAAGCCTGTGCCACATAGTTGGGCATGTCGACCATGGAGTATAACTAGGACAAGGTTGATCGACGAAAGACTCCTGTCGGAGTTCCTGGCATTCAAGGCTGATGCGAGTGTTATTGGAACAACCGTTGAGAAAAATGGGCGTCCGCTGGGGTTGCTGCTTGGGTATGAGCCAGACCAATGGATACGCCTGCTTGATAGACAAACAAAGAGCGTGACTGAAGTTCCTTTATCGGACGGATCTGCTGATGACTTACAAGTTTCAAAGGAGGAGATCTCCAAGTACTTTCCTAAGGGAGATGTGACATTCGTAACGAAACGTCCAATCCCAGACCCCAATGACAACAGCCCTAGAACTCAATTCGCCCTATACGGATGCATGTATTACTCAGCGCCTGGTTCGCCCAGATGAGTCATAACGCTGTGCTTTACCTAGAATTGAGACATAAAACCCACTCTCTGTCACCACTTCTCAAACACCGGCTTCCCGCTCTTCATCACCGCCGTATTGTGATCGCCGTCTTTGAAGCCGCCTTCGAGTATGGCGAGGGACAGCGGATTGAGGCGATGTTTTTGGATGTCGGGTTTCAGACCATGCTTAGCCAAGCAACCCTAGTTTCCGCATGGCAGCAATGCGTGCCTGGCGGTCGTGAAAGTAGAAATGGGCGTCAATCGGGTTGAGCCAGCCCGTGGAGTCGCGAATGACGTTGTTGGGGTGAAGGTCAAAGACATCGACCTCGCCGAGTAGATCATCATCGAAGATAAAATTGCCGCCTTGGGATCTCGAAGCTGGGTCACGCAGGTGGTGACTTGCGAGTCCTTCACGCAAGTCCGGCCAGTCGGGGTGAATGCCGTTGATGTAGGGCTGGCTAATGACGATGAGGAGGCTGCTGCCAGTAGCGCAGGCACCGATGAGGTGGATGTCGTCGTCGAAGTAGTGGTTTGAGAGCACCAAGTCACTCAGGTAGTCAAAAACCGACTCAGTGGCGAGTTTGCGGGCATCCGCGACCTTCAGCACACGGTCCTGGCCGGGCAGATAAGCCACGCGATGCTCTTTCCCGCCCCTCATCGGCCTTTCAATGAGCTTGTGCTCCACTTCCTCTCTCAAGAGCCACAAGCCGAACTTCGCAATGAAACCGCTCAGGGCACGGATTTCATCGTCAACTGATTCGCCTGCACCATTTGATAGGTCACCTTGCCCTGCGACTGCAAGGCTCTGCGCCGCGCTTCGGAGAAGCTCTGCCGAACCCGTGAAACCGGCTGGGGTGCCGGACGGGCGTTCTGCGTCGGAACTGGAGGGTTGTGGTTCAATGGCGAAGTGTGCTCCAAAGCCCTGCGGCTGTCAAAAGGCATCACTTCTTCTCAAACACCGGCTTCCCATCCTTCATCGTGGCCGTGATGTGATCGCCGTCTTTGAAGCCGCCTTCGAGGACGGCGAGGGACAGCGGATCGAGGAGGTGCTTTTGGATGGCGCGTTTGAGGGGTCTTGCGCCGAAGACGGGATCGAAGCCGGCATCGGCGAGGTAGCGGGTGGTGTCGTCGGTGACAGTAAGGTGGATGTTCTGCTTGGCGAGGCGGTCGATGACGCGCTGGAGCTGGATCTTGACGATCTGGTCGAGCTGCGCGGCGTCGAGGCGATCAAAGATGACGATCTCGTCGATGCGGTTGAGGAACTCGGGGCGGAAGAACTGCTTCAAGCTGTCGCGCACCAAGGCATCGCGCTGTTCGGCGTTGGACACGTCCTGGATGACGTTGCTGCCGATGTTGCTGGTCATGATGAGGACCGTGTTCTTGAAATCGACCGTGCGGCCCTGGCCGTCGGTGATGCGGCCGTCGTCGAGCACCTGGAGCAGCGTGTTGAAGACATCCGGGTGCGCTTTTTCGACCTCGTCGAACAAGACGACGCTGTAAGGGCGACGGCGCACGGCCTCGCTGAGCTGGCCGCCTTCCTCATAACCGACGTAGCCGGGAGGCGCTCCGATGAGGCGGCTGACGCTGTGTTTCTCCATGTACTCGCTCATGTCGATGCGTGTCATAGCGCTGTCGTCGTCGAAGAGGAACTCGGCGAGGGCTTTGCAAAGCTCCGTCTTGCCAACACCGGTGGGACCGAGGAAGAGGAAGCTGCCAATGGGGCGATTCTCATCCTGAATGCCGGCACGCGCCCGGCGCACGGCATTGCTGACGGCGGTGATGGCGTCCTTCTGGCCGATGACGCGCTTGGCGAGACGTTCCTCCATCTTCACGAGCTTCGAGCGTTCGCCTTCTTGCAGGCGTGAAACGGGAATGCCGGTCCAGTTCGCCACGACGCGGGCGATGTCTTCCTCGGTGACTTCTTCTCTTAGCAGAGTGTTCGCGGTTCTTGGTTCTTGGTTCTTGGTTGGCTCGGCTTGGAGTTTCTTTTCGAGATCGGGGATCAAACCGTACTGGATCTCCCCTGCCCGACCGAAGTCGCCGCGGCGTTGGGCTTGTTCGAGTTCGGTGCGCAGGCGGTCGATCTCTTCTTTGACTTTGCGGCCGGCATCGACGGATTCCTTTTCCTTCATCCATTGGGCCTTCAGCGCGGAGGAGCTTTCTTTGAGGTCGGCGATCTCCTTGTCGAGTTTTTCGAGGCGGGCTTTGGAGGCGGCGTCTTTTTCCTTTTTGAGGGCCTGGCGCTCCATTTCGTCCTGCATGATCTCGCGCTCGATCACGTCGATCTCCGTGGGCATGGAGTCGAGCTCGATTTTGATGCGGCTGGCGGCCTCATCGACGAGGTCGATGGCCTTGTCCGGCAGGAAGCGGTCGGTGATGTAGCGATTGCTCAGCGTGGCGGCGGCAATGATGGCGTTGTCTTGAATGCGCACGCCGTGGTGGACCTCGTAGCGTTCTTTGAGGCCGCGCAGGATCGCGATGGTGTCCTCCACGCTCGGCTCACCGACTTTCACGGGCTGGAAGCGACGCTCCAGCGCGGGATCTTTTTCGATATGCTTGCGATACTCATCCAGCGTCGTCGCGCCAATGCAGCGCAACTCACCACGGGCGAGCTGTGGCTTCAACAGATTGCCCGCATCCATCGCGCCCTCGCCTTTGCCGGCGCCGACGATGGTGTGCAGTTCGTCGATGAAGAGAATGATCTCGCCATCGCTGCTGGTGACCTCTTTGAGGAAGGCCTTGAGCCGTTCTTCAAATTCACCCCGGAACTTCGCCCCGGCCATCATGCCGCCGAGGTCCATGCTGATGAGCTTCTTGCCTTTTAGCGAATCCGGCACGTCACCCGCGACGATGCGCCGAGCGAGGCCTTCCGCGATGGCCGTCTTGCCGACACCGGGCTCACCGATGAGCACCGGGTTGTTCTTGGTGCGGCGACTGAGCACCTGCATGACGCGGCGGATTTCCTCATCGCGACCGATCACAGGATCGATTTTACCAGCTTTGGCGCGGGCGGTGAGATCGGTGCCGTATTTCTCCAGCGTCTGATATTTCCCCTCAGGGTCTTGATCGACCACACGCTGGCTCCCACGCACGGCGGTGAGGGCCTTCGAAACGGTGTCGTAGGTCAATCCGGCCTGTTTGAGAACGTCGGACAGCTCCGACTTGGTTTTGAAGAGCGCGAGAATGATGTGTTCGACGCTGAGGAAGTCGTCCTTGAGCTTTTTCTGCTCGTCCTCGGCCTTCGTCATGAGTTCGCGGAACTCACTGGAGAGATACAGCCCCCCCGAGCCACCACTGACTTTCGGCAGTTTAGCGAGCACGGTTTCCACGCCGCTCTTCAGTCCCTGCGCGGCGGCAGGATTCACGGCTGCCTTCTCAAACAGAGGCGTGGCGATGCCGCCCTCCTGTTCGATCAGGGCGGTGAGGAGATGCACTGGCTTCAGTTCCTGCTGCCCATTTCGCGTGGCGACGGACTGCGCGGCATTGAAGGCCTCTTGAAGCTTTACGGTAAATTTTTCGGGGGACATGGTTGGTCAGTTGGTTGGTGGTTTTCCGTCTCTTTGCTCAAACCATGCCATACGGCCAAAACCGCCTGCCAACCTTGATTTGTCGAGGCTTGGGCGTGTTTTGATGCGCCGAACCTGCGGAGCTGCCCCGTGCCCGAATGACACTCCGAAGGCCGATGTGGCGCAGGAGTGATGTGACAAGAAACCGGCATCAAAGAGCCTTTTTCACGATCCTCACTGCTCGAATGCGATTCGTGAGCATGCTAAGCGCCACGGTTTTCTCGAGTTCGTCATCCAGCGGATCACGCACGAGATAGTCTTGGCCCTCTTTACCGACGATGAGGACCCAGTGGCGTGCGCCGTTGGGTAGGCGGAAAGCGATGATGGGAAAAGCGCCCGTTTTCAGAGCGGCATCGAGCACCTCATATCGAGGACGGGTGTGATACTCGGCGACGAGCTGGCCTTGAGTGACGCGACTGATGGCATTCCAAATGAGCCATCCCTGCGGCTGAAAGCCATCGCACTGCTTGAGGCGCTCATTGAGTTCCTTCGGAGAAAGTGGCGTTCCGAGGGCGGTGGCCGCCATCGCGGTGCTGCAAACGAGGCATCCATGGGTTCCGAGTTCACAACCGGAATGGCCGAGCTCCTCACGAGCCCAGCGAGCATCCATTTGACGAAAAGTGCGGGAGACGCCGGGAAGCTTCACGCTAATGCACTCACCACCGAGCACAGCCAAGGAGGGAGCAAACCAGTCCATGCAGCTCTGGCAGCCACTCAGCAGGCTCGTGAGCAGGATCAAGGCTGCGCACCTCCGCATGATCGGCGATTAATGCTTGGATTCTTCCTTCTTGCCGTGGCCATCGTCCTTGGCGTGCGAATCGCCATGATCGGAGCCGTGAGCCTTGTGCATGCCTTCGTGGAGGACTTGGGTCTCTTTCCAGGAATGCTTATCGCAGGATGTGGAAGCGAAAATGAAGGCGGCGGCGCCGAGGAGGATCGTGAGGGACTTCTTCATGGGGATTTGCAAGGAGACCATCCTATCGCCCGAGGTCCGAGGTGCAAATGGCAAATCAAACCAGTCACTCGACTCGTGGCTTCCGGGCATAAAAAAACCGGGCGGAGGAATCATCCTGCCGCCCGGTAAAGATTGAGAAGTGTCGCTGAATTAAGCCTTAACGTGCTTGTTCACGAGCTTCGTCATCTCGAACATCGTCACCGTGGCTTTGCCATTGAAGACAGCCTTGAGCTTGTCGTCGGCATTGATGTTACGCTTGTTCTTCTGGTCCTGGAGGCCGTTCTTCTTGATGTAGTCCCAGATTTTCTTGGTCAGGGGACCGCGGGCAAGAGGAGCGGAACCGACGACAGCGGCCAGCACTGCATCAGGCTGGACCGGCTTCATCAGCGCGGGGTTGACTTTACGGGCGGCTGGTTTGGCAGCTTTCTTGGCAGCTTTAGCAGCTGGCTTCTTGGATGTGGATTTGGTGGCCATGGGTGCTCATTCACGCAAAAACCGCCCAAAGTGTCAATACTTGTTCTGCGGAAATCTCTGAGGAATGACGATTTTTAAGGCCATTTCCCCCACGAAGCGGCATTTTTGGCCTCTTCGCCGCCTCAGGAAGGGCCGAGCGCCCCTTCAGCAACGACCTTGATGATCGGTTCAAATCATGGCGCATCCATGGAAGCGAAGGGAGCGTACGGATTCTAGCCCTGACCATGATCATCCCTCTCCGAATTCTCTTCAGCTTGGTGCTGCTATCCATGCTCGCGGTCACATCGTGGGCGAGCTTGGAATGTGCACTATGGAAGACGCCGCGAGAGGTGGTGATGCATCCGTGGTTCATCGCGACGCTGTTTGATACCTACTGGGCGTTTTTGACCTTTTACTGTTGGGTGGCTTACAAGGAGACCTCGTGGCTAGCACGCCTTGCCTGGCTCATCGGGATCTTGCTATTGGGAAACATCGCCATGGCGATTTACATGCTCATCGAACTCTTCGAGGTGCCAGCCACGGCCCGAATCGATGAGGTGCTGCTGAGGAGGTCACGAACATGACAGGCTTGAAGTCCATCTGGAAGCGCTGGGTGATTCGGCCCATCGCCCAGCAACTGACCCAAGGCACTTCGCCGAATAAAATTGCTCAAGCCTTGGCTTTCGGGCTGACGCTCGGCATCTTTCCCATCATTGGTTCGACCACGCTGCTGACGCTTCTCGTGGGCATCCCGATGAAGCTGAATCAACCGGTGCTCCAAGCTTTCAAAGCCCTGGCCTATCCGCTGCAATGGATGTCCGTGCTCGGTTTTTACCGACTTGGCGAGATGCTCTATGGCGCGCCGCACGTTTCGCTTTCGATTCCCAAGATGATGGAGCGTTTCTTTGCCGAGCCTGGGCCTTTCTTTCGCGATTACGGCATGACGGCTGTCTATGGCATCACGGTATGGTGCCTGATGGCCCCTGCCCTGCTGCTTGCTTTGTATGCCATCACGCGGCCACTCATTCAGAGCCTTGCCGCCCAACTCAGCCGCCGCCATGCCGACTCTTGATTCCACGCTCATTCTCGCCGGTGGCGGCATCATCCTGCTGACCCTGTTTTTGCTGACATGGCGGCTCAGCATACGCTTGGATAACTATTCCTTCGTTGATGTAACGTGGGCACTGAGCTTTGCCCCAGTGTCAGTCTGGTATGCACTGGCAGGCGAAGGCTGGAGAATGAGACGCATCGCCATTGCCGTGCTGGTGGCGGCCTGGAGTCTGCGACTCGGTATCTATCTTTGGCGGCGAGTGGCCAGCCATCATCCGAAGGAGGATGTGCGCTATGCCGTGCTGCGGCAAAAGTGGGCCGCCAATCCACCCAAGGCCTTCTTGTGGTTCTTTCTCGCTCAAGGCGTGCTCGTCTGGCTGCTGATGCTGCCCGTGCGCCTGATCTCAAGCAGGCCTGAAACGTCCTTTGGACTGCTCGAAGGAATCGGGCTGGTGATTTGGGCTGTGGCCTTGATCGGCGAAGGCGTCTCCGATGCGCAGCTCGCCCACTTCAAACGCACGAACAAAGATCCGAAGGCCATCTGCGAGACTGGCTTATGGCGCTACAGCCGACATCCAAACTACTTCTTCCAATCGCTGCTCTGGTGGGGCTTATTTTTGATGGCACTGCCTGCGCCATGGGGTTGGACGGCTATCGTCGCTCCACTGGCAATGCTGCACTTCCTCCTCAACGTCACCGGCATCCCACTCACCGAAAAGCTCTCCGTCGAGAAGCGCGGTGAAGTCTATCGCGAGTATCAGCGAAGGACGAGCGCCTTCGTGCCGTGGTTTCGTCGCAAACTTTAAATCCTCATCCCTATGCTCAACGTCAACGAACTCCTCGCCAAAGACCTCCTCCCTGATGCCGTGATCCGCTTTGGCATTCGCCAGCGCCTTGCCAACGTCATCGCCAAGAACAAAGAACCCCATATCGAAGCGCAGCGAGCACGCCTGCTGCGTCATGTGGCGGAACTCAAGGCCATGCCGGTGGCCATCGCCACGCAGGAGGCGAATGAGCAGCACTACGAGGTGCCCACCCGCTTCTACCAGCTCTGCCTGGGCAAGCATCTCAAATACAGCAGCGGCTACTGGCCGGAGGACACGACCACCTTCGATGAATCGGAAGCCATCATGCTGGGCATGACCTGCGAACGTGCCGGCTTGGTGGACGGCCAGCGCATTCTCGAGCTCGGCTGCGGCTGGGGTTCGCTCTCGCTCTGGATGGCAGAGCACTATCCGAAGGCTCAAATCACCAGCGTCTCAAACTCCCGCACGCAGAAGGAGTTCATCGACGCCGAAGCGGCGAAGCGTGGCCTCAAAAATCTGACCATCGTCACCGCCAACATGATCAGCTTTGAAGGCGTCGGTGATGGCCTTTTCGATCGCTGTGTTTCGGTGGAGATGTTTGAGCACATGAAGAACTACCAGGAGCTACTGCGTCGTGTCTCCACCTGGCTCAAACCGGGTGGAAAGCTTTTCGTGCATATTTTCACGCATCGCGATTACGCCTACCATTTCGAAGCCACCAGCGAGGCGGACTGGATGGCGAAGTATTTCTTCACCGGCGGTCAGATGCCGAGCGATGATTTGCTGCTGTACTTTCAGGACCACCTCAAAATCGAAGACCACTGGTGCGTGAGCGGCATGCACTACAGCAAGACCTCCGAGGCGTGGCTATCCAAAATGGATGCGAACAAGGCCGAGATCATGCCGCTCTTCCGGCAGACCTATGGCGAAGATCAGGCGGTGAAATGGTGGAGCTACTGGCGCATCTTCTTCATGGCCTGTGCCGAGCTCTGGGGCTACCGCGAGGGCGAGGAGTGGATCGTGAGCCACTACCGCTTCGTAAAGCCGCTTTGAAAAAAGCATCATGCTGGATATTTGGGAGCCCCTTCCAACTCTCCCATGCCACTGACGCCACTTCGCATCCTCATTCTCGGCAGCCATGGCGGCCTCGGAAAAGCGCTCACGCGTCGTCTGGAAGGCACCGGTGAGGTCATCGCCTGGTCACGAGCCGATCTCGATCTCACCCAACTCGATCTCATTGCTCCCAAGCTCGAAGCCCAGCCTTTCGATGTGCTGCTGAACCCGGCCGGCATGACCAGCCCGGATGTTTGCGAGGCTCGGCAAAAGGAAGCCGAGACCGTGAATGTGGAAGCCCCGTCAAGGATGGCGGCGTGCTGCCAACGGCTGGGTAGGCGCTTCATTCACTTCAGCACGGACTATGTTTTTGACGGTTCCAAAACGTCCTCTTGGAGTGAGGATGACTCCACGGATCCGGTGAATCACTACGGCAAAACCAAGCGTGAGGGTGAGTTGGCCGTGCTCGCTGCCTGCCCACAGGCGTTGGTGGCTCGCGTGTCATGGCTCTTCGGACCGGATAAGCCCAGCCATCCAGACCAAATCATCGCCAAAGCCCTGGAAGACAACGCCTTGACGGCCATCGCGGACAAAACCTCCACACCGACTTTCACGCATGACCTTTGTGACTGGATCACGAAGCTGATCGTGAACCATCCCGAGGTCTGCGGGCCGCTTCACCTTTGCCATGAAGGCAGTGCCTCCTGGCAAGACTGGGGCCTCGAAGCGATCAAAATTGCCGAGGAAATGGGATTGCCTTTACGAACGAAAAGCATCGAGCCGCTGAAGCTCGCCGAGAGCACCTTTTTCAAGGCCGCCCGCCCGCCACACACCACGATGAGCACCGCTCGGCTGACGCAGCTCACCGGCCTCCGCCCCCGCCCTTGGCAGGAGGCCTTGCGAGACTACCTGCATGGCAAGACGGCTCTTGCCTTTTCACTGCCGCGCTCTTAATCGCCGGGCATGAGCAAACCGAATGTGGGAGTCCTTGGGCTGGGAATCATTGGCAGCCGTGTCGTCGAAAATCTGCGCCAAGCAGATCATGAAGTCTTTGTATGGAGCCGCAGCGCCCGAGCGGTGCCAAATTTCCTCGCTTCACCGCGTGAGGTGGCCCAGGCGGCGGGCATCATTCAGATCTTCGTGCGGGACAGCGCTGCGCTTTTGGAGGCCATTCGGGATATGGAGCCCGTTTTAAAGGCTGGGCATCTGGTGATGAACCACGCCACCGTGAGCAAAAAAGCCACGTTAGAAGCCGCGAAGATCGTCGAGGCCACCGGGGCGGCTTTTCTCGATGCCCCCTTCACGGGCAGCAAAATGGCCGCGCAGAATGGAAAGCTCTGCTACTACCTCGGCGGCCCGGATTTGCTCGTGGAGCGTGCCAAACCCGTCCTGGAGGCCAGCGCCTCGAAACTCCTGCCTCTTGGTGCCGTCGGGGATGCCATGGTGCTGAAAATCGTGACAAATCTCGTCTCCGCGGTGATTGTCGAGGCTCTCTCCGAAGCCGCTGCCATCACGCAGGCGCATGGCGTGCATCTGGAGCGCCTCCTCACGGCCCTGGAAGGCAATGCGAACTACTCCACGCTGATCGGCATGAAGCTACCCGCCATCATGAAGGGCGATTTCGAGCCGCACTTTTCGCTGAGAAACATGCTCAAGGATGCCGATTTCGCCCGCGAACTGGCCGCCGAGTTCAAAATCGAATCCCCTGCCCTGAATGTGACGGCGGAGGCGATGCGCCGAGGTGTCGCGGCTGGTGAAGGCGATCTCGATTTCAGCGTCATCGGCAGGCAGTGATTCCCCGATGCGACGAGATCGTCACAGAGCGATCTTTGGCAGACGGGAAGATGTGACGTTGATGTGGCTCTCCCGAATCATGAGCCGCATCCTAATAGTCGATGACGAAAAGGACATTGTTGATCTAGTCACCCTCCACCTAAATCAGGAGGGCTGCGAGGTCATCGCTGTGTATAACGGCCTCGATGCCGTGGAGACGGCCGCCCGCGAGCGCCCCCAGATGATCGTGCTCGATATCATGCTGCCCGGCATGGATGGCTGGCAGGTCTTTCGCCAACTCCGCACGGATGTCCGCACACGTTCCATCCCGGTGCTCATGCTCAGCGCCCGGGCGCAGGCCCATGACCGCATCAATGGCCTCGAAATGGGCGCGGATGATTACCTCACCAAGCCCTTCAGCCCTCGCGAACTCGTGCTGCGCATCCGCTCCATCCTGCGCCGCTCGCAAAAAGTCGTCATGACCGATGAGCTGCGAGTGGGCGATTTCGTGGTGGATCGGCAAAACATGGCGCTTTCCGTGGGCGGCCGCCTCGTCGAGCTCACGTCCACAGAACTGCGCCTTCTCACCGTGCTCATGACCAATCCCGATGTCATCCACAGCCGCAGCGAGCTGCTCAATGGCGTGTGGGGTTATGCCGATGATACCCATTCCCGCACCCTCGATACCCATGTGAAGCGTCTGCGTGACAAGCTCGGGGAGCCTTACGGCACCCACATCGGCACGGTCAGAAAGCAGGGCTACCTCTTCGTCTCCCAGCCGATTACCCAGCACCCGAAATGACCACCGCCACGTTCAAGGCGGAGGATGCCGCCAGCACCATGCAGATGCTCCTTTCCCGAGCTGAGGTGGAGCTGCGCACGCCGCTGGCACTCATCCAGGGTTACATCGAGACGCTCAAAACGGGAGCGATCAAAAATGGAGATTCCCTCACCCGCTGCCTGGAGGTCATGGACAAGCACAGCCGCCGACTGATGCGTGTGATTGATGACATCAATGCCGTGGGCCAGCTCGAATCCGGCACGGCACCGAGCACCTGTGATGCCGCCTTTCTTCATCGTTGCCTGGAGACCAGCGTCGAGCGCCTCACCCCGCTCATTGAGGTTTCTGGATCAGTGATCGAGGCGAACATCCCGCCCGGCTGCTGTGAACTAAAGGGAGACCGTATGGTGTGGCATCTCGTCTTCACCAAGCTGCTCGAAGAACTGCTGAGAAACCTGCCCTCACAGTCCCGCATCACCTTTCACGCCACCTGGGAGACCTCCGGCTGCCTGCTTGAGGTGCGTGGTGACGCCCCCCTCATCACCCGCGGTGTGCCGCCGGATGCCCACGTTTCCTGGGGAGAAGCCTCGCTCGGCCTTCTTGTCGTCAAACGAGCCCTCGAACTCAATCACGGCACCCTGGAATGGACGAACGATCCCCAGCAGGGCTGTCGCTTCCTGCTGAGCGTGCCTTGTGCCGATGGCTGCGCTTCAAAGCACTGCCGCTGAGCTGACTACCTGCCTTTTCATCTCGATGAAACGTCTCGCCGCCCTTTTCTTTTGTCTCTGCCTTATCTCTCCTTCACTCGTGAAAGGAGCAGACAGCATTGATGCCCAGATCCAGGCGGCCACACGAATCAAGCAGGGCGAAACAGCACCCGATTTCTCCTGCAAAACCACCGAAGGCCGTGCCTTCAACCTCGGGGCTCAAAAGGGCAAGGTCGTGCTGCTCTACTTCTTTGCCGCCAGCGTGCCTTTCAGCTACACAGAGATGCGGTACATCCAGAAAGAGATCGTGGAGAAGCTCGGTGATCGAGAAGACTTCAGCGTGCTGTGCATCGCTCGCGGCCATACCCATGAAGAGGTGGTGCGCATTGGTGGGGAGAATAAGCTGCGACTTCCCATGGTAGCGGATGCAGACAAGACGATCTACGAACGCTATTTCTCCAAATTCGTGCCACGCACGGCGCTCGTAGCTAAGGATGGTACCATCGCCTATCTGACGAGTGGATCGAAGGATTTTGAAGGCATTGTACAGCTCCAACAAGCTCTCGATGAAGAGCTGCGGCGCGGTCAATGAAGCGATCGAATGTGACAAAAAGTTCACCGCTCCGCATGCCTCGATTCATGAGGATTCGGTAGTGCTCGAAACTGATCATCCTAGCTCGTAAGGCGTGACTAAAACGTAACCCTCCTCAGTTGGATTCCCTTCTTCTCACCCCTTAAAACCATGCCGCCGGTCCACGGCGGAGTTCCTTCACCCGAAGTCAGCTTCTTACCTCAAACCGACAAACCCACACCAACACATGCTCATCAAAACCAAACATCTTCTCACCACGCTCGTCGTGGCAGGGATCACGGCCTTCGCCACTCAGGCGAGCGCCACGACCTACGTCGCCGGGGACTTGCTCCTCGGCTTCCGCGCCACAAGTGGCCAAGGATCCACCTCGAACCTCCTCGTGAACCTCGGCCAAGCTGATACCGTGTATCGCGATGCTGTCGCCAACATCGCCAGCGTCGTTGACATTGGCACCCTCCTTGATGCGACCTACGGGACGAACTGGGAAACCCGATCCGACCTCTTCTGGGGCGTCGTGGGCGTCCGCAGCAGTGCGTCTAGCGGTGCGGCAGTGGATGGAGATCCGGTGCGCACGCTTTACGCCACCCGAGCTCAGTCAGGCACCCCAGAAGCCGGTGTCTCAGGCAATTCCACACCTTGGAACGTCTCGGGCGGCACGACTCGTGGCACCATCGCCAATAACATCACCGGTGTCCTGGGCACCTACGATGCCTTCTCCACGGCCGTCACCAACACGGCAGTCATTTCCAGCACCGGAGGCTCCACATGGAGCAGCCAGAATGGAACAAACTCCTTTGGATTCACCGGGAGCGTCGAAGGAAACTTCGGTAACGGCACTGCTGGCACCGTCCTCGACCTCTACCGCATCCTGAACAGCACCTCGGGTGCCAGCCCCACCGGCACGGTCGGCGTCGGCTCCTGGGAAGGCAGCTTCACCATCAATGATAGTGGTGTTGTTGGCTTCTCCGTCACCGCCGTCCCTGAGCCCAGCCGCGCCCTTCTGGCCGGTCTTGGCCTTGCTGGCATCGCCTTCCGCCGCCGTCGCACGGTCAAAAAGACCGCCTAATTCATCCCTCATCCTCTATCCCTCATCACTCATCTTTTTCACATGAAATCCACGATCTATCTCTTCACGGCCGTCCTCGGTCTTGCCGCCGTCCAGCAGGCCTCTGCGGATGCCACCATCCGTCTCACCGGCTCCACCGCCTTCCGCGCTGGCACTCACAAAGGTATCGTCGCCATGATGGGCGGCGCAGCAAACTGCAAGTTCGCCATGGGCGGCCTGACCGCTACTGTCCCCGCCGCCTCTCAGAGTGGCTTTGAAGGCGCTGACTACACCGTGGTCCAGGGACCTGTTGCTGGTATCGGCATCCTGACCGTGCAGAGCACGTGGACGGGTTCCGCCACCGGTGTCAAGGATGTCGCCGAAGGTAATAACCTTAACTTCATCCCCGTTTCCTCGCTTCCTGCCAGCAATGGCTATGCCGCTGCGACGGTCGGCACCGGCGCTGCCCTCGCCACGCAATCGACCACCGCCAAGTTTGCCTTCTCGGATGTGTTCCAGGCCTCCACGCCTACACCCACACCTGAGCTCGATGACAACCAACTTGCCATCATCCCCTTCTCTTGGGTGGCAAATGAAGGCACCACAGGCTTCACCAACATGACGCAGCAACTCGCCCGCGCCCTGTATGCCAATGGTGTTCAGCCTAAAAAGCTCTTCACGGGCAATCCTAGCGCTCCAGATGCGGACCAGCAGGTCTTGGCCATCGGCCGTGACAACGGTTCCGGCACCCGCATTACCCAACTGGCCGAAACCCAGTATGGTGTGTTCAATCCCGTCCAGCAGTGGAAGCTGACCGGTTCGGCCGCCATCACGTCCGCTCAGATCTGGCCCGTCGGTGACGGAGTCGGTTCCTTCGCTCCTGGCAATGGTGGCTACTCGAGCGGCAGCACGATCCGCACCTTCATGGGACTGCCCTCCAGCTCTGTGAATCTGATCGATGCAGATGGCCTCACCTTCGAGACCGGTATCCCAGTGACTTTGGTCGCTTGGCTTGGCATCACGGATTCCACCACCGCCGTCGGCAACGGTGCGGTACGTCTCTCCTACGAAGGCGTGATGTATGATGGCACGAATGCCAATCTGATCTACGAAGGCCTCTACACCGGCTGGGGCTACCTCCACATGTACGCTCCCTCGGGCCTCTCCACGGAAGAAGCCCTCTTCCGCGACAATCTGGCCACCCAGCTCACCGATACCAACGTGCTCGGCACCGCTGGTCTGCCCATCAATCTGATGCACGTCAGCCGCGGTAACGACGGTGCCACTGTTGGCCCTTAATCGGCTCCGATAGCATCGAAAGTCATTCTGCTGGTGCTGGCCGAAAGGTCAGCACCAGTTTTTTATATCACACCCCTCATATGAAGCACCTCCGCCATTCTTTGACCATCTTGCTTGCCGTGTCCATGCTGCTCAATGCGGTACTCGGATGGAGACTCTATCATCCAGTATCGACCCAGGTGACGATCGAGACATCCAAGCCAGATCCCGAG
Organism: Akkermansia muciniphila; assembly: GCA_943373155.1. Lineage (GTDB taxonomy): Bacteria > Verrucomicrobiota > Verrucomicrobiia > Verrucomicrobiales > Verrucomicrobiaceae > Prosthecobacter. The sequence goes on along the minus strand of CALSBJ010000022.1, from coordinate 33,325 downwards.
CCTCCACCGGCCGCCAACACCGTCTTCGACTGGAAGCAGCTCGAAGCCCCTGACTTTGCGACTTACATCGCCAATCTCCGCCGTGCCGGATGCCCTGAGGCAACCATCCGCCATCTCATCGAGCCAGAGTTGCACGCCGTCTTTGAATCTCGCCGCCAAAATCCTGCGGCCCGCACCTCCGAGCCTTCCTCATCCGCAGCGGAGACCGCCGCACTTGCCGCGTTACTCGGCTCCCCCTGGATTGCCACCGAAGCTTCCTCACCACCCCCTGCCGCACCTTCTTCGCCCAAGACCACGACAGCACCCGTACCCGCCGCTTTTCTCGTCGGCAATGCACCAGGTGATCCTGCCATCCGCGGTGGCAGCCTCTCGCTCACGCCAACCGATGCCACACTGGCACCGGAGACCCTGCAGACCCTCTCTGACATCCGGCAGGAGTTTGGAAACGCGGTGAAACCCGCCAGCGATGATCCTACCAGCCGGGAGTTTTATCTTCGCTGGCTCAAAGCCCAGCGTCTCAGTGATGACCGCTTCTCCTCGCTCTATGGGGGAGACCACTTCATGAGAGTGCAGCAGCAGGCAAATCTCCAGCAGGCCATGGAGGCGGCGCAGACAGACAAGTGACAAAAACGTCAAACGGAAAGACTTTGCCACTCTCAGGCTTCTCTTGCGTGACGCATTCGTAACCGTGGTGTTGTTGAGGCAAGGCCCGCCACGAACAAAGACAGACCGGCACACATGACCGGCTTCCCCCCATCCGCCTCAGCACGTCCCATCATCAGGCAAGCACGCTCCCTCGCGTTCGCTGCCTGCTTTGGTCTGGCGGGAAGCAGCGTGAAAGCCCAGGAGGCACCGCCCCCTCCGCCCCAGCCCATTGAGGCACCCACCACCACGCCCACTGCCCTTTCCCAGGTCGGGCCGCTCTACATCCAGGAGTATCGCGTCCGAGGAAACAAGATCCTCAAGCCCATCGACATCGAGAAGGCCGTCTATCCATACCTTGGCCCCGGACGCTCGGAGAATGACATCGAGCAAGCAAGGCAAGGTCTGGAGAAAGCGTATCGCGGCCTCGGCTATCAAACCGTCTATGTCGAAGTGCCAAAGCAAACCGGCGCACGCGGCGTGATCTACCTGAACGTCGTCGAGGCTCCTGTGGGCCGCCTTCGCATCAAAGGCGCGAAGTATTTCCTGCCGAGCAAAATCAAAGAAAAGGCCCAGTCGATGGCCGAGGGCACGGTGCCAAACTTCAACGAGGTGCAGAAGGAGATCATGGCCCTCAACCGCTGGCGGGATCGCAAGATCACCCCGGAACTCCGTGCCGGCGTCGTCCCTGGCACGGTGGACATCGATCTCATCGTCGAAGACAAAAATCCCTTCCACGGCAATCTCGAGCTCAACAACGTTCACAACGCCAACACCGTCCCGCTGCGCCTCAATGGCTCGCTGAGCTACGCGAACCTCTGGCAGCTCGGCCACACCCTCGGCGCCAGCTTCCAGGTCGCTCCGGAGAAGACCTCCGATGGCACCGTCTTCTCCGGCTACTACATGGCACCTCTGGAAAACGACTGGAGCGTCATGGTCACCGGGGCCTGGCAGGATAGCAATATCTCCACGCTCGGCGGCGGCACCGTCGTCGGCAAAGGGCAGATCTACGGCATCCGCTTCACGAAGACCCTGCCAGCTGAAAAAGGCTGGTTCCATTCCATCAGCGCCGGGATGGACTACAAAGACTTCATTCAGGACGTGAACGCGGGCGGCGCGGTCGTCGCCTCTCCGATCGTTTATTATCCTTTCACGCTCTCCTACTCGATGAGCCATGTGCAGGAGCACAGCTTCACGGAGTTCAATGCCGCGCTCGTTTTCCATCTTCGTGGCATGGGCGGCTCGGAAAATGAATTCCGCACCCGCCGCTTCGCTGCCCGCGATAATTTCTTCTACCTCCGTGGCGATCTCTCCCACACGCATGACCTTCCCGGTGATCTCCAGCTCTACACCCGCATCCAAGGCCAGGCCTCCGGCTCACCTCTGATCAACACCGAGCAGATCGCCGCAGGCGGCATCAATACCGTCCGCGGTTATCTCATCGCCACACAACTCGGTGACTCCGGCATCATGGGCTCCATGGAACTGCGCAGCCCTTCCTTCATCGGCGATGGCAAGGACAAAGCCAACGACTGGCGTGCCTACGCCTTCGCCGAAGCCGCCCAGCTTTACGTCAACAACACCCTCCCCGGTGAAAAACGCACGCACAGCCTTGCCAGCATCGGTGTCGGCACTCGCATCCGCTGGCAGGACCACCTCTACGGCTCCTTCGACCTCGGCATCCCCCTCGTCACCCAGCCCGATGCCATCGCCCATCACCTCTACATGACCGTCCGAGTCGGCGCTGATTTCTAATCCACCGATTTCGCAGATTCCACAGACCCATCCTCTGACCTCTCACAATGCTCAAACGACTCCTCTGCCTCCTCGCCCTCGCTACCGCCCTCCACGCGGAAGAAAAGCTCTGGCTCGATCCCGGCTACACCATCCGCAAAAAGATCGACATCGACACGAAGGCCGCCGCCATCACTGATCCCATCGGCACCACCGCCGTGCTCGTGCGCCTGCATGAGGGCGTCATGAGCTTCATGTCCGCCAAAGAAGATGGCAGCGATCTTCGCTTCACCGCTGACGACCACAAAACCGTCCTCAAGCATCACGTCGAAAAGTGGGACTCCTTGCTCAATGAAGCCTACGTCTGGGTGCAAGTGCCCGAATTGAAGCCTGCCGCTGCTACCACCATCTGGCTCTACTACGGCAATGCCGCCGCACCCGCTCCTGAGGCCTCCAAAGAGACCTACACCGCCGATAGCGTGCTGGTTTATCACTTCGCCGATGCCGCCAAAGTCGGTAGCGACTCCTCCGCCCTCGGTGCCAATGCCGAAGGTGCTCCGCCGCCTGCCGCCGGAGCCCTCATCGGTAGCGGTCTGCGTGTCTTCGGTCAGGCTCCCATCAAAGTGAACGCCCTTCCCGAGTGGGCCCCCGGAGCTCCGCTCACCATCTCGGCCTGGGTCAAGCCATCCGCCCTTGCTGCCGATGCCGTCATCCTCAGCCGCCGCGATGGCGCCAATGCCTTCGTGCTTGGCCTCAACAACGGCGTGCCCTTCGTCGAGATCAATAAGCAGCGCAGCAGCCCAGGAGCACCACTGGGTGCCAATGCTTGGACGCACCTCACCGCCGTGCATGACGCTGGAACGACCACTCTTTTTGTGAATGGCAAATCTTACGGCCAACTCGCCGCCGCCATGCCGGCACTGAAAACACCGCTCGAAATCAGCAAGGACAGCACGGGCGCAGGTCTCGCAGGCTACACCGGCGAACTCGATGAACTTCAAATCGCCAAAACCGCCCGCCCCGCCGGTTTCATCGCCTTCAACGCCATCAATCAAGGGAGTTCCGCCGATGCGCAGAAGCTTCTGGTCGTCGGCTCCGATGAATCGAGCGATCACGAAGAAGAAAGCGAAATCACAAAGCACCTCACGCTCATCGCGGACATCTCCAAAGACCTCACCTTTGACGGCTGGGTCGTCATTGTGCTCTGCGCCCTGCTCGCCGTCGTCGGCTGGCTCATCGCCATCGGAAAGTTCCTCTACATCAACACCATCGAAAAGGCCTCCAAGGAGTTTCTCAAGCGCTGGCACAGCATTTCCTCCGATTTGACCTCCATCGACCACGAGGACGAAAACAGCGTCAAATCCCTCGGTGGCACCGCCAGCGCCAAATCGATGCGGCTCATGCGTAAATCACCGCTGTATCAAATCTACCATCTCGGCAGCGAAGAGATCAATCAACGCCTCAAGGATGGTCCCGGCCCACGCGAAAAAGATGGCGTGAGACCCACCAAAGGCCTCTCCGGCCGTTCTATCCAGGCCATCAAGGCCACACTGCACGGCGGCATGGTGCGTGAAGTCCAAAAGCTCAATGGCAAGCTCGTCTTCCTCACCATCGGCATCGCCGGTGGTCCTTACCTCGGCCTGCTTGGCACCGTCATCGGCGTCATGATCACCTTCGCCGTCATCGCGAAAAGCGGTGAGGTGGAGGTCAATAGCATCGCCCCCGGTATTGCAGGCGCTTTGCTCGCCACCGTCGCCGGCCTCGCCGTCGCCATCCCGGCGCTCTTCATCTACAGCTACCTCAGCTCACGCATCAAAGATGTGGTCTCGAACATGGAGACCTTCATCGACGAGTTCATCGCCAAGATGGCCGAACACCACAAGGAGTCTTAAACCGACATGGATGCCGATAACAAAAGCTACGACGACATCAACGTCACCCCGATGGTGGATCTCTACCTCGTGCTGCTGCTGATTTTCATCATCATGACCACCGCTGGTGTGCAGGGCGTGAAGGTCAACCTGCCTCGTGGAGGCCCAGCCTCCGCCAAGCCTCTCGAAGGCCCCAAGATGCAGGCCATCACGGTGAACAATGAAGGCAAAGTCTTCCTCAACACCCTGCCCGTCACCCTCGACGAGCTCTCCTCCAAGCTGGAGGCCATCAAATCCTCCACGCCCGAATTCCCCGTCGTCATCCGTGGGGATAGCGCCTCGCAATACCAAGGCATCATGGATGTCCTCAACGTCGTCGGACGCCTCGGCCTCACTCAAATCGGCCTCGCTACTCAGGCCAAAAAGTAATCTGCCATGAACCCACGAGATCTTCCAGACGATGACGAGCCCGGCTTTTTCCGCCGGAACCTCGTCATGATCATCCTCGGACTCATCGCCCTCGGTGGTGGCGGCTATTTTGCCGCCAATTACAAGCCCTCCAAGGACACCAAGTCGAAGAAGAAGATGGACATGGTCATGGTGATGCCGGTGATGCCTCCGCCCCCCCCTCCTCCACCGCCGCCACCTCCCAAGCAGGAAGAGCCTCCACCTGAAGAGGAAAAAGAAGAAGAGATGGCCGCGGAAGAAGAACCTCCACCCGATGCTCAGGATAAACCTGCGGATAAACCGGCCGATGAACCCATTGGCACCGCCATCGCCGGTGGTGATGGCAGTGGTCTCGGTCTCGGGGGTGGCATTGGCGGCAATGGCATCGGTGGCAATGGCACAGGCCGTGGCTACTCCGAGCGTGGCCGCTGGCAGGGCAAATTTGGCCGTGGCGTGCAGGAAATCCTCTCGCGTCATGCCGGGCTGAAGTTTGCTAAGGGCAGCGTGCCCTTCCGCGTGTGGTTGGATGATTCTGGCCGCATCACCCGCGTCGTCCTCAACGGCTCCACCGGCAATCCCGAGCATGACGACATGCTCAAGAACCGCGCCCTCGTGGGCCAGGTGCTCGAACCCGCCCCACCCGGCACGCCCATGCCCGTCATCATGCGCTTCAACGGCCGCTAATCACTGCCCGCTAATCTTTTTCTCATGCTCATCCTCCGTCGCTCCTCCCTTCTCTTCCTCCTCGCACTGCCCGTGGTGGCCCAAGTGCCTGAATTGAAGGAACCCGATCTTCCTTTCCCTCTCCTCGCCGAGGTGACACCTGCCAAAACGGCGGTGCCTCAAATGAAGGAAGGTGCCCCTGCAACTTCGCCCCCTGCTAAGACTCCGGCTCCAACTCTCACTCCAGCTCCGCCTCCCGCCACCACCGGTGCTGATCTTCCGCCACCGATCTCCCTGCTGCCCGAGCCCGGAGCCATCCAATCCCGCCCGCAGGCCACGCCGACGGAAAGCGTCGTGGTTAACCTCATCAATAAGCTCGTTGAACGCGGTGCCTTGACCAAAGCCGATGCCGCCGACCTCGTGAAGAGCGCTGAGCAAGAAGCTCAGATGGCTCAAGCCCAAGCGCAGACCCTCGCCGAGACTCAGGCCGCCGTCGCCGCGCAATCCGCCCTGCCACCGCTCGCCCCGGATCAGGAGGAAGTCCGCGTCACTTACATCCCGGAGGCCGTCAAAGAAGAGATCCGCAGCCAGCTCCGCAGCGAAATCATGGCCGATTCACGCTCCCAAAAGTGGGCCGGAGTGGCTGACATCCCTGAATGGACTCGCCGCACCGGTCTCTTTGGTGACGTCCGCATGCGACATGACAAATTCATGTTCTCCGCAGGCAATGACAACCTTACTGGAGCCTTCCCAAACTTTAACTCCATCAACACGGGCGCTCCGTTTGACCTGACCAACCCCGCCGGGACACTGCCACCGCAGCTCAATGTGGACCAAGATCGTGAGCGCTACCGCCTGCGCATGCGCATCGGATTTGATATCGACCTCGAAGACGGCTTCACCGCGGGCATCCGCCTCGCCACGGGTGGCAACAACGCGCCCGTCTCCACCAACCAAACGCTCGGCAGCACCGCCAGCGGCAGCTCTGCCCAGGGTGGTGGTTTCTCCAAGTATGAGCTCTGGCTCGATCGTGCCTTCATCCAGTATGAATCCTCCTTCCACGAGCACGGCAGGCTGCAGGTGCTCATCGGACGCTTCGATAACCCCTTCGTCACCAACAGCCAAATCATGTGGGATGAGGACGTAGGCCTCGATGGTATCGCCTTCAAAGTCACGCAGGGCTGGACGCCACGCTTCAGCACCTTCCTGACCGGCGGTTACTTCCCCGTCTTTACCAGTTACTTCAACTTCGGCACCAACAACACCGCCAAGTATGAGAGCTACAACAAGCACCTCCTTGCCGCCCAGTTTGGCGTGACATTCAAAGTCACGGACGACATCGAAGTCAAATCCACCCTCGCCTACTACGATTGGCATAACCTCGAAGGTAAGTTCTCCAGCCCCTTTGTGCCTGCCTCCGCCAACGACGCCGGGGATACCGATAACAGCCGACCGCAGTTTGCGCAGAAAGGCAATACTTACCGCCCCATCCGCAATATCACCGCCACCCCCGGTGCCGCTCCCGGTGGGAACCTCAACGGCACCATCAACCAGTTCCAATACTTCGGTCTCGCCACCAAATTCCGCCAGCTCTACTGGACCGGCCGTGTGGACTTCAACCACTACGAACCGGTGCAGATCTCACTCATGGGCGAATTCATCAAAAACATCGGTCTCGACAAGGCCGCCATGAATGATCTTGGCCGCGCTGACCCGGTGGTCAACAATCGCACCGGCGGCAATGGTGCCTGGGACGGTGGTGATACCGCTTGGTTCTTGGGCCTCAATGTCGGCAAGGCTATCAGTGCCTTCGACAAGCGCGGCGACTGGGCCATCGGCCTCGGCTACCGCCACGTCGAATCCGACGCCGTCATTGACGGTTTCACCGATTCCGTCTTCGGCTACGGCGGCACCAACATGGAAGGCTATACCATCAACGCCGCCATGGCTCTCTCGAAGCGCACCTGGTTCCGCCTTGGCTACATGAGTGCTGACCAGATCGCCGGTCCGCAGTTCCGTTCCGATGTCATCCTGCTCGACTTCACCGCCAAGTTTTGATCCATGAAAAAGTCCCTCGCTCTCCTGTTCATTCTCACTGCCCTGCCAGCCTTTGCCGTTGAGGAAGCTGATCCAGCCATGGTCGCGCTCAAACGCATGCGTGAACAACTCCGCACCGTCATGCTCCAGCAGCAAAAGACGGAGGCTGATCGTGCTGCACTCGCTGCGGACAAAGTCACCCTGGAAGAAAAAGTCTCCAGCCTCGATGCGAACCTCAAAAAGCTCGCCAAAGAAAGCAACCTCCAGAAGGAGACGGACTCCAAAGCCATCGCCGACCTCCAGGACAAAGCCGCCCAGCAGGCCGCCGAGATCGTCCGCCTCCAGGAATCCCTCGCTGCTTGGAAAAAGGGCCATGGCGAAGTCCTCAATGCCGCCAAGAAGATTGATGCCCAGCGTGCCGAGCATGCGGCCCGCGCCATCCTGGCCGAGCGCAAGCTGGCCGATGCGAATCGCAAGAACCTTGATCTCTACAACATCGGTAACGAGATCCTCGGGAAGTATGAAGGCTTTGGCCTCGGCACCGCCATCGCCGCTCGCGAACCCTTCACCAAGAGCATGCGTGTGAAGCTCGAAAACTACCTCCAGGACTTCGGTGACAAGCTGGAAGACAGCAAAATCCAGCCTGCCGACGCTCCCAAACCGGCCGCCACAAAAGAACAGGCCGCCGCCGTCCAAAAACCCGCTCAACAATGACGAATGCAGAATTCAGAATGACGAAGAAAGCCCGAATGCCGAAGGCCAAAATGGTTCGTCATTGGAGCTTCGTCCTTCTTTCGTCATTCGTCCTTCCTCATTCATCATTCGCCGAAGGCGAGGTCATTGCCCGCATCGGCGACATCGAACTGCATGCTGCCGACATTGAGAACCCCGGCACACTCGATGTCGCCTCGTTGAAGAAACTAGCCGAAGCCATGCTCGTGCAGCGTCTCGTGCTCAAGGAGGCGCTGGAAAAGAAATGGGAACAGCAGCCTGAAACACAAAAACTGATCCAGAACACTCGTGAGGCCGCCATCGCGGATAGTTACCTCAAAAAACTCTGCCAGCCGCCCGACTCCTTTCCGAGCGAAAACGAGCTGAAAGCCGCTTACGAGGCCGCCAAGCCCTCACTCCAGCAGCCGAGGTCCTTTCACCTCGCGCAGATTTTCGTCAGTGAAGACCGCCTGGAGACCGTGAAGGCTCGTTTGAAGGCTGATCCTACCTCCTTTGCCCAAATCGCTCGTGAAATGAGCGAGCATCAATCCAGTGCCAAACAGGATGGAGACATCGGCTGGCTCACCGAAGCCCAGATCCAGCCCGAAATCCTCTCCCGCCTGCCCAAACTAGCCCTCAACGTCATCTCTGAGCCGCTGAAGCTGGGGGATGGCTGGCACATTTTGAAGGTTCTCGATGTTCGTGAAGCACACCCCCCCTTCCTTGAACAGGTGAGAGAGCCGCTCACCCGCCGCCTCCGCGCTGAAAAGGCCCGCTCCAACATGCAGGCTTATATGACGGAATTGTTGCACAATCACCCTGTCGCTTTGGATGGGGTCGCGCTGTCAAAGCTAGCCCGCCCCTAACCCTTTCCCCGCCCTTTTCATGATCGCCAAACGCATCATCGCCCACCTCATGATCCTCCTCATCATCCTGCCACCGCAGGCCGTGATGGCGGATATGCTCACTCGAAACACGCTTGGCGGCGCCGGAGGTGCTGCTGGGGTGCCAGCGGATGCCAGCGCCGCCAATGCCAACAGCGTGAATGCCGCCGCAGCCGCCTCCCAGGCCCGCGCCGCCGCGCAGGACATGCTCACACGCAACACTTTGGCTCTCGATGCCGTGCAGGCCATGCAGACCGCCGCACGCGCCGCCGCAGCCACGCAGAACAATGCAGGAGCCAACCCCAATTTCCCTGGCATGACACTCCCCGATGTGCCTGATGGCCTCGGTGTCGGCGGGCTCGATTTCATCAGTGCCAGTGGTGCAAACAACCCCACGCAGTCGATGGAAAACGCCCGCAGCATCGTCAAGATCCAGCAGACGCAGCAGCAAGCCATGCTGGAATGGAACACCTTCAACGTGGGCCGCCAGACGACGGTGAAGTTTGATCAAAGTGCGGGTGGCTCGAACGCGGCCAGCTGGATCGCCTTCAACCGCATCACCGATCCCAGCGGCAATCCCTCTCAGATCCTGGGCAATATCGAGGCACAGGGCCAGGTGTATGTGATCAATCAAAACGGCATCATCTTCGGCGGTGCCAGCGAGGTAAACACCGGCTCGCTCACCGCCTCCGCTTTACCCATCAACCAGAAGCTCGTCACCAACGGCCTCCTCAACAATCCAGACTCCGAGTTCCTCTTTTCCTCACCCGACGTTCCTGCCACAGCCACCGCCTACGGCAAGATCGGCAACGTCACCGTGCAGGCTGGAGCCAAAATCACCGCGCCCACCAGTTCAGCGAATGTGGGTGGTCGCGTGGCACTCATTGGCCCAAACGTCACGAATAGTGGAACCATCTCGACACCAGACGGCCAGACGATCTTGGCCGCAGGCATGGAGGTCGGTTACGATGCGCACAGCAGCGATGATCCAAGTCTTCGCGGCCTCGATGTATATGTGGGCTCCGTCGGCAGCTATGGCGGCACCGCCACCAACAACGGACTCATTTCCTCCGAAAGAGGCAGCGTGGTTGTCACCGGAAAGAATGTGAACCAGAATGGCTTCATCCACAGCAGCACTTCCGTAGCGCTCAACGGTCGCGTGGACCTGCTGGCGAACTACAACGCCATTGCGAATCCGAACTTTGGCATCGTCGGCCAGGGGGGGGCCTTTATCTATGACCAGGCCAGCGCACCAACCACCGGTGTGGTGACTGCCGCCGCAGGTTCAGTGACCCGTGTGCTGCCGGAGTATGCCAGCTCGTTGAAGGTCGTCGGCACGGAGTTGGCACTCAAATCACAAGTCAACATGCAGGGGCTCGCCATTTACCTCGGAGCGGTAGCCGTCGTGCATGCGCCGAATGCCAACGTCACTCTCAGTGCCGGTGTCTGGGATGTGCTCACCGGCTCTGGCAGCACCCAGATCGACTTCGTACATTCCAGCGGTCAGGTGTACCTCGATCAAAACGCCGTCATTGATGTGGCTGGTTCCACCGGCATCGCCTCCTCCATCAGCCAATACATCATCGAGGTAGGACTGCGTGCGGCTGAACTGGCTGATGTGCCTTTGCAGCGAAACAGCAGCCTCCGCGGCCAGACGGTGACGGTCGATCTCCGCGAGACAGGCACCCGTGCCGATGGCTCCATCTGGTATGGCACGCCGCTGGCCAACCTCACAGGCTATCTCGGCGTCATCGAGCGGAATGCAGGAGAACTCACGACCAAGGGCGGCCAAGTGAACATCAGCGCAGGAGAGTCTGTCGTCATGCAACAGGGCGCAAGCATCAACACCGCAGGTGGTTATCAGGAGTTCGCCGCATCTGCAGTAAACACCACGCGTCTCATCGACGATGGAAATCTCGTGGACATTGCCCGTGCCGATCCCTCCGTCGTGTATGACGGCATCTACAATCCAGGAACGACCACGACCGATCCGCGCTGGGGTTCCACGACAAGCACCGCAGGCGTCTTCAATGACAGCAGCCGTTTCGAGAATAGCCACCTGTTCGGCGCAGCCGCTGGCAATGTAAGCATCAGTGCCGCCGCGATGGCTCTCGATGGAAGCTTTACCGCAGGCACAGTAGTTGGCCCTCAGCAGCTCGATGCGGCACCAAAGCCCGGCAGCCTCACGCTTCAATGGCAGGCCCAATTGCTCTCACGGGCAAATCCGATCTTCCCCCTCATCTCGCCCAATCCGCCTGCGATTACCTTCCGTAACACCGCTTCCTCACTGCCAGCCGCCAGCGCCTTCGCCTTGGATGGGAGTGGCAATCCGGTGGCACTGCGCACCGAGCGTCGAAGCGCCGTCGATCTCAGCCCATCGCTGCTCTCGGCGCAGAGCTTCGGCTCTCTTTTCGTCAGCAATCCTGCGGGTGACATTACCTTGCCCTCCGGCGTCAACCTTCAGGCACCAGTCGGCGGCACCGTCTCTCTGCATGGGTCCAATGTGGATGTGCAGGGAAACATCACCGCCCCAGCCGGTTCGATCGACCTCGTCGCATACAACTTCTCCCCCTTCGAATCGAACATCATCATCGCCAACGTTCTACCCGTTCCCGCTGCCAACGCCGGTCGTGGTGTGCTGACCATCGGCAGTGCATCTGTGCTGAGCACGGCTGGCATTGTCATCAACGACCGAGCGGATGCTCCAGCCCCCTTTAGCGTGCCGAGGAGAATCGGTGGTGGGTCCAGCACCTATGCCGGAGGCTCGATCCGCGTCGAGGGATGGCAGGTGAATGTGCTCCCAGGCAGCCTACTCGATGTCTCCGGTGGAGTCCTTGTCGATCGCATCGCGCACTATGGCCATGCAGGAACGGTCAGCCTCCTTGGCGGACGTGATCCAGTCCTCACCTCCATCATCGGCGGACACCTCAACCTTGGCGGCAGCCTCCGCGGGTTGTCCGGATCGCAGGGGGGGAGGCTCAATCTGCTCGCGCCAACCATTCAAGTGGGGGGCACGGCGACATTCCCGAACACCCTCTTGCTCGATCCAGCCTTCTTCAGTCAGGGCGGATTTCGATTCTTCACTTTGACCGGGCTCGGCACGGATCTGGGTGGCGCGGAGAATTTCGCCCCAGCCATCGTGATCGCCCCTGGAACGGCCATCACCCCCCAAGTGAGCAGCTGGCAGGCAAACCTCGCTCTGCAAAACGGACAAAGTTCCGTCACGCTTGCCACTCTGCTGCTCCCTGAAGGCTACAGGAACAGCGTGAGTCTCGATTTTCGAGCGCCAGGGGTCTTTGATCGCTCCACCAACGAACTCGATGTGCGTGGTCGTATCGAAGTGGGGGCTGGATCACTCATCACCACGGATGCCACGGGCCAAGTCACGCTGCATGGGCAAACGGTCAGAATGCTTGGCGGGATCACCGCGCCCGGCGGCACTGTGCTGGTGCATGGTGGCCCAACGTATCCAGAGAACGCCCCCTCAGGTATTCCCTTGACGACGGTTCAGCTCGGTTCCACCGCCAGCATTTCGACCGCTGGCAAGACGGTGTATCAATTCGACACCTTCGGCCGCCGCAGCGGCACCGTACATGCGGGCGGCACCATCACCGTTGAGGGCAATTTAATCGCCGACACGGGAGCCCTAATGGATGTCTCCGGTGCCGCAGCCATCCTTGATCTCACTCCCGAAGAAGCAGGCAGCCCGCTCCGAGGAGTAGGAGCCGTCACGGAGTGGTTCCAGCCTGCCGAACTCGTGCCGACGCAGGTCATGAGCAATGCGGGAACCATTTCTCTAAAAGGTGGCGAGTTTCTTATCTCACGCGCCACGCTGCTTGGGAATGCTGGCGGACCGAATGCTCAGGGCGGCACGCTCAGCATCCAATCAGGACGCTTCTATATTCCCGATGCCCGGCAGGACGACCGTGATATCAACCTCATCGTCGCACAGGACATGAGCGCTTTTGCATTGCCGACCTCTGCATTAGGCCAGACGCCAGGGATTGCAGGGTTCGGCTACTTTGGTGCCAACACCTTTCAGAATGGTGGCTTCGATTCCCTGAATCTCGCAGGCAATGTTGAATTTCGCGGAGCAGTCACCTTGAGTGGGCGGAGTGCCTTGAGCATCGCAGACGGTGGCATTATTCAGGCCGACGCCCTCACCACGCTTTCGGCGGCGTACGTGAGGCTTGGCCTATCACTCGGCCAGCCCGTGCGGGATGAAGAGCTGGTGAATCCCTTCGAGTTCATCCAGCCCGGCATCCGAGGCCTTAGCTACTTCAGCCCCACCGCTGGCACTGGCCGCCTCGTCATCCAGGCGGACCTCGTCGAGACCGGTTTCCTTTCTTTGCAAAACATCGCTAGTGCCTCGATTACGGCGCGTCATGAACTACGCGGAGCTGGTTATCTGGATATCGCGGGCAATCTCGACATCACCACCGGCCAGATCGTGCCGGAGACCGCCTCCAATTTCACCATCACCGCCTACAACGGAGGCTCAGTCTCCATCGCATCCTCAGGCGTCACACCCCAGTTTCCTCTCAGCGCAGGAGGGCGGCTCAATATTTTTGCGCAAACGATCACGCAGGCCGGCACGTTGCGTGCGCCATTTGGAACCATACGCCTTGGTTGGGATGGCACTGGCACGGCTCCGATTGGACTCGTCACCAACACGAGTGTGCCCCTCACTCAGCAGATCACCCTAGCCGCAGGCTCTACGACTTCCGTTTCTGCCATTGATCCGCGAACCGGCTCTGGCGTCATCATTCCATACGGACTCATCAAAGACGGCACGAACTGGATCGATCCCACCGGGTTGGACATCACCGCCACGGGGGTGCCTGAAAAATCGCTGCGAGTTTCCGCCCAAAACATCACCACCGAGGCAGGCTCCACCATTGATATCCGTGGCGGCGGCGAGCTCTACGCTTACCGCTGGGTGACTGGCAACGGCGGCTCGAAGGACATCCTCGCCTCCGATGAGGCATTTGCCATCCTCCCAAACTACAACTCCTCCTTTGCCCCCTTGGCCGGCTTCGCGAATGCCGGGATTAATGCCGCCAACCTTGGCGGCAATTCAGGCTACACCAACAGTTTGCTCCATGCGGGAGACAAGGTGTATCTGAACGGCAGTTCCCTACTTTCTTCAGGTTCCTACACCTTGCTGCCCGCTCGTTACGCCCTGCTACCTGGAGCCCTACTGGTTACTCCAGACACCGGCGAACCAAGCGACTCGCTTGTGAAGCCAGGCGGTGCCGTGCAGACGAGTGGCTACCGATTCAACAGTCTCAATCCAGCAGCCTCGTCGCAGATTTTTCAGTCTTTCGAAATCGCCCCGCAGAACGTCGTGAGAGTCCGCGCCGAGTATATCGATGCCTACGCCCAGAGCTTTATCGGTGCGGCGCAGCAGCGTCTTAGCCTGCAAGTAACCCGCGGCCCGTTGGATGGCGGTTACACTCTTCTCGGTGCTCAACAGTCCATGCAGCTTGGTGGTTTGGTAAACGCCACAGGCTCAGGAAATGGACGCGGAGGTCGCGTCGACGTCAGCAGCCCACTCGACATCGTCATCGCAGCGCCTGGGGCACCTTCTCAGCTTGGCAAGCTTGTCTTGGACGCCTCACTGCTCAGCGCTTGGAATGCCGAAAGCCTTCTCATTGGTGGTGAACGCACTAGTTCGGGGAACATCACCGTCCGCACCACCAATCTCACTCTCGACAATGCAGGCTCGCCTCTCGTCGGCACGGATGTGATCCTCGCTGCCACGCAAAACCTCACGCTGGCCGATAGCTCCTCTCTCATTCAGTCAGGCCCGCAAACATCCGCAGACGCCTTTGTCGTCGCTGGCAATGGTGCCTTTGTTCGCGTGAGCGGCATCACCGGTGCGCAAACCTCTCGCAGCGGCGTCACAAGCTCCGCACTCCCTTCGCTCACCATCGGTGCCAATGCAGCGATCACCGGCCGCACCGTCACACTCGACTCGACGAACGCTACCACGCTCGACCTCACCACCCAACTCACCGCCACCGCCATTCAGCTCAATAGCGGGCGCATCAGCATCCAACTGAGCAATCCCGGAGCCTTGCAGCCCAATGCCGGACTCGTGCTGGGTGGTGGTCTTTTGACGTCTTTGCAGGCTTCCGACTCGCTTTCGCTGCTCAGCTACTCCTCGATTGATTTCTACGGCACAGGCTCATTCGCCTCAGCCGGGGCTCTCGAGCTTCACGCAGGTGAAATCCGGGGTTTCAATCAATTAGGTGGCCGCGTTGATCTAACCGCAAAGAGCCTCGTGCTGGACAACAGCGCTCTCGCCAGCCTTCCTGGAATCACCGCAGCTGCCAACGGCGATTTCAACCTGACTGCAGACTCCATCACTATCGGCAAAAATGACCTCCTCATCGATCAGTTTAGCAGCGTCACGCTCACAGCAAGCCAAGGCATAACCGTTCGCGAAACAGGCTCTTTCCGCGTCCAAAACGCACTCAACCTCATCACGCCCTTCCTGCGTGCGGAAAGCACTAGCACACAAACGATCGCATCCGGCGGCCTGTTGAGGCTGACCAAGCCCGTAACGACTTTCACCCCTTCTGCACTCGGCTTGGGAGCATCCCTCACCCTAGAAGGTAGCTCCGTCATAGCTGATACCGACGTACTGTTGCCCAGCGGTCTGATTTCGCTACGTGCCACCACAGGCGATGTGAACGTGAATGGACTTCTCAACGCTGGTGGCGTGGCGCGGCAGTTTTACGATGCCACACGTTACACAGACGCGGGACGAGTTTCACTCACTTCGGATGCTGGCAATGTCATCGTCGGCGGAGCGGGCATCATCAATCTAGCCGCCCAAGCTGGCGGCGGTAACGCAGGCACGCTTATTGTCAACGCAGCAGGCCAACTCACCCTGAACGGCCTACTCGCAGGCCAGGGAGCGACCACTGGCAGCTTCGAGATGGACGTCGGCACGCTCGCCTCGTTTGCCGATCTCAATGATCTCCTCAATGCCGGTGCCTTCACGGCAGCTCGTGACCTTCGCGTGCGGAGCGGAAGTATCTCCATCAATGGCACCGTGAACGCGAGGCGCTTCCTTCTCGCTCTCGACAGTGGTGCAATCACCGTCAACGGCACCATCAACGCCTCCGGCAACACGGGCGGACGCATCGATCTTATCGCCAGCGGCGGCGTCAGCCTAGCGAATGGCTCCACGCTCAATGTTCGCGGCCAAAACTTCGACAGTGCAGGCAAGGGCGGTGCCATCTGGATCGAATCGACCGGCACAGACAGCCTCAACATCGCCTCCGGCTCCACGCTGAATCTCGGCGTCGATGCGATGACTGCCACAAGTGCCTCCCGCGGCCAGTTTAGCGGCAAAGCCCACCTTCGGGCTCGCCAGAATGCCAGCTTCAATGACCTCCTCATCGCTCCCATTGCAGGCACCTTCATCGACGCCTCCAGCATCGAGATCGAAGGCTTCCGCACCTATGCTTACAACCAAGCCAATGTGCTCCTGCGTGCCGGAGCCACCGCCATCACCGGGGAGCACCTCAACACCACCACGATCCACAACAACAACACCAGCTTCATGGCGAACTACAACGCCATGTTCGCCCGCCTGCTCGGCGGAAATACCTCGATCCAGTCTGTCTCCGTGCTCCAACCCGGTGTAGAGATCGTCAATAGCGGCGGCAGCATCTCGCTCGGCACCACTACTTCCGCAGCGCTCGCCGATTGGAATCTCGCCACCTTCCGCTACGGCCCACTCAATGCCGCAGGCACGCTCACCATGCGAGCCAGTGGGAATCTTGAATTCTACAACACGCTCAGCGATGGCTTCGCCGTGGCCACCAGTGGCACCACACCGCTCGTCGAACGCATGTGGCTGGCCACGCTCGCCACACTGAACACCAGCCTTCCAGTAAATTCGCAGTCATGGAACCTCCGCCTCACCTCCGGTGCAGATTTGAATGCCGCGAACTTCCGTGAGACTAGCACTCTCAACTCTCTCGCTGCCAATACTGGCTCCCTACTACTCGGCAAAGATGCGGGGCAAGCCATTCCCACTAGCAACGCCACCAACGTGTCCCCTGGTCCGAATGCCCTCACCCGCCTCGCGATCAATCCCACCAACAATACCACCACCACTGGCACTCCCACCGTATCGAATCGCTTCCAGGTCATCCGCACTGGCACCGGGGACATCGAAGTCAATGCCGGGCGTGATGTGCGACTGCTCAATCAGTTCGCCACCATCTATACGGCGGGCGTCACCGTTCCCTCGCCCACCACGGTCTTCACCTCAGGTGACTTTGTGGTGCCGATCCTGACACAATCGAGCCAGCCAGCTCAGAACGAACTCGGTGCGATACAGCAGGTGTACCCTGCGCAATACAGCATGGCTGGCGGCAATGTGAGCGTCGAAGCAGGCAATGATATTGTCCACCTAACTCTTGCCGCTGGAGTTACCGTACTGGACTCCTCCCGTCAGCTCCCCAATAACTGGCTCCTGCGCCGTGGCTATGTGAACTCAGATGGCGAATACGGAAACATTGACGTTCGTCAGTCATCACTCCAGCGAATCAACGACCTCGCAGCCTCCACGACGTGGTGGGTGAATTTTAGCAACTTCTTTGATGGCATCGCCGCGCTCGGCGGTGGCAATGTGACGCTGGAGGCTGGTCGCGATGTCCAAAACGTCAGTGCCCATGCACCCACGAATGCCCGTGCGGCCCGCGGCACGCCCAGTACCGCCGGCCTTCTCGAGCTCGGAGGCGGAGATGTAACCGTGACCACGGGGCGCAACATCGACGGCGGCATCTACTACGTCGAGCGCGGCCTCGGCACCCTCAGAGCAGGTGGAGCAGTTACCACCAATGAAGCCCGATCCATCTCCCTAGGGCGGCTCGGTTCCACCGTCAGCATTCTTTCACCGGAAGCTTGGATGCCGGTCACTCTTTTTGTTGGCAAAAGCAGTTTTGATATCAATGCCCGTGGTGATGTCCTGCTTGGACCGGTGACCAACACCTTCCTTCTGCCGCAGGGGCTCACCAACCGCCATTGGTATAAGACATACTTCTCGACCTATTCGGCCGATGCTGCTGTGAACGCTTCTTCGCTGGGCGGCAATGTCACGATTCGTCAGGCTGTCACCCCGCCATCGACCAATGTGTCCTCGTCCACTCTGGCTCTTTGGCACAGCCAGCAGCTCATCCTGAGCGGAGCGGCTACTTACCAGCCATGGCTGCGTCTTGCCGAGACCAGCTCGGCACCGTTTACCACCCTCACCACCGTCATGCCGGGCACTCTTAAAGTGGCCGCTTATAGTGGAAACATCAATTTAGTTGGGCGAATGAATTTCTCTCCCTCGCCTAGCGGCACCATTGAACTCTTCGCCGCTGGTAACATCAACGGGCTGAATTCCACCGGCGTGTCCACCACCATTCTCGCGGGTCGCCAGACCAACGTCTGGAGCGCCGCCACGCTCAATCTCTCCGATGCGGACCCAGCTTCCATCCCAGGGGTGCTCACGCCTTACTCGCACTACCAGACCTTCTTTAATCCTGCTGCCCCTACCGCCATCAACAACGCCGCCTCCCGTGTGACGAGCAACACGCTCATGATCGGCCTCAATGCCATCTTCACCGAGTCCGGCTCCACCACCGGTGCCTTTGCCAGCAATCAATCCAAACAGCGCCTCCACGCCGCAGGTCTGCTCCATGCCAACGACACCAACCCGCTGCGCCTCTACGCCGGTGGTGGCGATATCTCAGGCCTCACCCTCTTCTCCGGCAAAGCCTCCTCTATCCTCGCCTCACGCGACATCACAGACATCGCCTTCTACATTCAAAACGTCCGCGCCAGCGATCTCACCCTCGTCTCGGCGGGTCGCGATATTATCGCTTACAACGCCAACTCACCCCTACGCACCCAGGCGGTCACCACCGGCAATCTACCAGCCTTCGGCGAGCTCCCTGAGTCAGGTGACATCCAGATCAATGGCCCCGGCACGCTCCAAGTGCTCGCCGGACGCGATCTCGATCTCGGCACCGGCGCCAACAATTCCGACGGAACTGGCACTGGTATCAACAGCATTGGCAACGGCCGCAATCCGTATCTTCCTTTCGAGGGCGCGGATATCGTGCTGGCGGCGGGCATGGGTGGCGTGGCCACCGGCCTCGGTGGCAGCCAACTCGATTTCGCTCGGTTGATCACTGACTTCAGCACGCCGCGAAATCTAGCGGACCTCGCCGAATTGCTCGGCGTGCCCACTGTGGATCTCACCAATCCCGCTTTGACCACCGAGCAGCAAAAACAGCTCGCGCTCGGCCTCTTCTATGTGGCCCTGCGCAATGCGGGTCGTGATCGCAATGATCCGAATAGCCCCGATGCGGGCACATATGCCGCCGGTTATCGTGCCATCAGCGCCCTGCTGCCCACACCTGGCACCGGTAGCATCTACACCCAGGCACGCGATGTGCGCACCAAAAGCGGTGGAGACATCAGCATCCTCGCTCCCGGTGGCGGCCTCCAGCTCGCCTCCACGGTGCTCGGTGAGACGCTCGCTCCCCCTGGCATCATCTCCGAGTCCGGCGGCAATATCTCCGTCTTCGCCAATGACGACGTGAGCATCGGCATCGCCCGTATCTTCACCCTTCGGGGTGGCGATATCACCATCTGGTCCAGCGAGGGTGACATCGCCGCTGGCTCATCCTCCAAGACCATTCAGTCCGCACCACCCACACGCGTGATCATTGATCCGCAGAGCGCCGCCATCGCCACCGATCTCGCGGGTCTCGCCACAGGTGGCGGCATCGGCGTGCTCGCCACCGTCGAAGGTGTGCGTCCGGGCAATGTCGATCTCATCGCCCCCATCGGCGCCGTCGATGCCGGCGATGCCGGCATTCGCGCCACAGGAAACCTGAACATCGCGGCCTCCGTCGTGCTGAATGCCGGCAACATCGCCGTGGGCGGCAGCAGCGCGGGATCACCCTCCGCGCCTGCCGTTTCAACGCCTGCGCTCGGTGGCCTCGCTAGCGCCGCCGCCGCCGGAGCCGCGACCAGCAATTCCCCCGCAGCCCAGCAGGCCACCAAAGAAGCACAGGCAAATGAACAAGGCTCCCAAACGCCTTCCATCATCACCGTCGAAGTGCTCGGCTACGGCGGCGGTGAAGGTGATGAAGAGAAAAAACGCCGCAGCGGCGGTGCCGAGTAACCCCTTCGTCAGTCTCTCCCGCCATGTCATTCGAGTTCAAACCTCAAAACGAGACGCCCGTCGAGTATCAGCCGCCGAAAATCCCCATTCTGGGAAATTTCAGCCTGCTCCTCATCTTTGGCGTCCTTGCCGTGGTAGGTGGCATCCTTGGGTGGAGCCCGGCGAAGAACGCCATCCGAGATGCTTGGGCACGCTCCCATGCCAATGAAGCCATGACTTCGATGGAAGAGGACAACATGGGCCATGCCATCGCCGAGCTCATCGAGGCGAGGAAGCTTTCCCCTGAGGAGCCCGAAGTGCTCCGAGCCATCATCGCCTACCTCAAGCTGGTCAAAGGAGATCGCCGTGAGCTTGCCTATCATCTTCGCTTGCTCGCCACGAAGATGCCACTCAGCCCGGAAGAACAGTTGCTCTATGGGTCTTGCCTGATCGATCTCGGCCGCGTGGATGAGGCCCGCCGCGTCTTCGAAGCGCTCGATAAAGACCTCAGCCGCACCCCGGATGGCCTCGCCCTTCAGGCCAGACTCCAAGCCGCCGAAGGCCAAACGGATGCGGCGGCGGCCACCGCACGCCAATCAAGGCTTCTCGACAAAGACTCACCTGAAGCCCAACTCCAACTCGCCATCGAAAACAGCCGCAGCGCCTTCCCAGAGTATCGAAACCAGTCATGGAAAGCCTACTGGGACCTCTGCCAACTCCCACCTCCCGTCGGCATCGCCGCCGCGCATGCCATCCTCCAGGATACACGCCTCACCGCCGAAGATGCCAAACGCCTTCTACCTATCATCGAAGCTCATCCCCATGCGGACCTCACCATCCGACTCGAAATCGTCAGCGCCCTCATCCGCTTTTTCCCGGATCAAAAAGCCGAATTGATTCGCCGGGAGGTTTCCCGCTTCGAAGACGAAAAGACCGGCACACTCATCGAAATGGCCGCGTGGCTCGCCGCGCATCACGAGCATGCCATTTTGCTCCAGCTCATCCCGCCACAACTCGCCACCAGCTCTCGCCCACTCTTCACGGCACTTATCAAGGCGCTCACGGGCGAAGGCCGTTGGCAGGAGATGAAGCAGATCCTCACCAGCAAGCGCCCGCCCGTTTCCAACACTCTCGTCTCCATCTGGCTCGCCGATGCGGAAAGCCATCTTCAGCCTGACCTGAAGGAATCCCGCCGTCAGCTCAGCTTTGCCATCAGCTCAGCCACCGCCTCCCACGAATACGAAGAACTCGAACTCGCCTCCGGCCTCGCCGAACGCCTCGGCATGCCGGATATGGCTCTCCAAGGCCTTTTCCAGCTCGCCGCCGCCGTCGAACCCCGCCGTTCAGAACTTCTCCAGCGTGCCAAAACCATCGCCATGAGTTCCAAGGACACGCGAGCGCTCATGCAGGTCACCCGCCGTCTTCTCGAACTGCATCCAGCCAATGCGCAAATGGCCGAGGAGCTCTCCTACCTCCGTCTTCTCCTCGGTGAGGAGATGGAAACCGTGATGACGGATGCAGCCACCTCACCTGCCTTGTTCAAAGCCCTCGCCGCCTATCGGCTCGGAGATCGCACCACCCTTCAAACCGTGATGAACGGCCTCCAAAAACCCGAAAGCATGCCCCCCGGTCGCCGTGCCGTCCTCAGCGGTCTCCTCGCCACCACCGGCAAACCTGCCGAGGCCTACCAAATCGCCGAAAAGGTGCCGGAAGGCCTGCTGCTCGATGAGGAGCTGGCTTTTCTAAAACTCGCACGTTGAGGCTTCCTCACGCAAACACCTGCTTCACCACCTTCGGATTCTCCACGCCGGTGAGACGCTGATCGAGACCTTGGAATTTGAAGGTGAGCCGCTCGTGGTCGAGTCCCGCCGCAGCGAGGATGGTCGCGTGCAAGTCATGCACACTCACACGGTCGATGACGGCTTTGAAGCCGATCTCATCGGTCTCGCCATGATGGTAACCGCCCTTCACTCCGCCGCCGCACATCCACACGGTGAAGGCATGCGGATTGTGATCGCGACCCGGCTGCGCCCCCTTTTGAGCGATGGGCAGACGGCCAAATTCACCGCCCCAGACGATCAATGTCTGGTCGAGCAAGCCACGCTGCTCCAGATCGCTGATCAGCGCCGCCACCGGTTGGTCGCTCTCGGCCGCGAAACCGCGGTGATTGCCGAGGATGTCCTTGTGACCATCCCAGCTCTGCTGGTTTTCCATGCCACCGCTGTAGATCTGCACAAAGCGGACGCCTCGCTCGACCATGCGCCGGGCGGTGAGGCATTGTGAAGCGAAATGGCCGCAGTGCTTTTCATTCACGCCATACATCTTTTGAATGTGCTCCGGCTCATCCTTGATCGCAAAAGCCTCCGGCGCGGCCGTTTGCATGCGGTAAGCCAGTTCGAAGCTCTCAATGCGAGCATTCAATTCGCTCTCAATGGCCGATCCGGCCAGCGATTGCCGGTTCAGCTTCGCCATGAGGTCCAACTGCGCCCGCTGACGCTGCGGCGTGAGCGAGGCCGGCACCGCAAGATTGTCGATGGGAGCACCACTCGGCTTCAGCCACGTTCCCTGATACACACTCGGTAGAAAGCCCGCGCCCCAGTTCGCCGCACTGCCTTTGGGAAGGCCGCGATTGAGCGGATCACTCATCACCACAAAACTCGGCAGTGAGTCGCTCTCGCTCCCAAGGCCGTAATTCACCCAGGAGCCGACGCAGGGATAGCCCATGCGAGTCGTGCCTGTGTTCATCATGAAGAGCGCCGGAGAGTGATTGTTCGAGCCCGTCCAGCAGCTGTGGATGAAGCACATTTTGTCCACATGCATCGCCGTCTTTGGAAACAGGTCACTGCACCAGGTCCCGCTCTCGCCGTATTGCTTAAACTCAAACGGGGACTTCATCAGCCCGCCCACCGAACCTGGAAAGAAGCCCGTCTTTGGATCAAAGCCCTCCAGCGTTTGCCCGTCACGCTTCGCCAGTTCCGGTTTGTAGTCCCAAGTATCCACCTGCGAGGGGCCGCCGTTGGTAAAAATCCAGATGATGGACTTCGCCTTGCCGCCGACCTGCATCGGCACCTTCGGCGCGAATGGATTCTTCGCCGCCTCCAGCATGGAGGCAAAGGCCTGCATACCAAAACCACCGCCCGCACGGGCGAGCATCTCACGACGGGAAAAGCCAGGATTCATGTCTTTCATGCGCCTACATACGAATCCACCCTGTGCGGTATCGTGGGCTTTTTGTGTCCGATCCTGCTCAAGCGGAAAGAATCGCCGGATCCCAGTCCTTCCAGACGGGATCGAGCCCCCGGGAGCGCAGCATCTCGGCCACGCCCTGCGGGCTGCGTTCATCGGCGATGCCGAACTGGCCCTCCGCCCGCGTGCGGCCGGTGGTGGCTTCCAGTTCGACTCGGCGACCACGCACGGTGAGATGCAAATCATCGCTACCCGCGCCGGTGTAGCCACCAGGCTCGGTGTGACTGCCCGCGCTCATCATCGTGATGCCCAGCGGAGCCAGTGCATCGCGTAGCGGTGCCGGTTCGCGAGTGCTCAACACCATGCCGACTTCCGGAAAAGTAAGTCGGAAAGCGCAGATCGTCTGCACCAGCGCCCAATCAGGAAAGTCGGTCATCGGCTTGAAACCTCCCGCCGCAGGCCGCAGACGCGGAAAAGCCACGGTGAAGCTCGACTTCCAGCAATGCTTATAAAGATGCTCCAGATGCGCCGCGAGCCGCAGCGCCTCCAGACGCCAGTCACTCAGTCCAAACAAGGCTCCAATGCCGATGCGGCGAAAACCACCCGCGTAGCCGCGCTCCGGGCAGGCGAGACGCCAGTCGAAATCCTTCTTCGGCCCGGCGGTGTGCATCTGCTCATAGACCACTCGATCGTAGGTCTCCTGATACACAACGAGACCTTCCGCCCCCGCCTTGACCATCTGCTCATACTCGGGTGCCTCCATCGGTCCCACTTCGATGCCGATGGTGGGCACCACATCACGAAGCGCCCGGATGCACTCCTCCAGGTAGCCATCGCTCACGAAGCGAGGATGCTCACCGGCGACGAGAAGGATATTGCGAAAGCCCTGATCGAGCAGGTGCCGCGCCTCGCGGATGACCTGATCAATGGTCAGGGTGACGCGGAGGATGGCGTTGTTGTCGCGTGAAAAGCCGCAATAGGAGCAGTTGTTCACGCACTCGTTTGAAACGTAGAGCGGGGCAAACAGCCGCATCGTGCGTCCAAAGTTCCGGCGGGTGATCTGGCGGCTTTCGTGGGCCATCGCCTCAATCTGCGATGGGGCTTTCGGCTCCAGCATCGCGGCAAAACGCTCCATGAGCGGCGATTTCCGCTGCGGAAGGGCGTCGAGCACAGGAATGAAGGAAGTTTGCATGGGGCCATCCGCCATAATGCCGGGGTGAAGCGTTTCAAGTTTCAGGTTTCAGGTTTCAGGTTTCAGGCGCGGCATCGTGAAACATGGAACCTGAAACTTGAAACCCCACCGGCCCGAGCGGACAGTTTCGGCTCCCCTTCCCCAACCTTCATCCATGAAACCCACTCTCTTGATCCTCGCTGCCGGCATGGGCAGCCGTTACGGCGGCCTGAAACAGCTCGATGCCATGGGGCCAAGTGGGGAGGTGATGCTCGATTATTCGGTGTTTGATGCGATCCGCGCCGGTTTCGGCAAAGTGGTGTTTGTGATCCGGCGGGACTTTGAGCAGCTTTTCAAAGATCAGATCGGCTCCCGCTTCGCCAGCCGCATCGCCGTGGACTACGCGTTTCAGGACCTGAACGACCTGCCGGAAGGTTTCACCGTGCCGGAAGGCCGCACGAAGCCCTGGGGCACCACGCATGCCCTGCTCGCTGCCGAAAAGGTGGTGAACGAGCCCTTCCTCATGATCAACGCGGACGATTTTTACGGCCAGGATGCCTACGCGAAAATCGCCGCCGATCTCACCACGCCACGCCCGGCAGATGGCAAGAGCCACTACTCGATGGTGGGCTACTACCTGCGCAACACGCTCTCCGAGCACGGTAGCGTGGCCCGTGGCGTCTGCACACGCGGCCCGGATGGCATGCTGGCGGATGTCACCGAGATGACGAAGATCTTCAAAACGGCCACCGGAGCCGAAAACCGCGAGGTGGAGGGCGCTTATGTGCCGCTGACTGGCAATGAAGTGGTCTCGATGAACTTCTTCGGCTTCATGCCGGACATCTTCGCCCGTCTGCGGACTGCCTTTGCCGAGTTCATGAAGGAACGCGGCAGCGATCTGAAGGCTGAGTGCTATGTTCCGAAGGAAGTGGATACGCTGATCAAGAACGGCATCGCCGACGTCCGCGTGCTGGAATCGAACGACTCATGGTTCGGTGTGACTTACCCGGACGACAAGCCGGACGTGGTGCGTTCCATTCGCGAGCTGGTGGACAAGGGCGTGTATCCAGAATCGCTGTGGGGGTGATGCGTCAAGAAAGAGTCAAGAGTCGTCAAGATGGTCAAAAGCCTGCTTTCTAGATTCCTTGACCCTTTGACGCCTTGACCTTTTGACCTCTCTCTCATGCTTCCACCTGTCTCTTTTGCCTCCACCGAGCCTTTGACGCCCGGCGTGACCTTCACCTCCGAAGGGACACGTTTCGTGGTTTTCTCGCGACATGCCGAGGCAATGGATTTGTGCCTTTACGATCCGGCAGACGCTGAGCGGGAGATCGGCCGGGCACGCATGCGAAAGGGGGAGAATGACCTGTGGCACGTCACCGTGCGTGCGGCGGCACCGGGCACGCTTTACGGTTACCGGGCGCAGGGGGCCTGGCATCCCGATAAGGGCCAGCGCTTCAATGCGAAGAAGCTGCTGCTCGATCCTTATGCGCGATCCATCGTCGGCCTTCCCGATGCGGCGGAGCACATGCTCACGACGCCTGATCCGATGCATCCGCCGGGCTGCCTCGACAACGGCCCGAGAGCGCTGAAGAGCGTGGTGGTGGATGAAACCTTCGACTGGCAGGGCGACCGGCCGTTGCACACGCCCTGGCAGGACACGGTGATCTACGAACTGCATGTGAAAGGCTTCACGCAGACGCATCCCGGCCTGCCGACCCACCTTCGAGGTACTTACGCTGGTCTCGCGAACCCGCTGGTGACGAATTACCTGCGTGAACTGGGCGTCACCGCTGTGCAATTGCTGCCAGTGCATGCGCACCTTGATGATGCCTTCCTCCTCGAACGCGGCCTGACGAACTTCTGGGGCTACAACACGCTCGGTTTCTTCGCTCCACATGGCGAGTATGCTTCGTCTCACGATCCGCAGGAGCAGATTCGCGAGTTCAAAGGCATGGTGAAGGCCCTGCACGCCACCGGCATCGAGGTCATCCTGGATGTCGTTTACAATCACACCGCGGAGGGAGATCCACGCGGGCCAATGATGCTCTTCCGCGGTCTCGATGATGCCACTTACTACCGGCAGGACGCGGATCACAATTACCTCAACGTCACCGGCTGCGGCAATTCGGTGGATTCCGCCAAGCCTGCCGGCCTGCGCCTGATCCTCGACAGCCTGCGCTACTGGGTCACCGAGATGCATGTGGACGGTTTCCGCTTCGATCTGGCCGTCACCGTGGCTCGCGACGAAAACGATCACTTCAGCCAGCATGCACCGTTCCTCGCCGCCGTGGCGCAGGACCCGATTTTGTCCCGCGTGAAGCTCATCGCGGAGCCTTGGGACATCTTCAAAATGGACAGCTATCAGGTCGGTGGCTTTCCCGCTCCCTGGCGTGAGCTAAACGGAAAATTCCGCGACACGGTGCGCAAGTTCTGGCGGGGCGAAGGCGACACGACGGCGGAATTTGCTAAGCGCTTCTGCGGCAGCCAGGACATCTATGGCGGCTCAGGCCGGTCGCCGCTGGCGAGCATCAATTTCATCACTTCACACGATGGCTTCACCCTGCTCGACCTCGTGAGCTACTCGCGGAAGCACAATCTGGCGAACGGCGAGGAAAACCGTGATGGCGATGATCACAATCACAGCGTGAACTGTGGTGTCGAAGGGCCCAGCGAAGATCCTGTGATCCTCGATACCCGCGCCCGCCTGCGTCGCAGCCTCATCGCCACGCTGCTCTTTTCCACTGGTGTGCCCTTCCTCAATGCCGGTGACGAACGCGGCCGCACTCAGCAAGGCAACAACAACGCCTACTGCCAGGATAACGAGCTGAGCTGGCTCGATTGGACCGAGTGCGACGAGGCGATGCTCGCCTTCACCAAGCAAATCCTGCATCTCCGCCGTACTCGCCGCACCCTGCGTCGGCCCGACTACTTCGATGGCAAGGTGAACCCGATCTCCGGCCTGCGTGATGTGACCTGGCTGGAGGGCAATGGTTCCCTTCTCTGCCACGAAGAATGGCATGACCCGCGCCGCTGCCACTTCATCGCCCTGCTCGATGGCGTGCAGGGGGAGCCACCGCTCGTCCTGCTCTTCAATCGCGGCAGCACAGGTGTGGATCTCACGCTACCCGGCACCACCGAAAGCCGGTGGAAGCTCCTCTTTGATACCTCCGCCGTGCATTCGAGCGCCAAACCCTTCGTCGGCGCGGCCGCCATGCACGTCGAAGCGGCCAGCCTCGTGTGCCTCGAACTCGACTCCGGCCCTGCCGCAGCGCCGGAGTATTGCTGATAAGAAAGTGGAACAGGTTTGTAACCTGTTCATTCAGGAGAATGTCACGATAGGTTTGGAGCACTTGTTCACGTCCACCTTCGTCGGCACAGGTTAAAAACCTGTGCCACTTTCCCTTCCAAGCCTTGTCTCAAGCCATCGGATTCACCAGCGTGCCGATGCCGTCGATGGTGATCTTCACGACATCCCCACTTTTCAGCGTGAACTCATCGCCGGGGACGATGCCCGTGCCGGTCATGAGGAAGGTGCCGGTGGGGAAGGTGTTGTCGCGGAAAAGGAATTCGGCGAGTTCGGCCGGCGTGCGCTTGAGTTGGGCAAGCGTGGTTTCGCCCTCGAAGGCGGCCACTCCCGCTCGGTCGATTTGCAAATGGATGCGTGTGGTGGGCGCGAGAGGCTCACTCTGGATCAAAACGGCCGGGCCGAGAGCCGCGCAGAGCTTGAAGCACTTCGCCTGCGGCAGGTAGAGCGGGTTTTCGCCTTCGATGTCGCGGCAGGAAAGGTCGTTGCCCACGGTGCAGCCGATGATTTCGCCGCTGGAGTTGATCGCGAGCGTGAGTTCAGGCTCCGGCACCATCCATTTCGAGTCGCCACGCAGGTGCATCGCCTGCCCGGGGTTCGCCACTCGTTGCGGCGTGGCCTTGAAAAAGATCTCCGGTCGCTCCGCCGCATAGACGCGGTCGTAGAAACTGCCGCCGCCGGCATCCTTCGATTCCTCCATGCGGGCCGTGCGACTGCGAAAGTAGGTCACCCCAGCCGCCCAGACTTCCTGATTGGCGATGGGAGCCAAAATCGACTCCGCCGCTGGAGCGGCCACGGCAGGCTGCGAGGCTGCGATTTGAGTCAGATAAGCCGCGAGGCCGCTGCGATTGAAAAGGTCATCCCAGGAGGTTTCCGGCACGAGATGCCAGGAGGTGCCGTTTTGGACGAAAAGACTGGAGGTGGTGCGGAAAAGAAGCATGGAGCCGCGAGGTTAGTGCGGCTTTGATTTCTGGCAAGAACTCGACTGCCGTCCTTCAGACGGACCAGAGATGAAACCACTGATTCAACCAGCCCACGATGGCGGCGATGCCTGTGCCAACGAGCAACCATTCAAAGGCGAGTTTCATCCGGCTGCTGCTCACCTGCTGGCGCTGCGCCAACGTCATCTTTTGACGACTGCGGGGAGTGGGCTTCGCAGCGAGCGGTGGCAGGGTGTCGAGCGTGGCAAGGCGCTGCACCTTTTGCAGGCGCGGCGCATCCACGATGAGACATTCCAGACGATGAATCTGCTTGCCGAGCTCCTCGGAACGGCGGCGCAGGTGACGCGGATTCACCGCATCGGGCGATGGCGCTTTGCCGAGTTCCTGAGCCGATTTGGGACGACGGGAGCGCACCTTGCGATTGCCGGAGGAGAAGAGAGCCATGATCGGGAGGAGTGAGAGGTTGAGGATGAAAAATTAGAACATCAGCTTCGCGAGCATCAGCCCCAGAAGCATCGCCCCGATGAGCGGCAGCGTGAAGGCGAAGCCACGGCGAAGCCAGATGATAAGCTCTTCGGTGGGCGAGATTTCAGCACTGCTGGTTGATTCGCTGCGGCGCTCGGACTCCACATGGTTCACGGCATGCGTGACACTGGCGGCGATGGGATTGGATTCGACGACGCGGAAACTTTCCAGACGGCGCAGGCCTTTGGAATAGTCCGCCTCGGCATCTTCGATCGCAGCGAGGGCTTGATCGAGTTCCTCATCCACCTGGCTGCGATGCCATTTCTCCGGCTGGAGGCTTTTGAGGATGTCCAAATGACGGCGGAAGTCGTCATAGGTGACGCTCAACTCCTCGACACGCTTTTGCGCATCGTAGAGATCACGCTCCACGCTGCCTGCCGAGCGGGTGATCTTTTCCAAGAGGTCACGTTTACCAGAAACAAAGCGTTCTTGCTTCACACGGAGCGTTTCAAGATGCAGCTTCTGGCGCTCGATTTCTTCCTGCTGCATGCGGAGTTGCAGAAGCTGCTCCTGGGCGACTTTGACCTTGTGATCCACATCGTCGAGCGATGAGGAATCCATGAATTCAGGAGCGTCATCAAAGCGGAGAACATCCTCTTCAAGATGACCTGGAGACGAAGGAGCGACGGCGAGAGCGGGAGACTTGCGGGTCATAGTGGTAAATTCTATTTACCACTGTAAATATTACAGATCTCTTAGATAATCCAGATTTTTTGTGCGCCGTTTGGCAAAAAGATAAGGCACACCACCTGCCAGAGCCGTCAGGCAGAGCAAAATCCCCAGACTGAGCGTTTCCAACCGCCAATCGGCAGGCGACGAAGAGGTGGCGAGCGGACTGAGGCTGCTCCACGAAGGGATCAGCACCGCCGCCATGCCGAGCAGAATATAGATGAAGCTACCAATGAGGCAGACGGTGCCGCCAAAGCCAGAGACGATGCGGGCGGGGTTCGCCTCGCGGAAATTGGGCAGCAGCGCCCCAAGGGAAAGGGACAGCGCCGTGAGGCCATAGCTCATCATCATCATGGCGAGGCTGAAGAAGAGCATCCGCCGCACCGGCATGCCGAGGGAAAGTCCGGAGAGACAGACCAGCGTGGTCATCAACAAGGCCAGCACACCGGCACTGAGGCGGAGTTTGAGAGCCAACACCCGGTGCAGCGGCACGGGCGAGAGGCCGAGGATCCACATGCGCTGCCCCTCCAAGCTGAGCTGCGGGTAAATGAAGCGCGTGGTGAGCGTCGAAAGCGCGAGACAGCAGACGAGGAGGTTCAGGTGACTGATGACGGCGAGCCAGAAGGGGCTCTGCAGGTCATCGCCCATGCTGCGAAGGTTGGCCGAATAGATGAGCAGCAGGCCAAAGATCACCGCGCACTGCCCCCACTGCATCGGCTCCCGCAAAAAGACGCGCACATCTTTTCCCAGGATGGCAAACGACGCCCGGTCGAGGGCTAGGGCACGGCGCAGCAGTTCCGCAGGCCAGCTTGGCACCATCGGCATGCTCACCTGCCCTGACGAACCACCCGGCACGGCCTGCATGAGCCGGTTCCAAGCCGGAAAAAACAGCGAGCCAGCAAGCCGCGCCGTCACCACCAGCGAGACCAGCGCATGCGAAAGCAGCACCAGATGATAAAACCACGCCCGCTCCACGATGCCGCGCCCGCTGGAATGGATCGCCTCCGCCACCCATGAGCTGGGGAGCAGCGGGTGCATGCAGATTTCCGTGTGACGGAGGATTTCACTCACCCCCAAGGCCACATCCCCGCTGCGCACGGCATTGAAGTCGATGGTCAGAAAGCGCTTCACTGCGAGGCCCAGCAGCACGAGCCCCAGCAAGGCCACCGGCTTCCACCAAGATCGGCGGGCAAAACGAACCAAAAACAAAAGCAGCCACGTCGAGAGATTCGCGGAGATCGTGACAAGACACAGCAACGCGGGAGCTGTGGTAAGAAAAAACGTCGGACCGACCTCATAGACGCGCCCCAGCGCCAGCAGGATGGGGGCGCTCAGCACCACCAGACCCCAGCTCGCCAGGAGCATGCCTTCCAGCGTCTTCCACATCACCAGGCTGCGCGGGGGCAGCGGCAGCGCCACCTGCCATTCCATGTCCTTACGCCGGAAGAGGCCCATGCCGGTGATCGTGGCATTGGAGATCACCAGCATCATGAAGAAGAAAAAGAACAGCAGGTAGATCAGCCGCTCCGCCAGCAGCGGGCCGAGCATGGGAATCTTTGTCACATAGTCCAGCCCATGCGCCACCAGCTTGTAGGCTGCGAAGCTGTAGAACACCAAAAAGCCGCCCACGGTGGCCACCAGCAACCGGTTCTGGCTCAAACCATGCGCCGCCTTATTCATGAGCATCCACCCATGCGCACGGGCAAGCAGGGCGGTGGTGGCGGCGACAGTCATGACGCGGTTCTAGAATGCCTGCGCCCGGACCGCAATGGCATTTCCCCGATCAGCGGCAGCAACTTCTCCCGAAGCAGCGTTTCCCAATCCAGTCGCACCATGAGAGCCCGCCTGGCCTGCCTAGCCTTCACGCCCGCATGCGCCCGGATTTTACGAGCGAGACCTTTCGGAGAGGCGGCGAGCTTAAAGAACACTGTCTCACTTGCTGCCACTTCGCGGTGAGCAGGAATGTCCGAACAAAAAACCGGCACCTGATGCAACGCCGCCTCAATCAGCGGCAGGCCATAGCCTTCTTGAAAGCTCGGGAAGAATAACGCGTCCGCCATCTGATACAAGCTGCGCACCTCCTCATCGCTCAGCACCGCCTTTTCACCGAGGAAGAGTACCCGCTTCGACACGCCGAGCGCTTTGGCGAGCCGCTTCAACTCGCGAAAATACTTCACGCCATCCTTTTGATGCGGATCAGGAGCCGCCGTGACGAGGTAAAGTGCCTGCGGAAGCTCCGCCAGCACCCGCAGACCCATTTCGATGTTTTTGCGCCGAACAAAGCGCGTGGGCTGAAGGAGTACCAAACCGAGTTTTTCGAGTTGGAGTGCCGCAATGCGGTCTTCGAGCCCCAAAACGGCCTTCGCGTCGCAACCATTCGGAATGACATGAATCGGCTCGGAGGTGTGTTTCGCGTATTCCAACCTCCGATGCTCCGACACGGCGATGTGAATGGCCTGCGGCACCTTTTCCGCCCAGCGCACATCGTGCACCCAGTTGATCCAGCGAACATCCGGGCGGGTCTCCGTGAGCTTGATGAGTTCCTCCGTCCACGCGAGGTCGAACGGCATGGTGAAGACGTTGTGGACGATGACGACGCTTTGGCGTGGAGCGCGGACGCCCTCGTCCGCCAAAGCCAAAGGAGCGCGGACGCCCTCGTCCACACCACACTCCCACCACTCAAACCTTCCCTCCCTCAACTTCGCTTCCGGTGCATTTCTCCGAATGTAATTCAGCACCCTCTCCAGATGCTCTGGCCCTCGAATGAGCCGGTCACGATACCCTTCCTGCCACCACTCGCCTTTTTGGCCCGTTGTTTGGCCGATCCGCCTCGAAGAAATACTCTTCCACGCCTGAATCACCTTTTCCAGCTCCGTTCCCGCTCGAAGCCGGAAGAGCAGATGCACATGATTCGGCATCACCACATAGCTCAGCAAGTCATAGTCTTTTCCATCGGCATGGTGCAGCGTGTCGAGAAGCCCTTGGCGCACTTCTGGCCGCTGCAAGATGCAGCTTCCCATCCCGGCGTTCAGCCAGCGTTCGATCTGCTCATCAAATTGGTCATGAAACGCGAACTCCTCGTCGGCTGACCACGGTTTGGGATGTTTCAACTCCCACAGGCGCTTTTGCTCGCGAAGATCCTCCAGTTTTTCCTGCGGCAGCGAGTCGGCGAGCCGCCAAGTGACGAAGACGAGCTTCCCCGCCTGCTGCCAATGCGGCAGGACATGGCGGTGCCGCGTGATTTCCTTCGCAGGCTCGAAATAGGGATGGTGATCGTCTTGCTCGATCCATTGCCGGACACGCACGAAGGGAGACGGAGCGCGGACGCCCTCGTCCGCAAAGACCACAGGAGTGC
>CALSBJ010000021.1:0-78600 GCA_943373155.1 Akkermansia muciniphila | reverse complement strand
GTGCGGAAAACACTGTGATGTCTCGGTCTGGAAAACTGTCCCACGCGATGTCGTCGCCCTTGATCACAACCGTAGATGGAGCGCGCAAGCCACGCGAACGAATGCCAACAACCAACCTGTGGCGAGCACCCATGACGACCTCAAAATGCGACGACGGAAAACGAGGCGTTTCGAAATACTCCTGACCGCAAATTGCCAAGTAATGACCATCGCCTCCGTCAAAAATCCAGAGCGATCCCTCATCCTCGAACTCCTCACGCTCAATGATGCGACTGGGGCGGCAGGTGATGGCGTATGCCTGACCTGACTCCAACTCCTCGGCGAGCCTCTGGCGATGCGCTAGCATGTGCCACCGCAATCGCCGCCTCTCTCGATAGCCGCTTAAGCGTATCAAAGCGAACATACCTGCGACCATTGCGCCGAGAACAGGAAAGCGCACCAACACCCCAATCAGGACAAAGGCTGCACAGATGGAAACCGTGACCAAAGCAGCGCGGCGCTCGTCCCGCATCCAATAAACACTGCCAAGCTTCGGGACTGTCGAACGCATCCTTAGTAACCGCCGCTCAGCGTTGCTCAGTGGTCGTGTGGTCTCTTGGAGCATGTTCGTGGCGGCCTAACAGTGAAGATGGTTAACTGATCGTGAAGTTTGTCAGCAGCTTTATCGCCAACGATTTTGTCGGAAAAGTACGGGCTGTGGTGCGCATGCGGGTCGTTTTACTCTCCTATGCCGTGGATGGGCAACAAAAAGGTGGCTTTGCAACGGCCTAGGAGGGCAAATTCCATGTGTGGCTATTCCAAGCCGTGAGCCCAGCCTTGAATGAAGCAGCACTTGAAGGTTCAACGGGAGCCATCCGGCGAAGAAAGGTCGTCCTCTCGCTCTACGAAAGGAACCGGGCGTGGGGCTGGCGGAAGTATTGACGAACTTCGAGGGCTGTGGGAGCCGCGAAGGCCTTGGGCTCATCTTGCGGAGCAAGATGGCTACTTTGCTGGCGCAGGCATCTCGCGTCTTGTCGGAAGGTATGGAGGAGTTGCTGGCGGTCCAAGGAGCGGGACTTGCCAAGTCCCGCCTTGGGGCACTTGGCAAGTGCCTCTCCTTGAGGCGGGCGGGCTACTTCTCGAACGGTTTCACCGCCCCTGCCAAGCGGTCCAGAAGGCCTCGGTCTGTTCGGGATCGGGGCGGATTTCGAGGATCACGGGGCCATCGGACAGCTCACCGAGGTCGGCGGGGTTTTGCACGAGGAGGTAGTCGAGTCCCCAGAGCTTGGCGAAGGGCTCGAAGCTCATCGAGTGGCGGTTCTCGAGGATGTGGCGGGCGTTGGCCGGCAAGTCTCGCAGGGAGGCGACGCGGGAGAAGATCTTCCCGCCGCCATTGTTGATGATGACGAGGCGGATCTTCGGGTTCGCGAGCTGCGACAAAATCCACGGCGCGGCGAGATCATAGAGGGCACTGAGGTCGCCGAGGATGAGCCAGGACTCGTTTTCATTCGAGGCGGCCACGCCGAGGAAGGTCGAGATGAGGCCGTCGATGCCATTGGCGCCGCGATTGGCGTAAAAATGGATGCCTGGCGACGGGATCGACATGGCGAGATTCCACTCGCGAATGGGCAGGCTGTTGCCGAGGAAGACGCGTGCGCCCGGTGGGAGAGCTTCGTGAAGGTGATGCATCCACGAAGGCTCGGAGAGAGGATGGCTTTCGAAGTCGGGCGAAACCTCGACTGGCATCGGAGAGGCTACTGAAGCGCCTTCGAACCTCAAAAATGCTTCCAGCGGATAGGTGGTGACGTTTTCCTTCCTCGCGAGGCCGGGGAAGGAAACGCGAGAGAAGTTCGTCACCTCGATGTCGGGCTGGGTTTCGAGGTCGCGCCAGAAACGCCAGCTCGGCACGGCACCGAGGCGGAGAAGCTTTTTGGCCTCCCGATGCTTCAGCGCCTTTTCGCCGCCATGAACGAGGAGCGGATGCAGCTCAGGGAAAAGATGCAGATTGGCGGTGGCTTCGGCCACGATGGGCAGGCGGAGCTTCGCGAGCGCGGGGGCGATGAGCGTGGCTTCGTCGGGATGGAGTCCGGCGGCGAGGATGAGTTCGGCGGTCGTTTGCTGAGATGCAAAGGGAGCCGGGTGAGCGGTGGGCCCCGCCCGCAACGCTTCGCGTAGCGATGCGGGCGGGGGTGAGGCGTGAGACGTGAATTCAATGCCGGGAGCAGGCGTGAGGGGCTCGTCGAGGCAGAGATTGAGGTGGAGCGGGGATTTGAGATCTGACGGATCGGTCAGATCAGACGGATCTAGAGACTGCGCATAGACGCCGAAGAGGCCTTGCTGCTCGATGACTTGGGGTGCGCCGCTGCCGCGGAAGCGCTCGGGGCGGTCGGCGGTGACGAGGATGAGGGGTAGGCCCTGGTAGTAGGCTTCGATGGTGGCGGGGAGGAGTTCGGCCACGGCGGTACCGCTGGTGGTGACGACGGCCACGGGCTGGCGATCCACCATGATGCGACCGAGGGCAAAGAAGGCCGCGCTGCGTTCCTCGAAGAAGTTCCAAAGCTTCACGCCGGTGCTATCCGCCAGCGCGGCGACGAGCGGGGCATTGCGAGCCCCAGCCGCCACGCACACCTCACGCACGCCGAGTCGGGCCAGGCGCTTCAGCGTGTGCGTGATGAGCTGGTGCTGCGTCATGCTTGCAGGCCGAGGAGGCGGAGAACGGCCTCGCGCTTCAGGCGAAGCTCACGCCATTCATGATCGAAGGCACTGCCGCCGACGATGCCGCAGCCGGAAGGCAGTTTCACCTGTCCGCCGTCAAAGGCGACGCCGCGAATGGCCACGACGAGATGGGTGGTGCCGCTCACCGGCTCCGCGAAGCCGAAGGGCGCGCCGAAAAACGAGGGAACCTTGAGCTGGCGGCGGTAATCACGAAGGCGGTCGAGCGTGGCTTCATCGCGAGGCAGGCAGCCAACCGCCGGGGTGGGATGCAAAAACGGCACGAGCGAGGCGGGATCGGCCTGCTGGCTGAGTTTCACCGTGATGCGGCTCTGGAAATGGGTGAGGCCGGAGGTCTGGCAGAGCTGGCGAGGCTCGCGAGACACGATGCCGAGCTGGGCGAGACGATCGGTGAGGTAGCGCACAACGATTTCGTGCTCGTCGATCTCCTTCACATCGTTTTGAAAGCTCTCCAGGCTGCTGCCGGGCTTCGCCGTGCCAGCCAGCGCCATCGTTTCCAGTTCATCGCCCCGCACGCGGAAGAGCAGTTCCGGTGTGGCACCGAGGAAACCACTGCCGTCATTGAGATGCGCATAGGCCCACATGTTGGCAGGCGAGCCCAAAATGCGCTCAATGAGCTTCAGCGGACTGCCGGAGGCCATCGAGCCGACCTCGGTGAGCACGGGCACCATCTTTTCAATGCGGCGAGCCTGCACCTCACGGCGGATGCGGCGGAAGGCCATCTTGAACCACTCGGTGGCGGGCTTGGCCCAGTTGATGACCGGCGGCTGGGCTCCGTTCACATGCAGCAAGGCCGCATGGTTTTCGAGCGTGAGGGCGTGCAGCTTGGCGGGCTGCTTCCAGGGCAGCGTGTCGGACAAATCGAAGTCGTTGAGGTAAAAGGCCCCACCTCCGGCAGGCGCGGTGGCGTGGGCCGTGAAGGGCCCCTCGCCGAGCCACGCCCGACCATCGGGAAGGCGGAACAAAGCAAAGTCAGTCATGAGGTTTGGCTCATCGTGGCAAGCCATGAGCGTGAAGCAAGTTTCGTGAGTTTTTTGAGCTTTCACGGCTTTTGAAAATTGAAACCCTCTGCGAGGACCGGCGGCGGACGGCGTAGTCTCCCGCGCATGATCCTCCGCACGCTCCTCGCCCTCGCCGCTCTCACTGTCACCGCCGCCGCGCAAAACATCCGCGCCGGCATCATCGGCCTCGATACCTCCCACGCCGTCGCCTTCACCAAAACCTGCAACACTGACCCGCAGAAGCCCGAAGTCATGGGCGTGCGCATCGTGGCCGCCTACCCGCAGGGCTCGAAGGACATCGAATCGAGCACCAAACGCGTCCCGGAATACATCGAACAGGTGAAAAAGCTCGGCGTGGAGATCGTCCCCACCATTGATGCGCTGCTCGACAAGGTGGACGTCGTCTTCCTCGAATCGAACGACGGCCGCCCGCACCTCGAACAGCTCCTTCCCTGCCTCGAAGCCCACAAACCGGTCTTCATCGACAAACCCATCGCCGGCACGCTGGTGGACGCGATCAAGATTTTCGATGCTGCCAAGAAAGCGGGCATTCCCATCTTCTCCTCCTCCTCGCTGCGGTTTGGCAAAGCCACCCAGGCCGTGCGGAATGGCAGCGTGGGCCGCGTGAGCAAAGCGGAGACCACCAGCCCCGCCAGTCTCGAAGAGCATCATCCCGATCTCTTCTGGTATGGCATCCATGGCGTGGAATCCCTCTTCACGATCATGGGCACCGGCTGCAAAGGGGTGAAGCGTGGAACCACCGCCGATGGCAAGATCAACGTCACCGGCACCTGGGAAGGCGGCCGGACCGGCACCTTCACCGAATCCAAGGGCTACGGTGGCAAAGCGGTGGGCGACAAGGGTGAAGACGCCACCGTGGGCAAATACGAAGGCTATGATCCCCTGCTCTTCTCCATCGTGCATTTCTTCCGCACGGGCGTGATGCCTGTGACCGCCGAAGAAACCCTCGAAATCTACGCCTTCATGGAAGCCGCCGATGAGAGCAAACGCCGTGGCGGAGCCGAGGTGACGCTGAAAGAGGTCATGGACAAGGCGCTGGCCGAGGCGCGGAAGTAGTTTCGAAGGCAAAGATTGAAAATGAACGCTCGAAGACTTCGATGACTGCATGAATGATTTCGAGCAGGAACTCACCGCTCAACCGCATGATGCGTTTGCTCGCGACATGCTCTCCAATCCGGCCAACGCGTCGGCTTTCTTCCAGAGCCATCTACCAAAGGACATCGTCGCCGCTGCGGACTGGAGCACATTGACGCTTCAACCCGCTTCCTTCGTCCGCCAAAATCTCCAGCAATCCCACACCGACCTGCTCTACCGCGTGAACGTGGCTGGGCGGGACATGCTGCTCTATCTGCTCTTTGAACATCAAACCTCCGTGGATCCGCTGATGCCGCTGCGGCTGCTCAACTACGTGGTGGAGGTACTGCGGCAACATGCCGAGACGGACGGTCTGCCGCTGCCGCCAGTTTTGCCCTTCGTTCTCCATCAAGGGCCGGACAGATGGACGGTGAGCAGGCAGTTTCGAGACCTCTTCGATCTGCCGAAAGACCTCGAAGGTCTGCTGTGCCCGTACCTCCCAGATTTTCACCACGCCCTGTTGGATCTCACCCTCTTCGATCCGGACAAAGATGAACATCATCCGCTGCTTCAGGTCATCTTGCAGCTCATGAAGGCCGCGAGGCAGAAACAGCTCATCGAGTTTTTCGAGTGGCTCGGACGCAGCGAGATGGAAGTCACGCTACTTATGCAGCCGGACCTCTTCCGCCGCTGCCTGCTCTACGCGGTGCATATCGACATCAACCTTGACGTGGAAAGCATCTCTCGTAGCCTTTCGGCGTCACCCACACTGCAACACGAAGCCATGTCACTCGCTCAAAAACTCCGCCAAGAAGGTCGTGCTGATGGCCTAGCCCATGGCGAATGGGCTGGGAAAATTCAGATGTTGGAGAAATTCCTCGGAGTGGACGCAACGGCCTCCGACGTGCTGACATCGCTGGAAATCGCGGCGTTGGAAGCCCGTTATGTGGAACTGGAGCAGCAATACAATCTGCGTTTCAAGAAGTAAGGCCTGCCATCTTGATTCGGCTGAGCAAATTCGATCTCGAACGGGCATTTCGAGCGTAAACCCCTTGCGAAGGGAGCAGCCGGGCACGAAATCCCGGCCCTCCAATGCCAACCATGCCTGATCAAGAACGTGCGAGCAAAAAACTCTGGGACAGCGCCGCCTGGCGTGATGCCGGTTTCTTCCTTCACTACCTCCGCCCGCACTTTGGGGTCTTCATCCCTGCCCTCATCGCCCTCGCGATCACGGGTGGGCTGACGGTTTTCTTCATCAAAGAACTCACCGCTCTAGCAGGTGAAGGTCTCGGCGGAGCGACCGGGCCGGAATGGATGGCAAGCCTGGAGCAAAAGTGCTGGACCCTCGTCGCCATCGTGGCGGCGCAGGCCTTCATCGCCTTCTGGCGCATTCTTTTGTTCGCCAAAGCCTCCGAAGGGGCGCTGGCGGCGCTGCGGAAGGATACCTTCAGCAAGATCATTCGCCTGCCGATGGGTATTTTGAATGCCCGCCGAGTCGGTGAACTCGCCTCTCGGCTCGCGAACGATGTGGAGGCCATGCGTGAAACGCTGGTGGTGACCATCCCGATGCTCATTCGGCACACGGTGATGCTTTCGATCTGTTTGGTGCTCATTTTGCAAATGAGCGTCAAGCTCTCGCTCTTCATGGTGGGCACCATTCCGGTGGTCATCGTGCTCATCGCCATCTTTGGCACTCGCATCCGCAAGCTCACCCGCAAGGCGCAGGACAACCTCGCTGCCACCCAGGTCGTCGTGGACGAATCGCTGCAAAGCATCGTGAGCGTGAAAGCCTTCCGCAACGAGGCCTTCGAGATCGCCCGCTACGAGAAGAACCTTGGCGAATACCTGCGCACCGTGATCCGTGCTGCCGCGCCGCGGGCGTCCTTCATCGCCTTCATCATCTTCGCTTTTAGCTTGGCTCTGATCCTCGTCACCTGGTTTGCCATGCGCATGTTGGAGCATCACGAGATCGGTCGCGATGAGCTGACACAGTTCGCCGGGCTCAGCGGCATGATCGCGGCGTCATTCATGCAGTTCCCGGAACTCATCACGCAACTTCAACGGGCACTCGGAGCCACGGAGCGAGTTCGCGAACTGCTCAAGGACGAGACGGAACCCACCGATGCCAGCGCCACACCGGAGAAGCGTTTCCACGGCGAGATCGAGATGCGCGGCATCAGCTTTGCCTACCCCACGAGGCCGGATGTCACCGTGCTGCGAGACTTCAATCTCAGCGCCAAAGCGGGCCAGCGCATCGCCCTCGTCGGCCCGAGCGGCAGCGGGAAATCGACGAGTATCTCCCTGCTCTTCCGCTTCTACGATCCCACCAGCGGCGAGATCCTCATCGACGGCCAGCCGATCAAAGACTTCTCGCTCACCACGCTGCGCCGTAATCTCGCCCTCGTGCCGCAGGAGGTGCTCTTGTTTGGCGGCAGCATCCGCGAAAACATCGCCTACGGCCGTCCCGGTGCCTCCGAGGATGACATCATCGCAGCGGCCAAGAAGGCGAACGCGCATGAATACATCTCGAAGCTCCCCGAAGGCTACGACACCATCGTCGGAGATCGCGGCACGCAGCTCAGCGGCGGTCAGCGCCAGCGTCTTGCCATTGCGAGGGCCATTCTGGCCGATCCGGCCATCCTCATCCTCGATGAAGCCACCAGCAGCCTTGATGCGGAAAGCGAGCGCCTCGTGCAGGACGCCCTCGATAAGCTCATGGAAAACCGCACGAGCATCATCATCGCCCACCGCTTGAGCACTGTGCGCCGTTGCGATCAGATCCTCGCCATGTCAGGTGGGGCCGTCCTCGAACGCGGCACGCACGACGAGCTCATCAATAAACCCGGTGGCCTCTACAGTTCCCTGGCCAAGCTCCAGCTAGAGTAACTGAACCTCGTTTGAAGGTTCGGTGTTCTCGGTCACCTCCCGACTAACTTGGATGAAGAAGACAGAGGAATGTGGACAGGGGAATCCAATCCATCATTCCTTTGTCCCCATTCCCTTGTCGATCCGGCTTGGGGAACCATCAAGTTACGCCCTGCTCCACATCCCGGGCCCAAGGGGTCCTTGTGCTCTGTGGCGAAGCTGCATGCTCGACCACAGAGATCACGGAGGGACACAGAGACTGGAAGGGGTTTCCAACCAGCGCTCAACGAACAATCAATTCCGGCGGAACAGCTCTTTGAAGAAGCTCTTCGTTTCCTTGCGGGCCCCATCGGTCCAGTTCCAAGCGCGGCGGGCGGCGTCTTTGACCTCCTGAGCCGCACGGGCACCCTTTTCACCGCCTTCAACATTGCTACCCTTCGGTGCGGCGGCCATCTGGCTAGCCCACTGCTGATGCGTGATGAGTCCCGTTTCGGCATTCACCAGCAGGAAGCCCACTTCGACGCCTGCGGCATCGAGCAACGCGAGGCCCCACTCCGGTGCGGTATCGGCTTTGTTGCAGGCCAGTTGATACTCGATCGTGGCAAAGGTCGTCTTCGCATCCACGGCGGCGCGAGCGGCGATGCCGCGAGCTTCGGTGGAGGTGTATTTTACGCGGTTGAAGGCGATGGTGGTCGGCGGGGTGGCACGCAGCAGATCGTCATCGGCCCCGGCGGGCTTCACCACCCAGCTTCGGCCCTGCTGAGTCAGTTCCGTCTTGATGAGCTGGCCAGTGCGGAAAGGATCACGAGCATAGACGGACCACTTCACCGGCTCGCCAGCGCTGGCGGGAGCTTGAAGAAGCAAAATACCTTCCGCGACGGCCACGCCATATTCTTGCGTGACGACGTTGGCGATTTCAGGATTAGCTAGCAAAGCGGTGGTGAGGGCGAAAAGGGCGAGCAGCGTGTTTTTCATGCGTGGTGGATGGGTGGAGTTAGAGAGGAAGGCGGATCAATTGCGGCTGTTGAGCTTGGAGAGCAGACGCAGGATTTCGAGGTAGAGCCAGACGAGCGTCACGAGCAGTCCAAAAGCTCCATACCATTCCATGTGCTTCGGTGCCCCTGCGGCACAGCCGTTTTCGATGAAATCAAAATCGAGCACGAGGTTCAGCGCCGCCAGCACGACGACGAAGCCGGAGAAGGCGATGCCGATCCAGCCATTGCCAAACAGGCCTGGCACATGAATGCCAAACATCGAAAGCACCCACGTTCCGAGATAAAAGATGGCCACGCCGGCCGTCGCGGCAAAGACGCCAAGCTTGAAGTTCTCGCTCGCCTTGATCAGGCCGGTGCTGTAGGCAGCCAGCAGCGCAAAAAGAATGCCGCAGGTCAGCATCACCGCCGTGAGCACGATGCCACCGAATTGGCGCTCATACATCGCCGAAATGATGCCCACGAGAACGCCCTTCGTGATGGCATACAAGGGGGCCAGCGCCGGAGCGGTCTTTGGCACAAACGAAATGAGGAGCGAAAGCCCAAGTGGGGCGATCCAGCCAAACATCAACGCCGTGCTGAACCACGCCGGAGCGCCGCTTTCCCCCATGGCGATCTTCCAGCTCCAGCTCGCCGCCGTCACCAGCAGCACCGCGAGGATGCCGGTTTTCAGCACGGTGCCATTCAAGGTCATCACCGCGCCAGCGGGCGAGGCCAGGCGGGAGCGTTCGAAAACGGAGTCATTGAGCGTCGGATTGGAGGTGCGCATGGCTGAGAGATTAGGGAAAGCCAGCTTCGAGGTCAATCGTCTTGTGCAGCCACGATCCATGCCGCCGAACTTCCCGAGAGGGGTTTAAAACCAGGAACGTTCCGATTGGCATTATGAGCATCTTTGACCTTGGAAGACTTCATGTCTTCAGGGGGCGCTTTGTGGGTGCTTTTTCATTTTGGGAAAAGTTCACCCACCGATTTTTCAAGGGAACCAATGTTTGATTGGAGCGAGTTGGAGTAGAGGGCGAGCATCAGCCCAAGGTTGGCAAACTCTCCTCTAAGTTGAGGCATTTGTTGAAGACCGCTCAAAGATAAGCCAAGCCGGTTGAGGCAGGTTTGAAGATACTCCGAGTTTTCATGATCAGCGTGACCGGGTCGAAACAATGCCAAATACATCGTGAAGTCGTCTGTTTCGACTTCTAGCCGAACGCCAAGCATTGGCCCCAAGTAGGTAATGCTGCCCCAAACAACATCAAGACGCGAAGATTCAAGTTTATACCCCCTTTGTTCCAAGAAAAGGAATGCAGTCTGGGCTTCATCAGCCCAGCTCCTTACCTGCTGGTCAGTCGTTTGCATACGGGGGGACGCGTAGGCTATGGAAAACCTGCTTCGAGGTCAATCCCCTTGTGCAGCCACCATCTCAGCGACGGCATCGGCCACGCGGTCCATCTCCGTGACGGTATTGTAAAAGTGCGGGCTAAAGCGGATGTGCGCCCGCCCATCCCGCGTGTGCCGCAGAGACACGGCGATACGCCGCGAGGCGAGACCTTCCTGGATCGGTTCCAGCTTCAAACGGGGATGCCACACGGTGGTGATGCCGGAGGCCGCTGGACTCTCGGGCGGTGGACCGAGGAATTCAAAGCCCAGTGGAGTCAGCCGCTCGTGCAGCCGTGTTTTGAGTCGGATGAGTTGCTCGCTGATGGCGGGCAGGCCCATCTCCTCGATCAGCTCGATGCCCGCACGCATGCCGAGGATGCCGTTGATGTTCAAAGCCCCCGGCTCATAGCGACGTCCACCGCGCTCGAACTCA
The DNA here is from genome assembly GCA_943373155.1 of Akkermansia muciniphila. Lineage (GTDB taxonomy): Bacteria > Verrucomicrobiota > Verrucomicrobiia > Verrucomicrobiales > Verrucomicrobiaceae > Prosthecobacter. The sequence continues at coordinate 68,134 of CALSBJ010000021.1, read as the reverse complement.
ATACCAGCCTGTGCGATGAAATTCGGGCTGCGCACATTCCATGAGCCGAGCAATCCGGGGCGCAGGATGTCTTGCCACTCGTCTCGAACATAAAAGATCCCTGCCGTCATCGGTCCGAGCATCCACTTGTGCGAATCGGCGGAGAGGAAATCCACCTGATCGACTCGCGTCTCAAAGGCACCCACCGTCTGGATGGCATCGAGGCAGAACCAAATCCCCCTGCCCCGCACCAACTGGCCGATGGCATCCACATCAAGGCGGTAGCCGCTGAGGTAATGACACGAAGCCAGTGCCACGAGTCGGGTGCGTGGCGTTAAAGCGGCTTCGACGAGCTCCGGCGTGATCTCGCCGAGTGAGGCGGGTTTCAGTTCACGAACGACCACGCCCTGACGCTCAAGGTCACGCCATGGATAAACATTCGCGGGATAGTCATCGGGGTTGATCACCACCTCATCGCCTGCCTTCCACGGCAGACCGGCAGCGACGAGGCTCAGCCCCACGGAGGTCGGCCCGAGCAGCGAGATCTCACTGGCCTTGGCACCGATGAGTCCAGCGGCGATGCCACGCGTCTCGGTGACCGCTTTCCATGCTTCAGGATACTCCTGCATGCGAAGGCAGCTCTGCTCCAGATGCTCCTGCATCACCCGCACCACCCGCCGAGGCAGGATCGTGACGCCGGCATGAGCCAGGAAGATGCTGTCACGCACGAGGGGAAACTCCTCCGCACGGAGAGATTCATCGGAAAGAAGGTCGGAGAGGGTGGGCATGATGATCAATGGAAGCAGCGACCGAAATCATTCCAGCGCTTTGATCTCTTCCAATTCGGCCCAGCGGGTGAATTTGGCATCGAGGTCGGCTTTTTTGCTCTCCAGCTTGGCGATGAAGTCATTCGTGCCAGCGCCGAGTTTGATGAAAGTCTCGGGATTGCTGAGTTCAGCCTCCATGGCGGCGATTTCGGCTTCGAGAGCGGCGATCTGACCTTCGAGCTCGGCATGCTCACGAGCCTCGCGATTGGTCATTTTCCGAGGTTTTTCGGTCGTGACGGCTGGTTTCTCCTTCTTCACCGTCGCGTTCGCGAGAGCCATCTCGGCGGCGGCCTGTTTGGCCCGCTTTTCTTGGTAGTAGCTGTAGTTCCCGGCGCACTCGTGGAGGCGTCCGTCGCCTTCAAAGGCAAGGATGCGATCGCACACACGGTCGAGGAAGTAGCGGTCGTGACTCACGACGAGCACGCAGCCGCCAAAGGCCAGCACCGCCTCCTCCAGCACCCGCATGGTGGCGAGATCGAGATCGTTCGTCGGCTCATCGAGGATGAGGAAGTTTCCACCGCGACGGAGGATCTTGGCTAGGAGCACGCGGCTCTGCTCACCGCCGCTGAGTTCCTTCACGCGCATCGTGACGCGTTCATCGGTGAACAGGAAGCGCTTCAAGTAGGTGCGCACATGCAGCTTCTCGTCGCCGAACTGCACGAAGTCGCTGTTTGGTCCCGCCACCTCTTCCATGACGCTTTTATCAGGGTCGAGCAGCAGGCGCTGCTGATCCACGTAATTGAAAATGGTGCGTTTGCCGATCACCACGCGGCCTTCCACCGGCTGCTGAAGGCCCATGAGCAGGCGGAGCAACGTCGTTTTACCCAGGCCATTGCGTCCGATGATGCCGGTGCAGGTGCCTGGCTCGAAATTGAGATCAAGATGCGAGAAGAGCCAACGATCGCCGATGTGGGCTCCGATGTCCTTGGCCTCGACAACGGTGTTGGCGAGCTGCGGAGCGGGCGGGATGATCAAATCCATCACCAAATCCTCCTCAGGCGCATCGATGGCCGCGACGCGATCAAATTCGTCCAGTCGCGTGCGTGCCTTGCTGCGCTGGGCTTTGACGCCAGCACGCACAAACTCCAGTTCCTTCCTCAGGAACGCCTGGCGACGGCGCTCGGTATTCATCTCCACGGATTCACGCAGGGCCTTGCTCTCCAAGTAGTCGCTGTAATTGCCTGGATGGCTGTAGATGCGAGCATCGTCGATCTCGATGATGCGCGTGGCAATGCGGTCGAGGAAGTAGCGGTCATGCGTCACAAAGAGCACCGCGCCGCTGAAGCTGACGAGGAACTTCTCCAGCCACTCGATGGACTCCGCATCGAGATGGTTTGTCGGCTCATCGAGCAGCAGCAGGTCCGGCTGCGCCACCAGCGTGCGAGCAAGCGCCACGCGACGCTTCTCCCCACCGGAGAGGCCTATCACCAGACGATCCCCGGCGGGCAGGCCCAGTTCATTCATCGCCGTCGTAATGTGGGTCTCAACGCCCCAGCCATCGTGAAGCTGAATTTGATGCAGCAACTCGCTCTCCTGGTCCTCGGTGTAATCGCCGGACTCATAGCGTGAAACCATGTCGAGCAAGGCTTTGGCCCCCGAACGCACATTGTCGAGCACGGTGGCCTCCTCATCGAGGGTGAACTCCTGCGCCAGATAGCCCACGATCATGCCATTGCGACGCGAGACCGTGCCGCTATCCGGCTTCTCAGCGCCGGCGATGATGCGCATGAGGCTCGTCTTGCCGCTGCCATTGCGTCCCACGAGCCCGAGCTTCTCGCCCTCATGCACGCTCATCGTGGCATCATTGAAAACCTGCTGGAGGCTGAATTGCAGACGCAGGTCTTTGGCGGAGATGACAGCTTGAGTAATGGGGGGCGACATGTGGGGCGTGCTCCCTAGCAAGCTCCGCGCCGGAAGAAACTGGCAAAGTGGGGTTGTTGCGCCACAAGCTGGCTACTTCTTCGGAAACTTGATCCGATCGTAAACTTCCACCAAGGGCAAGCTGAGGCCGAGAGGCTTGATGGCGATCTCCTGATCGAGGCCTTTGACCTCGATCAAAAACCAGAAGCCGTCGCCATGCCGCTCATAGAGCTCAATGTGCGGACTCGTCTGGCTGACGAGGACATAAGCCTTTAGCGATTCGAGCTGACGGTAGTTTTCCGCCTTTTTGCCGCGGTCATAGCTCTCCGTCGTCTTCGATAGCACTTCAAAGACGACCGTGGGATTGGTGGCCGTCTGTTTGCGTTTATCCTTGGGGTCTAATTCCAGCTTCTTGCAAAACACCGAGAGATCCGGGTAGGTGATGAGTCCGGTGGCGGGAATCTCGATGCGCAAATTGCCATCGTAAGGCGTGCAAGGTTTGCCTTTGAGTCTGTTGCCAAGCTCACGCAGCATATTAGCGATGATAAGACTGTGTTCAGGACTGCCACCGGCCATCGCGAAGATTTCGCCATCGAAGTATTCGCTCTTGTAATTCTCGGACTCCTCGAGGTCGTAGTATTCCTCGGCGGAGTAACGGGTGATGGCTTTCGGTAGTCCCATGATTCTAGGCTAGTCCGGCTCAAATGACTCGCCAACCGGAAAGACTACTTCTTCGCCTTCTGCGCGATGGCTTTGTAGTAGCTTTCGATGGCGGCGCGGTATTCGGGGGCGGCTTCGGTGCGGGTGGCTTCGGTGAGGTCGTCGGCCATTTTTTGGGGGAGGTGTCCCCAATCGCCGGGGACCAAAACGGTGATGGTGCCGAGTTCGCCTTCGGCTTTGACGAGCTGGCTCTTGTTGCCGCCTTCGTTGCTTTGAGCGCCGTTTTGCTGGCTCTCTTTTTGGTTCTGAGCCATCTGCTGCGGGCTGGGCTGCTGGCCGGGGGTTTGGCCGCTGTTACGGGAGTCGGCCATTTGCTGCTGCTGGGCTTGCTGGGCTTGGTTGAGGCTGTTTTGGGCGGCTTGCTGCTGCTGGCCTTGGCCTTGTTGTTGCTGGCCCTGCTGACCGGACTGACTTTGTTGACCGGATTGAGTTTGAGCGGGATTGAGCTGGGCGTCGATTTGGTCGAGGGCGGCGGCGAGCATTTGGCCCTGCATTTGGGCGAGGGGGCTGGTGAAAAGCGGGGGGGCGGTTTTGCTGTTGGTGGTTTCGGCGGATTTGGCGGCTTGGGCGGCGTTCGATTGAGCCTGCTGGGCCATTTGGGGATTGGCCTGCGGGGTGGCTTGGGTGGCCTGGGCTTGTTTGCCGGCGGCTTCGACTTGTTTGGCGGCTTCGGCGGTCGTTTGGGCGGCGGGTTTGTCGCCGAGGCGGTCCTGATGGCGGGCGACGCGTTTGAGGTTGTTGGCGGCTTCGAGGGTGGCCATGCCGGTGTTGCTGAGCTGCTGACTTTCTTTGGCGACGGCGGCCTCGCTCTGCTGGGCGGTGTCTTTGGCGAGGGTGGCGAGTGCTTTCTGCATGGCGGGGTTTTTGGGCAGCTCTTTTTCAAGGGCGGCTAAAACGGCCTGCGGGTTGTCTTTGGCGTTTTGAGCCATTTGGGCGAGTTCCTGGGCTCGCTGGTAGGATTCGTCGAGCGGCTCCTGGACGCCGAGTTCCTGCTCCATGGCGGCCATGGCGGCTTGATCGGCTTCGGTGAGCTGCTGGCCGTCTTCGAGCTTCTGCATGTTTTGGGCGAGCTGCTGCAAGGCCTGCGCGGCCTGCTGCTGGGCGTCGGCGGCTTGCTGCAAATTTTGGGCCTGGGGCTGGCTTTGGGTGGCCTGGGCGGCTTGTTTGAGGTTCTGGGCAATTTGAGGGGTGTTTTTCTGCATTTGGGCGAGGGCGACGTCGGCGGCGCGGGCCATCTGCATTTCGGGTTTTTGCGTCAAATCGGCCGCGTTGGCCTCCTGACGGAGGGCGGCCTGCAAAGCGGCCATTTTCTCGGTGTTTTCGGCATTTTCGGCCTTCAGGGCCTGGGCCTTCTCGGCGACGGCGGCCACGGGTTTTTCGGCTTTGGCCTCGTTGGCGGCGGTTTGGGTCTGCTCCTGCGTTTTCTTCAAATCGGCGGCGACCTTCTTCATCATGTCGCTGACCTCGGGAGTGAGAATGGCGAGGTCGGCGCGGGCGGCGGTGGTTTGTGGTTCAATGAGGGCGGCGAGCTCGTTGGCCTTCATCTGGGCCTGGGCGGTGGCTTGCTGGGCGGGGTCTTGATTGAGGTTTTGGTTCGGCTGGGCCTGGGCGGCTTGCTGGGCGAGGGTTTTGTTTTGCTCGGCGGCGTTCTTGGCGGTGTTTTTGGCTTCTTCGCTGAGTTGGCGGAGTTGGTTGGCGGCCTGGGGATTTTGTTTGGTCAGCTCGGCCGCAATGGTGGTGCGGTTGAGCTGGTTTTGAGCTTCGGCGAGGGTTTCGGCGGCGGCTTTGGCGAGGGCGACGGTTTGCGGGAGGTCCTGCTTATTCGCGGGCTGCATGGCGGCCTGCAGAGCGCTGGCGAGGGCCTGGGCGGCTTCTTGGATGGCGGCGTCGGCTTCGAGGGTGCGGGCGATTTGGGCGAGCTTTTCGGTCTGCTCTTTGGCTTTGGCGATCTCTTCGGGCGTGGCGGCTTTTTTGGCGTTCTGGGCGAGTTCGTCGATGGCGCGGGAGGCGCGGTTGGTGTCGAGGGCGGCCTGGGTGTTGGTGAGCTGGTTTTGCTCGCGGAGTTCGGCCTGGTCCTGGAGTTGCTTGGAGGCTTGGGCGAGCTGCTTTTGGGCACGCTCGGCGGGGGTGAGGCCATCTTTTTCCTGCTTCGGCTTCTTGTCGGGCTTTTTGGCGGCGGCTTCGGCCTCGGCGAGGGATTGGCGGGCTTCGTTCAAGGCGACGAGGGCGGGGTTGTCCTGGCGCATGAGCTGCTCGCGGCGCTGCTCGGCTTCCTTGGTGGCGGCTTCGGCGATGGTGCGGGTGGCGTCGGCGGTTTGTTGAAGGCGATTGCGGAGGTTGTCGCTGGCGCCGTAGAGATGCTCGGGGCTTTTGGTTTGATCGGGCTTGTCGAGGGAGGCGTTGAGGTCGGTGGCGGTTTCGGTGAGCTGTTTGTCGAGGTTTTTGAGCTGACCGGCGTGACGCTGGCGGCTGGTTTCGTCGAGGGTGATGAGGTCTTTTTTGAGGGCCTCGGTCTGGGCGATCATGGCCCGCTGCTGCTCCTGCCACTGGGGACGCTGATTGGCGTCGCGGTTGGCGGGGAGGGCGTTTTCGGTGAGCATTTTGGCCTGGCGCTGGAGCTGCTGGCTTTCCTGGGCGGCGATTTTGGCGGTGTCTTCATGGGCGAAGGCACGGGCGGCGCTGGCGATGGCATCGGCGGCGGCATCGGCCACGCGGGAGGCTTTTTTGATGGCTTCGAGCTGCTGAGTGTCACCTTTTTCGAGGGCGTCCATTTTGGGCAAGGCCTCGCGGCGGAGCTGGGCGAGTTTTTCGCCGAGGAGCTGGGCTTCGGCGGCGTCGAGCTGATTGGGGGCGTTTTTGGCGGCTTCTTTGAGGTCGGTCCAGAGTTGCTCGCTTTGCTCTTTGACCTGCTCGTGGGCACTCTGGGCTTTGGCGAGGGCGGTGTCGGCGTTGGCGGGGTCTTTTTTCTCAGCCTGACGGACTTTTTCGAGGGACTGGGTGAGCTCGCGGGTTTGCTTGGCGAGGGATTCGGCCCGCTGGGCGAGGCGGCGCTGGTTTTCGGCCCAGTCACGCTGACGCGGGTCGATGGTCTGCTCGAGAATGAGGACGCGGACGGTCTGGGATTCGGCTTTTTGGCCTTTGAGATCGGTGGCGATGAGTTTGAGCAGAACGGCGTCGCCGGCCTTCACGCCGAGGGGGGCGAGCGGGAGCAAATGGGTGAGAGGTGCTTCTTTGGCGGCCTTGGTGATGAGGAGGTCGGTGGGGGTCCATTTGGTGCCGTTGATGGCGTGGGAAAGCTGGACGCTGGCGAGGCCGACGTCGTCGGTGGCGAGGCCGGTGAGGCGAACGGCTTCATCGGGCAGGAGCTCGATCTGCTGAGCGGGCTCGGTGATCTGCGCGGTGGGCGGGAGGTCGGGTATGGCGGTGATGCGCCATGGGGTGCTTTCTTCGTTGGTGAAGCCGGTTTCGGCGGCGGTGAGGGCGGCGAGCCAACTGGAAGCCTCGGGAGTGACTTTGATGACGGTATTGACCGTATTGACGGCGAGTTCGGCGCTGATGGATTTTTTTTCGGCGAGCTCGGCGTTGAGGTGGACTTCGGCTTTGCTGATCGGCTGATTGGCGGTGAGGGTGAGTTTGACGGTGGAGCCTTCGAGGGCCTCCAAATCGCCCTGGTCCTCGGTGAGCTTCGTTTCGGGCAAACCGGTGTATTGGGGCGGGACGATGGTTTTTTCGAAGCTGACGATGCGTGGCCGTGCGCGGGCGGAAAGGGTGTGCCAGGGCGTGATCGCATCCTCGGCGTAGACGCGGTATTGGATGTCGTTTTGACCGACGGGAACGAGTCCGTCGAAGCGCGTGGTGCCAAAGGCGGTGAGCTCGATTTTGCGCGGGCGGCTGCCGTCGGCGAGGATTTCGAGCGTGGCGGTGGCGGCCTTGGCACCTTCGGTTTCGATGATGAGCGGCACCTCGCTGCCGATGGGGGCAAGGGTGGAGGCGGGCGCGGGCTCGACGATGGTGATTTTGAGCGAGGCGGGGCGCTCGAAGTTCGCAAACGGCACGGCGGCGCGGGCGAGGAAGCCGGGCAGATGCAGCTGCGGGATGAAGCACAGACCCGCAACCACGGCAGCGGTGCCGAATGCGCCGAGGAACCACGGCTTCAACGAGCGAGAAGGCAGGCGCGAGTCCCAATCGACGCCCTCGACGGCCTTGGCGACGTCGTCCTGGAGCTTTTCGCGGAATTCGGCGCTGTCTTTGACTTCGCTGTTCGCGGAAAGCTCGACGGCGGCGAGCAGGCGCTCGCGAAGAGCAGGCTCGGCGCTTTCGATGAGCTTGGCGGCTCCTTCCAGGCCTTTCGCCTGCGAGATGAAGCGCAGGGCGACCTTCCACGCGGCGAAGGCCGCTCCGGCATACGTGGCGAGCGTGAACCACGGGCGAATGGCGTCCGGCATGAGCCATGCGCGGTCGAGCAGAGCGATGACGGCGAAGGCGGCGAGGGCAATGGCGATGGCGCAGAGAAGCGCCCGCGTTTTGAGCAAGGAGGCCCTTCGAGCGCGGAAGGCATCGAGCGCAGCAAGGGTGGCGGGGCGGAGCGAGAGATTCATGAAAAGCAGATGGGGAGGAACGTGAAGCGGAGGGTGGTTCTCTCCTTGGCGGCAGGCGGAATGCGGTTCATAAGGCGAGGATGAAGCCATGCATGCTGATTTTTGTCTTTTGGGTGCTCGCCAGCCTGCGGGTGGAGGCGGCGGAACCGACGTCCTTGTTCGGGAAGGTGATGTGCGGCTACCAAGGCTGGTTTGTGACGCCGGCGGATGGCGAGGGCATGGGCTGGCGGCATTACGGTTTCAATAAGCAAGGCCAGTGCCACATCGACCTGTGGCCGGATGTTTCGGAACTGGAGGCCGATGAGCGGGTGGATACGCCGTTGAAGTTCGCCGACGGGCGCACCGCCCAGGTGTTTCGCTCGGCGCATCCGAAGACGGTGCGTCGGCATTTTGAGTGGATGCAGGAACACGGCATCGACGGGGTATTTTTGCAACGCTTTGGTAGCGTGCTGCGCGATACGAAATCTCGCGATCATGCCGATCGAGTGCTCGCCGCTGTGCGAGCGGCCGCCGAGGCTGCCGGACGGTCCTGGTGCGTGATGTATGACCTCAGCGGTCTGCGGGCGGGCGAGATCGAAAGCGTGGTCATGCAGGATTGGAAGCGCCTGCGGACGGAATTGAAGGTGCTGGAAAGTAACGCTTATCAAAAGCATGCCGGAAAGCCGCTGGTGGCCGTTTGGGGCATCGGCTTCAGCGACGATCGGGACTACACGTTAGAGGAAAGCCATGGCTTGTTACGTTTCCTGCATGATAACCCGGAGTTCGGAAAACTGGCCGTGATGGCCGGGGTGCCCTGGGGTTGGCGCACGCTGGACCGCGATGCGGTGAACGATCCGAAGCTGCACGAGGTGCTCTCGAAAGCCGATGTGATCAGCCCGTGGAGTGTGGGGCGTTACCATGACGTCACGTCGGCAGCGCGGATGATCGGCAGCGTGCAGGCGGCGGATGAGGCTTGGTGTTCGGAACGCAGCAAGAGTTATCTTCCCGTTACATTTCCAGGCTTTAGCTGGGCCAATCTGATGAAGATGCGTGGCAAAGAGGCCAAGCAGAATCAGGTGCCGCGGTTAGGTGGTGAGTTTCTCTGGCAACAGGCCCGCGAGCGCATCCGAGGCGGGGCGTCGATGCTCTATGTGGCGATGTTTGACGAGATGGATGAAGGCACGGCGATCTTCAAAACGGCCTCGAAAGTGCCGGAAGGAACCTTGGGATTTGTAACGGAAGAGTCGTTACCCTCTGACCATTATCTGTGGCTCACCGGGCAGATTGGCCGAGCGTTGCGGCGGGAGATTCCGCTCACGGAGAAGCTGCCGACAAGGTGAGGATCATCTGCTCGGGGTCGATGGCGAGCTGGATGATGGTTTCGTAGCTGAGGCCGTCGATCCATGGGGCGAGGATTTCAAGGGTGGTGGGAGCTTGGAAGTGCTCGGGCTTCGTCTCGGGATGCGGGAAATAGATGAGCACCTCGTGGGTTTGGCCCGCGTGAAGGAGTCGGGCATCAAAAAACGAAAACGTCTCCGCGGGCTCCACCGGATGCCATTGCAGCCGCTCAAAGGTGTGGCGTGGCGTCAGCGGGCGGTAGGTCAGAGGGCTGATGTCCAGATTCAGCGTGCCTCGATGATAGGCGCTCAAATCGAGGCCGAGACAGGCAAAGTGGGGCAGCTGCATCGCCACGGTGCCGCCGGGGAAACGCGGATCGCCATTCAAACCGGAGGCGACTCGATGGCCGCGAATGATGCGGGCGGGATGGACAGGCCAGGACATGCCTCCACCATGCACAACGGGCGTGGCGGGTGTCACGCAGAAGTTCGCGATTGTGTTCCGGGCGCTCCGTGACTTCATACGCGGCATGTCCGCCGCCAAAGCGCCCGCCAGCCTCCGCCGTTTGTTCGATGAAATCGGCACCGTCGATCATGTCGGCATCGAGGAACGTGTGGCGAAGTATGGCACGCGCAGCCTCAAGAAGCAGTCGAAGGTCTTCGGCCTGCGGCTGGCCGTTTCGATGGTCGATTTGACCACCCTGGAGGGCAAGGACACGCCTGGAAAGGTCGCTTCGCTTTGTCAGAAGGCGCTGACGCCGCATGACGAGGGCGACATTCCTTCGACGGCGGCCGTGTGCGTGTATCCGGCGATGGTGAAGCATGCCAAAAAGCATGTCGCCGGCACCAGTGTGAAGGTGGCGAGCGTCGCCACCGCCTTCCCGAGTGGTCAGGCACCGCTCAAAACGCGTCTCGCTGAGGTGTCGGCGGCCGTAAATGATGGGGCGGACGAGATCGACATGGTGATCAATCGCGGGGCCTTTCTGTCGGGTGAGTTTGGCCGCATGCAGGACGAGATCGCGTCCGTGGTGGAAGCCTGCGGCAAGGCCACGCTGAAGGTCATCCTCGAAGTCAGCGAGCTCGAAAGCTACGACAACATCCGCGCCGCCAGCTTCCTCGCCATGCGAGTGATCCGCCCGAATGATTTCATCAAGACGAGCACCGGCAAGACCTCCTCCAATGCCACCCTGGGCAACAATCAGGTCATGCTGGAGGCCATTCGCGATCACTTTCTGGCCACGGGCGTGCCGATTGCCATGAAACCCGCCGGTGGCATCCGCACCGCCAAGCAAGCGCTGCATTTCCTCATCGCCGTCAAAGAAACCCTCGGCGACGAATGGCTGACGAATCGCCGCTACCGCTTCGGGGCCTCCGCCCTGCTCAACGACCTCGTCCGCCAGCTCGAAAAGGAACGCACCGGTGCCTACCAAGCCCCCTGGAATTTCAGCGAAGCGACCGAGGGGTACTGAGGCCGAGAAAACTGCCCCGGCTTGGGATCTGCAAGGCATGACGGAAACGATTACTGCAAGCGGGCCATGTACTCGGCGAAATCATCATTTACCAGAACCTTCGGGCAGTAAAAACCGTTGGCTCGCATCCTTTGAATGGCATCAAGACACTGATCGGCGTTCATCCAGTTCTGTGAACAGGCCATTTGCAGCAGTCCCAGCGTGCCGACAGGTGTCATTCCCAGCACTCGGGCCACTTGGCGCCCCAGGCGTTCATCGATCGTCGGGATCCATTGCCTTTCCAGGCAGAGGGCCAAAACGGACATCTCCCCTGCATCCAGTCCGTCTGGCAGGCTCGCTTGTTCGACCTTGGGCAGGCAGGACAGCGGTTCACAGACCATCTGAAAATGGTCAGACAGAAACCTGCCGTAAAAGTCGGGATCGTCCCCCTGGAGTTCAGACTCGACCTCCGCAGTCACCACCAGGGACCTCGTGGCTTTGATTTTCATCACAAGAGAGGTCAGCCCTCCACGCAGTCCCAGATTCAGGACGACGGAGGCATCACAGACCAGTGGCGTTTCCTGCTTCATTCGATCATCCATTCTCCTCAGCCAGCCCCAGCACCACAGCATCCTGCAGCGTGTCGCTATCCTCGGTCAGAGAGACAAGATGCAGATCCATCTTGGAGCGGGCTGCCGAGCACCATTCGGCCACCTTGCCCATCGTTGCATTCCCGTCGAGCCAGAGCTGGGCTGCCAGACGCAGCAGCAGCGGAGGAAGCTGTTCCCGCACCTCCGTCACCCGTGCGCCGGGAGGCTCGATTTCGGTCCGTGAGGCTTTTTGGAAGAATCGGTCCTTTTCCGGATAGGAGAGTACCTGCCAGGGAGACTGGCTCAGCCGGTAAAACATGGCTTCATAAGAAACACCGAACGCCTCCACCGCCGCTAGGAAGCCGGTTTTCGTCTTCAGAGACTCACGGTCGGCACTCACGAGGGCCTGAATACGTCCCGCAGGCATCAACAGCTCGGCGGCGAAGCGGTTGGCCTCTTTCTCGTGAGGATCACTGCGCGTCGCCATCACGGACACGGCCGAGTCCTCCTCTCCCCGCAGATGGAAAAGCAGGTGCGCCATTTCGTGGCAGAGGGTGAAGAGCTTCACCCGTTCCGGCATGTCCTTGTTGATGAAGATCACGCTGAAATCCGCCTGATGGGAAAGGCCGGAGATTTTGGGCGGGAGCTTCCACTCAAAGACCTGCACGTTCTGCTCGGCCAGCGCCTCCCGCAGTTCGCCATACGTCACCTTGTCATTCAATCGCAGGCAGTCCCGCACCATCCGGGCCTGGCTCGCCAGCCCCTCCTCACTGTATTCGAGGACCAAGGGGAAGCGGGCGGGCACCTTTCCCGCCCGTTCCCAGACCTCGTAAAGGTGGTGCATCTGCTGAGCCGCGTCATTCAGCGCCTCACCAAAGCATGTTTTGTCGTCTGCTCCGCGAGCTGCCTGGCCGCGCGGCTGAAAGCTCACCACCCGCTTGGCATTCTGAAGGTAAAAGGGACTCACGCCGAACACCCGGCTCAGCTCCCAAAACTGCACGGTGTCGGGTTTGCGCTCCCCTTTTTCCCACTTGGAAACCAGGGACGGCGACACGCCGAGACGCGTAGCCACCTCTTTTTGGCTCTTGCCGAGACGCTCACGGACCGTGGTTAAATGGAGGGCGAAGGGTTCCATGGGGAGGAGGGTGCATTTGTCATTTACTAATCGAATAAATGTCAACCAACCCTCTTTTTCAATACAATACTGCCACTTATAGACAAAAAGGCCTTACCTACTCGCCTCTGACGACACCTTCGTCCCCCACACAAGGGCCAGCAAGCATTGGACCTTCCCCTCGAATTGGGGTGGAAGACAGGGGTCTTTGAGGGCCAAAAGAAGCTTCACTCCAAGAGTAAACGCCCGAGGCGTGATTTCGAGCGGCCCACTTGCGATTTGGTCAATTTTACATTATTTTTATAATTACCATGCAAATCAACCTTCCCGCTCTGCTGCTCTTGGCATGCCTTTGCTCCTCGGCGACGGCCGAAATGGCGTCTCCCAAGCCCGGCGATCCCGAGGCGGTGTTTACGACCCAAGAAGTGCGCAAGGGCATCGCGGACATCGTGTCGGACGGAGAGGGCAGAATCTGGGCTTATCTGACGCGATGGGGCGCTGAGCTTCAGGTGCTGGAAAAGGGGCGCTGGAGGTCGGTGATACCTCAGGGGTTTGCCAAGCCCGATCGCGTGGAGCCGAAGGCCCTCACGCGGTTGAAGGACGGCTCGATCGCCTGCCTGTGGCAGGACCGCAGCGCCAAGAAGCTCTTCCATGTGACCTGGCATGCGGCCAAAGAGGACGTTCCGCCGGTGACGCTCGCGGTGGACCTGAGCCGCCCGATCCTTTTGCCGCTGGAGGATGGCGGGCTGCTCATCACGCACGAGGGCCGCGAGGTGCTGCGCCTCCACAAAGGCCGTGCCGACAGCCAGACGACGCTCCTGCCGGAGAGCCTGTGGGTGCCGCCGGAGGCCCGCTCGGACGGCACGAGCAGCACCGTGCATGCGAAGGTCCATGCGGTGGAGCATGCGGGGGCGCTCTGGCTTTGGAATCCCGCCCTGCGGGAGCCTGTCCACCTCTGGAGACTTCGCGGGCTGGTGAAGATGACGGGCACGGCGCTGAATCTGGTCGATCTGAAGATGCCGGACAAATACCGCGCCATCTCGGTGGTGACACCGCGGGACGGAAAACTGACCATCGCCGTGGCTGGGCTGCTGGTGATGGACTACGTCGAAGGGCTGGCTAAGCAAACCGGGTTCAGCGGTCACGAGGACCTCAACTACATCGAGCAATTCTTCAAAGCGGGCGGCACCTGGAACATGGTGGGCACTCCAAAGCCCGACCTCGTGGAGTTCACCCCATCCACGGGCATCAACAGCCAGCTCATGGTGAATACCAAGCGATACTTCGATCCTGAGGAACGCGGGACGGTGCTGGTGGCCATGTCCACCGCCGAGCAAAACAACCTAAAAATGCATCGCCGAACGCCGAAGCTGGACACCGAGCCGCTGTTTGGCTGGTGGGACAGGCCGGTGCTGGAGACCGAGGAGGGTTTCTGGTGCGGCTCGCAGGACGGAGCGCTGTTTTTTCCCTCCGATTCCACCCAGAAGCCGCTCGTGATGGGCGCACGGCAGGTGGTGGGCCTGCAGAAGGCGGATGCCAAGAACATGCTGGTCCTCTTCCAGAATGGAGAGGCCGTGCTCAAGCCGCTGAACCCCGAGAAGAAGGAGACGGAGGGCAAACCCGCCATCGCACGCATCGAGCGGATGAAGACGGGTTCCTATTTGGTCGATGATGGCGCTGGCCTTGTGATCGGTCGCTCGCCGAATGGCCTCTTTTGCCGCTGGGATCAGGAGGGAAACCGGCAGCCGCTGGAGGTGCCGGAAAGCGTGCTGGCGATGCGCACGCACCTGCTGGCGGCCGATGGCACCGGCCAGGCATGGCTGTGGCCGAAGCAAGACGGTCCCGCCGCCGTGCTCGACCTGCCGAGCGGCCAGTGGGAGGTCTTCCCAGACCCGAAGAAAGCGCTGGAGTCACGCCTGCGTGCGGGATCAAAGCTGCTCCTCCATGATTGGCCCGGCTACGCCCCTTTCGCGGCGGTCTCCAGGCCCAAGCAAATCGCCTTCATGCGCATGGATGGCGGGCTGCACTTCTTCGATGGCGGCCAGTGGCAGAGCTGGCAGCCACCTCAGATCGGCGGTGAGGGAGCGAGAGCCACTGGTGCCCCGTTCTTTGACTCCAGCGGCCTGTTGACCATCCCCCTCGAATTCACAGATCATCAGCTCATCGACGGAAAACGATGGCAAGAGGCCGGGGTGAGCGACATCGAAAACAACACGATCAACAACACCAAGTCTCCCACTCCGCCCGAGGGGTGCCCGGTGGAGCCACACCGGGTCACCTGCACCGCCTACGACCGGCACGGCGTGTGCTGGATGAGAGACTATGACATGAGGTTGTGGAAATGCTTTCATGGGGCTGCCGCCATCTTCATGGAGCATGGCAGCAAGGATGACCCACTCCACGGCGATAGTTGCCAAATCTACGAGGCCCATGTCACCGACTCCGGCCACGCCTTCCTGCGCATCGCCCTCAGTGCGGATGATGAACAGGACTACCTTCACGTGCGTCCGCGCCATCCCGTGCCGGTGAGCGAGGCAAAGCTCGATCAGGTGAGCGGCGACACGGCCAAGCTACGGCTGGGAAAAGCCGAATGGCATGTCTGGCGTGTGGACGGCGGCAAGTGGTCCGCCGCCACCAAAGAACGCGAAGCCGTGGTGGCTGGCCTGGAGCCCGGCGGGCATGAAATCGAGGTGCTCGCCCTGAACGCCGAGATCACCCCCGCCATCAAGACCGCCAAGCTGCCCTGCCACATCACCGAGAGCATCTCGAAGGGGTCGAAAAAAGTCAGCCTGCGGTGAGCATGCTCATCCCACTCACGCCAGCCCACAGCCACGCATGGCCGCCAGGGTCCAATCGTATTCTTTGACGAGCTGATCGACGACATCGCCGCTGCGCATGTCCTGCGGGAGGACTTCCCAGGTGTAAGTCTCCATTTCGATGTGCTGACACTTCGTCGGATTTTTTGCCAGCCACTGCATGGCACCGTCGAGATGATCGCGGGTGCTATCGAAGCCATCGGCGGGCTGGGCATGGATGGGGATGTGGAAATGCACGCGCCACTCGCGGCCGAGAGCGCTCGGATTGGTCTCGGCAAAGGCGAGGGCATCCGGGAGGTCTTTGAAGCGGCGCAGCGGTTCGTCCGGGCCGTAACTGGCGATCACCTGATGAAAATAGACCGGCTCGTCGTAGCTGCGGAGGCGGGCGATGTTCTCGGCGGTGGGCTGAAGCTTCAAGGCCGAGCTGAAGTGCAGCTTGCTGAGGCGGATGCCCGCGCCGGTGATGCGATTGAGGGCCTCGGCGGCTTCTTCGAACTCGATGGCGAGATGGCAGGTGTCGTAGTTCAGGCCGATGAACTTGAAGAAATCGCGATCCTGTGGGTTTCGATCAAAATAGAGGCCGAAGAACTTCAGCGTCTCGCCACTCGTCTCGAAGAGGCCAAGCGGTTCCGGCTCCAAACCAAGGTGCAAATCATGTCCGCTGGCTTCAGCGACCTTTTCGATGTGCTCGCGGCAGAGGCGCAAATTCGTGAAAATGGCCGATAACTCGTCAGAGCCGACCAGGAAGGTCTTGTGCGAGCCTGGAAGGGAGCTCACGCTGCCGCTCACGCCTTCGGGGAGCAGCTTCGCGAGAAGGTCAAAGAGCAGGTTCGTGTAATCGAGCCGCTCTTTTGTGGACCAATCCGGCTTGAAGACCTGCTCCTTCACCCGCGTGCCGTGGAAGGAGCCGTAGGGAAAGCCGTTGATGGTGAAGACGTAGCAGCCGTTGGCATCGAGCCAGCGGCGAAATTCATCGATCTTGCCCGGTTGATTGAGTTCGTTCGCCGCCTGGGCGCTGAGACGCAGGCCAATGCCGTAGGGCTTGCCGCCGCTGACGCGGTCTTTGACACGGAGCGTGTGTTCCTTGAGCCCACGCCACGTTTCCTCCCACGATTCGCCGCGATGGATGTTGGTGCAGTAGCCGAGATGGATGTCGTGGTTGAGGCGCATGAGAGGACAAAATAGAAGATAGAAGAGAGAGGATGGAAGAGAGCAAGCGAGCGAGAGCACTTCGTCCTCGTCCTCCTACTCGAACTCGTCCTCGTTGGGAAAGTGAACGATTCCTTTAGTCGGTTTGGGGGGCAGCGTGCGTCTCAGGGCGAGGCCATTCCATTATCTCAGACTGGTTATGCTTGAGCCAATACTTCGACTCTTCAGTCATCTCGATCTCACTGGGAATGTCAGGCGGGCCGTAAAACTTCCAAGTGATCGCCTCTTCAACCGTTAATCGGCGAACCCCACATTGGGGAACCCCGCAATTCCGGGGAAAAGAACCATCGACAAGAGAAATGCCTTCGACCATCCCCCTGCTAGTATTGATACACAAACATGGGTGGTAAGCACAATCCTCGTAATAGTCTCCTGGTCTCAGTTCTTCTGCATCTCGGACATCGGTCGGCATGGCATCAGAAACGATTAAGATTTGGCTCTTACCTCTTACTTCGTCGGTGCCGCCTTCCATTCCCATTTCTCGCCGAAGAAACCGGCATCGGTGATGCCGCCGGGGGCTTGGGAGGTCTTGGGCTTGCTGAGGTCGATCACGGCCCAATCGGGCAATTTGGGGATCTGGCGAGCGTTGTTGAGGTAATCGTATTCGCGGTAGGTGAAGCTGCTGTTGAGCACGACATACTTCGCGGGGTTCAGCGGGTTCGGGAAGATCAGAACCGGGGCGTGGCTGGTGGCGTCGTAGTCCTTGCCGTTGACGGTGAGTTTGCCTTGAGACCACTGGATGGGCAGTTTGTCGGCGATCTTGGCGAGAACGGCATTGCTGGAAGGATCGCCCCACAGGACGAGGTTGTTTGCGGCGAAATCGGCCTCGCTAATGGCGGTGTCGTCCTTCACCGGGGCATCACCACGGAACTGGCGACGCCATTCAAACTGAGCTCGTTCGAGTTCGGCCTTGCTCCAGGCATCGACTTTTTCATTCCACGCGGCCTGGGTGGGCTTCACGAAGAGGAATTTGTCCATGAAAGCATCGTCGATGGGGCCGCTGAGGCCGTGCTTTTTGAGGAGCTTGCCCTGATCTTCGAGTTCCGGGCTGAGCGCCTGCTTCCAGCGGCCACCCACGAGGCGGAAATGCACGCGCCAGGAACGATCGGACTTCGGACGAGAGACGCTCATTGCCTGTCCTTCGACGGTGACAGTGACTTTATCCAGCGGCCAGAGCTTGGAGTGCCCGGCAGGCATATCGAGGCTGAAGGCGGAGATGTTTTGCAGACGCACGGCCACCTCCGTGGGACTGACCACACGGACATGGATGCGGCCACGCACCCAGTGCTCCTCCAAGGCATCGACCACAACCCAGTGCATGCGGTTGTAGCGCAGATGCCAGGTGGAAAGATGCACGTCCTGCGGATTGCGATCACGACCGAGGGCGCAAATATCCACGAGGCGCTTCTCGATCTCGATGAGCGATTCAGGATGGATCTTGTGTCCGGTCTGCGGGCCGATGATGTGCATCAGATCGACCTGCTCACCGCGTAGCGCCCGCTCCATGACATCGGCGGCCTGTTTCTGCTTATCGATTTCACCGCTGTAGGCCACGGTGGGGCACATTTCGAGGTTCAGCGCATTGTCCGTGGCATCATACCAATGCCAGAGCTTCTTCTGAAACCACGAGGCGTTGGTGACGTCCTCGCTTTGGAAGCCGCCAAGAAATTCCGCCGTCTCGGCAAAGCCCGCGCCAGGATTCGCCGCGCACCATTTGTCCGCGTAATGCACCGCGAACTGCCACGCCGCCGCGCCGCCCATGCTGAAGCCGCGCATCACGATGCGATCCTCGTCGATCGCGTAGAATTTCTTCGCGTGCTCCAGCGCTTCGAGGAGATCCACTTCGCCGGCGAACTTGTTCGCGCAGCAGTAACGGCCATAGGGATGCAGCACGATGGTGCTTTTCGGCTGAATGTTGCCCACCTGCTTGCCGCGCTGGTCGATGAAGGCCAGCTCGCTGAGTGTCTCACCGCGACCGTGGCACCAGATGTCCGTGCGAACCGGAGCACCGACATACGACTCGGGAATCACCAGGCCATAAGGCTGCACGCTGCCGTCAATCTTCGAGCGATAGGCACGCACGACGAGGCCCTTCTGCTGGGTCCACGGCGATTTCCCTTCTTTGAGAGCGGCGGCACGCTTCAAACCTTCCGCGAGCGCTTCATCGGCGGATTTTACCTCGGGCAGTTTATGGACCTCGTTGTAGCGCAGCGCCCAATCGACGGCCTTGTGATAAATCTCCACATCGGGGAGCAAATCAGCGAGCATGGGGTTTTTCGCCTGCGCCTTGGCTGCCTCGTCGATGGCGGCACGGAGCTTGCTGAGGCCCTCGGTGAGGCGTGCCTTGTCCGCTTCTGGAACCGCCACGCCGGGAGGCGGAACAGGGCGCACATTTTCGGCGGCATTGTCCTTGGGACCGTCCGCGAGGGCGGTGACGGCGAAAAGCAGGGCGAGGAGAGCGTGGTTGGGCTTCATGCGGGCGGCCAAGTGGTCAAGCACAAGCACAAGGTCAAGAAGAGAGCTTTAGAAGCATCGCTCGCACACCTCGCGCAGCGCAGCGCGGGTGGTGCAGCGGCGCATGTCATGGAGAAAGGTCTCCGCGTCTCTCAAACCGGGGCCGAAGAAGCTGAGATGCTTCTTCACACGGTTCACCTGATCGATTTCACGCGTGGCTGGGACGGTGACGCATTCGTAAAGCTCCTCCACATAGGCCAGCCGCTGCTCAGGCGAAGGCTGATGGACCTCCTCGCCACGTCCGTGCTGGCGGATTTGCTCAAAGAGCCAGGGATTGCGAATGGCCCCGCGTCCGAGCATGAGACCACGAACGCCCGTCTGTCTCGTGACAGCCTCCGCATCCTGATGAGAGCCGATGTTTCCATTGGCAAGCACCGGGCACGGTAGTCTCTCGCGGGCTGTGCCGATCAAATCGTAGCGCACGCCTTCTCGATACATCTGCGTGACGGTGCGACCGTGAATGGTCACAAGATCGACGCCGTGTTTGGCAAACAGGGGCACCAAGGCGTCAATGGTCTCCGTATCATCGAAACCGAGGCGGGTCTTCACCGTGAACTTCACCTCCACGGCCTCCCGCAAAGCCCCGAGAATGCCTTCGATGCGCGGCACATCCCGTAGCAGGCCACCGCCCGCGCATTTGCGATACACGATGGGCGCAGGGCAGCCGAGATTCAGATCAATGGCAGCCACGGCATGCTGTTGGAGTTCTTTGGCACCACGGACGAGCGAGGGAATGTCATTGCCGATCATCTGCGCCACGACGGGGCGGCCGGTGGGATTTTCGGTGATGGATTCGAGGATCCACTTTTCCAAATGGGAGTCGGGATGGACGCGGAAGTACTCGGTGTAATACACATCGGCACCGCCGTAGCGGCTGATGAGCTCCCAGAAAGCACGGTCCGTGACATCCTGCATCGGCGCCAGTGCCAGCAGCGGCTCCGGGCGGGCCAGCAGATGCTCAAAATGCGCCAGCGGTGTCATGCGCTACTTCGCCGGCTCCCGGCTGAGCTGATCGCGGAGGCCAGAGGCTCCTGCCGGGAGGGAAAGAGACATGCCGGGGCCTTTGGAGGGCGTTTCAGCCGGTGGCGTGAGCGGCACGTCATCGGGCACGGGAAGGGCTTTGGGCGGAGCGGGAGCCTGTTTGGGCACGGCGATGGCTGCGGGGGCGTTTTTGATCTCGGCTTGTTTTTTGAGCCAGAGAGCCTTGCCGGAAAGGTGAGCGCAAAAAGCACCGAGGATCATCGAGCCACCAATGAAGACCGCCGTTTTCAGCCATTGCGGCACGTCATCAGCAGGCAGCAAATGCTCCGGCAGCGTCGGAGGTGCTCCAGCGGCTGCTTTGGCCCAGTCCGGTGAATCCGGCGGCGCGGGCTCGCCCCCGCCACTGCGGAACAGCAGCTCGGCAAAGCCGATCGAATTCGTCTCCGGTGAGGCGACGATGCTGCCGCTCGTCAAGGCACCGGCAACGGGCGGTGCGGCATCCCGATTGAGTGGCGCGGAAACGCTCCGGGTGGCGCTTTTGGAAGGTGAAATGGTTTTGCCGCGAGGTTTGGGCTGAATGCGATCCATGTCCGCTGGGACGGACGGCTCGGTGGATGGCTTCACCAAATCATGATGCTGAATCACACGAGCGTAGCGGGCGAGGAAATCACCGCGCGTGCCGGGCTTGCCATCGAAGACCTTTGAAATCTCTTCATCGAGCAAGCGGGCGACGGTTTCACGCTCGCGTGAGGTGCCGGAAGGCTCCGCCTGCACGCCGATGGGGGATTCGAGACCGATGAGCAGCTTCGTGAGTGCCGCCAGCCAGGCCCCATGCCAGTGAGTGTCCGATTGATTCACCACCTGCGGAAGTAGCGTGGCAGGATCCGTGCCGCGTCCGACCATCGAGGCCAGCATGGGATGCGCACGCACCACCAGATTGAAGGCGGGCCATTCGTTGAGCTTCGAGACGAGCAGCTTCGCACAGCGGGCGTCTTCACGGGGGAGGCCGGTGAGAAGGAAAATGTCCTCTAAGCGGAGTTTGCCGAGATTGAGGTTGGAAGCGTCGAGCTGCGTGAGCGCTGTATCGAGCCCGGCGAGCACGAGGTAAGCCTCTTGCGTCTCCAGCGAGCGACGTTCTTTGAGCAAATCCGCCAAGCTGATGCCCTCCGGCACTTCCTCGGCCAAGCAGGTGATGCCCTCTGCCTCGTTCACGAGCGCCAGGGTGATGAGCGCGGTGTTTTCCCGCTTCTTCGTCACCTTGAGCGCCGCCTGATCCGCAGAAAGCACCTGCGGGCAAGACACACGAGCTGGTGGCACCTGCTCGATGAGCACGGTGCGGCCTGCTTTGGTGAGCGTACCGCGCATGCTGTAAGGATTCGTCATGTCAGGACGCTGGCTTTGGAAGCGCACGAGATTCACCACGCCGCGAGCCACATCCTGATAGGTCGCTAACAAAGGGGCCAGCAGCGCACGCGGCTTTTGCGCCGTGGGGATTTCTCCAGAGAGATGCTCGGGCGAGAGCTTCAAGAGCTGGTTTTTGAGGTCCTGCATCGCCACGGTCACGCCGGGGCCGGCATTGGAAAGGCAGGCGCCGAGCAGTTCCATGAACTCCGGCGCGGGCACCGGATGGTCTGGCAGCGTCACATTCCCACCAGCCTGCTCGACGAGGAAGGTCTTCAAAAACTTCGCCTGCTTCTCAAAGCCGCTTTTGAGGGCTCGCTTCTTCGTGCTGCCATTCTCCAGCACGCGAAAATCTGCCGCCAGCACCTGCACCGTCTGGGGGCCAGTCTGCACGACACGGAAATGATCCAACGGTTGATCGTTGAGAAAATCCCCACGCTCCACCACCGCCACCGCCGTCTCCAGCGAGCGGCAGGCCAGCATCACGGCGAGCCAGCATGGCATGCTTGAAAGACGCATGAGGTAGGTGCGCAGCGTTTCACCGTCGATATTCGAGGTGATGTAGAAAGGGTTTCCCTCGTCCTCGCCATACTCAATCATCCGCGCCATGGCGAGGTGGCCAGCACGCTGAACTTTGCGGCAGTTATCTTCGAAGGCACCGCGATTCGCCAGCGGCTCCAGCAGCACATGACAGTGGACGTACTCAATCCGCTGCGTGTCAAAAGCCAGCACCGCCACCTGCTCCGCATTGCGCACCAGCTCGACGTTGTTGCCGTCGGCGTCCTGGACGATCTGATAGTGCCTGAATTGGCTCGGGTCCGGCATGGGTGACGATGAAAGGAGGAGAGTGGGAAAAAACGACGCGCCGATTATTCCCCACGCCCCCGCATCTTCAAGGGCGGGTTTCCGCCGTTGGCTCACTCCTCAGCCCCGCTGCGCTCAAACGGTCCGCCACCCAAGTCTTATCTTCAGCAGAAAGCTCTGGCGTGAGTGATTTCGCATAGTCGAGCAGGTAGTAGCGGCCCGTGCGGTGAATCGTATCGATCAGCGGCTGCAAATCGAGCGCCACATCCGGGTCCGCAGGCCGCAGCGGCACGCGGAAGCACGGCAGCCTCTCCCGCAGCCTCCAGCGATACACCTCGAATTTATTCGGCCGCACCGCCCGCCACACGCAGACGAGGTAATCGGGCACCGTGCCATCCTTCCAGCGGCAGGCGTCGTCCTGCGCCGCCACGGCATGGCCGCCGGCTCGCAGTAGATCGATCTCCACCACATTGACGCCGGAGCTTTGAAAGCGCCGACGACGCTCCCGATAGGCATCATGCTTCGAACCTTTGTTCGTCGGGCTGAGTACCTCGATAATCGTCACCAGCCGACCGCCGGACTCGCGAATCTCCAGCCACCGCTGCGTCTCTGGCTCATCCACTCTCTCGATCACCAGCGGCTCCGCCAGCACCGCTTCCTTCTCACCATCAGGTCGCCAGACCGGCGGCAAGCCCTGCTTCCACTCCTCGGAAATGCCAAGATCGACGCGGTAACGGCTGGGGGAGCCGTCATTCCATTCATCGTCACTCTCCAAGGTCACTCCTTCTTCAGCACGAACCGTCATGTCGAGAGGTAGCTTCTGGTTCAGCAAGTTTTTCATCTCGACGATCAGAGAGGCGTGAACATCTCCCCACGAGTGCTCGAGATAGGGATTCATTCCTGGGAAAGGGTTATCAGGCAGGACCGAGGTGGGCATGGAGGTAGTCATAACGTCTCGTGACCGGATTTTCAATTCAGGCCTTCGTCTCCGCCATCACCCAGCGTGCATAACTCTCCGCCACCTGCTCCGGCCGCAGCGCCACGATTTCCGGCACGTCGTAAGGATGAAGCTCCTTCAGCCTCGCCTCAAACGCCGACCACGCTTCCGCCGTCGTCTTGAACACCGCCAGCACCTCCCCTGCCCTCTCCACCACGCCTTGCCACCGGTAGATCGATTCGATGCCCGGCAGCAGATTCACACAAGCCGCGAGCTGGGCCTCCACAAGAGCCGTGCCGACTTTGCGGGCTTTTTCGACATCTGGAAAGGTACATAAAACGACGAGAATCGAGTGCATGCCGGGCATGGTAGGGCGTTCCGCCTCCATCGCCAGCCGCGAATCGGCTTCGCGACGCGTTTGCTTTCACGCCGGGCTTGAAACAAAGCCCGCAGGCCTGTTTAGGAAGGCGGATGACTTGGGATTCGCTTTTGGACAACCTGCGCGGAAAGCGCCTGTGGCTTTGGCTGGGCGGCATCGTGCTCGTGCGGCTGGTGATGCTACTGGCGGTGGTCCATGGAGCCGACCTCGCGGGTGACGAAGCGTATTATTGGGACTGGGGCCGCCGACCGGACTGGGGCTACTACTCCAAGCCGCCGATGATCGGCTGGATGATGGGCGTGATCGGCTGGCTCACCAGCAATGCCGAATGGGGCATCCGTCTGGCGGCTCTGCTGCTGGGCCTCGTGACGCTGCTCATCACCTGGCGGCTGGCCCGTGACCTCCACGGCGAGCGTGTAGCGGCCCTCGCGGCGCTTTTGATGGTGCTCACACCGGGAAACGCCGGTCTCTGCCTGCTGCTGACGATTGATGCTCCGCTGCTTCTGGCCTGGACGGCGGCGCTGTGGCTCTTCTGGCGGGCGGCGGAGGCACCGGAGAAATTTGGGCGCTGGCTGCTGCTGGGCTTGGTGATCGGTTTTGGCTGCCTGAGCAAGCAGATGATGCTCGTCTTCCCCCTGCTCATGATCGCTTTTGCGGCCGTTTCACCGGAAGACCGTGGTTTGCTCAAACGGGCGGGCTTTTGGACGGCTGCGGTGCTCGGCCTGCTCTTCATCCTCCCGGTGCTGTGGTGGAACGAGCAGCATGGCTGGATCACGCTGGAGCATACGAAGCACCACTTCGACTCGTCCTCGACGCCGACTTTCAGCAAGTGGCTGGGCCGCACGGCGGAAAACGTCGGCCTTCAAGCGCTGGTTTATACGCCCGTGCTTTTCGTGGCGATGATGGCGGCGCTTTGGCAGGCCTTTCGTGGGCTGCGCGGGCTTTCCAGGCCGCAGCGTTACCTTTGGCTGTGCGCAGGACCAGCGCTGGCCTGTTTTGCCCTGCTCGCCCTGCGCCAGCGCATCAATCCGAACTGGCCCGCCGCCTTTTTCGTGCCTGCGATCATCCTTGCCGCGGCTTGGCTGCTGGAAAGCGGTCGCGAGACCTGGCGGCGCTGGTCGCTGCACATCGCCGGCGGTTTGGCGGTGGTGATTCACCTCGCGGTGATCGTGTTCATGCTCACGGACCTGAAGTCGATCAAGAAACTGGGCGGACTTCGCGGCTGGCGTGAAGCTGGCCTCGCAGCGGACACATGGCTGCAAAAGATGCCAGAGCGTGAAAACACCTTCGTCATGGCTTTGGGCCATCGTTACCACGCGGCCTGGATGGCTTTTTACATGCCCAGCCATCCCCGAATGTATCGCTGGGAGCCGACTGCCTTCCCTCAGTCTCAGTATGAAATCTGGCCCGGCCCGGAGGAGCGGATCGGCCAGGATGCGATGATCCTCGTGCCCGGTGCCGATGAAAGCATGGTGCTGCTGCCAGACTTTGCGCAGTGCTTTGAACGCGTGGAGCCGCTCGGCACCATCTCCATCCCGCTCGGTGCTGAGACACGGCAGTTTGGCGTGTTTCGCGGCGTGAAACTGAAAACCTGGAAAGCCATCCGCCCTTCATGATTCACTCCTGGGACCTGGAATTGCTCCGCCTCATCAATCAAACGTGGTCCGCTGGCTGGTTGGATTACGCCATGCCCGCCATCTCCGCCATCGAGGCCTGGATGCCGCCGCTCGTCCTCATGGCCCTCGTGCTCGTGATGCGCGGCGGGCGAAAGGCGCGGATCATGTTTCTCTGCGCGGCGCTCGCCATCGGCATCGGCGATGCCTTGGTCTCGAACACCCTCAAAAAACTCGTCGGCCGCGTGCGGCCTCGCGATGCCATCGAAGGCGTCATCGTGCGTGATCTGGCTCCGGTCAGCCCCGCCGTGATGCGACTTTTTGCAACTCCCACGAAGGAAATCAGCCACCCGCGTGGCGAGCTGCGCGGCAAGTCCTTCCCTTCCAGCCACACGGTGAACATGTTCGCGGTGGCCACCGTCGTGGCCTGCTTTTACCGGCGCATCGGCCTGGGCATCTACCTTCTTGCCGCCGCCGTGGCTTGGTCCCGCATCTACTGCGGTGCTCACTGGCCCTCCGACATCCCGCCGAGCATGGCCCTAGGCGTGCTCACCGGCCTGGCGGTCGTGTTTTTCATCCGACGAATGGCCCCTGAGAAGGCAGCTTGAAATTTCCACTCCAATCACCCGCCATGCCGATCTACGAGTTCTACTGCCCGGATAACAACAAGCTCTATTCCTTCCTCGCCCGCTCGCTGGCAATGAAGGACAAGCTGCCGAAATGCCCCGACGGCCCCGATTGGCGCATGGAACGGCGAGTTTCACGCTTCGCCGTCATCGGCAAGGCGAAGGAGGAATCCGCCGATGATCCCTTCGACGGTCTCGACGAGTCCAAAATGGATGCCTTCATGGCGGAGATGGAGCGGGATATGAGCGGCCTCGACGAGAACAACCCCGATCCCAAGCAACTCGGCCATTTCATGCGGAAAATGACCTCGGTCATGGGCGACAAAGCGCCGCCGGAGCTTCGCGAGATGGTCCGCCGCCTCGAAGCGGGCGAAGACCCGGAAAAGCTGGAGGAGCAGTTCGGCGGTCTCGATGAGGGTGGAGCGGGCGATGCGCTCTTTTCGCAGATGCTCAGCCGCGTCAAAGCCGCTCGCCAAGAGCCCGTCCGCGACCCAAAGCTCTACGACATGCGGGATTATCTCGCGGATTGATCCTCCGCCCGCCTTGCCAACTCAAAATCCAGCTCCGTGAGGCCCTGGGCGCTGTGGGTCGTCACCCGGAAGAGCACCCGCCGCCAGGAAATCGTCAGATCGGGGTGGTGATCCATGCTTTCCGCCGCCTCGGCCACACGAGTGGCAAAACGCACGCCATCGAGGTAACTGGCAAAGCGGAACTCTTTGACCAAAAGGCCGTTTTCGAGCCGCCAGCCGCCGAAAACGGACAGTGAGGCCATTTCGACGTCGATTTGAGGTTCCGTGAGTTTTTCGCGTTTCATGCCGGAGCCAGCCTAAACGGCCCCAGTGCATCCTGCATTGCATTCCCGACGGCTCTCGCCTAGATACGCGCCCCCTCCCGCCAGCCCCTTTCGAATGTCCATCGCCAACACCCGCAATTTCTCCATCATCGCGCACATCGACCACGGGAAGACGACGCTCTCCGACCGGCTTCTCGAGTTCACCCAGACCATCACCGTGCGCCAGCAGCAGGATCAGCTCCTCGACAGCATGGACCTCGAACGCGAGCGTGGCATCACCATCAAGGCGCACCCGGTGTGCATGAATTACAAAGCCCGCGACGGGCAGATGTACAAGCTCAACCTGCTCGACACCCCCGGCCACGTCGATTTCAGCTACGAGGTCAGCCGATCCCTCGCCGCCTGCGAAGGTGCTCTCCTGCTCATCGATGCCTCCCAAGGCGTCGAGGCCCAGACCGTGGCCAATTTGAACCTCGCCCTGCAGCAAAATCTGCACGTCATCCCCGTCATCAACAAAGTCGATCTCCCCAGCGCCGACATCGACAAATGCAAACGCCAGCTTGAGGACATCCTCCAGCTCTCCGCCGATGAAGCCGTGCCCGCCAGTGCCAAGATGGGCATCGGCATCCAGGACATCTTGGAAGCCGTCGTGGCGTTCATTCCCCCACCGACCGATCCTGGCGACGGCTACCTCCGCGCCTCCGTTTTCGACTCCATCTTTGATGCCTATCGCGGCGTCGTCAGCTACGTCCGCGTCATCTCCGGCACCATCATTCGCGGTCAAAAGGTGCGCATGATGTCCACCGGCCTCGATTACGAAATCAAAGACGTCGGCATCTTCCGCCCGAAAATGGTCAGCTGCGAAAAGCTCGAGCCCGGCGACGTCGGCTACCTCATCGCCAACGTGAAGACCACCGCCGACGTGAAAATCGGCGACACCCTCACCGAGACCCGCAAACCCGCCCCCGAGCCGCTTCCGGGCTTCAAAGAGATCCACCCGCTCGTCTTCAGCGGCATTTACCCCGTCAGCACGGATGACTTCGAGGCCCTGAAACTGGCCGTCGGCAAGCTTCAGATCAACGACGCCGCCTTCACCTTCATGAGCGAAAGCTCCGCCGCCCTCGGCTTCGGCTTTCGCTGCGGCTTCCTCGGCCTCCTGCACATGGAGATCGTCCAGGAGCGCCTCCGCCGGGAGTTCAACATGGACGTCATCTCGACGTATCCTTCCGTCATCTACCAGGTCCGCAAAACCAACGGCGAAGAACTTCAGGTGGATAATCCCTGCTTCCTCCCCAGCGCCCAGGAGATCGACGAAATTCGCGAGCCCATCGTCAAAGTCAACATCATGATCCCCAACGAGCACATCGGCGACATGATGCAACTCGTCATGGATAAGCGTGGCCAGGTGAACAACACCGAAACGCTCGACGACCGCCGCGTGCTCCTGCACACCGTTTTGCCGCTGAACGAGATCCTCGTGGACTTCAACGACAAGCTCAAGTCCATCACCCGTGGTTACGGCAGCATGGACTACGAACACGCTGGCTACGAAGCCGCCGAGCTCGTCAAAATGGACATCCTCATCGCCGGCGATCCCGTGGACGCCTTCTCCTGTATCGTCCATCGCGGCAAAGCCGAATTCCGTGGCCGCCAGCTTTGCGCCAAGCTCAAGGAAGTCATTCCTCAGCAGCTCTTCGTCGTCGCCATCCAAGCCGCCATCGGGGGCAAAATCATCGCCCGCGAAAGCATCAGCGCCCTCCGCAAAGACGTGACCGCCAAATGCTACGGCGGCGACATCAGCCGCAAACGCAAGCTCCTCGACAAGCAGAAGGAAGGTAAAAAGAAGATGAAGGCTATTGGTAAGGTCAATATCCCTCAGGAAGCCTTCATCGAGGTGCTGAAGAACAACTAGAAAAAGACAGAGGAATGTGGACAGAGGAATCCAATGCATCATTCCTTTGTCCAAATTCCTCTGTCTATCCGGATTGGGGAACCCTCAAGTTACTCCCTGCTCAACATCTAGGCCACTGAGCACTTCACGGCACGGTGCAAAGGTGTGATCGGCGAGCTCCCGGCATCAAGCCGTCGAGCAAGAAACCTCCCCGTACCCTACCCCGCCGCCACCGCACTCCTCACCCGCTCCCCAATCTCGTCCTCCGGCACTTTCATCATCTGCAAAATCGAGATGTAGTTCCGCCTGATCGTCTGCGAATTGGGATGTTCCTGCCCTAGACTACGAATGAAAATGCCTAAGGCACGGCGCATCAGCGGCTCGGCCTCCGCCCGACGGTTCGTGGCCTGGAGCAACATTGCGAGGTTGTTGAGGCGGATGGCGACATTGGGGTTGTCCGGGCCGTAGCTAGCCTCATCCACAACTAAGGCTCGTCGTATGAGAGGCTCGGCCTCCTCCACACGATTCATGACCTGGAGCAAATGCGCGAGGTTACTGAGACGGATGGCGACATTGGGGTTGTCTGGGCCGTAGCTGGCCTCATCAATCGCCAACGCACGCCGCATAAGAGGCTCGGCTTCCGTCGGCCGGTTGGTGGAAAGGAACAACTGCGCCAGATTGTTGAGGCTGACGGCGACATTGGGATGGTTTCTGCCGAGGCTACTCTCAAATATGTCCACGACACGGCGCATGTGCGGCTCGGCTTCCGCCAGCCTATTTGTAGCATGGAGCAATGAAGCTAGGTTAAGGAGGTCACGGGCTACATCGGGATGTTCACTACCGTAGCAGGCCTCATCAATGCTCAAGGCACGTCGCAGAAGAGGTTCGGACTCCTTGAGACGATTGGTGGCTTGGAGCAATTCTGCCAAGTTATTGAGGCTCGTAGAAACGCTGGGATGATTCTTACCATAGTTCTGCTCAAAGATATCCAAGGCACGACGCATCAGCGGCTCGGCCTCCGCCAGCCGGTTGGTGGCTAGGAATAATGCGGCGAAGTTGGTCAGCTGAATGGCTACATTCGGATGATTTTCACCATTGCTGGACTCTTCAATCATCATGGCGCGACGCATCAGTGACTCGGCTTCGTTCAGTCGGTTTGTAGCCTGAAGCAATAGCGCAAGATTATTGAGGGTGAGAGCGACAGAAGGATTGTTCTCGCCAAAGCTCTGCGCGAAGATGCCCAAGGCGCGACGCAGAAGATGCTCGGCCTCCTCCGTCTGGTTTGTCACTCGAAGCAACTCTGCGAGATTGTTGAGTGCCTTGGCAGTTTGCGGATGATCGCTCCCGTAGCTACTTTCCGTCCATTCCAAGGCCTTTCTTTTCAACGATTCGGAGTCCTGAAAGCGACTATCGTGCTCGTAGAGGTAGGCCAGTTCATAGGTCCAAGTAAGGACGTGTGCGAAGAGGTCTGCCGGGGGCGGATCGCCGGCCTCACGGAGACGGCGCTCGAGTTCGGTGATGCGGAAAGCTTTTTCCTCGAAGGGGAGCGCATCTACCATCGGGAAGCCAGAGAAGGCTTCGGTCTTAAGTTCGATTAGAGGGACGGCCTCGGGCACGAACTCGAATTGGTGACTGCGGTAGCGCCAGAAGTCCGGAGCGTGGCGGTGGAGCAGGGTGATCGCGTATTCGGCGAGCCAGAAGACGACGGGGCAGCGGAACGCCTCCCACAGTTCGCGGGAGGCATTGAGTGTGCGGAGGGCGGGCTGCGAGTCACTGCCAAAGGGGACGCTCGCCTCAATGTCGAGGACAAAAATGGCGGCGGGTGTTTGGCTGCCGATTTGGGCGGCGGCAGTGGTGTAGATGCCATCCACACCAGCAGGGAGGCGGACGATAGCGATACCGGGAACCTCGGCGGAGAAGCGCTCGATCAGGGAATCGCGCAGTTTGCGATCATCACAGATGGCGAAACTGAGGGAGAAGGTGCCGCTGGAAATCTGCAACATGCGGCGGAAGGCGGCAAGGTCGGCAGCTTGGCGCTCGGCTTCGCGAGTGCCGGCCTCAGGGCTATCGCGGCGTGTGCGGCTCATGGCGCAGGAGCTTCCAAATCTTCGATGGCGGGATTTACACCGTACCATTCCTCGTCGTTGCGGTAGAGGAGAAGCGCGCGGCTGTCGAGAAGCTCACGGAAGGGCTTTTCGTTCTCGTCCGTGCGGACGATCTGGCCGGTGCGACGGGCTTCGGCAATCAGCGGCCAGTGATCGGCGCGAAGCTGGCGGCGGTAGGTGCGCATGAGCTCGAAGCGGCAGCGCTTGACGCTCTGGCCGGTAATGGGCAATCCGTCGGTAGCAAGAGACTCACGGACGAAGCTCATCAATTCCGTGGGCTGGCCGCCGGTGAGTTTGATGAGGTCGTCACGCACTTTATCGGACTTAAAGAGTTCCTCCTCGCTGGCACCGACACTGGTGAGGCGGGCGGAGATCATCTCGCGGAATTTTTTGATGCCAGGGGCATGCACC
This sequence comes from Akkermansia muciniphila, assembly GCA_943373155.1. Lineage (GTDB taxonomy): Bacteria > Verrucomicrobiota > Verrucomicrobiia > Verrucomicrobiales > Verrucomicrobiaceae > Prosthecobacter. The sequence continues at coordinate 37,202 of CALSBJ010000021.1, read as the reverse complement.
TTGCACTCCGGCGGCGGAGTCTCAATTTTCGTCATCGGCACGACTGGGAGATGGCCGCTGTAGCGCAGCTTGATGCTGGCGTTGTGATGGGAGTAAGCCAGCTCGATGGGCAGCGTGTAGATGACGTGGCAAAGGAAGCCGGTGAGCTGGGCGGCGCGGTGGATGAAAAGATATTCCGTGGTGAGACAACCTGCGTCGGCGTGTGGGCGGGCGATCATTTTGTCGAGGTCATCGACAATGACGACGAGGCCGCTGAACTGTTCGCGTGGCAGTTTCAGGATGGCGTCACCGATGACTTCATTGGCGGCGCTCATCCAGTTGCCAGTGTCGGGTTCGAGCGCGGCGCGGACCTTTCGGCGTGCTTCCGGGCTACCACGCAGGGTGGTGGAGAGTGTGGCCATACCGACCTCAAGGTCGATGCCTTCAAACTCGACCTCGCGAAGCGCAAGTTCTTTAAGGCGCTGGAAACGGTCTTTGAAATATCCGGGGGCGAGAGTGATGCCAAGACGCTCGCGGAACTGTGCGGCGATCTGGCGGATGATGGCGATGAGGACCTCGGGAAAGTCGATGTCGTTGGTGTCGAGTTCCTTTTCCGCCTGGACCTGGACGACGAAGTATTTTTTGCCATCGGGGCCAGACTTTTCCAAGCTTTGGCGGAGCTGCCAGAGTTCGGTGCTCTTGCCACAGCCGCGATGACCGGAGAGGACCTGGCAGGAAGGTCCGTTTGCGAGTAGTATTTTCTGGTGGAGGCGCTCGACGGTGCCGCTGTGGCCGCGAACATCATCGAGATCGACGTAGAGATCCTGCTGCCCCTTGTGGAGCGGAGCAGGGTCGAAGGCGTTGTAGATGCGTTTGAGGAGATCGCTCATGCGGACGGGAGACGGGCTGATGCATACTTTGCCAGAGGTAGCCGGGAAACCAATATTTCTTTGCGGGACATCACGCACCCCCTTCGGGACCCGGCATGGGGAAAGCACTCGGTTTGAATGTGGCCTCCATTTGGTCGCGATCGTGAGTCATTTCCGGCCCTTTTTTCACTTTGGGGACGGGCAATCCTGCCTTCGGCATTTTCGCGTCCCGGCGGAGCCAACAAAAGTGGTGAAAGTTAGATGACTTTTTGGCCCCTAGAATGCTCTTGCACGGTTTCTGCCCATCGGCTAAATGCCGCCCCCTTTCCCGTCCAACCCACATGCGGCGGCGGGTAGGGAACATCGCCTCTTTTCCCTCCAGCCCCACCAATGAACAACCCCGGTCTCCCCCCCGCTCAAGGTCTCTACGATCCGCGCAATGAGCATGACGCCTGTGGCGTCGGCTTTGTCTGTCACATGAAGGGGAAGAAATCGCACTCCATCGTCGCCAATGCCCTCCAGATTCTGGAGAATCTCGACCACCGAGGAGCCTGCGTGGAAGAAAACACCGGTGACGGCGCGGGTATCCTGCTTCAGGTGCCACATGCCTTTCTCGTGAAGAAAGCCAAGGAAGCCGGTTTCGAACTGCCGGCCCAGGGCCAGTATGGCGTGGCCAATATCTTCACCGCCCGCGGTGGCGATTCCTGGACGAAGGTGAAGGAAATCTTTGAAAGGGTCGCTGCGGCGGAAGGCATGCCAGTGATCGGCTGGCGTGAGCTGCCGGTGGATAATTCCACGCTCGGCAAATCTGCGAAGGCCAGCGAGCCGCTGGTGCGTCAGGTCTTTGTGAAGCGTCATGCGACAGCGCTGGATGATCTTTCCTTTGAGCGGAAACTCTACGTGCTGCGCAAGGTGGCCAACAACGAGATCCGCGTGAAGAAGGTGGACCCCGTGTGGTATGCGCCGAGCTTTTCCTGCCGCACACTGGTCTATAAAGGCATGCTCACGCCGCATCAGGTCGGCGCTTATTTCCAGGACCTTCGCGATCCAGACATGGAATCGGCACTGGCGCTGGTTCACAGCCGTTTCTCGACCAATACCTTCCCGAACTGGGAGCGCTCGCACCCTTACCGCTACATCGCTCACAATGGTGAAATCAATACGCTGCGCGGAAACATCAGTTGGATGCTGGCCCGTCAGTCGATCATCGCCTCGGACCTCTTTGGAGACGACATCCATAAGATCAAGCCGGTCATCAATGTGGATGGCTCGGATTCGACGATCTTTGACAATGCGCTGGAACTCCTCGTGCTGAGCGGCCGCAGCCTGCCACATGCGATGATGATGATGATTCCTGAGCCGTGGAGCGGCCATGAGTCGATGAGCGAGGCGAAAAAGGCCTTCTACGAGTATCATTCCTGCCTCATGGAGCCCTGGGACGGCCCTGCCTCCGTGGCCTTCACCGATGGCACGATGATGGGGGCCACGCTGGACCGCAATGGTCTGCGTCCTTCGCGTTACTACGTCACCCATGACGATCTCGTCATCATGGGCTCGGAAGCGGGCGTTTTGCCGGTCGATCCAGCGAATGTGAAGCTCAAAGGCCGCCTGCAGCCGGGCAAGATGTTCATCGTGAACATGGAAGAAGGCCGCATCGTGCCGGACGACGAGATCAAGGAGAAAATCGCCACGGAGAAACCCTACCGCGAGTGGCTCGACAAGAATCTCGTCAAGCTGGCGGACATCGCCGACGGTGAGCCAGCTCCGCTGCCGGACCATGAGACGATGCTGAAGCGCCAGCAGGCCTTTGGATACACTTGGGAAGACCTCCGCATGCTGATGACGCCGATGGCCCGCGATGGCGTGGAGGCGATTGGCTCGATGGGCACGGACATCCCCATCGCCGTGCTCTCGAACAAGGCCAAGCTGCTCTACGATTACTTCAAGCAGCTCTTCGCCCAGGTGACGAACCCGCCCATCGACTGCATCCGCGAGGAAATCGTCACATCGCCCGTCACGACCATCGGTCGCGAGGGCAACCTGCTCGATCCGAAGCCGGAAAGCTGCCATTTGATCGAGCTGAAGACGCCAATCCTCAGCAACGAAGAGCTCGCCAAGCTCAAAGCCATCGCCAGCGGCGAATTTGCCTCCGCGACACTCGACATCACCTTTGACCCGAAACAGGGCGCGAAAGGCCTGGAAGCCGCGATGGACGCGATTTGCGCCGAAGCGGACGAGTTGATCAAAAAAGGCCGCAACATCCTCATTTTGACCGATCGCGGCATTTCGGCCACGAAGGCTCCGATCCCGGCTTTGCTCGCCGTGGGCGGTCTGCATCATCATTTGATCCGCAAGGGCACCCGCACGCAGTGCGACATCGTGCTGGAGTCCGGCGAACCTCGCGAAGTGCATCACTTCTGCACGCTGATCGGCTTCGGCTGCGGCGCGATCAATCCTTACCTCGCCTTTGAAACCCTCGACGACATGATCCGCCAGGGTCTGCTCGTGAACGTGGACCACAAGAAGGCGGTTTATAATTTCATCAAGGCCGCCACGAAGGGCGTCATCAAGGTCGCGTCGAAGATCGGCATCAGCACGATGCAGAGCTATCGCGGGGCGCAGATCTTTGAAGCCGTGGGCCTCTGCAAAAGTGTGGTGGACAAGTATTTCACCTGGACTGCCACCCGCGTGGAAGGCAGCGACATTAAGGTGATCGCCGAGGAGTGCATCCAGCGCCACATGCGCGGCTTCCCGGATCGCGATTCGCAGGTGCATGCGCTCGATGTGGGCGGTGACTACCAGTGGCGTAAAGAAGGTGAAGCTCACCTCTTCAACCCGCTGACGATCCACACGCTGCAAAAAGCCGTGCGCACGGGCAATTACGAGACCTTCAAGCAATACTCCGCGCTGGTGAACACGCAGGTGAAGCAGATCTACACGCTGCGTGGCCTGCTGGACTTCAAGGCGCAGACTCCCGTGCCTCTCGACGAGGTCGAGAGCGTCGAAAGCATCATGAAGCGCTTCAAAACCGGCGCGATGAGTTATGGCTCCATCTCCAGCGAAGCACATGAATCCCTCGCCATCGCCATGAACCGCATCGGCGGCAAATCGAACACCGGTGAAGGTGGCGAAGACCCCGAGCGCTACACTTGGACCAACGAGAAGGGCGATTCGAAGAACAGCGCCATCAAGCAGGTCGCCAGCGGTCGCTTTGGTGTGACGAGCCTGTATTTGAGTCAGGCACGCGAAATCCAGATCAAGATGGCCCAGGGCGCGAAGCCCGGTGAAGGCGGTCAGCTTCCTGGATCGAAGGTGTATCCCTGGATCGCCAAGGTGCGCGGCTCCACGCCGGGCGTCGGCCTCATCTCGCCGCCTCCGCATCATGACATTTACTCCATCGAGGACCTTGCCCAGCTCATCCACGACCTGAAGAACGCAAACCGCGCCGCACGCATCAGCGTGAAGCTCGTTTCCGAAGTCGGTGTCGGCACCATCGCCGCGGGTGTGGCGAAGGCTCACTCCGATGTCGTGCTGATCTCCGGTTACGATGGCGGCACCGGTGCCTCGCCACAGACCTCCGTGAAGCACGCCGGTTTGCCATGGGAACTCGGTCTCGCGGAAACGCACCAGACTTTGCTCCTCAACAACTTGCGCTCGAAGATCGTCGTCGAGGCCGATGGCCAGATGAAGACCGGACGCGACATCGTCATCGCCGCGCTGCTTGGTGCCGAGGAGTTCGGCTTTGCCACCGCTCCGCTCGTCACCATGGGCTGCATCATGATGCGCGTCTGCCATCTGAATACCTGCCCCGTCGGTGTCGCCACGCAGAACCCCGAGCTTCGTGCGAAATTCAGTGGCGATCCCGAATACGCCGTGAACTTCATGAAGTTCATCGCCCAGGAAGTGCGCGAACTCATGGCCCAGCTCGGCTTCCGCAAGCTGGAGGACATGGTCGGCCGTGTCGATGTGCTCGAGCCGCGTCAGGCTGTCGATCACTGGAAAGCTCGCGGCATTGACCTGAGCAATCTGCTTTACCGTCCGAATGTCGGCCCCGAAGTCGGCACCTTCTGCACCGAGGCGCAGGACCATGGCATCGAGAAGAGCATGGACATCACCACGCTCCTCCCGCTGTGCAAAGACGCCATCGAAAAGGGCGAAAAAGTCAGCGCCACGCTGCCAATCCGCAACGTCAACCGCACTGTCGGCACCATCCTCGGCAACGAGATCACCAAGAAGCATTGGTATGGCCTGCCGGACAACACCGTGCACCTCACCTTCAATGGCAGCGCGGGCCAGAGCTTCGGCGCCTTCATTCCGAAGGGCGTCACGCTTGAAATCTCCGGCGATGCGAATGACTACGTCGGCAAAGGCATGAGCGGTGGCCGCATCATCGTCTATCCGCCGGAAGGCAGCACCTTTGCCGCCGAGGAAAACATCATCGCAGGCAACACCGCGCTCTACGGCGCCACCGCCGGCCAGCTCTTCCTCCGCGGCGTCGCGGGCGAGCGCTTCGCCGTGCGCAACAGCGGCGTGGATGCCGTCGTCGAAGGCGTGGGTGACCACGGCTGCGAATACATGACTGGCGGACGCGTCGTCGTGCTCGGCACCACGGGCCGCAACTTCGCCGCGGGCATGTCCGGTGGCATCGCCTACGTGCTTGATGAGAAGGGCGACTTCAAAACGCGCTGCAACACCAGCATGAGCGACCTCTTCGCCCTTGAAGATCAGGCTGAAATCGATGCTCTCGAAAGCCTCATCAAACAGCACGCCGAAGTCACCAAGAGCCAGAAGGCCTTCAAGGTCCTCGCCCTCTGGGAGCAAAGCGTGAAGCAGTTCGTCAAAGTGCTGCCGCGCGACTACGCCCGCGTGCTCAAAGCCCTCGACAAGGCCAAAGCCGACGGCCTTACCGGCGACGATGCCCTCATCGCCGCCTTTGAATCCAACTCGAAGGACGCCTCCCGCGTGGGTGGGGGCTAGAAACTCCGTTCTTGGCAATTTTTCCGCCGCACATTAAGATCCCCTCATGATCACAGCCTACATCAGAGCCGCGATGGAACTCGCGGAGTTTGAGAAGATGGAGAACGGTCGCTTTTTTGCGACCGTGCCTCCATGTCAGGGCTTTTGGGCAGAGGGAGCCACGATCGAGGACTGCAAAGCCGAGATGCCGGAGATTTTTGAATCCTGGCTGCTCGTCGGCTTGCAGCACCACCACAAGCTGCCGGTCATCGCCGGCATCGATCTCAACCCTCAACCCGCTGTGAATGCCGAAGCCTATTAGCCGACGCGAGTTGATCCGCCGCCTGAAGCTGCTCGGCTGGACCGGACCTTACGGAGGCGGGAAACACATGAACATGGTCAACTCGCAAGGACGCCCCATTCCGATCCCCAATCCGCACGGCAGCGACATCGACTGGTCACTCACCAAACGCATTCTTCAGCAAGCCAGCATTGATCCCAACGAGTGGGACAAGCTCGCCTAAAGCATCACTCCACACGCTCACCACTTTTCACCGCAAGAAACAAAGACATGGGAAAACCAACCGGCTTCATCGAATTCACCCGCGAACTCCCCGCTGACCGCGCTCCGCTCGAGCGTATCAAGGACTGGAAGGAAATTCATCTCCACCTGCCCGAAGAGAACCTCAAAAAGCAGGGCGCACGCTGCATGGACTGCGGCATCCCGTTCTGCCACAGCGGCACGCTCATCAGCGGCATGGCCAGTGGCTGCCCGATCAACAACCTCATCCCTGAATGGAATGATCTGATCTATCGCGGCCTTTGGAAAGAAGCGCTCGACCGCCTCCACAAGACCAACAACTTCCCCGAGTTCACCGGCCGCGTCTGCCCCGCTCCATGCGAAGGCTCCTGCGTGCTCGGCATCAACAATCCACCCGTCACGATCAAGAACATCGAAGTCTCGATCATCGACAAAGGCTGGGACGAAGGCTGGGTGAAGCCCGAGCCGCCTGAAAAGCGCACCGGCAAAAAAGTCGCCGTCATTGGCTCCGGCCCTGCCGGCCTCAGCGCCGCCGCGCAGCTCAACAAAGCCGGCCACACCGTCACCGTCTTTGAGCGTGCCGACCGTCCCGGCGGCCTCCTCATGTATGGCATCCCCAACATGAAGCTCGACAAGAAGGAAGTCGTCCTCCGCCGCGTGAAGCTGCTCGAAGACGAAGGCGTCACCTTCAAGTGCAACGTCAACGTCGGCACCGACATCACCGCCGAGCAACTCCGCAAAGACTTCGACGCCATCATCGTCGCCACCGGCGCTACCAAACCGCGCGATCTGCCGATCCCCGGCCGTGAATTGAAAGGCATCCACTTCGCCATGGACTTCCTCACGGCGAACACCAAGGCCGTGCTCGATCCTTCTGGCAAATACATCACCGCCGACGGCAAAGACGTCGTCATCATCGGTGGCGGCGACACCGGCACTGACTGCGTCGGCACCAGCCTGCGTCACGGCTGCACGACGGTCACCCAGCTCGAAATCATGGCCAAACCGCCCATGACCCGCGCCGCGAACAATCCGTGGCCCGAATGGCCCAAGACCTACACGATGGACTACGGCCAGGAAGAAGCCGCCGCCAAGTTCGGCGACGATCCTCGCGTCTATCTCACCACCGCCACCCACTTCGAAGGCGATGCCGATGGCAACGTGAAGGCCGTCCACGTCGTCGATGTCGAGTGGAAGAAAGACGACAAAGGCAACTTCGGCCCCCAGAAGGTCGCCGGCACCGAAAAAGTCCTCCCCGCGCAGCTCGTCCTGCTCGCCATGGGCTTCCTCGGTCCTGAGCAGCCCCTCATCCAGGCCCTCGGCGTCGAAACCGACCCCCGCAGCAACATCAAAGCCGAGCACGAAAAGTACACCACCAGCCTCCCCGGCGTCTTCGCCTGCGGCGACTGCCGTCGTGGTCAATCCCTCGTCGTCTGGGCCTTCAACGAAGGCCGCGGCGCCGCCAGAGAGTGCGACCGCTTCCTCATGGGCGCGACGAGCTTGCCGTGATCCGCTGAAAAGCTGACCTCACCTTCCAAAGCCCAGGATTCGCCAGAATCCTGGGCTTTCGTTATTCAATGACCAGTATTCCAAAGCCAATCACGCCCTCACAAGGTCCCCAGACTGGAGCAATGCCCGTTGGAGCGAACGGTTCAGAGCGAACATCTAGCGATTGATTCGCACAGTGAATCGAAACCGGAATGATCTCATTTTGCTCTGAAACCCAATCGGAGGTGTGAAGCAGGCAGAGCAAGTCGGTGAAACCATCAAAAGCGTTTTCGTTGATGGCTTTCCCCCTGAATCCAACCGGCTCAGACACGCCGTTTGAGACGAACTCGCTGAATTGAACACGAAGTGATTCTATGGGAATGTCGTCTTTCTCTGTGCGCTCATTAGGACCACATTTCTTCCATCCCCAGCCATGCTGAGGCTGAATGTGAAAGCTGCGTTGGATCAAAGCCGAAGTCATTGAGGGCTGGAAAGGCATTGGTTGATTCTAAGGGCCATGCTGGCGGTTTGTCACCTGATCCTCACCTTGGAACTTTCCATTTTGCCTCAAAGCCCGATGTGGCAGCCTTCGAGTATGACTTTGAACCTTTCCGACGAACCAGCCCTCGCCGCGTTTCGCGAGGATCTACTGCGGCTGGAGCTTGCCTGCGGGCTATATTCGACCCGTGGCGTCTCACGAGGTCTGGCTACCAAACTAACTGGCATGAAGATCGAGGCGTTTGAAGCTGAGTTGCATGCCCGCAGCATCTCCAACGGCCTGAAACCATCCGATCTCGATGTGGATATCGCTGTCTTCGACGAACACCATTCCCTTCCAAGACCCAGGGTTAGCTCAACTGCAGGGCTCGTGGTTTCATCGGCCCATCGACCAAAATCGAAGAAGCGATCACCTCACAATCAGCCTCATGAAAACGCGAGGCATCGTTCCAGGGCTGAAAACGACGCGGCGCATCGCGACGATGGGCGTGAGGTTGAAAAGCACACTGCCTTCGGTGAGGTCATTCCATTGCAGGAGATCGGTGGACCATTGGGGAACGAGGGAGAGGCCAGTGACGGTGCTGCGCTGGCGGAAATCGAAATGCAAATCGCCAGTGCGAGTGAGGACGGGACGCAACGCGGCATCGGGGATGAGCGGATCGGTGCCGTGGAGAAGTTCGGCGGCATTGCTGATGCCATCGTGATCGGCATCGTCACTGGCGTTGCTGAGGCTGCCGGAGGGCCAAGGGATGGTCGATGACCACGAAGCATAGGTGACGAGAGGTGGCGTGAGATTCAGGCCGATGAGCACGGGATCGTGGTCGGCAGCACGAAAGGCGCTGGGCGTGAAAAGGGCCTGTTGAGCGGCGGTTTTGCCGATCTGGGTGTAATCGAGGACGACGGGTTCATCGGCGTTGATATGCCAGCTCGCGGCTCCGGTGACCTGACTGCTCAGCGAGGGCGTGGCAAAGGCATGATCGAGGTGGCTCTGCGCACCATCGAAGACATACGAGTAGGAGCCAGGATCGTGAAGGGCCTGCTGGTCGAGGTAGCCAGCAGCTCTCAGTATATCGATGGGGTCTTCCTGCGAGCTGGCGTTCAAATCCCCCAAGGCGAGCACGGTATCCACACCCGTGCTGCTGCGCAGGTTGGCAAGGAAGGTGATCAACCGGGCGGCCTGCTGCTTGCGGCGGTCGTTGTAGGCTCCTTGACCGTCGTTTTGATCCAAATCGGCTCCGCTGGCACCGGTGGAGCTTTTCGATTTGAAGTGATTCACGCAGGCGATGAAGCGGGCATCGGTGCTGAGCTCGGTGAAGCCGACCGCAAGAGGCCAGCGATTCCACACGGCGTCACCATCGGTGTGGCTGATGGCATCGGGGCGCACGGCGGCAGGCTTGTAGATCATCGCCACGCGGATGAGATCGCCTCCGGTGCCAGATGGCTCGGGCACGCGGGCATACACGGGACTGCCGAGAGCCGTGTTAAGCGCGGTGAGCAGGTTATCGAGGGCCACCGTGCCATTGTTTTCGATCTCCATGAGGCCGACGACATCCGCATTGAGTCCAATGATCTGGGCGACGAGCTTTTGCTGCTGCCGCGTGAACTCACCTGCCAGCGCCGCACCGCGTGAACCGAGGGTCGTAAAGTAGTTCAAGCAGTTCATGCCAGCGATTTTCAAGCGTCCGCCGACCGCCGGAGGCACGGCAAGACGCGGATTGGCATCGGTGAAGGTGACGGGCACGGAGGGTTGGATCTTGTTCACGCCATTCGCGTAGCTGAAGAAGCCGGTGACGCTGCTGGTGGTGTCTCCTCGACGCCGCGTCTGCTGAGCATTCAGATAGGGCATGGGGGCGGGATTGCTCAAAAGGCTACCGTCATCCAGCACGAGCTGGCGGCGTGTGTTGAGGCTCTCTTGAGCCGAGATGGCTGCCACGTTGCTTGTTCCACTGCTGCTGGTGCCGCTGGCAGGCGAGTCATTCGGATCGAGACTCTCTGTGGGGCTTTCGATGGGCCCGCCGGAGGAAAGCACCAACTGCCCCGCTGTGCCGAGTTGCCGGTTATCCGTCACGGTGAGGGTTTGGGTAAACTGCACCAGCATGCCTTCATGTCGTTCAAAGCCGGAGGTGCTGCCCGGCGGCATCGTGAGACTCACCGGCGCTGGCAGCAATGCCGAGCCAGTCTTCACCATGAAGGAGGGATTGATGAGCGAGGTCACCGCACTGACCTCCGCCACGCTGCCAGTGACTCGCACCACCTCCCCCGGCGAGACATCGTAGCTGCCGTCATCACTCACGAAGATGCCTTCGGAGGTGGCGACATCCGCATCCTGGTCCGCCGGACGTTCTTGAAGGTAAAAGCCGCTCAACGCGTTCGAACCTTGGAAATCGCCGGTAACGACGGCTTCGATGGTCACCACGGCACCGACCATTGGACTCGTCACGACATTGCTTTGGATGGAATGAATGCGGGTGATGGTGGGCGGCGTGCCAGCTTCTGCAGAGAAAGAGAAGTCATCCACCGCCAGAGCATCATCGCTGCCTGCATCATCCACATCGGACCAACGCAGCACGAGCGTCTGCCCAGGCCCCCAAGGCACCTCGGTGACGGTGGCGGAGATGCTCACGCGGTTCGCTGCGGCGTTGCCATCGAGTGCCGAAGCCGTGGCACTGGTGATCGGCGAAGTGAAACTCAAAGCGCTCACGGTTTTGAAGCTGCCACTGGTGATGCTCGTGGTGCCGATGGCATAGGCAAAGGTCAGTGTGTTCGCCACGCCACCTCCGACACGCCATTGCTCGCCGGTGTAGCTGAGCGTGAAGCGGGTGAGTGGGCCGCCGGTGTTGTTCACCAGCACAAGCCCAGCCCGTCCCACATAGCCCGAGCTGGCCAGCATGCCGAGCGCCCGATCCGACTGCGTGCCGGTGCCATTCGAGAGATGCGAGGCGGTCGAGCTGGCTCCGGCATCGGCGCGGATTCTTGCTGCCGTGGTGCTGCTCACTGGCGCGATGCTCCACCCACTCATGCCCGAGGCATTCAACGGCGAGGCGGTGAGCTCCGCCGCCCCATTGCTGGGATAGGTGAAGGAACCCGATGTGGGCAAAGTATCAAAATTTTGCCCCAACGTGCCTCCGGTGTAGCTCCACTGTGCCGACGCGGAAATCGCGCCGAGAAGGCAAAAGGCTGAACTCAGGAGGAAAAGACGCACGGTAATCCTGAGACCATGACAGGCGGCGCTCGTTCGGGCAATGATTTCTCCGAATGTGGCACTTGGTCGACCTGAGGAATGCATGGGACATTCCCACATGAGCGGAAAAGGTCACCCTCAAGGCCCGTAGTCCCTTCCATGCCCATCCACCTCAGTTCCCGACGCCACTTTCTAGGACAACTCGGAAGCGCGGCCATCTTGACGCAGGTGGCAGCCTCACCAACGGCCGAGGTCGATGATGGCTTGATCGCCGTTTTGAATGACACGCACATCGGAGCCCAGCAATCGCCCACCGCAGCGATCCAGATGAACCTGGGAAAGACCATCGACTGGTTGCTCGCTCTACCGAAGAGACCGGCAGCGGTCATCATCAATGGCGATCTCGCCCTGAAGGACGGCCAACGCGGGGATTACGAACGCTTCGCGACGCTCATTGCCCCTTTGCAGCGGGCGGGCGTGCCGCTGCACCTGACGATGGGCAATCATGACGACCGCGCCGTGTTTGATGACGTGCTCAAAGCGGATGCCTCCGCCGTGAGCTCGAAGCATCTCAGCCTCGTGGAACTGCCCGGGGTGAACTTGTTTCTGCTCGACTCGCTCAAGGACACCATGATCACTCAGGGACTCCTCGGTGAGGAACAACTCGGGTGGCTGACGAAGCTGCTCGATCAGCATGCCGACAAACCTGCACTCCTCTTTGCCCATCACAATCCCCGACTCGGGGGTGATCCGATTCACTTCCCCGGCGGCCTCGAGGACTCCGAAGAGCTCTGGCAGATCCTCGCCGCCCGAAAACACGTGAAAGCCTACCTTCACGGCCACATTCATCATCGAGACTTCTTCCACCACGAGGACATTCATATCCTCAACACGCCTGCCACCTCCTACGTGGCCGACAAGAAAACCTCCACCACGGGCTGGACCATGCTACGACTCACGCCCGGTGGAGCCGAGGCGACAACGCATACGCATCAGCCTGATCACGCCTGGAATGGCCTCAAGGTGGAACTGAAGTGGCGCCCCTCATAAATGGGCCTGAGTGCTTTACCGGCCTCAACCGATCTCGATCGGCTTCGCCAGCGAGAACCGCTTCTGGAGCCAGACGAGGCCAAAAAAGAACTTTAACCTCCACCAGGTGCCAAACGTCATCTCAGGACGCCCAGCAAGCACGCAGTTGATGGCGCAGACGACGCGGAAGCGATTCACCGGCTGGAAGAAGAGCTGCGCGAAGTGCTTCGTGTAGAACTTCTCGATGAATTGCCAGAAGCGGCCCACATGCTTGTTCGTGGCCTTTTCATAGCGCTTCATCGCCGAGGTCATCGTGCGACCTGCCGCAAGAGCCTCATGCACCACCTGGGCACCTTTCTGGCCGCTGTGCATGGCCAGCATCACCCCGCTGGAGAAGATGGGATCGATAAATCCTGCGGCATCGCCCACACGCACGACGCGGTCGGAGACGAGCTTTTTGTTCGTGTAGGAGAAATCGCTCAGCACATGGCCCTGCGTGATCGCGGTGGCATTCATCATGCGGTCACGCACGGCTGCGGTGGAGGTCACGGCCTCGTCAAAGACGGCCAGCGGCTCCAGCTTGAGCTCTTTGAAGTCGTTCAAATCGAGCACGAGGCCCACGCTGACCTTGTCATCCGCCAGCGGGATCATCCAGAACCACGAGTTCTTGCGACGCACGATGAGGATGTCCCCCTTTTCCTCGCCCTCAGTCATCTGCACGCCGCTGTAGTGACCAAAGATGGCGATCTTTTTGTGGCCGGGGTAGTACTCGCGAAGCTTCTCGCGGTTGGCGGTGAAGTTGTTCAAGCCGCTCGCATCCACGAGGAAGGACGCCGTGACCTCCTGCTCGCGGCCGTCCTTGGCTTTCACACGGAGGGTGACGCGTTCTGGTTCGACCTGATGACTGGTGACGAGGGTTTCTTCACGCACCTCGGCACCGAGTTCCTCGGCGTGACGGAGCAGGATGTCGTCAAATTTGGACCGCTCCACCTGAATAGCCTCGGGAAACTCGGTGAATGAGCCACGGGAGAAATTCAGTCGCGTGTGCATCGAGCCATCACCCATCCAGAACTGCGCTCCGCGCTTCGTCATGAACCCCGCGGCCTGGATTTTGTCCCACACGCCGAGTTCGTCAAAAATGGGGCGGTTGTAGGGCAGGAGCGATTCGCCGATGTGAAAGCGCGGAAACTTCTCCTTTTCGAGCACGAGCACCTTCCGTCCGGCCTGACGCAGCGTCATGGCCGCCGTGGCTCCGGCGGGGCCGCCGCCAATGATGATGGCATCGTAGTCGTTTTGCATGAGGGATGGGATGAGATGCTCTTTTTTGCCTGCCGGAGCAAGCATGGAAATGCGAAGTGCTGCGCTTGGTTTGCTATTTGATGACGGCAAAGCTACGTCCGCATCATGTCCCTGGATTTCTCCTCTCGCGTCGCCGGCATGCTGCACGGCAGTTTCATCGCTGAAGCCCTCTCTCTGGGAGTTCACTGGATCTACGATCCCGAGGTGATCGTGCGTCGCCATGGCCGCGTCACAGGATACCATGCACCCGGAGCCGAGTCGTATCATCCTCGCAAGCAAGCAGGTGCCCAAGGCCATGCCGGGGATCAGGCCCTGCGCCTGCTGGCCTTTCTGCATCGCGAACGCCGCTGGGAAGCCGCCGCCTTCCTCGCCGATTGGCAGGCGATGTGGCCCGACTACGACGACTATGTGGACAAGGCCACCAAGGGCACGCTGGCTCATCTCCAGGCGGGTGCCACGCCCGCCACGAGCGGCACGGCCTCGGATGAGCTCGCGGGGCCGGCTCGCATTGCTCCGCTCATGGCATTTTTGGCTCAGAGTTCTGAATCCGAGGCCGTCGCCGCGGCCATCGAGCAGACGGTGTTCACGCATCGTTCGCCGGAGACGATCGAATGCGCGGAATTCCTCGCCCGGGCCACCCACCGGCTTTTGCATGGGGCCAGGCTTTCCGAGGTGATCGCTCAAACCGCCCCCAAATGGGCCCTTGAAGCCGTTGATGCTGCCAAAGGCCCTGATGCCATCGGCGCTCTCGGACGTGCCTGTCCCATTCCGCAGGCTCTTCCGGCGGTTTTGTGGCTCGTGAAGCATCACGGACACGATTTCGAGCTCGCCAGCATCGAGAACGCCATGGCTGGGGGGGATAACTGCGCCCGCGCCTTGGTGCTCGGGATGCTGCTGGGAGCCGCACATGGCCTCGACGCCATTCCCCTCGCTTGGCGCGAAGGTTTGCTGGCACGAAAGGAGCTGCAAGGCCTTCTCGCCAGCCAATGAACTGGCAAGACACCGCCCGCCACGTCGTTTCCGTTTCACCATGAGTTCCTCACGCACCTCACGCCGACAGTTTCTCGCCAGCGGAGCCGCCGCGGCGGCCAGCCTGGGCTTCCCGGCCATCACACGATCCCGCTCGCCGAATGCGAAGCTCAATCTCGTCTTCATCGGCGTGGGCGGTCGCGGCGGCGGCAATCTCTCCAGCATCAGCGGCATCCCCATGGCCCAGCCGAAGAAAAAAGACGGGGCCGACCCGAAGTCACCGTCACTGCCCCCTGCCCTGCCTTCCGCGGCCGATGCCGCCGAAAACATCGTCGCCCTGTGCGATGTGAATGCGCAGAACCTCGAACTCGCGGCAAAATTTCATCCCGGAGCGCAGACCTTCCGCGACTTCCGCAAGCTCTACGACACGCTGAAGGCCAGCGAGATCGACGGCGTCGTCGTCAGCACCACCGAGCACACGCACGCCTATGCCACGCTGCCCGCGTTGCTGATGAAGAAGCCGGTGTACTGCGAAAAGCCGCTCTCACACAATGTGGCCGAGGCCCGCCTCATCACCCAAGCCGCCGCTGAGGCGGGCGTGGCCACGCAAATGGGCACGCAGATTCATTCCAGCGCCAACTACCGCCGCGTCGTCGAGCTGATCCAAAGCGGAGCCATTGGCAAGGTCACCGAGGCGCATGTGTGCGTCTCGCGTGCTTGGGGACTGCAAACCAAGGAGGAGGCGGAGAAGAACAAGGACATCATCTTCGTCGATGAACGCCCAAAGGAGGCTCAGGAGCCGCCGCCCTACCTCGACTGGGACCTGTGGATCGGCCCCGCGCCGATGCGGCCCTACAACGAGGTCTATTTCCCCGGCCCCAAATGGTATCGCTGGTGGGATTTTGGCAATGGCACCATGAGCGACCTCGGCAGCCATTGGAATGATTTGCCCTTCTGGGCACTCAAACTCGATGCGCCGCTCAGCATCGAGGCCTTTGGCCCCAAAGCACATCCCGAGATCGCCCCGGCCAGCATGCATGCCGTGTATGAATACGGCCCGCGTGGTGACATGCCCGCCTGCAAGGTCCACTGGCATCAAGGCTCCAGCAAGCCGGAGGCATGGACCAACGATCCCGTCATCAGCCAATGGAGCAGCGGCGTCCTCTTCATCGGCGACAAAGGCATGCTCCTCTCCGATTACGGCAAACACCTCCTGCTGCCGGAGAATCAGTTCAAGGACTTCGTCCGTCCCACGCCCTTCATCCCCGATTCACCCGGCCATCACGCCGAATGGCTCAATGCCATCAAGAACGGCACGCCCACCGGCAGCCCCTTCAGCTACGCCGGACCGCTCACCGAGGCCAATCACCTCGGCAATGTGGCCCACCGCGCTGGAGGCAAAATCCTCTGGGATACTAAAGCCATGCGCATCACCAACATGGAAACGGCGAACCAGTTCCTCTCTCGTGAACCACGGGCGGGCTGGAAGTTGTGAGATGATCCAAGCGGAGTGCTTTCATGAGTCTGGTGCCGGGAGTGGATTCGTAATTAGGCGCTATCAGCCAAGCATTTCTTTTCCCGCAGCCTCCATCATCAACTGTCAATTTTTTGCTCCTAGCCCCGTTTCCAGCGCTTCACCAACGTGGCGAAGTCATGCGGAGAGTGATGCTCCATACGGAACGTTGCCCAGGTCGCAGCCTGCGGCGTCAACCGCATGCCAGACACTGTACTTCTTGTGGTAGTCGATGCCGATGAAGGTGGCATCTTCGGTGACGATGAAGGGTGGTGTGTAGGCTGTAGTGCTCATGGCACCGTCACCATACCAAACTCACTTTCCCCCACGGAATGCCGCTGGAACCCTTGATTTTCCGTGCTTGATGTCGCCTGCCCCCATTTCCTGTGCTTCATGTCGCCTGACCCTGTTTCACGTTGTTACATTTTGTTACAGCAATCCATTCTGGAGTATCAATCCACATTACAGCGCTACTTTCTGGCGCATAGACTTCGGCATTGTGATCTTGCGGGTAATCCCGTCGTGGTAGTACAGGCTTCATAGGTTCCCCAAGAAGCATCGTCGATAATGCGTGTTCCAAATTCCCCATCCAATATATGTCGTAGGAACTCACTGACATCCCGTAAACGTCCCCTGTTTCTGAGAGTAAAACAATTCCATTGTCGTAATCAGTCCCAGCAATTGGATACAATTGCTGACCCAATATCGAACTCAATTTGCGAATCGTAGCCTCATCCCCTCTGGCCGCCTGAGTTCCAAATGCCACGTCGAACTGATCATTCGTTTCAATTCCAAAAGGAACCATTCGCACGCCAGTAAGTCGACGCACAATCTCGGCTGCCAAAGGGTGTGGTGGAGGAAGTTCCTTCAAGAAGGCCGCTTCTGTATTTGTTCGTTCGATTTTTGCTATACTTTTGAAGTGCTCGATATCGATCATGGCAGAGGGAGTTATGCGTATTAGTGCGCATCTTTAATATCTAGTTTTTTGAACAGTTTTCTACATCCTCCACAGGCTTTCTTCTCTACACCTGTGGCGATACTTCGTGCAGAACTGAATGCACCCTTAAAATATTCGATCCCCTTGAACCAGTTTGCCATCAAACCGTTTCCTTCAGCACATCCACCTTTCCATGGACCACCGCATGAACGCACTGGGGAAACGGGGTCAGGGTGGAATGGCACTGAATTAAGCACATTTTAGGATGCGTTAGCGAGGTTGTCTTCAAGGCTGTAGAGGTGCCGTGGTTTGGTCATGAAAGTGTATTTGTTCTGCCGGTCTTTGCACACGCGCGGCTCACTGCGTCCAGGGCGTGGCGGCACCTCGTCGTTGGCGATGGTTTGCAGCAGCGCCTCACGCCTGTGCCTTGCCTGCTTGCTGTTGGGGGCGCTCCAGATGGCCCACTGCCATTGATCCAGGCGATCCATCGTTCCTTTGAAGGACAGCGTGCCGCGTGCATGCAAATCACGCATCGTCTCGGCACTCATCATCAGATGTCGCACAAGGTTGTGGGCGATCATGTGCATGAGCAGTTCGCGCACGACCATGTGCGGGCTTTTGCAGCGAAACGCGTGCATGTGTAGGCTCGTTTTGATGTCATCGAAGTAGATCTCGACCTGCCAGCGCTGGTGATACCATGCAGCGATCTGCGCGGCGCTGTGGGCATGTGTGTCGCGCAACGTGGTGACGATCTGTAACTCTTGCGTGCGGAAGCCGGGGCTGGCGGTGCGCACCTTGACCAGCCGCAAATCTAGCGTGGTCGGCAACGCGTCATGCAAGGCTTTATGCATGGCGCGGTAGCGGCCTTGCGGTGCCTTCAGCGGCCGGCTCCAGGTGACATGCCAGTCGTTGTCACCGACGCGCTTGCCCTTCTCCACCTGAGGATCGCGCCCCTGATGCAGGCGCATGACCACATCGACTCCTCGTGCCTTGCATGCGGCGATGAACGCGTAGGAGCCGAAGGCGCGGTCTGCGATGAGGATGTCGCCCTTCCGCAGATGCCGCAGAATGCGCCAGGCCAGCAGTGCATCGTGAGCCCGTCCTTTGCTTTTAACCGCTCCGATCCAGGTGCCGCTGCTCAGATCGAAAAGGCCGAGCACCGGCATCAGAGGAAAGCCGCAGCCGGGCTTTTGTTGGGGAGCCTGCATGTATAGGGCGGCATTCGCCTTGCTGTCAGGCATGCGGATGGCGGTGCCGTCCATAACCAGCACGCGGCGTCCTTCGTGTGGCAGCGCTCCCAGCCTCTGGGTGATGTGCGAATGGAGCCGCAAGAGCAGCTTCATCGGCAGCCGTGCGCGTGCCGAGCAGTAAGCGCCAGTATCCTCGTCAGGAAGCTCCAGTCCGAGTGCGGAGCACAACGTCTGCACGCGTGTCACGGCACGACGGCAGCTTCCATCCGCGTCCAGCGTTTGAGATAGAAAGGCCCAGAAGGTCACCAGCGGCGTGTAGATGCGATGGCGGCTGTTGATGCCTTGTGAGGCTTTGTAGCTAGACAGCCAAGGCGGCAGCACATCGGCAAAGAGTGAGTGCAACTGCGTCAGGCAGAGCTGGTCGGCCTCACGGGCCTTGCGCTCCAGAAGACGGGCCTTGCCAACCGGCGGACGCCCGAAAAGATGCCGGTGAAACGCGGGAAAGAACTTCGTGTACGCTGCCATTGCTCCTCAACGAACACATCACTAAAACCATGCTCGTTTTTCATCCCAAATGGGCCTTAACTCAGTGCCATTCGGGTCAGGGTGCAACTGGCTGACAAAAGAGCTGGATTCATGAGTTCGTGGCATCGGCTTCCTCCAGAAAGGGTTTCAGTTGATACGGCACCTTCTTGATTGCCGCCTTAACGTCAAGTCGCCTCAACTGCTGGCTCACCTTCGCCGTCGATTTCATCTCCAGGTTTGCTGCGAGCCACTCCTGCGAAATCAGCGTGCACTTCCATAGCAGGTCCGCCAGTAGCACTTTCCAAGGTTCGGAGCCTATCACCTTGGAGAGAGACTGCCCGGTTTCAGACCTCCGGCCTTCCATGTTTTTTGGGACCGCCGTCTTTTCATTCAAGAGATACCGAACTCAGCCAACGTGAGTGAGTGACCTGCCGGTCGGCAAACTGACGTTTGCCGCTACGGGGGTAGTGGGAGCCGCTGTGTAGGGGAGGTCGTCCGACCTCCCCGAATGGGGCGGCCGCGGTTTGGAAAGGATCGATTCCAGATTTCCCAATCAACCGGCCAGCGTTTTGTAGAGCGCTAGCGTCTTCCGGGCGATGGACTTCCAACTGAAGTGATCGACCGCACGCTGACGTCCGGCGAGAGCCATGGCTTGGCGTTTGGGTTCATCGCGCATGAGCTCATTGATACCCTTGGCGAGGTCTTGAGCATACGTTTCGGGATGAAGCGCTTCGAATGGGCTTTCCGTTTGCTGCTCTAGCGGGATCAATAGACCGGTTTCCCCGTGCACGACGACTTCTTTGATGCCACCGACGGCACTGGCGACGACAGCGGTCTCGCAAGCCATGGCTTCGAGATTGATGATGCCGAAGGGTTCGTAGATCGACGGGCAGCAGAAGACGGCGGCATGCGAATACATGGCGATCTTTTCCTGCACCGGGAGCATGGCCTGAATCCAGACGATGCCCGGACGCTTTGAACTGACGGCAGCCACCGCCGCCTCCATCTCCGCTTTGATCTCCGGCGTATCCGGTGCCCCGGCGCAAAGCACGACCTGAATCTCGGGATCGAGGTGCTCAATGGCACGCACGAGATGAATGATGCCTTTTTGCCGCGTGATGCGGCCCACGAAGAGTACATACGGCTTCGCCAGATCGACACCGTGCTTCTGCAGCACCTCGGGGGCGTCCACGCGGTGGTACTCATCGAGGTCGATGCCGTTGTGGATGACGTGAATCTTGTGCGGATCGAGCTCAAACAAGCGAAGCAGGTCCACCTTGGTCTCCTCGCTCACGGCGATGACCGCATCGGCCATTTTCAGGGCCGTGGCCTCCAGCCAGACGGTGAAGTCATAACCCCCACCGAGCTGCTCCCGCTTCCACGGGCGCAGCGGCTCCAGCGAATGCACGGTGAGCACCATGGGCACGCCGTAGTTCAGCTTCGCCAGAATGCCGCCAAAGTGCGAGTACCAGGTGTGCAGATGCACCAGCGAGGCGTCGATGTTCTTCGTGTTGAAATCGAGGCAGCGCTGCAATGCGCCAAAGACTGATTTCAAGTGAGCGGGGGCCGTCCAATCGGCATTCTCGATTTGCGTGCCCATCACGCGAAGATTCGGCTTCGTGTCGTCTTGATCACCAAAACAGCGCACCTCGATCTCCATGAGCTTGGCCAGCTCTTTCGAGAGGTATTCCACATGCACACCCGCACCGCCGTAAATGTGCGGTGGGTATTCGTTGGTCAAAAACAGGGCTTTCATTGAGAAGAACCACAGCATGTGGCGAGTGCCGCCCGCTCTTCAATGCCCATCTTCGTCCCCCCGGCGAAAACTCCGCCTTCAAGCCAAGCTCTCACTGAAACTTCACCTCGACCTTGGGCAGCAGGGCTTTGATTTGGGCCTGGGTTTCGGGCGGGTAGCCTTGGGGGCGGTTGATGAGCTTCAATTCTTTGAGGTGGGCGAAGGCGGCGAGTTGAGGAATGCGTTCGTCTAGGATGGGGAGGCCGCCGATTTCGAGTTGGTCGAGCTGGGTGAGTGCGGCGGCGAGTTGGAGGCCGTTATCGTCGAGCTTTTCGCAATGCGTGAGGGTGAGCCGTTTGAGGGAAGTGATTGCTTTGCACGCGGCGATGCCTTCAGGCGCATCAAGGCCGTCGCCGAGCTGCAAATACTCGAGCGGAAGACTGGCGAGGTGCTTGAGGCAGGCGGGCGTGGCGTTTTTGGTGCCGATTTCGAGGCCTTTGAGCTTGGTGAGCTTGGCCAGATGCGCCGCACCAGCGTCGGTGAATTTGGCGTGGGCGAGGCTGATGCTTTCGAGGTTCGGCAAATGCTCGCAGAGCTGCCGGAGGCCTTCGTCGTCGATGCTGCTGCCGCGATGGCTGACTTTGATGACTTTGGACCAGTCCGCGCACTGAGCGTAGGCTTTGCCGGTGATGGTGGTGCCGACGAAAGAGAAGGATTCGAGGTTTTTGAGCCCGGCGAAGGTCGCCATGCCAGCATCGGTGAGTTTGCCGTTGTTGGTGAAGCGTAGCGTTTTGAGGTTCGTGAGCTTGCCGAGCGGTGCGATCCATTCGTCGTTGGCCTTGGTGGAGATGACGTTGAGGGACTCGAGCGTGGTGATGTGGCTGAGGTGCTCAAAGAAGGCGGCGTCATACGGATCGTCTTGGCGGTGGTCGTGCGGTCCGGCGTTTGGCACGGCGAGATCGACCAGCTTGAGGCTCTGGCCGTCTGCGGTCTTTTCGACCTTGCCTTTGGCGGCCTCGACGATGCGGGTGACGGCCTCCACATGCGGATCAAGAGCGAAGGCGGTGGTGGTGAGCAGGGCCAAGCAAATTGGCAGAAGAATGGAGGCAGAAGAATGGTTCATAGATTTTTATGGGAGGTTTACGCGTGTTGAGGCAATGGTTTCGGAATCTCCTCACACCGGCAGCTCATAGCCCTTGCGATACGTCTTTCGGATCAATGCATCGGCTTCGGGAGCATTCGTGGCCTTCATGGCGGCGCTGTCCCATTCGATGCGTTTGCCGAGGCGAATGGGGAGCACGCCGGTGAGCAGGGCTTCAGTGTAGGGGGCGGCGTAGGCGAAGTTGGCCTTCGCGTCGTCTGGCTTGCCAGCAAGGCAGGCAGCCACCCACTCCTCGCGATGGCCGGGACTGCGGGCGATGCGGTGTGGCGGGCGGGCAAAGGACTGCATCTGACTCTCCGGCACGATGCGCGGCGTGCCGCACCAGCCGGGCGCGATGATGGAGCCGCTTTCGCCGAGGAAGAGGATGCCGTTGTCGCCGATCTTGCGTGCGGGGTCGAAGCCGGGTGGCGGGGCGGGCAATTTGCCGCCGTCATACCAACTGAGCTTGATGGGGCCGCGACTGCCCTTCGCGGCGAAGTGCCACGTCACGATGCTCCAGAGCGGGAAGGAGTCCGCATTCGTTTCCGACGTTTGAGCCTCGACCGAGGTGGGTGCGCCGAGATCGAGCGCATACCAGGCGGGGTCGGCATTGTGCACCATCATGTCGCCCAGCGCTCCGCAGCCATAGTCGAACCAGCCGCGCCATTTTCGCGGCACATAGAGCGGGTGGTAATCATGAGCGGGTGCTGCGCCCTGCCATCGATCCCAATCGAGTGTCGAGGGCGCGGCGATCTTTTCCGTGGGTCGCGGCAGCCCCTGTGAGTCCCAAAACTTGCCGGGACGGTCCGACCACACATGCACCTCCTTCACCGCACCGATGGCACCGGCGTCGATCCATTCCTTCGTCAATCGCAGGCCCTCGCTGGCGTGGCCGGTGTTGCCCATTTGCGTCACCACCTTCGTCTCCGCCGCCACGCGGGCCATGATGCGCGTCTCCTCGATGCTATGCGCCAACGGCTTCTCACAATACACATGTTTGCCCAGCCGCATCGCCGCCAGGGAGATGGGCGCATGCCAATGATCGGGCGTGCCCACCATCACCGCATCGATGCCTTTTTCCGTCGCCAGCATCTCGCGGTAGTTCTTGTAAAACGGCCTACCGGGATAGGCCTTCGCCATCGTGGCCTCGTGCTTCTGCTCCACGTCACAAAGCGCCGCGATGTGCACATTCGCAAAGCTCGCGAGATCCCGCGTGACGCCGCCGCCCTGTCCGCCGATGCCCACGCAGCCGATGTTCAGCTTCTCCGAAGGCGCAGACACGCCGGGCGCACCGAGCACATGACGCGGAATGATGTTGAAGCCGAAAACCGCCGCCCCGGTGGCAATGAAGTCTCGGCGAGTGGGAGTGGGCTTGAGGTGCTTTTTCATGGTGTCTGGAGTGTGAGAGACAAGAGACGCTGCATACTGAACGTGTCGCGGTGAGGCTTTGTGCATTTCCCGTCAGTTCAGATGAGTCCAGAGGACTCAACCACACCCCTAGCGCAGCCAACCGACAGACCACGGTTGAAATTGGCCAGTGATTGCATTGCCATCCGCACGATGGAGTAGTGCAGCCCTAGAAAGTCGAAGTTGTTGTGCTGGATGACACATCACGGAGTGCTTCCATCATCAGCGGTGAGCTTTTGGAAGAGTCGAGGCATGGCATCGCCAAAAACGGCCTCCAACTTCATATGAGGGACATGCTGCACCCGCTCGATCCATAGCTCGCGAGGCACGATGGGCTGCCAGAAGTCTCTCCAGCCAAAAGCAGCCTCGGCACTGCCTCGGCGTAGCAGCATGGCTTCGCCGTTTTTACCGCAAAAGTGGGTGGTGAGCACGAGCGTGCGTTCGCCGGCTGGCGGATGAAGCAGCGAGATGCCGGGCATGCCTTGCCAAAGCGAGTGATCCGCGCCGAGCGCATCGAGAAGCGTGGGCAGCAGATCGAGGTGAGAGGCTCTGGCCACCTGCGGTCCCCTGCCCTGCGGCGCGGCTTTGGGCCATTTGATGAGGATGGGCACGCGGGTCTGCGGTTCATTCAGCATGGTGCCGTGGAACCAGCTTCCCTGCTCTTTGAATTCCTCGCCATGATCGCCGGTGATGATGATGATGGCCTCGTCGTAGCGACCTTGTGCCTTGAGCCAGTTGGTGAACTCGGCGAGCTGTGCATCGACCCAGGCGACGGAATTCAAGAAGCGATTGGTGATGCGGCGAACCTCATTAGGATTGGGCCGCATGGGAAAGATGGGGTTCTCTTCGTAGTCGGTGAAGGGCGGCTTGAACGTGGTGCCCCACTTGTAGTTGTAGTGCGTGGCATCCATGCCGGTGATGGCCAGCAAACCGCCTGGCGTGCGGCTTTGCACCGACTCCTTCAGCCGACGCAGCATGCGCACCTCACGTTCGGGCACCTTGAAGAAATTCTCTGGGCTCTCGCGGTCCACATGCTCCATCACATCCGCTTCGGTGGGCTGGCCAAAATTCGTCTGCACCATCTCCATGTAGCTGAAGTCGTTCACCATCCGCGTCTCGACACGATAGCCGGAAGCCTTCAAAATCGCCGGAAGAGCGAGCATGCGCTTCGCTTCGCGGCCTTCTTTGAAAAAGAGCGGCAGACGCCCGCTGAGGATCGAGAACCACGACTGATGCGTCACATTGGAGGCGGCCCAGGTCTCACCGAGCGGCTGACATACCTGGTCGCGAAAGCGGGTCAAGAAGGGCGCGATCTCAGGCGTCAGGGTATCCGCCCGGAGCGATTCGACCATGAAGAGAAACACATCCGGCTTCGTGCGAAGTGGCAGCGGTTGGACGGGCACGGTGGGATTGTGAAACGTGGCCTCGTAGCCTCGTAACCCAGGCTGTGGCTCGATCCACGTCATGCGGCGCGGGTAGGTCTTGCGCTCCCACCAGAGCCAGCCACGATCCTTGAGCATGGCACCGGCGAATTGATCGACTTGCAGCACCAGCCACGCGGTCAGGCAAAGCCACACGAGCCTTCGCGGACTCACCTGCCAGCCTCGCGATTTCGAAATCTGTGCGCACAAATTCACCAAGGCCGCCACCACCAGCACCACGCCAATCGCTAACGAGGCCGTTCCCGCATTCCATTCCACGCCGCCTGCGGCCCAAGCACGCTCCATTTCGAAGCGTCCGCCCACCTCCAGCTCGCCAAACATCTCGATCAGCCCCTTGCCCCACCACAGTTGCAGCCAGGTGTTTACCAAGCGTAACACCGGGACGGCAGCCACCACGCTCCAGGCCAGCCAGCGCCCCGGCGGGGGCACGAGATGGCGATGCACGGCAAGCAGCGCCCACACGCCCGCAGCCATGATGAGATGCGTCAAAAACCGCGCCGCGAGACAATCGACCGCTTCCCATATTCCCGACGGAGCCTGTTGGAGCAGCGCGGTATCACAGCCCGTGCCGATGAGCACCCAGAGAAGGCAAAACGCGGCATTCCAAGCCTCGTGGCGGGTCCAAAAATCGTGAAAAGCTTTCCAAAACACCCCCAAATGCCCGATCAAGACGACAGCAGCCCAGATCATCGAAAAAGCCATCCAGCTCCAAAACCAAGCCGCAGGCATCCATGCAGTCCAGGCTCCCAAACCGGCTGCGAACATGATCACGCTGCCGATTTGTCGCCCGCGAACGACAAGGCTTCCCCACAGGCCTCCAAGCAGGCTGCCGATCAGCGCCGCTTTCACGGCCTCCTGGGCCTCCATGAGTACATGACCTGGCTTGGTGCGCAGATCCATGCCGAGCAGCGGCACCGTCCACTCATGCCAAAACGCCGCCAGCAGGCCCGCCACGGCACCGGCCCAGGCCAGCAGCCGCCAGACAAGGCTCACACGATGGGCTGGAGAGACGCGACTCATGCGATTTCCATACGATCGGGCACATCCTGTTTCACGATCACGCCTTCTCCAATCACCACATGGGCACCGAGCCGAATGCCCTGCCGCACTACGGCCCCGGCACCAATCAACGTTCTCTCCCCCACCTGCACGCCTCCGCCGAGCACCACACCGCTTCCAATGAGGCTATGCGCCCCGATGACCACGTCATGCTCCACGATAGCCCCGGTGTTGACCAGCACATGACCGCCAAGCCGAGCCCCGCTATTCACCACCGCCCGAGCCATGATCTGGCAGCCTGCCGCCATTTCCGACTGATGGGAGACGAAAGCCTGGGGATGCACCACGCCGAGAGGCTCCAGCTCAGCCTTTCGAGCGGCCAAATAGAGCTCCGCCCGGACAAGGCACGACTGGGAACTGCCAACCCCGATCACGAAATGGGTAAAATGAAGGTCTTTGAGCCTTCGTAGCATCTCATCCCCACCGAGGACTGGCACATCCGCCACATGCTTCAAACTTGGCCTGGAATCCAAAATGCCAACAACCACCCCGGGCCGCTGCTGCTCCAGGGTTTCGAGCAGGACCCGCCCGTGGCCGCCGCCGCCGATGAGGATGCATTTCATGTGAAAATCGAGTTGGGGAAGTTTTGGTTTGGCCTGTGTAACACGCACCGGTCCGGCGTTCCAAGGTGTTTTCCCTCCAACAAACGCATTTCCAATAATTCGAAGCCACACATTGCGGTGTTATGATAATTATATTGCAGATTGTATTTCTATTCAGTAGAGTTAACAACCAATGCTCTCCTCTCTCCAGCCCACCTTTCCTTGCTTCTCCGCCATTCTTGGCTGGAAACGGGCAGTACTGGCCATGGTCAGCGCGATGCTTTGCCTGCTCCCTGCTGAACTCCGCGCCGGGTCGATCAATTTCTACAACACTCCAGGAAACACCCTCCTAATGCAAGATGGTGTGACGGCCCTCGACACCAGCTTCGTCTTCGAGTTCGGCACCTTCGAAGCGGGATTCACCCCCACTGGAAACAACATCACCAACTGGATCGACAACTGGAAGCCCTTTGCCCGAGCCGAAGCGCCCTCCATCAATGGTTGGAACTCTTCGATCTCCTATTTCAACAAGAGCGGCATCCTTCAGCTCAGCGGCCAGTCTGACCAAGGCCTCTCCGCCGATGTCTTCGCCGCCGGAGAGCTGGCTTACCTCTGGGTTTACAACGATTTTAGCAACACGGATGGCAGCCAGTGGGCCCTCGTGACCAATGATAGCACCGACCTGAATCCTGCCAACGACTGGCTCCTGCCCAGCCCCTCCGAGGCCCTGCCTTGGGAATACCCTCTTTCCAACGCCCTCAATCCCGTCTGGGGCGGACTCCACAATGTCCAAGGCGGTGGTGACTTCACCGCCCCCCTCACCGCCTTCACCCTTCAAACTCACGCGGTGCCTGAACCCGGCAGCGTGATGCTCGTTCTCCTCGCAGGACTCGCTTGGCGCATTCAGAGAGCACGCCGGTCATAAAGAAAACCGAATGGAATGAGGCTGAAGCTGGCGATGCCTTACTCGAAGACATCTTCGAGCACCTCAACGATCGGAGCGATGGTCTTGGGAGCTTTGCGAGCCTTAGCTGGCTTCTCGATTTTCTCGGCTTTCGGAGTTTCATCCGCTTTTTTGACCGGAGCAGGTTCACCCTGTACACCGAGGAAAATCATGCCGTCACTGTATTCGATGACATAACCTTCCGTGGCGAGCCAACGGATGTCTTTCAGGACTTCCATCTGCTGCTGGGTGAGCTTGGGGGCTTCACCTTCAACGGGAGGTGGCGCATCGTCATCCTTGGGAGGAGAAGGCGCGATGGACTCGACGAGCGTGTGGAGGTGCATACCACCCGAGTTCTGCTTGAGCAGCTCGACGATCTTAGCGAGTGGCGCGGAGAAGACGACGGAAGGATCGACGGCACGCGGACGCACGCGGCTGACGAACATTTTGCCACTGCGACGCTTAAACATCTTCAAGCCACGGCGTTCGAGACCGGCGGCGAGCTTCTGTGAGATGTCGAAGAGGTGCTTGCGAGCGTTTTCGACGGCATTGCGCAGCATGATGAAGAGCACATGCGTGAGCTTGGCCTTATCAATGCTACCAGCGACGTTCACATCACGCAGTTCGATGACGGAATCAGCGGCGTGGATGCGACGGAAATGTGCCTCGACTTCCGCACGGGTCGGAAAGGCTTGCGGCTCGGCTCCTTCGGCGACTTCGCCTTTGAGATACACCCAGCGGCGTCCTTTACTGGCCTGCTCTTTCCACTTCTCAATGGTCTCAGGCGTGGTGTCCGATCGAACGCGGCGTTTGAAATCCTCAAACGGCATGTTGGCGAATCGGTCACGATGGAGGCGGATGAGCTTCGTCTGATAGCTATGATGGCTCGCAGGACCGAGGATCTCACCGCTCATGCCACAAACGGCGACAGATTTGAAATCCCCCTTCGGCACTTCGAGCTCGATGTCCTCAACTCGGTAGTATTCGTCGATGACGGGGCTATTAAGGATATGAGAGACGGCTTCATCACGCGTGAGGAAGAGCCCGCCATCGGCCGTGGTTTTGAAAAGCGGTGAGGGACGCGTGTCTGCGCATTGATAGCGCACATTGAAACGCTCACCGCCCGCGAGGACGATGCGTGCGGCATCGAACATGCTAAAGGCATGGCCTGTGTTACGCACATGCTGAGCCAGCGTATCGAGCGTCTCGTCTTGCGGATAAATCGTGACCTGAATGTCTTGTGGAATGGGCACCCACTCGCGTTGCGGCCGATTATCTCCGCCATCGCGGCTGCGCTCCCGATCACCGAAACGACGCGGTCCTCCCGGACCATCACGACGATCCCCACGCGGTGGGCCTCCGGGTCCATCACGGCGCGGCGGACCGCCAGGGCCATCACGACGCGGGCCTGCACCGGCACCACCACCAAAGCGGCGTTCACCAGCCCCCCCCCCTGCTCCACGGCGATCTCCACCGAAGCCACCACCGCCACGGCGATCACCGCGCTGTGGGCGGTCTTCACGATCGCCAAAGCGCTCAATGATTTTCTCCTCCTTGCCGAAATCCGCGACCCACGCGGGGATCAGGCGCAGGCTGGACAGATCGAGAGAATCGGCCTGGGGCTGTTGGGGAGTACTAGATTCGGCTTCGGACATAAGATCAGGTGCTTGGGCGGGAAAGGGCCGCGATGATGAGCAGGACGCGGCGCTTGTCTCCTACTTTATTAGAGCGTGGCAGACACTCAAAACCCGCTTCGCGGAATTGGATTAGAGTGCGCCTTTCCGATCCAGCTAACCTGCCTCTCACCCACATGGCACATGACACCTACCAAAAATGGTTGCCACCAATGGGAAGAGGAGCCGATGGCGTAGTGAAGCAAGCAAAAGGAAACCTTGGTTCCTCTGCTCCGTTACCCCTGAGAGGACGACATGGGTGAGAAATGCGGACTAGCGATGGACTTACTGCCTGAATGCAGCGCTGTGATTTCTCAAGAGCTGCAAAATTTCACCCAAAGGTAGAAAAACGTTGAATTTACAACAGTAGATATTTAATCTAGCTTAATTAACTCAGTTGAAGTCCTTCACTTGTTTTATAATTTCTAGATTTATCAAGCCCCTTTGCTACCTTAGTGGTGTCGAACTGGGCTGTTCAGGCTGGCGATGATCTCTTCCCTCCAAACGCTGTTTCAACGTGGTTCCGGCACTGATGCCACGGAACGTGCGATGATTCAGGTGAAGTCGGGCAGTAGCATTTCCCCTGCGGCACAGTCATTTTCACCCTAATCCCGCCCCGTCATGCAAGCTACCATGGCACAGCCTCCCGCCTCCCCCTTTCAAATGGCTGGTTCTCCTCTATTTCGCACTAGCGCCGGAGAATCCATCGAAGCTCCTCCCATCAATGCCCCGAGCGGTCTTTCTCCGTTTGGCATGGCCTCAGCGGCCCCTACCAACATGCCCCTAACCGTCGGCGATGTGATTCACCTGCTGCCACCCGAACTCGTGCGAGGGGGATCTGTCTCGCCTGAGCAGCCTTTAACGCTACAGCCTGCTCTTTTAGAGAACGCCCTGCGCAGCGGGCAACCATCCGTGCCTGTATTTGAAATTTACCGCGTTTGCCCGGCCCTTTTTCAGGGGCCCGTCTCTCCGCAGGATCCACGCACGGTGGCATTGCCAGTGGCCAAGCTGTCCGCCTTAATTGCAGGCACCCGCACCTCCGCTCCGGCATTGCCCGCAGCAGCACAGGCATCCCCCTTTGCAGCCGCCGAGCCGTCGAGACCTCCAACGGCTCCGCCATCATCAGCTTTTCCTATGAGTCCGTTTGCTGCGGCCATGCCCTCCAATCCCATCGCAGGTGGAGCCTCTCCGTTTGGACAAGCCTCAGCCTCAGCTTCCCCCTTCGCTGCGTCCAGTCCCCCACCTCTCCCAACTTCAAGTTCGCCTTTTGCCCAATCCAACGCGGCTCCCGCCTCACCTTTCGCAGCCGCTTCACCGCACCCTGCGGCCTCACCTTTCGGCGCGCCCCCCTCAAACCCAGCTCCCGCCTCACCTTTCGCGGCCGCTTCACCGCCCCCTGCGGCCTCACATTTCGGCGCGCCCCCCTCAAACCCAGCTTCCGCCTCACCTTTCGCAGCCGCTTCACCGCCCCCTGCGGCCTCACCTTTCGGCGCGGCACCCTCAAACCCAGCTTCCGCCTCGCCTTTCGCAGCCGCTTCACCGCCCCCTGCGGCCTCACCTTTCGGCGCGGCCCCCTCAAACCCAGCTCCCGCCTCACCTTTCGCGGCCGCTTCACCGGCCCCTGCGGCCTCACCTTTCGGCGCAGCAGCATCGGCCCAGTCTTCCCCGTTCGGAGCTATGGCACCTTCTGCCGAACCTGCTTCGGTCTTAAGCGCTGGGGCCTCACCTTTTGCCTCCGTCACTCCTTCGGTATTTGCATCGCCGGCTCCATCTGATGCTTCATCACCCTCATTGGATCCTGTCAAACATGGGACAACGGGGCTGGATCGAGCGATGGCCACCCTGTTCGCTGCAAAACCGGCCGAACCACCTGCCCCAGCCCCGAGCCTCCCCCCCATGGAGGCCCCGGGCCTAACGATGCCTTTGGCTCAGCCACAGCCTGCAAAGTCGGCCGCCGCGCCGATGATGGCTCCCCCCGCGGAAGGAGCTTCCCCCGTTTTCTCAGGCACTGCTGGCTCTGCCGGAGGGAAAGCCCGCTTCACCCTCGCCACGCTGCTTCAAGGATGCAGTGCCGATAACCTTGGTTTCAATCCCGCCACTGTTCCCGCGTGGCTTTCCACGAGCATTGAAGCCAGTCTCCTTAACGAGCAGGCTTCTACCGGAGCTTATGCAGTCAGCCTTGGCACCTTGCTTGATGGCGTGGCTGATCTGGGCTTCCGCAACATGCTTTCCGGAGCAAAACGTGACGTTCAGATCCAACTCCCAGCCAACGAGGTTTTCCATGCTCTCACCGCCTCTCAAGACAGCGGAGCCTCCACTTCAGCCCCCGCCCTTGCCGCCGTCGCGGCTCCAGCGGTGACGATGCCAAAAATGATGGTCTCTCCAGCCAGTGGTGGCCCTCCAGCAGAAGCGGCCGCCCCTGCGCCTCCCGCAGCCAGCCCCATGTTTGCTGCATCGGCAGCTCCATCACCATCTCCATCTCCGGCAGCTCCGATCACCTTCACGCCCTTTGGCAGTCCTGGGCCTTCGTCCACGGGTATCCTCCCCTCCACTCCGCCAGCATCAGCGAGCCCCGTCTCTGCCCCTGCCCAACCCGCGCCTTCGCCTGCCCATGAGAATAGCTTCTTCGCCAGCCTGACACCGCAGCCTGCTGAACCAGCCCAAAATTCCGCCTCAACACCTGCGGCAGCCCCCTTCCCCATGGCCCCCGAGGCGCCGAAGAGTCCGTTCCCGGCTCTTTCTCCCACCGTTCAGCCGCTGGCTGGCGCGTTCAATGCCTTCGCAACACCTCCTGTGGAAGCCGCTCCCGCAGCCAGCCGACCTATCCAACCTACGGTGAAGGCCTTCGATCCCTTCGCCCCATCGGCTGCGACCGGTCTCAGCAGCGAGCAATTGCTCGGCGTGGCCCCAACGACACCCACCAGCTCCGCCACAGGTTCCCTCTTCCGGCCGACTCAGCCCACTCAGCCTCTCATCGACCCTTTTGCCACTCAGCGAGAGGTCAAAACTGCTTCGATAGAATCCATCGTTCCCCTGATCAGTGCTGAGCCAAAGCCCTCCGCCTTCTTCGGTGCATCCATGGGCACCCCTAGCGAAAACGCTCCAACACGGCCCATGCTGGCACCAGCGATGGTGCCTCCCCCCGGCCCTATCAGCAATCCCTTTACCGCTCCTCAAGAGGCCCCCCCTACGCCTTCGCTGAAGTTGCCCCCCGCACCTGCACCATCCCCGGCTACCGCACCAGCTCCCTCTCCAGCGAGTGCCACGCTCTCCCCCCTCCAGCCCAAAACGGCTGCCCCGAGCAAAGCATCCTTCCTTGGCCTCTCTGCCCTAGATACAGATACCGATCAGCTCCTTCTCCGTGCCCTCCTCGGCGTGGAGGACACCCTCGATGCCTCCCGCGTCGTCCAGCTCCTTGCGACC
Source organism: Akkermansia muciniphila (assembly GCA_943373155.1). Taxonomy (GTDB): domain Bacteria; phylum Verrucomicrobiota; class Verrucomicrobiia; order Verrucomicrobiales; family Verrucomicrobiaceae; genus Prosthecobacter. Next base: position 4,863 of record CALSBJ010000021.1, on the reverse strand, counting down.
CAGCCTGGCCTCAGCGCCTGCATCTGCCTCAATGGGTCCAGCGTTCTCAGCCACGCCGATCCCTCCGCCCCCGAGGCCGCCACGTTCCAGCAGCAGGCCCCGGACATCGCCCGCCAGCTCAAAGGCCTCGCTCCGCTCATCGGCATCGAAGGCGCTGAAACCTTCACACTCAATGCGGGCGGGCGCCTCCTCACCTTCTGTTTCCCCGGCGAAGTCACCGTCGGCGTCCTCCATCAAGGCGAACCCGGCACCGGCCTCCGCGATAAGATCACCCTCGTCGCCCGTGAGCTCGCCCGACTCCTTCGCTGAACAAAAAATCGCATTTCCCCAAGACCGCCATGCCAAGCATCAACCACGACGAACGCACCATCAGTTTTAAGGTCGTGTATTGCGGCACCCCGCTGTGCGGAAAGACCACCAACATTCAGCAAATCCACGCCAAGCTCGATCCTCGTGGCCGCAGCGATCTCATTTCCCTCTCCACCGCACAGGATCGCACGCTCTTCTTCGACTTCCTGAGCATCGAGGCCGATGCCATTCCGGGCTACAAAACCACCTTCCATCTCTACACCGTCCCCGGCCAAGTCACTTACAACGCCACGCTCCAGCTCGTCCTGCGCCAGGCCGATGGCGTCGTCTTCGTCGCCGATTCCCAGATGGATCGCCAGCGGGATAATTTGCAGGCTCTCCAGAGCCTTGAGGCCAATCTCCGCCTCAACGATAGCTCCATCGACCGCCTCCCCATCGTTCTTCAATACAACAAGCGGGACCTCCCGAACGCAGCCCCCGTCGATTACCTCGAATACCTCTTCAACAGCCGCCCCGTCCCCTTCCTCAGCTTTGAAGCCGATGCTCGTGGAGGCCGCAATGTCCTCGCCACACTCAACGCCGTCTCGCAGACCATCATCCACCAGTTCCGCCAAGCGCACGCCCCGGTGAATCCCTCCCCCACATCTCAGGCACTCATGCCTCGAGAAATGACCAGTGGCCATGCCTCCGCCCTCGCCGCCGCCTGATTGAACCACTCTCAAAAAAATCAGCCCTCCTCATGCTCTCTTCTCTCCTCCAGCACCCCGGTGTCCTCTCCGCCTTTGTCACCGATGACGCCGGCCATCTCATCACCGCCGCTGGCGAAGCCATGCCACCCTCCGCAGGCGTGCTCGTCCTAGCGCATGCTACCCTCAGCGCCGCCTCCGAATTCGGACGCCGCAGCGGCTCCGGGGACTGTATCGAACTCGTTCAGCATCACGAAGGTGGTCTCGTGCTCCTCCGCGGCCTTCCTCACCGGCACGCCCTTATCGTCCGTTGCGAAGCTGGAGCGAATATGGATTCCGTTCGCAGCCAAGCCGCCACCTTTCAGCTCTCCGCCACCGGTTCCACGCAGCCCCGCCGCATCTCGGCACCCGCATTAAATCTTGGCGATGCCCTCCACGCCATGCCAGCTTGGTAAGGCCAAGCACATCCGCGATTTACAAGCTTCCCGTTTCGGCCTAAAACTTGCTATTTATCAGCCCTATTCGTAGCCATGATTGACCTTAGCATCACCACCGGACCGCTGGAGCTTGTCTCCAAAGGCGGCCCCCTCGTGTGGTTGCTCCTCGGTTGCTTGTGCCTATCCGGGGCCATCTTTCTTGAGCGTCTGGCCTACTTCCACCGCGCCAGCATGAACATCGGCGAATTCCTCGCCGGCCTTTCTACCCTCATCAGCCGCCGAAATTTCGCCGAGGCACTTCAGGAATGCGTCGCCACCCGTGTCCCTGCGGGTCGCATCATCCACTCCGCCCTCCTCCGGCATCACGCCGCTCGGGAGCAGCTCAAAGAAATCGTCCAAGAGGCAGGTCAGCTCGAAGTCCCCCGTTTGGAACGCTTCCTCAGCCTCCTGAATGCCATCGCTCACATCGGCCCCCTCATCGGCCTGCTCGGCACCCTCATCGGCCTTCTGGATGCCTTTACCCGCATCTCTTCCTCTAACGGCCTCACCACCCCGGCCGATGTCGCTCAGGGCGTCTATCAAAGCCTCATCACCGCAGCTCTCGGCCTCGTCGTTGCCATTCCAGCCTACTTGGGTTACGCCTTCCTCACCGCCCGCTCCCGCTCTCTCATGCACGACCTGGAGCGAGCCGGCATCGAGATCGTTAATCTCATCGAAGACAGCAAGACGACCTCCAACATCGTCGAATTTCACCAAGTCAGTGAAACCTCTTCCGTCGTCCCGATGACCAAAAGCCGCACCCGTGGCCTCAAAGCCTGATCCAGGCTGCGTTTCGGGGATAAATGAACTCACGAGCCAACCAATGGCATTGGCCGTGAGAGCCCATTTGGGAAAAAGAAATGAGGATAGCGGCTCGGTTATGCCCCCCTCCTTTGGCAAGGACACACGGCGAGTGCCGGGAGCCCGCGTTGTCACACTTGGAACCGCCTTTATTCGCAGCACGGCTCCTGCTGTTAAGCGGAGAAAAAAACCTACTTCCAACTAAACAGGTGCATGGTCCCCAGCATCCGAGGCAGGAAACGGGAGCGGTTAGCAGAACAAAGCCAGATGACAGCCTGAGCATGCGTTTGGGCATTCCCGCCATGAATCGCCTTCTTCTCGCCCTTTGCCTCCTTTCCAGCCTCCAGGCCCAAACCACAGCTCCAGCAGCCAAACCGGCGCCCAAGCCCAAGATCCTGCCCACGCATGCCAATGTGGCTTACGGCACGCATGAGCGACAGGTGCTCGATTTTTACCAAGCGGCCTCGGACAAGCCCACGCCCTTGCTTTTCTTCATCCACGGCGGCGGCTGGGTAAATGGCGACAAGGCCAATCCCTCCGAACTGGCTGCCTGCCTCGCCGCAGGCATCTCCGTCGTCTCCATCAACTACCGCTACTCCACCCTCGCGCATCAGGCCGGTGTCATGCCACCCGTCCAATGGCCGCTGGAGGATGCCGCGAGAGCGTTGCAGTTCGTTCGCAGCAAGGCCACCGAGTGGAACATCGATAAACCGCGCATCGGTGCCAGCGGCGGCAGCGCCGGAGCCTGTAGCAGCCTCTACCTCGCCTTTCACGACGACATGGCCGATCCGAACAGCAGCGATCCCATCGCCCGTGAATCCACCCGACTCTGGTGCGCGGCTGTGAATGGTGCCCAGACCTCTCTCGATCCCAAACAGCTCATCGAATGGACCCCCAACAGCCGTTATGGCGGCCACGCCTTCGGCTTCATGGACCCGAATGACAAAAGCACCCGCGACAAGCGCTTCGCCGAGTTCCTCGCCAAGCGTGAGAGCGTGCTGAAATGGATCAAGATGTACTCCCCCTACGAACTCGTCAGCCGTGACGATCCACCCGTCTATTTGCTCTACAAAGACACCCCGGCTCTCGGCCAGCCGCAGAAGGACCCCACCCACACCGTGAACTACGGCGTGAAGCTCCAAGAGCATTGCCAAGCCAACGGCACCCTCTGCGAACTCAATTACCCCACCGCCCCCGACATCAAACACCCCAGCATCGCAGCCTTCCTCATCGCGAAGCTCAAGCCGTGAGCCGACTCAGGGCCTGCTCCGTTGGGCGCGCCTACTCAGCCACGCAGCTTCAATCCCAAACATACTTCTCCTCCCACTCAATGCGGTGGGCTTGGAGGAAGCGGCGGTATTCGTCTTGGAAGGTGTGTTGGGCGTGGTGCTCTTCCTGGTTGGCGTTGTAGGCGCGGACGTCGTCGGTTTTGGATTCGCTGACGGAGAAGATGCCGTAGCCGGACTGCCAGTGGAATTGGGAAAGCATCGGATCGCGAGGGGCCTGGTCGATGAGCCAGACGGTGGAGGCGCGTTTCATTTCCTTCACCCAATCCGCCACCGTGATCGTGCGGGCGAGGCGCAGGAGGATGTGAACGTGATCCGCCACGCCGCCGACGATCAGCGTGGGGCAGTCGAGTCGCGCCGAGATGCCGCCGAGGTAGCGATGGAGTTCGTCGCGCAGCGGTTTGTTGGAGAGGAAGGCAAAACGGTCCTTCGTGGACCACACCGCGTGCAGGAGGATGTTCGCCAAGGATTGCGGCATGGCGTGAAGCGTAGGGGAAAGAGTGGGAGGACGTCAACGGTCAAGTGGGTCAAGTGGGTCAAGATGCCCCCATGAGATTGATGCACGATGACCGGCGATTGGACCCCAACGGGGTCCCGTCATGCAGCCCAAGGGTGCCTAGCCTTAGCGAGGCTCCCTTGGGTTTCGCAGGCCACACCGCTCCCATCCCGTTCCCGGACCGCCACGCGGTCCCGTCAGGCGGCGATTCGGGGCCGCAGGGACATTCGGGTGACGGAACCTCGTTGAGGTTCGTGATCGGGGATCGGGGGTGGTGTGGGGGCACGGGTCCCAGGAGAGCGCTCGCTATCGCTCGGCACTCCTGGGCTGCATGATGCAAGCCCGTTGGGCTTGTAACGGGGCGCGACGGACACGTTCGGTGGTCGAAACCCAACACGCCGCATCCACATGCATCCGATTGATGAACGAACACACCGACACGCACGCGGCATGAAGACACCCGCCATCATCCGTCATCCACCACGACGCGGTTGCCATCCGTCCAGGCATGAACCGCAAAGCGGTTCCGTCATGCAGCCCAAGGGTGCCGAGCCTTGGCGAGGCTCCCTTGGGTTTCGCGGACCAAACCGCCCCCATCCCGTTCCCGGACCGCAACGCGGTCCCGTCAGGCGGCGAGGCGTGGCCGTGGGGACGTTCGGGTGACGGAACCCCGTTGGGCATGTGCGTCAGGTTAAGTTCATGATGTTTGAATTGCTGGCATGTGGTGGAGAGTATGCGGCTATGCCCACCCCAGACGAAGCTGCTGACGTAACCCTCCACGAACCTCGTGATGTGGCTGACTTTATCCA
>CALSBJ010000020.1:0-82561 GCA_943373155.1 Akkermansia muciniphila | reverse complement strand
GCTGGAAAGTGACCTCGTGGACAATTCCCAACACCACGAGGCCCAGAGCGGTGCTTTACGAGTGGCCCTTTGCCGTGCCCGCCGTCGCCTGCGGGATTTCATTCGCGAGCAGATTGGCACCAGTGCGGAAGATGCGGCCCGGATGCTGGGTGCGGCGCTGGTGTAACAAAATGCCGCGACGGCTTTTCAGGCACGTCGCGGCTATTGGCGATCTCGGAGGACGGATTAGTTAATCACGATCTGTCGCGGTTTCGCAGTCTGCCGAAGCGGCAGGGTGATGCTGAGCACGCCGTCTTCGAGCTTCGCGGTCATCTTTTCCTCATCCACCGGCGTGTTCAGGCGCAGGCGGAGGAGGTAGTTGAGCGGGGAAAGCTCGCGGTGGAGCGCCTTCATGCCCTCGCGGACAGTCGAAGAGCGTTCACCGCGGACGGAGAGGATGTTATCCTCCAGGTCGAGCTTCACGCCGCTTTTCGGCACGCCGGGCATCTCGACACGCACTTCGTAGGCGTCGGTGTTGCCGTTGACGTTGTAGAGCGGTTTGCGGACGGATTCCGTCACGCCGGAAGAAGCGGCTGGGGCGCAGGTGGATGGGGTGCAGGTGGCGTTCATGGTGGTGAAGAGGTTAGAAGTGAGAAGTCAGAGGTGAGAAGTTTAGTTCAGTTCGATGGTGCGGGGCTTTTTGTGCTCGGCCTTGGGGAGTGTGAGGTTCAGGATGCCGTCTTCGAGCTTGGCGGCGATGGCCTCGATGTTCACGCCTTCCGGCACGGAGACCGCGCGGCTGAGGGTGTAGCTGCTTTCGCTTTCGCCGTTCTTTTCACGTTTTTCAGCGGTGACGGTGAGCATGCCGTTGTTGAGCTCGACCTTGATGTCCTCCTTCTTCACGCCGGGCACTTCAAAGTGGGCGTGGTAGGCGTCTTTGTCCTCGTGGACATCGACGGCCAGTTTGTCGGAGGTGACACCGGGGAAGACTTCACCGAGCTGGCTGAAGAGCTGGCCGAGCGCAGGCATGCCAGCGAAGGGATGGCGGAACCACTCGTCGAAGTCGGAGACACGGGCGAGGGCGGAGGGATGAGTGCGGAGGAGTTTCATGGTTTGGATGGGGTTGGTTGAGTGTTGGGGATTTGGAGTTTCAAGTTCCGCTCCCCTTCCCTGCATCAGCCGTGCCAGACCATGCTTCGCGGCGCTGGAAGCCTTGATTTCACGAGCTTCCAGCGCTTTTCGGAGGTTTTCCTCCCCGGCTCAAGACGAGGTTCGTTGTGCCAAAAGACACCGTTTTCGGCACAGCGATGTGCCGTTTGTGGCACAACGCCTCAGGAAGCCTTCTTGACGGCCATTTTCTTCTTCATCCGGATGTTCAGCATCTCGACGAAGATCGAGAAGCCCATGGCGAAATAGACGTAGTTCTTCGAGAAGTGGACGTGAAAGCCCTCCGCAACCAGCGTGGTGCCGATGAGCAGCAGGAAGGACAACGCCAGCATCTTCACCGTGGGGTGCTCGCTGATGAAATCACTCACCGCACCGGCGAAGAACATCATGAAGCCCACGGAAATCAGCACCGCGCCCACCATCACCGTGATGTGGTCCACCATGCCCACCGCCGTGATCACCGAGTCGAGCGAGAAGACGATGTCGAGAATGGCGATCTGCACCAGGATGGCACCGAGAGCGGCCTTCGCGGTTGGCTTTTTGGCCTGGCCGTCTTCCTCCTCGTAGCCTTCCACCTTGTGATGAATTTCCACGGTGGCCTTGTAGAGCAAGAACAGACCACCGCACACGAGCACGAGGTCCTTGCCCGAGAACTCATGAGCGAAGGCCGTGAAAATCGGCTCTTTGAGCTGGATCACCCAGGAGATGGAGGCCAGCAGCAGGATGCGGGTGAGCATGGCGAAGCCCAGGCCGAGAAAACGGGCACGCGGACGCTCCTCCACCGGCAGCTTGTCCACGAGGATCGAGATGAAGACGATGTTGTCGATGCCCAGCACGATCTCCATCACCGTGAGCGTCACCATGGCCACCCAGGCCTCCGGGCTGCTGATCCAGGAAAAATCGAGAAAGTTGATCTCGGCGAGCGGCAGGGTGGTGAGGAAGTTCATGCGGGGCGTGCTGGTATCGTCGCATACGACCGCTGCAAATCCAACGATGCAGCCATTTTGCACCCTGAGGGGCGTCGAGGCTTGATCGCGAGGCTGCGCGGTCTAGATACCGGCCCGCATGCGAGACCTCTTTGCCGCCAAAAACCTCATGAACTGGCTCCTGGCCTTCGTTCCCATCGCCGCCGTTCTTGAATTCACGCACGCCAGCCCCGTCGCCATCTTCATCACCTCGGCCATCGCCATCATTCCGCTCGCCGGATGGATGGGCCGCGCCACCGAGCATCTGGCCGAGCGGCTCGGCGAAGGCATCGGCGGCCTCTTGAACGCCACCTTTGGCAATGCGGCGGAGCTCATCATCGCCCTCATGGCCATGAGCAAGGGCCTGCACGGCGTGGTGAAGGCCTCCATCACCGGCTCCATCATCGGCAACCTTCTCCTCGTGCTCGGGCTCAGCTCGCTGTGCGGTGGCCTGAAGTTTAAAGTGCAGAAGTTCAATCAAACGGCCGCCTCCATCGGCTCCACGATGCTCGCCCTCTCCGGCATCGCCCTGCTGCTGCCCGCCGTGTTTCACTTCGTCGCCGGACACAACGGCAAATCCCACGAGCAGGACCTCAGCTTCGAGATCGCGATCGTCTTGTTCGTCGTGTACGTCTTCAGCCTGATCTTCAGCCTCAAGACGCACTCCCACCTCTACGTTGGCGAGCCGAATGCCGATGAGGAGCAGGCGCTCGGCACCCATGGCTGGAGCAAGGGCAAATCCATGCTGGTGCTCTTCATCGCCACCGCCTGCGTGGCCGTGATGAGCGAATTCCTCGTCGGGGCCGTCGAGGAGGCCTCGCACACGCTCGGGCTCACGGAGGTCTTTGTCGGGGTGATCCTCGTCGCCATCATCGGCAATGCCGCCGAGCATTCCACCGCCGTTTTGATGGCGTTGAAGAACAAGATGAACCTTTCCCTGAACATCGCCGTCGGCTCCAGCCTCCAGGTGGCGCTCTTCGTGGCTCCGGTGCTCGTTTTTGCCAGCTACGCCTTCGGCAAGCCCATGGACCTCATCTTCACGCCGATGGAAGTGGTCGCCGTCGGTGTCTCCGTGGCCATCACCGCCCTCATCTCCCAAGACGGCGAGTCGAACTGGATGGAAGGCGTCCTCTTGATCGCCGTGTATGCCATCCTTGGCCTCACGTTTTATCAATTGCCAGCTTGATGGCAAAGCGCGGGCCGCGGCGTGCGTTTGCCTGTCACCACCATGAACCGCCGCCAGTTCCTCCAAACCTCCGCCGGAGCCGCTCTCACCTCATGCTCCACTTTGAGCGCCCCCGATGCGCTCATCATCGACACGCATCAGCATCTCTGGGACCTCAGCGTCATCAGCCCGCCCTGGATCCAAGGTGCACCTGAGGTCTTGCGACATGATTTTCTCACCGCTGACTATGTGAAGGCCAATGCAGGCCTGAACGTGAAAGCCATCTACATGGAAGTCGATGTCGCCCCGAAGGATCATGTGAAGGAAGCCGATGGCATCGTGGCCCAATGCCGCGCTGGAAACACGCCCACCATCGCCGCCACCATCGGCGGGCGGCCTTCCTCGTCCGATTTCGAGACTTATGTGAAGCGCTACGCCGGCAACGGCCTCGTCAAAGGCCTGCGACAGGTGCTTCACGGCGGCTCCACGCCCGCTGGCTACTGCCTCAGCCCCGACTTCATCCGCGGCGTGCGCACGCTGGGCAGGCACGGCCTCAACTTTGAACTCACCATGCGTCCCACCGAACTTCAGGATGCGGCGAAGCTCATCCAGGAGTGCCCGGAAACCCGCTTCGTCCTCGACCACTGCGGCAACGGAGATCCCAAAGCCTTCAATCCCAAGCTCGGCCCCGGTTTGAAGCGAAGCTGCACGCCTGATGCATGGAAGCGCGGCATTGACGCCGTCGCCGCCTCCCGGCCTGACGTGATGTGCAAGATCAGCGGCATCGTCGCCTTCATCCCGCCGGGCCAATGGCGCGCCGAAGACCTCGCCCCCGTCGTGAACCACTGCCTCGATACCTTCGGCCCCGACCGAGTCTTCTTCGGCGGCGACTGGCCCGTCTGCCTCCTCGGCAGCCCCGTCCGCGGCTGGGTGGATGCCTTGAAGCAGATCGTATCGTCACGTCCTGACAGCGAGCAGCGGAAACTGTGGCGTGAGAATGCGGTGCGGTTTTACGGATTGAAGATCTAATCCTGGAGCAATCGGTAGCACTCCGTGATCTTGCGCCCGATAGCACGACGACGCTCACGAGCGACTTGGCCTCGCTTGCCTTGAAAGGCGCTTTTCGGCAGGAGATAGATGACATCGCAGCGCACAGCGGTGAGCCAGTCGAGGCCGTCGGAGCCATTGAGAATGACCTCGTTCTTCTTGGCTGATCGAGCGGCACGGAGGCTGGTGCAGAGAAGAGCGTTCACATGAGGATAGTGCGGGTTCTCACACCGCTCATCGTTGCTGATGACGACGGCAGGATGTGCGCCTTCCGCCGTGAATGGATAGAGGAATATCTCCCACTGCTTCATGGCACGATCGTCAGTGGGCAGTGGGAAGCGGCAGAGATTTCCAGGTCGCGAAATTCATCTTCCTCCAGGCAGTCAGTGAAGTAGCCCGGCTCACGCGTTGGCACCGGAAAATCGTCTTCGGCAAGATGAAGGACCATTCTTTTACCCGCGAAGGGAATAACGAACCATTCCCCTGCCAGCACCTCTTCGGCAAGCTGAGGGAGAGACGTCTGCACATCTGGCAATGTGACGGTTTGCATGGGCTAAACTCACTCAGCAGGTTCGTTCCTCAAGCTCTCTTTTCGCCCCAAAACCTCACTTCTTCACCGCCCCGAGAACCTGAAGCTCGTGAATCGACCAGAAGGTCCCATTCGCTTCGCCGAGCTGGGAGATGCGGATGGATTTGGCTTTCGTGGGCTGGGTGAAGAGGTAGTCGATGACGCCAGCCTCGCCATTGCCTTGGAGCTGGGGCTTCTCCCATTTGGTGCCGTTGGTGGAGAGTTCGATCTTGTATTGGCGCGGGTAGTCGTTGCGGGATTTGCCGGTGTCGAGGATGAGGCCGGTGATGTCGGTGGGCTCGGGGAGCTCAATTTGGAACCACATGTCGGGGCTCTGCGGCTTGCGAGTATCCCAGCGGGTGGCGAGGTCGCTGTCGATGGCTTTGGCGACTTCTTTGTTGTTGTGGCTGGCGGTGAGTTTCCACGCAGCGCGGTTCGGCAAGGGCTGCGGGTAGAGAGCGCGGAGTTCTTCGATGGTCCACGGCGTGGTGCGCTTGCCGAGTTCTTTGCGCAAGGCGGCGACTTCCTTGTGGGTGATGAGCTTGCCGCTGTTGCCAAAGGCCTTGCGGATGTAGCTGGCGACATCGGCGATCCATTGATCGTTGTTGGTGGCCATGGTGACCATGGCGGCTTCGTAGGTTTTGCCGTCGATGGGACCGGCGAGACCATTCAACATCACACGCACGATGGCATCGCCCTGCACGGCGGTGCGTGATCCGGCGAGCGGTGGCGCGAGCGTGGCGCCTTCGCGGCCAGCGATGGGCATGCCTGCGCCGTCGAAGCCGTGGCAGGCGAAGCAAAGTGAGCGGAAGATCTCCTGGCCGCGCTCGAGCTGCTTCTTTTCGTCCTTCGTGAAGCTGCCACTGATCTTCGGCGCCTCGACGAGCAACTGCGCCCCGATTTCCTTCACACCGACGCTGGCGGAGGTCATGAGCGTCATCTGCGCTTCGTCCTTCCACTTGGGCCAATTGAGGTGCTTCGCGGTGTAAAGCGTTTGGAGCACCACGGTGGGGTCTTGGTCGGCCTTGAGAGCTTGGATGTCGGCGATCAAAGCGGTGTCGCCTTTTTTGAGCAGTGATTCGGCCACACGGATGCCGCTGGCGCGGACTTGCGCGTGCTGATCCTTCATCGCAGTACGGAGAATGTCCGGCGTGATGCCATCGAGGCCTTCCAGCGTCCACAGCGCATGCAGGCGAGCGAGGTGGTTGTCATGCTTGAGCAGCGCAACAAGCGCGGGGACCACGGACTTGTCGCCTTTGACGATGAGCATGCGCTGCGCGGTGTCGCGCCAGAAGCCATTCGGATGCGTGAGATGCTCGACGAGTTGCGCGGGTGTTTCGCCGATCATTTTCGGCTGCGGGCCGGGTTTGAAGTCCTTATGCACGAGACGCCACACACGGCCATGACCGGCAACGTGCTGCATGCCGGTCGGCTCGATGGCTCCGCGGAGGAAGCTGCCGGGTTTGACCCAATTGCCCTCCTGAATGATGCCGCGATAGGCATCGACGATGTAGAGGCAGCCATCGGGGCCGGTGGTCATGTTCAGCGGGCGGAAATTCGGATCGCTGCTGCGGATGAACTCGCTCATCTGCTCCTCATACGGGTTCGCGACGGTGGTGATGCCGTCTTTGATCTCGACGGTGGCACGGCGGATGAGACGACCGACGGGCTCAGGCAGGAAAACATTGCCATAAAGCTCCTTCGGCAGGCGATCCCCGCGATACACGGTCTGTCCGGCGCAGCCGGTGAAGTGGTTCAAGCGCTTGTCCTCCGGCGAATGGAAGCGTCCCGGGCCGCCCTGGAAGTCGCCGAGCGCGACGAGGGGCCACACGGTGTCGAACTTCTCGCTCTTCTGCTGCTTCACATTGATCGCGGCATAAAGAATGGGCGCTTGGTAGTTCCACAGGCCCTTTTCACCGCCCGCATTGCTCCACCACATCTTGCCGTAGTCGTCTTGAGCCAGGCCCCACTGGCCGCCATTCGGCGCGGTGTTTTCTTTGAGCGCCGGTTGCTTCTCGCCAGCCCAGCGCAGGCGGTAGCCGTTGTAGGTGGTGTAAATCCAGTTATCCAGGCCCCACACGAGACCGCTGGGCTGGTGCTCCATGTTTCCACCTCGCGAACCGCCGACATACCAGGGCGACTTTTCATCCGCCACGCCGTCGCCATTCGCATCGCGATGCAGCGTGATGTCATTCGTGTCCGTGATGCCGACGAGCACCCGGTCATCCAGCGGCAGCACCATGCGGGGCAGCAGCAGGTTATCGAGATACACGCTGTGCTTGTCGAAGACGCCATTGCCCTTGGTGGATTCATGCAGCGAGATGCGGCTCTTCGGCGTGAGTTCGTCCGTGCCGTCGATGTCCTGCATGTAGGTGCGCATCTCGACGACGTACATCTTGCCATCCCCATCAAAGGCGATCGCCATCGGCTCCTTGATGAGCGGATCACTCAAAACCAGCTCCAGCGAGTAGCCATCCGGCAACTGGATCGTTTTCAGCTCTTCCTCCGGCGTCTTGGCCTGGATGGGAAAGGTGTAGGTGGGGTTCGTTTCAGCGAAGGCGGCGCTGGTGAAAGCGACAAGGAAAAGCAGTCGGAGGGTCATTGAGGAGAGTATGGGAAAGGCATGGATCACAATCCGCCGAGCTGGCAGATGCGGTCGAAATGCTTTTGGGACACTTCGGTGATCGAGAGACGATTGCCGCGGCGAAGGATGAGGAGGTCAGCCAAGGCGGGATCGGCCCGAAGCATGTCGAGACTGACAAACGTGGGGAAATCCGCTTCCCACTTCACGTCGATGAGCAGCCAGCGAGGGTCCTCGCGCTTGCTGCCCGCATCGAAGTATTCCGAGGACGGATCAAACTGCGTGGCATCCGCCTTGGCCTCGCTGGCGATGCGCACGACACCGGCGATGCCCGGCTGTGGACAACTGGAATGGTAAAAGAAGCCGAGATCGCCGATCTGCATCTGATCACGCATCATGTTGCGCACCTGGTAGTTGCGCACGCCGTTCCACGGCTCGGTTTTCTTCGGACGTTTTTTGAGGTCCGCGAAGGAGAAGACGTCCGGTTCGGATTTGAGGAGCCAGTGGGTCATGGGAAGGGAAAAATGACGAAACTAAAATGGCGAAAGACGAATTCATGTCGAAGTTCAACTGACGAAGTGCCGGAAATTCGGATTTCGGACTTCATTCATCCTTCGGAGTTCTGGTTTCGTCATTCAGCGAAGCGTTAAACCGTGATGCGCCGATTGCGTGCCGTGATCGGCCAGCGTGTCGTGTAGCGACCCCCTTCCACCACATGCGCCTCGGCATGCATGGAGACGGTGGGGCAGACATGGCGTGGGATACCGTGAAGGGCCTGGCCGATGAGAAACTCATGAGCGCGTTCCGTTTCGAGCACGAGGTGCTCTTCACTTTGCATGACCGGCGTGGCGTCCGGCAACTCCTCAAAGCGCACGCGAGGATGCGGATTCTCCGGTGCCACGGACTTGTGGCCGAGATCGAGCGTGAGGCGGTTTTTGCCTGGCTTGCTGATGACGCGGGCGAGAAGGGCCGCAGCGGGCAGAAAGGGCAGATCGGGGTGTTTGTCCCCATAGCCAAAGTCCCACAAGACCGTCGTGCCCGGGCTCAGCGTGCGGTCCGTATGCTTCGCGTGCACGGCGAAGGTGGGCGAACCACCTGCGACGAGTTCTTTGACGATGAGGCCTTCCCCTTGCAGGCGGCAGCGGAACTGATGCACGGCCTCAAACGCGGCATCGCAGCGCTCGCGGCGCACATCGAGGCTCTCGTCATGAATGTGGCCATCGTAAGCGTGAATGCCGCGAAACTGCAGCATCGGCGTCTCCTTCATCACACGGGCGAGGAAGCCAGCCTCATCACCGGGCACGAGGCCGGTGCGAGCCATGCCGCAGTCGATCTCGATGTAAACCCCGAGTGTCACGCGATGCTGCTGGGCGGCGGAGGCGAGAAAGCGGATGCTGTCCTCCGCATCGGCGATGCTGGAGAAGGAAGTGTGCGGAAACTTCAGCGCCAATTCCGCCAAACGGTGCGCATTGGGCCCCACGCAGGGCATGGCGAGCAGTACATCCTTCGCTCCCGCGGCGGCACACATCTCGACTTCCGCGATGGTGGAGGCCTTGAAGCTCGTGATGCCTAGCTCCACCTGCCAAGCGATGATCTCGGCGCACTTGTGCGTCTTCACATGCGGACGGAGACGCTTCGGATCACCTCCGGCGATCTGGATCATGAGCTTCAAATTGTGCTCGATGCGGCTGCGGTAGAACAGAAGGGCCGGAGAAGGGATCTCGGCTTCGTTTTCGATGTGGAACCAGGCGGGATGCATGCGGATTGGGGAGGGACGTCCATGTTCTTTCGGCAGGAAGGCCGCCATTCGCAACCGGAGATGGAGGATTGACTTCCGTCCTCGCCATTCGGATGACATTCCGCATGCATCTTCTCCTTCTTCCCTTCGGCAGCGCCGGCGATGTGTTCCCCTTCATCTGGCTGGGACGTCAGCTTCTGGCGCGGGGGCATCGCGTGACGATGATCACGGCCTGCTTGTTTGAGGAGCAGGCCCGCCGAGCAGGCTTGGAATTCATCTCGTGGGGAAAGGCGGAGGAGTTTGAGGCGATGATCCGCGATCCGAGAATCTGGAAGGTCGGTCAGGGTACGAAGGTGGTCTTCGACTTCGCGGCGAAAGCGGTGGAGCCGTATCTTGCCGCCATCGAAAGTTGCGAGAGGGCGGATCTGATGCTCGCACCGGTTACCGCCTTCGCAGGTCGGCTGGCCCGGGAGAAGCACGGCACGCCGCTGATCACGGTGCATCTGCAACCGGCGGTGTTTCTGAGCGTGCATGAGACGCCGCTGCTGCATCCGGCCATGAAGTGGCTGCGAGCGATGCCGGTGTGGTTCAAGAAGGCGCTCTTCTCGCTGCCGAACCCCGTGGATATGTTTGCGCTGCCGAAGGTGCGGCAGATCTGCCTGACGCATGGGGTGAAGCCTCCACGCAGCCTCTGGCGTGAGTGGTGGGACTCGCCGGATGGCGTCATCGCCTTCTTCCCCGAATGGTTTGCCGCACCCCAGCCCGACTGGCCGAAAAACCTGCTCCAGTGGACTTTCCCTCTCGAAGATCTCGCGAAGGAACAAACGCTCTCACCGGCCTTGCAGGCCTTTTTGGCCGCAGGCGATCGTCCCGTCGTCTTCACGCCGGGCAGCGCGAATGTGCAGGCAACTCGCTTCTTTGACGTGGCGGCGAAAGCCGTGGCAAAGGTCGGTTGTCGCGCGGTGTTTGTGACGCGAGAGCCCAAACAGGCACCTGCGAACTTGCCGCCGCAGATTCATGTCGAGGCGTATGCGCCGTTCAGCACGCTTTTGAAGCAATCGTCCGTGTTTGTGCATCACGGCGGCATTGGAACGATGTCCCAGGCCTTCGCGGCCGGTGTGCCGCAGCTCATCATGCACATGGCCCACGACCAGCCGGACAACGCGGATCGCGTGGAGCGGCTAGGAGCAGGCATCGGGCTGAGCGTGCGGCAGTTCACCCCGGATCGCGTGGCGAAGGAATTGAGTCGGCTGCTCACGGAACCAAGTTATCAAGAAGCCACGAAAGGCTTTCAGATGTCGGCGGATACCGCAGCTTTGCTGCGCTGGATCGAAGAACGCGCCGCGGCCTGAAATGACCCTTTTGATCGCTGGATTTTTTTCCGCGCTCCGGCGAGATTTTCCCATGCGCACGCTCCTTTGCCTCCTCCTCGCCTTCACCACCGCCATCGTCCAAGCCGATGAATTTGATCCGGCAGACAACACCATCGTGCTCGGCAAACGCGTGGGACTCATCAAACCCGGCATGACCGCCACCGAGTTGGAACGCGCCTATGGCAAAGCCAACGTGAAGCACGAGGACATCCCCGGTGCCGAAGGCGAGACGATTCCCGGGGCGCGACTGTTTGCCGATACCGACCGCGAGCTGGAGGTGATCTGGGACCCGGAGAACGAGAAGAAGAAAGTGGTCTTCGACGTGCATGTCATCGGCACGGCGTGGAAGTTCGAGAACGGTCTCAAAGCCGGCATGACCTTGGAAGAGGTCGAAAAGATCAACGGCAAGCCCTTCAAAATTTCCGGCTTCGCCTGGGACTACGGCGGCTACGCGAACTTCGAAGGCGGCAAGCTCTTCGGCAAACTCAGCCTGCGCTTCAATCCGAGCACCGAGGAGATCCCCGATTATCTCCTGGGGGATAAAGAACTCTCCTCGACGGACAAAAAACTCCGTGCCGCGAAGCCGGTGGTCGAAGCGCCGATCTCTGTCTTCATGAAGAAGGCGGAGTGAGGCTTCTTCTCATGCGACGCGACAGAGAACGTGGCACCGGTTTTCAACCTGTGCTGCCGGAGCAAACCGACTGTGCGTGCTTAGAGACGTTCATCACACTCAACGGTGATGCCGGGCGCGGTCTCTTTGGCCATGCACTTGCCTGAACAGGTTGCAAACCTGTTCCACTTTAAAGCTTTCGAAGCGTTTCCAGCACCGCGTCAATGTCCTGTGGCGTGTTGTAGCCGTGCACAGCGAGGCGGATGCGGCCCACCTGATGCATGACGTGGATGTCTTGAGCCAGCAGGGCGTCGTGGATGGCCTGGGTGTTGGCGTGGGTAAAGGCGACGATGCCGCTGGGATTTGCGGATTGCTCGGGGGCGAGGGTTTGGATGCCCAGCTCGCGCAGGCCAGCGTGCATGCGGGCGATGAGCGGATCGGCATGCGCGGCAATCGCGGGGACGCCGAATTGATCGAGGTAACGCAGCGAGGCATTCAGCGCATACAACGCGGCAAAGCTGGGCATGCCGACGGAGAAGCTGAGCGCACCAGCTTTGACGCGGGCGGTCTCGAAGCGGTCGGGATCGAAGGCATTGGCGATGTGATACCAGCCGCCGGCTTTCGTGGTGAGGCGAGCGGCGGATTTATTCGGCACGCCGACGATGCCGCCGCCGTGGATGCCGAGCGTCCATTTGTGCGTGCTGGAGATGATCACATCCGCGTCCTGGCAATCGAGCACGACACGCCCGAGCGCCTGCGTGACATCGACGGAGAGCACCGCATTTGGCGCGAGTCGGCGGACGAGGTCACGCAGCGGCGCGAAGACGATGCGGTGGCCGTTGTAGAAGCTGACGAGACTCACCTGCACGAGCGCGGTGCGTTCGTTGAGCAGCGGCGCGAGGTCGTCGAGGCTCAAAGCACCTCCGCGATGCTTCCACAGCTTGGTGACCGGCTTTTCGGCGGCCGTGAGCCAGGGTGTGGCACCAGCTGGGAAGTCGAGATCGGTCACGATGACCTCGTCGCTGCTCTTCAACTGCAAGGCGGATGCGAGCAGGTTGTAAGCCTCCGAGCTGCACGAGCAAAAACCGACTTCCTCGGTGCTGAGGCCGAGATGTTTCGCCGTGATCTCGCGACAGGACTCGACGCGAGGCATGTGGAAGTCACGCCCACACATGCCGAGACCTTTGTGCGTCATGTATTCGGCCACCGCCTCGTTCACGCAGGTCGGCGGGATGCTTTCAGCAGCGGTGTTGAGGTAGTGGAGGCCAGAGAGAGAGGGAAAGTCGGTGAGGGGGAACATGAGAGGAATGGAGGGCGGGATTGCATTCCCGCCCATTTTATTGTGGGCGGAGGCGGTGCGGAGCTTGGGGGCGTTTTGTGTCGTCGAGCGTGATAGAACAGAATCTTGGGCAGGAATGCAATCCTGCCCTCCTACAAGGTGAGTGGGTGAATGCGGCCTTGGAAGAGCCAGTCGTCGGCGCTGGCGACGAGTTTGGCGCGAACAGGGTTATTGCGAAGGTAGTGCCATTTTTCCGAGTAGCTCTCGTCGTGCCGGAGTTGGCGCTCCCAGTAGTCGCGCTGCCAGATGGGTGCTTCCTCGGGCCTCGGCCACTGCTTGGAAGCTTCCTGCCGCCACCATTTCATCCAGTTCGTCAAAGGCAGTGAGCTAGGGGAACGCGGCGCGGCGAAGAAATGCAGATGATCCGGCATCAGAACGTAATCGCCGACGAGCCAGTGGGTAGTCGGGGCACTCCAGATGCCCACGAGGAGGTGATGTACATCGTCTCGATCCAAACGAACGCGAGGCGAACCAACGCCTACCGTGAACCAAAGCACGTTCCCGCCCCACGGTGCATTCATCAAAGGCAGGTGAGCAGGTCTGGAGCGCCCAACTCGATCACCAGGCACTTCTTCCTCATTGGAGGGCGGGATTGCATTCCCGCCCATTTGGAAAGGGGCGGAGGCGGTGCGGAGCTTGTTGGGTTCGGTAGGCGGAGGCATGCGATAGACCAGGATGAATGGGCGGCGGAAGCGATACGGAGCTTGTGGGCTTCGGGTGCGAGCGGGAGCGAAAGACCGGGAAATCTGGTCGGGAATGCAATCCCGCCCTCCTATTTGAGGCTTCGCAGCCAGGCGACGAGATCGAGGAGTTCGCTTTCGGGCATTGTATGATCGAGGCCCATCGGCATGAGGCTGGTGGGGAGGGTGGTGTCGCCGGTGATTTGCTGATGCGGGATATTTTTCTCCTGGCCGGCAATGTCGAGGACGAGGAGGCCTTCGGCGGTGTGGGATTTGATGACGCCGAGGGTTTGCTGGCCGTCGATGGTTTCGATGATGTGGGCCTCGTAATCGCGGGCGAGGGTGTTCGATGGGAAGAGAATGCTTTCGAGCAAATCACGCTCGGTGCGGATGGCACCGATGTGGGAGAGGTCGGGGCCGATGGCGCGGCCGGTGTCGCCGATCTTGTGGCAGGCGATGCAGGTCCCTTTCCCGGCTTTGAAGTGTTTTTCGCCGTTCGCGGCGTTGCCGATGGCGATGACTTTGTCGGCGAGGGGGCCGAGTTGGCGCTTTTTGGCCTCGGTGGCGGCCACGGCGGTGTTGTAGGCGGGCAGGATGATCGTCTCAAAGATCTCCGGTGGCAGGTCGGCGAGCGCGGTGCGGTATAAACTCTCCTGCTGGCTGGCGATGGCCGGATTCTTCGCGATCTCGCGGGCGAGTGACTTCGCGATCTCGACGTCTTTGTGGCGCTTGAGCAGCGGCAGCAGTGTTTTGAGCTCCACCGGGCCGACGCTGGCCAGCAGCGGGGCGATTGGCGGCATCTGCTCCTTCGCCATGGGTGCGGTGGCGAGCATGCCCGCGGCCTGAATCTTGGCCGCGGAGGACGACGCGGCATCGGCGAGGACGTTTTTAACCATGTCGAAGGTCTCGCCGGTGAGCTTCACCGACTTCGCCGAGTCGAGCGCCTTCAAGCGGATGGACAGCGGGCGCTTCGTGTCGCTGGCGATAGATTGAAGGGCGGCGTCGAAGTGCGAGGACTTGAGTTTCTTGATCGCGTCGAGAAGGAGCGGCGTGGGAGCATCGGCGAGCTGTTTGTCGAGGAGCGGGAGCCAAGCGTCGTTGCTCACGCCGGCGGTTTGGGAAGCGAGGATGGACAATGCCGTCGTTCGCACCTCGGCGGACGCGTGCGAGAGCATGGCGGTGATGAGTTTTTGCACGCCGGGCTTGGCGAGCAGTGCGACTCCATAACCGCGAAGCGAGGTGAGGCGCTGCGGGCTGACTTTGTCTTCATCGAGCCACTTTTGCAGCGAGGGTGTGAACCACTCGTCCGCTTCATTGTGGGAGGTGGCGAGGTGCAACGCGGTGCGGGCGAGCGCCTCATCCGACGAGTCGAGATGCTTTGCCGCCACGGTGGCGGTGATGTTCACCGCGCCGAGATCGGTCGGCATGATGCTCATCAGCGCTCGGCGGATGGCGGCCGGTGATTTGGCCTTCTCAAGCTCTTCATCGTCAATCGCGTGGCTTTTCTGCGCGGCGCTGATGAAGCAATGCTCGGCACTGGGATCGAGATCAGCCTCGAGCAAGGCGATCAACGCGGGTTTGGCCCAATGTGCGGCTACATCGGCTTCTTTGAGCGAGGCAGCCACCCACTCCAGCGCCTGACGACGCAGGTGCTCGTCCTTCGTCTTGAGATTAGCGATCTGTTTTCGCAGCTCCTCGGCCGCGTCGAGTTTGTCGGATGCTTTCGCGAGCGTGACTGGCTGTGGCTGCTTCGGCTTGATGCGATACACCGCGCCGAGGAGATCGGATTTCGCCATGAGGGAGCTCGGGCAGCCGATGCGGAACCAGCCGCCGGTGTCGATGAGGAGGAGGGAGCCATCGCGAGGGTCTTCCATGACATCGGTGAGGTGGATGTCGGGGTGGTGGAGTTTGAGGAATTCGTTTTCGACAGCCTTGTAGGTGCTGCCGCTGGGGGTGAGATCCATGCGCACGAGGCGCTGGGTGTTGAAGTGAGTCACCATGAAGTTCTCAGTTCTTGGTTCTTCGTTCTTGGTTGGATAGCTCTTCCAGAAGCAGCAGCCGCTGACGGCGACGTGGCCGAAGTTGTACATGACGGGCATGGTTTCGAGCGTGCGCGGGAGGTGGGCGATGGCCTTGAGCTGGTCGCTGCGCTCGTAAACGCCGCCGTAGAGCCAGTGGATGAGGGTGTCGCCGCGGGGCTGGGTGTAGTAGAGGTTTTGCACGCCGATGATGTCGCCACTGCGGGTGAAATCGACTTCGACGGGGTTGTCTCCGCAGCCGAGCGAGTGCCAGGCGACGCCGCTGCCATCCGGTTTGCAGCTCCAGATGCCGCAGGCGAGCGAGGCATCGACGGGCGTGCCGTCCTTCTGCTTCACGTCGTGGCCTTTGCGGCCGTGGCACCAGTAGAGGCGGCCGTTCGGATGCAAAAACGGGCCGTGGATGTCGGCGGCATTGCCGGTGTAGTCGAAGCCGCTGACGATCTCCTCGCGCTGGTCGGCCACACCGTCGTGGTCGATGTCCGTGAGCTTCCAGATCGACGGCGGCGAGCCGACGTAGAGGCTGCCATCGAGCCAGCACGCGCCTTGGGGGAAGGTCATCTTGTCGGCGAAGATGGTGCTCTTGTCGAAAGCGCCGTCCTGGTCGGTGTCTTCGAGCATGAGGACGCGATTCGGCGGATTCTCTTCGAGCTGCTTCTTGTTCCAATTCACGCCGGTGGCATCGCCGACGAAGAGACGCCCTTTGTCATCGAGGCAGCCCATGATCGGATGCGTGACGAGCGGCGACGCGGCAGCGACTTCGAGCGTGTAGCCGTCCTGCAGGTCGTGCTTGGGCAACGCGAGGGTGGATTTGCCGGTGACGACGACGGGGCGCTTGGCGCTGTCTGGGATGCTGTTGCCTTGGTCCGGCGGAAGGTCGGCGGCGAGGGCGGGGAGAGCGAGAAAAGGCAGGAGTCGGCGCATGAGGAGGATACGGCCTGAGATGCTGCGAACTATGCAGAGACGCTGGATTTGGCCCAATGCCGTTAAGTAAAAACGGCACCGATCCTCGCGGCAGCGTCGTGGAGTGCGGTGACAGAGATGCAAGGGGCACCTGGCATCGGCGACACCGCTGTCGAGCGCGGCAAAAGTGCTCTTTGGCCTTTGGCTGCTGTCCGGCTTGCGACGGCGGTGTCGCGCCAAGGCTTGCCACCGCACTCCACGACGCTGCCGCGCCAAAAGACTGCTTAACGCAATGAGTTTAGGCCGCTCACTCCCTAGGCTGCCCAATGAGCAGCCCGCGGCACTTGAGTCACGAATTGCGCAACCATCTCCACGAGCATCCGTCTACGATGCCTCGCATGGAAACCCGCCCCGCCTCTGACCGCCGACATGATCTGGATGCTTTGCGGGCGTTGGCGATGCTGCTGGGGATCGCCCTGCATGTGGCGCTGTCTTTTGCGGGAGGGCCGTGGATGGTGCAGGATGAACGGACGAGCGGGGTGTTTCACGTGCTCATCAGCGCGGTGCATGGCTTTCGTATGCCGCTGTTCTTTGTGCTGAGTGGCTTCTTTACGGCGATGCTCTGGCGGCGGCGCGGGCTGCGAGCGCTGGTGAGGCATCGCTTCAAGCGTGTCTTCCTGCCGCTGGTGCTCGGCACGGTCACGCTGGTGCCGCTGATGCATATGATCGGCGGCTTCGCGGCGGCGTCTGGGATGAAAAAGGCCTCGCAAGGTCCGGTGACGATCTGGAAAGCATCTGCCGCTGGCGATCAAAAGGAGGTGGCGAGCTTCATCGACGCGCAAAAGACTGATGTGAATGCGGCCGATGCCGCGCTGGGCATCACGCCGCTGAGTTATGCGGCCCTCTTTGGGCATCAAAACGTCGTCGAGCTGCTCCTGGACCGCGGTGCGAAGGTGAACCACCCGAACCGTGATGGCGGCACCGCGCTGCATTCGGCGGCTTTTCTCGGTCGGGTGAAGATCGTGAGCCTGCTCTTGAAGGCAGGAGCGGATGCTTCAGCGAAGAACGAACGCGGCGAGACGCCGCTCGATGCCACCGAGGCGGATGAGAGCATCACACGCTTCATCACGCAGGCGCTGAAGATCACCGTGGAGGAGGAAACACTCGCCAAGAACCGCGAGGAGGTGCGGGCGCTGCTGGGCGGCGAGCCAAGTGAAGTGAAGAAGAGGCCTCTGCTGGGTGTGTGGCTGTTTTTGACGCGGTTTCCGCTCTTCAGCCATCTTTGGTTTCTTTGGTTCCTGTGCTGGATAGTGGCCGGATTCGTGATCTGCGCCTGGATCGCGAAACGACTTGGCTGGCGTCCCAAACCGCGACGCTGGGTGACATCTTCGTGGCGGTATCTGTGGCTGGTGCCTTTGACGTTTGCGCCAGCGTGGCTCATGGGGCGCTCCGTGCCCGTTTTCGGCCCGGAGACTTCGTCGAGCCTGCTGCCGCCATTGCCGCTGCTGATTTACTACGCGGTGTTTTTTGGTTTCGGGGCGGTGTACTTCGATAGCGAGGATCAAAAGGGTTCGCTCGGTCGCCGATGGCTGGTGACGCTGCCTTTGGCGCTGCTGGTCGTGTATCCCATCGGCTTCGCGGCGACCCACGGTGGCAGCAAGCTGCACTCCATCGCCGTCTTGCTCCAGGTGATCTATGTCTGGATGATGAGCGCGGCGATGATGGGCTTGTTTCGCCGTTTTGTGGCACAGGAGCGTGGATGGATCCGCTATCTGTCCGATGCGTCCTACTGGATGTATCTGGCGCATCTGCCGCTGGTGCTCGCGGCGCAAGTTTGGGTGCGTGACTGGCCGCTTCCCTCCGGTGTGAAGTTCACCCTCATCTGCGGCGGTGTGTTCGCGGTGCTGCTGGTGAGCTACGAGTATCTCGTGCGCTACACCTGGATCGGGGCGCTTTTGAACGGGCGGAAGGTGCGGCGAACGGAGGGCAGCGCCTGAAGCAGGCGGACGCGGTCAGCTCATCTTGCGGAGCAAGATGGCAACGGTGCTAACGCCTTTTTCGCGGCCTCGCCTAGGCAAACACGTCCATCACCGGCTTGCCTTTGTCGCCGACGGTGAAGGGGCGGTTGGTGGGGGACATGACGACTTCATCGACGGGCAGGCCGAGGCTCCAGCCGATGGTGCTGAGGAAATCCTGGGCGCTGGTTTGCTTATCGGCCACGGCATTGCCTTCTTTGTCGCTCGAACCGTAAACGAAGCCGCCTTTTACGCCGCCACCGGCGAGCAAGGTGGAGAAGACCTTCGGATGATGATCGCGGCCGGCGTTGCCATTGATTTTGGGGCCGCGGCCGAACTCAGAACAGAGCACGACGAGCGTGGTGGCGAGCAGGCCACGCTGGGAGAGGTCTTCGAGGAGGGCAGAAAGAGCCACGTCGAGTTCCGCGCCGTGTTCTTCGAGGCCTTCTTCGATGTTGTTGTGCATGTCCCAGCCGCCTTTGGCCACTTCGATGTAGCGAATGCCTTTTTCCACGAGGCGACGAGCGAGCAGGCAGCCCTGGCCGAATTTGTTGTCGCCGTATTTCGCCCTCAGCTCGGAGGGTTCGTCATCGAGGCGGAAGGCTTCGAGGTCGGTGCTAGACATGATGGAGACCGTTTTCTCGTAGAACTCGGTGTAGCTCTTCACGCCAGCGGTTTGGAAGCGCGCGCGGAAGCCCGCGTCGAGCTTGTCGAGCATGGCGAGGCGCTTCTGCATCACGTCGGCACCCGCATCGCTCTGCGAATACTGCAAACCGGCCTCGGGATCGAGGATGGGCAGTGGCGAGTAGCTGGCGGGGAAGAAGCCATTGCCCGCATTGGGCTGACGGTTCACGCACACACTGGAGGGAAGGGTCTTGTGGCTCGGCCCGAGGAAATTCTGCGCCCAGGCACCGATGTTCGGATGCTGGATGGTGCCACGCTGCTCATAGCCGCTGCGGATCAAATACTGCCCGCTGGCATGCACGCCCGTCTTCGAGGTCATGCTGCGAATGATGGAAATCTTATCGGCCTGCTTGGCGAGGTTTTGCATCGTGCCGCCGAGCTGAAAACCTGCCTTCGTCGAAACGGGCTTCACCGGCCCCTGCGTGCTTCCTTCCTTTGGATCGAGCGTGTCGATGTGCGACATGCCGCCGATCATTTGAAGGAAGATGATGTTTTTTGCCTTCCCGAAGCCTGGGCCATCGGCCGCAAAGGTTCTGCCGCCGAGGCCATGCAGCACGGTGACGCCGAGGGAGGCTTTGGCCCATTTTTCGCAGAAACGACGACGTGAGAGGGGATCGAGCTGGTTTTGGAGTTTCATGGCGGAGCTGAGGTAAATTGGGATTGGTCGTGCCGAGGTCAGGAAGAAAGTGGAACAGGTTTTTAACCTGTTCAGAGGGGCGATGCGATGCTCCAGACAGCCAAGGCGCACAGGTTGAAAACCTGTGCCACTTTCCTTGCTTCTAGGTGGGTCATGATCATGGGACGTTGGCGTGCGCTTTACTCGACGAAGACAAACTCCCGCGTGTTGAACAGCACCCAGCTCAGGTCACGGGTGGTGAGGCCATTGCCGAGGGCGGCGACGGAATCGGCGAGCTCTTCGGGCTTGGGTTTGCGGCTGAAGAAGCTGAGGTAGAGGCTCTCGACCTGCTGCTCGGGGGATTTTTGGCCGGTGGCGGTCTGGATGACGAGGGAGTCGCTTTGGCCGATGACTTTCTGTGCTTCGCCGTTCATGAGCATGAGCACCTGCGGGATGCTGCCTTCATCACTGCTGCTATCGGCGATCTGGCGATCGCTCTGGCCGAACATGCGGAGGAAGTGCTGATCCTTCTCGGGCTGAGGCAGTTCAGACGCACGGGCGAGCACGAGGCCGTTGCGCACGGGCGGAGCGATCTCGACGCTGTCATCGCCATCGCCGGCGGGCTGCATCTGCTTCTTTTTGCGGTTCTTCGCGTTCGCCTTGGCCCCGCCGTATTGGCGCATGCCGCCAGCGGCTTTTTCGATGTCGGCCTTGAGCGATTCAGGCGTCATGCCCTCGCCGAGATTCACCTTCATCACCTCGGCATAAGTCGCACCGCGATGGGCGTGAAATTTATCCACTTCATTGCCGACGACGAGCGTGGCGCAGGAGTCCCAAGCCTGCTCGGCGCTCATGCGGCGCAAAACGGGGCCGGGGAAGAGGTAAGGGCCGCCATCGGCCATCTCATGGCTGGTGGCTTCACGCTGATAGGCCTGCGTGTTGCACAGGAGACGGGTGAACTGCTTCAAATCAAATTTCACCCGCACCATCTCGGCGGCCAAATGATGGAGCAGGGCTGGATTCACGCTGGCCTCGGGATCATCGAGATCGGTGACGGGTTCTTTGATGCCCACGCCGAAGACGCGTTTCCACAGGCGGTTGGCGATGGTCATGGCAAAGCGTGGATGGTCTGGCGAGGTCATCCATTTGGCGAACTGCGTGCGGAGATCCTCCTCGTTTTTCGTCTGGACGTTTTGGTAGGCTTTCTTGGTCTTGTCATCGGCCCAGGTGACGAGTTTGGGCTTCACCGGATCGCCGGGCTTGCCGTCGTCGTATTTGTAGTCATCCGGCAGCTTCAGATCGTTCTCCGTGCTGTCCTCCACGGCCATCGCATTGACGCGGAGGATGTTTTTGGCCTGCTGCTGGAGGCGTTTGTCATCCAGCGACGCGAGTGCCTGACGCATCTGTTTGCCGTTGTAGCCGGCATTGCCACGTGTGCCGAAGGTCTCCGTCGCACCAAAGAAGGCCGCCATCTCGTAGAACTGACGCTGCGTCCAATCGGCGAAGGGGTGGTCATGGCACTGAGCACAGGAAACATTCGCGCCGAGGAAGGTGCTGAGCGTGAGCGAGAGGTTATCCAGCCGCATGCCAGCATCGCGGAGAAGGTAACCGGTAGCTCCCTGGTCGAGCAGCTTCCCATCGGCCGTCATCATCGCGAAGACCATCTGGTTCCACGGCACGTTGTCGGCGATCTGGCTCTTCAACCAATCCTGGTAGGTATAAAAGCGGGCCTTTTGAGCCACATCGGCCACGCGGAGCATGTCGGCGAGGTAGTTGAAGAGGTGGCTGCGGTAGCCATCGGAATTGAGCAGCTTGTCGATGACCTTCGCCCGCTTCGAGAGACTGGTGTCATTGATGAATTCCAGCGCCTCTTCCCGCGTGGGAATGCGCCCGGCGATGTCGAGATACACGCGGCGCACGAATTGCTCGTCGGAGGCCAGCGGATTCGGTTTCTGGCCCGCTTTCGAGAGACCGCCGTCCACCAGCATGTCGATGCGGGCCGCTGCCTGCGCGAGATTGGGGTCCGCCGGGATGCCGAGGCCTTCGGGCTTTAACGTCTTCGCCGCCTGCTGGTCCGCGGGGCTGAGCTTGTCGATGGGCAGGCGGTAAACGTAGCCATTGCGCACCTGGAGGAAGACCTGGCCATTTTCGATGCCACGGAAGGTCGCCTCCAGTTTGCGCCCCTGCGCATCGGTCCAGGTTCGGTAAGCCTCGCCCTCCGCCTGCAGGCTTGGGGTGAGCAAAACGAAGGCGAGGAGAGGAAAAAGGCGCGTCTTCATGGTGGGGTGGTGGGCGGCTTTAACGATGAAGAAGCGGGCAAGTTGCGGCGGATTTCCATGAGCCGGAGTCTTCTGGAAAATATATTGTAACAGCGTGTTGTAGGGATGGGTACAGAGGCCCGATGCTTGGCCTTAGCAGTATCTACACGTTTCACTCATTCTTCACCCAGCGCCTTCCATGAAGCTCTCCTTTCCATCCCGACTAGTCACGACGTTGTTCTCGCTCATGCTCACCGGGCCTCTGCTTGCGGCCCCGCCTGCGAACGATGCGTTTGCGAACAGGATTACACTGTCAGGAACCGGCACTTTGAACACAGCAGGAAGCAATGTAGAAGCCACCAAAGAGGCAGGTGAGCCATTTCATTGGGGCTCGACTGGCGGTAAATCCGTCTGGTGGTCCTGGACAGCACCCTCCTCGGGTGTTTGCGTGATGAATACCTTCGGAAGCAATTTCGACACCCTCCTCGCGGTTTACACCGGGAGCTCGGTCAATGCTCTCAGCCTCATCGCTTCGAACGACGATACTTCAGGTGCGCAGAGCTGGGTTTCGTTGAGTGTCTCCGCAGGCACCACTTATCAAATTGCCGTGGACGGGTATAGCTCCTCAACCGGAAGCATCTCTTTGACAGTTGAGCAACCGGTGCCGCCTCCTGCCAATGATAGCTTTGCCACCCGCGACACCCTCTCAGGAGCGCCGACGAGCATGGCAGGAACGAATGTGGGGGCGACGGTGGAGGCGGGAGAGCCGAGCCATGCTGGCTACTCACCGAATGCCACGGTATGGTGGACTTGGACGGCACCTGCCACCGGTGAGTGTCCGTTTCAGGTGACGAATGCCAGTTTCACCTCTGTGATGGGAATTTATACGGGCACGGCTTTGAACGGCCTAACTCAAGTGGGCTCGGCGTATTCAACGAATATTGCATCTGTGCCCGTGGTGGCCGGCACTTCGTATCAGATCGCCGTGGGTGGCTTTTCTTCCGGTACATTCACCCTCAACGTGGGTTCGATCATGCCGCCTCCTCCCAATGACCTGTTTGCCGACCGGCTGGCGCTTCCTTCCAGCATCACCCTCATATCGGGAACCAGCCAAGGGGCCACCAAGGAGGCGGGAGAGCCTGATCATGGAGGAAGTCCCGGCGGCAGATCGGTGTGGTATTCCTGGACGGCGCCCTCCACGGGTGAACTCACACTTCAAGTCACCAATAACAGCTTTGGCCCCCTGGTCGGCGTGTACACGGGATCGAGTTTGAACTCGCTGACGACGGTGGCGGGCGGATCCTTGACCAACATACTTTCTTTCCAGGTCGTCGCAGCCACCACTTATCAGATCGCGATCGACGGGACTAACAGCGGGGCATTCACGCTGAATTTTGGTGCCGTCATACCGCCGCCTGTAAACGACCTTTTTGCCTCACGCATTTCAGTCGGCACAGGCCCGGCGCTGATTCAGGGAACGAACCAAGGTGCAAGCAGAGAACCGTGGGAGACAGTTGTCTTCGATCCTTGGGGAATGCCCATCGGAAAAACTGTGTGGTGGAGCTTTACGCCTGCCGTGTCTGGAGAATGCGCCATCCAGATTTACAATGCGGCCTTCATTCCTTACGTTCAGGTGTTCACTGGTTCCGGGCCGGGTTCGCTGGTTCAAGCCGCCCCTAATGGCTTCGGTGGTAGCGTAGTGACCGTATCCGCAGGGGTCACCTACCATCTGGCGGTGGACAGTTATTCGCTAGGTGGTGGGTCGAGCGGAACTTTTGCCTTGCAGATCAATGATCCCTTGCCCCCGCCTTCCAATGACTCTTTCGCCAACCGTGTCGTACTCTCAGGCATGTCGGCACGAGCCAATGGATACAATAACGCAGCGACCAAAGAAGCGGGGGAGCCTTCCCATGCGAGCGACACGGGGGGGAAATCCGTCTGGTATTCGTGGACCGCACCAGATACGGGCAGCTACACACTTTACCTCTACACTGGGGTGACCACAGGCACTCCTTTCATAAACTCCCTCGTTGGAATCTATACGGGGACTTCGGTCGGAGACCTCACCTCCGTGGCGAGCACTTCCGGCCAGAATGTGACTTCGCTGACTCTGCCGTTAAGCGCGGTGGCAGGGACTACCTACCAGATCGCCATCGATGGTTCGAGCACCTCCACTTTTGGGAACAGCGGTTCTTTTCTTCTGAATGTCACCCAGCCCCCATTGAACAACGCTTTTACCAATCGCATCGATCTGGGCTCGACCAATTCAGCCTCTTCCGCCAGTTGGGTCGATCTCGGGACCACCACGGAATTTCAGGAACCCGCCGCTGGAGCACCGCTGCTGCGCACCCTCTGGTGGAGTTGGACGGCACCCACCAGCGGCTTTTACGCCATCAGCACCCTCGACTCGGATTTCGACAATGTGCTGCAGGTGTTCACCGGCCCCGAACTCGGCTCGCTGACCTACTTGATGCAAAATGAGGCCGCAGATGACCAAGGCCGCGCTCGGCTGGCTTTGAATGCCACGGCCGGCACCACCTACCATTTCCGCGTCGGCGGCCAGACGGGCAACGACATCGGTAATGTCACGCTTCAGATAAACCCACTGGCAGCACCTTCCACAGCCTCAGACCATGTGCTGATCGGGCGTGCGTGGCTGCAGGCGCAGAACGTGGCGGCACTCGCCAATGCCGATGCGAGCTTTGAGGCCGCACTGGCCATCGATTCGAATCATCCAGAGGCCAATCTGCTGCGTGCGATCAGCCTCTTTGCCAGGCTGGAGCAGGGTTCTGCCTTCCAATCCGCCCTGACAGGGCTCGGCCTGGTGGACGGCGATCTATATTCCGGCGGCCACACTCTTCCGAAAGACCTCAATGGAAACCGGATCGCCACGCCGGGCACTCACACCAGCCACGGACTCACCTTCCTGGTGAACACCGTGCTGCCGGAGCTGCCGCTCATCCGTGCTCACCTTGATAAGGCCACGCTGCCCGGCTTCCAAACGAGACTCACAGAGACCGAGAGCACCTATCACTACTCGATCATCGACCAGGGTGACATTTCCCTGATCAAAGCCTCCACCTATCTCACCGAGGCCATGATCCGGTTTCTCCAGACTTTCGATGCCGGAGCCTCCATGGCTGATCTTATCACCCAGAGCAATGGAGCCGATCTCACGGCAAAAGGTGTGTCTGACTCTTTCTCCAACCTGCTCGGCAACACGGGCAACAACCAACGCACGGCCTTCAAAGTGGCGATGCAAAACGCCAACACGCACTATCAGGCTGGCTCTTCCTTCATCCGCACCAGCCGCCCCGATCCGGCGGATGACAAATACCTCTTCTTCCTGCCTGCGAATGCCGCCGCCACAGAAGCGGAGGCCCGCGTGAGAGCCCAGGAGGCATCCGCCGCGCTGGACGGCCCCGCCACACTGGCCGGCGAATACGTGGACCTGTCCAGCGCCATTGCCTCACCACAGTCCTTGCGAGAGCGCATCCCCGGGCTCGTCGGGAACAAAGCCGTCGCCAGCACCACGCCCGATCCCACCTTTGGCGGAGCCGCGCCAAACATGACACAGACGCAGTTGAACGGCCGCCTGCGCAAGCTGGGCATTCTTCATGAGGTGAGCAGCTTCGGAAACTGGACCCAGCACTACCTCAGCAGCCTCCCACCGGGCAGCCAGGACAAGAACGACGACCCGGATGGCGACATGCTGAGCAACTTCGCCGAGTTTGCCTTCCATCTCGATCCGGCAAAGGGATCGTCCTCCTCGGAATTCGCCGTCGGGGGACTGGAGACCAACGTGGTGGACAACAAACCCTACCTGAACATCATTTTTCGCCGCCGCATAATAAGGGACATGGTGAACTACATCGTTGCCGTTTCGGACGATCTCGTCTCCTGGGATCGCACGCAGGCACAGGTCGTGCAGGTGGGCGCGGCCGTTCCAAACGCGGATGGCATTACCGAAACGGTGAAATTCCGCGTCGTGGCTGATCCAGATATCACCATTCGGAAGTTTGTGCGTGTGGAGGCTGTTGATTTGGCTCCGTAGTGTGTTGGGAGGTATCGGGGCTTGCTACGCCACCCCGGATGTGGCAAGCCTCTTTCCCATGTCACAACAAAAAGAAGCTTGGGGATCACGTCTGGGAGTCATCATGGCCGTCGCGGGCAGTGCGGTCGGATTGGGGAACTTTCTTCGCTTTCCGGGCCTGGCGGCACAATACGGCGGCGGAGCCTTCATGCTGGCCTACGCCATCAGTTTTCTCATCATCGGCCTGCCGATCGGCTGGGCGGAATGGGCGATGGGGCGCTACGCGGGCAGCAAAGGCTACAATTCCTGTCCCGGTGCTTTCGCGGCCATCTTGAACAAGCCCTGGGCCAAGTACATCGGCATCATCGGCGTCATCGTGCCGGTGGTGATCTACATGTATTACGTCTTCATCGAATCGTGGTGCCTCGGCTACTCGGTGAAGTTCTGGACCGGACAGGTGCATCTCACCAGTGCCGAGGAAACCGTGGCCATGTTTAAAACGATGAGCGGCCAGGGTGGTGACGGGAGCTCGCTGGCCTTTTCGTGGGATTCGGCACTGCCGTGGCTGATGGTGGTGTTTGTCATCAATTTCTATCTCATCTACCGAGGGCTCTCCGGCGGCATTGAGAAGATGTGCAACTACGGCATGCCCGCGCTCATCGTGCTAGCACTCGTCATCCTCGGTCGCGTGATGACGCTGGGCACGCCGGATGCCTCCAAACCGCATGACAATGTGTACAACGGCCTCGGCTACATGTGGAACCCCGGCAAGGTGCAGGTCGTGGCCACGGCGGCCGATTCGACGATCAAGCCGCGTGATGTCGTGGGCGCGGCGGCCATCGCGGAGGCGGAGAAAGAGGTCGCGGCGAGTGCTGGGGCACTCAAAATCCAGACCATCTCGCCGTGGCGGCAGTTGGCGAATCCCGCGCTCTGGCTCGCGGCGGCAGGTCAGATCTTCTTCAGCCTTTCCGTCGGCTTTGGCGTCATCATCGTGTATGCCAGTTACTTGAAAAAGCAGGACGACGTGGTGCTCAGCGGCCTCACCGCCAGCAGTGCGAATGAGTTTTGCGAGGTGGCGCTTGGCGGTCTCATCACCGTGCCGGCGGCGGTCACCTTCCTCGGCCTCGCCTCGGTGGCTGGGCAGGGCACGTTTGGTCTCGGGTTCACCGTTTTGCCGCTCGTCTTCGCAAAGATGCCGTTTGGGGCCTTCTTTGGCGGCGCGTTCTTCTTCATGCTCTTCCTCGCGGCCATCACGAGTTCCATCTCGATGCTCCAGCCCGGCATCGCCTTCCTCGAAGAGTCCCTCAACGTCGGCCGGAAGGTCTCCGTGGCGCTGCTGGGTCTGCTCACCACCTTTGGCACCGGTCTCGTGGTGTATTTCACCAAAGGCCTGAAGGCGCTCAACACGCTGGACTTCTGGATCGGCACGCTGCTCATCTTCGTGCTCGCCACCGTTCAGATCATCGTCTTCGGCTGGCACTGGGGGATTGATCGAGGGTTTGCTGAATTGCATCAAGGCGCTTCCATCCGGGTGCCCGCCATCTTCCGGCCGATCATCAAATGGATCTGCCCCGGCTTTCTGCTGCTCATCTTTGCCATGTGGCTCTTGAAGGAGATTTTCGGCTTTGATCTCACCACTTTCAAAGCGGGTGAAGTCTCCGCCTACGTCACCGACCTCATCAGCGCCAAGCCCAGCCTGCCCGCGCAGCTTAGCGTCGTCATGGCGGCGGCTATTTTCGTCTTTTTCGCCCTCATCACCTCCCGCAGCCGTGCCTACAAGCGTGCCGAGCAAGGCCTCAACAAACACGACTAAACCCTTATTCCCTTCCCATGACCTCCTCCGGCCTTTTCGTCATGCTTTTCTCCGTCAGCACCGTCGTCATCCTTTTTGGCTGCTGCATCTATAAAGTCCTCACCACCCCGAATCAGGCTGAAAAACTGCACAGCCTCGAATTCGAGACGCCGGACATCGCCGCGGACAAGTAACCCCTCTCAAGCGGCGCAAGCTTCAGTCCGCCTTCCCAAAGGCCGCCTGCCAGCCGTAGTAGGCCAGCGACGCCAGCACCGAGATGAAGAACAGCCAGCCCACGGCTTGGACGAGCTGATCGAGCGGATTCGATGCCTCCCGCCACTCGTGGCGCATGCGTCGACGCTTCACTCGCTTCTCCGGGGTCTCAGCATCGCTCTCGGAGGGTTTGTTCATGCGTTGAGCATCAAGCCGGAGAAGCGGACATCAACCGACAACCTTGTTGATTTTCTCAGCACTCGTTCAGTCCAAGATTGAAAATGATATGCCGATTTGATTGAATGCAGCCATGACTTCTAATGCCCAGCCTGCCCTCACTCCACTCATGCGATTGATCTGGTCACTC
Source organism: Akkermansia muciniphila (assembly GCA_943373155.1). Classification (GTDB taxonomy): domain Bacteria; phylum Verrucomicrobiota; class Verrucomicrobiia; order Verrucomicrobiales; family Verrucomicrobiaceae; genus Prosthecobacter. The sequence continues at coordinate 54,432 of CALSBJ010000020.1, read as the reverse complement.
GTTGCGGCTGGTGGCGGACTCGGGGCGATTTATAAATTTGGCCACATCAGCGCCCGTCATGAGTCCCTCTTTGAAGATATGATCGGCTCTCGCACAAAACTACCGGAGCGGGTGCAAATGGCTATTTCATGGCAGCGAGCCTTGTGGGAGTGGCTGCCGTGGGTCTCGCTAGCCCTTCTAGGACTCGTTGTTTGGATATGGCTCTCCAAAAATCCCCATGCGGTGAAATGGGTTTCGATCAGCGTGGCGATTTTCATGATTGGCCAGGGGCTTCTTTGCAACGCCCTCACTTTTTCCTACATTCCCGTCGTGCTGGAGATGCTCCAGGGCACCGGATCCGCTCTTTGAACCCTTATTTAGATCACCGCCACTTCCACCTCGGTAGGTCGTCCATCCATTCCGCCAAAAGTCCTTTTGATGCGACTTCGTGCCGCCAGCCTCGCCTTGATGCTCACCTGTGCCTCCGCTCAGGCGCTCACCGTCGTGGGCTACAACGCCACGGAGAACAACCGCTTCTCCAGCGGCTATGCCACGGCGCCCGTGCCAAACAGCAGTGGCTCCTTCATCGGTGCCGGGATGGACTGGTCCGGCGTGGGCTGGGATGCGGGGCTGAGCACGCGCAGCGTGACGATGATCAGCGATCAATACTTCGTCTATGCCAGCCACTACGCCACGGGCAGCACCATCCAATTCCTGAGCCCCACGCTGCTCGCGGCAAATCCTGGCAATCCCGCCGCTGCCGTGGTCTCCTACACCGTTCAAAGCCGCACGCAGCTCGTCTCTCCGATCAGCGGCATGGCGGGGGACTTTAGCATTGGCAGGCTCACCACACCGCTGAATCCCGCCCACGGCATCGCCCAGTATCCCATTCTCGAGCTCGATAGCCTCAGCGCCTACATCGACCTGCCCGTGCTGATGTACGGCCACAACGATCTCACGACGAACAGCACCATCATCGGCACCAACACCATCTCCGCCTTCTACCACTACAACCTGCACGGCGGAGACAGCCTCGACGATACCTTCGCCGCCGGTTACAGTTTTCAACCCGCCTCCCCTGGTGACTCGCAATTCGAAGGCGGCGATTCCGGAAGCCCGACCTTCGCCTTTTACCAAGGTCGTCTCGCCCTCGTCGGCACGCACAGCGCCATCACCACCATCAGCGGCACGCAGTGGAGCTTCGACAACTTCATCCCCGTCTATCTCGACCAGCTCTCCCTCCTCAACGTCGCCTTCACCACCGTCCCGGAGCCGTCGCGAATGGTATTGCTGCTGCTCGGCATGCTTTCGGTGATGAGGCGAAGGAGCCGAAGGAGCCGAGGGATTCGATGAGGAGACGCTGATCAGCGATTCACTGGGAACGCGGAGGCATTCTCGCGAACGAACTGCTCTTGCTGAAGCGCTGCTTTGGCCCTCGCCTCGTCTTCTTCGAAGACAGCAAGGCCGATGACACCCACGTTGCCGGCACCGCCTTTGGCCGCTGCCACGGAATCGGCCACACGGCCAAAGCGGAAGGTGCGCACCTTGTTGCCACCGGTGCGGAAGCCTTCGAAGTCGTAGGTCTGTTTCGGTTCGAGGATGTAGCCACGCTGGGAGTAGCCGCCTGTGGTGCTGGTGAGCGAATTCAGACCGTCCACCGTCACGATGACCTCGACGCGCTTCTTGGAACGGTTCTCCAAACGCACGCGGTAGTCACGTCCCGCCTGGCCGATCACGATGCGGCGCCCGACGGCTTCAAGATGCGGATAGGGATCACCGTAGCTGACGAGCCCGACCTTCAGGCGATCCCCTGCGGCATCGAACAGACCGTTGTGCCTCGTTTTGCTGCCACCAAGAATACCGACCATGGTTTCGGCACCCTTGTCATCGTTGTAGTGAAAAGAGTCCACCGCATCCGGGACGGAGGATTTGCGGATGAGGCGGCCGGCTTGGAGTGTCGATTCATACTCATGCCCTGCCTGAGTGCCAAGACCCGGACGGTCTTGAAGTCTGGCTTCGGATCTTTTGGCATAGCCAGATGCCTGAACCGGCGCTGGAGGAGACATGGATGTCCCAGCACAAGAGGCCAAGTAGGAGATCACGAGAAGCGAAACGATGGCGCGGAGGAAGGATGAGGTGCTCATGGAAAGTGCAGAAATATCTGCACTTAAACATTTGGCAAATCAAAATGCTGAAAAAACTGCACATGAGGCTTGCGCGATGTTTGGGAATCGCGCATGCTTTACCCATGGCCGCCCGTCATGAGCATCTCTCGAAACGCGAGCACCAAGCGATGGACATTGTCTACCGCTTGGGCAAGGCGACGGCCGAAGAGATCCAAGCCGAGATGCCAGATCAGCCATCCTATTCCGCCGTCCGTGCCCTGCTCGGTGTGCTGGCGGAGAAGAAGCTCCTCAAATACACCCGCGACTCTCGCCGCTATGTGTATGAGCCTGCCATCGCCCCGGAGAAAGCGGCGGACTCCGCACTGAAGAAGCTGTTGCGAACCTTTTTCGACGGCTCCCCCGGCAAGCTCGTCGCCTCGCTGCTCGATAAGAACGAACGAAAGCTCTCTGCAGAGGAAATCGCCTCGATCCGCAAACTGCTGGATGAATAACTTCGCGCCGCCATGATCGCCTTTTGGACTGCTCTTGCTCTCAAAGCCACCCTGTGGGCTTTGATCCTTGGATTGGCCTCGGTGGCCGTCCCGGCAGCCTTTCCACGCGGGCGACGTGGTCTGGCGCTTGTCGGTATCTGGGGGCTTTGGTTGCTGCCGTGGATGCCTGAACTGCCAGTGACTGCTTTAAACTCCGATCTGCGGCTTCCCGCTCCTGTGATGGAAAGCGTCTCCCAGCCCTGGCTGGTCTGGGCTTGGGTTCTGGGAGGATGCATCGCTATGCTGCGGTTGCTGCGAGAAGCACTTCATCTGGCCGCCTGCGCCCGGAAAGCTCAAAAGGACCGCATCGGAGAGGCCGAGGTGCATTTCTCCGCGGAAGTGGAGGGGCCTTGCATGGCGGGCTGGCTCCGACCTCGCGTCTTTTTGCCGTTGGAAGCCAAGAACTGGCCGGCGTCGAACTTGCGGGCCGCCTTGCGTCACGAGCTTCAGCATGTGCGGCAGCATGATGGTCTTCACCGTGCGGCGGCCGCCTTACTGCGCTCGCTCTTCTGGTGGAACCCCGTGGTGCATGCGCTGTGCTCCATCTACGAAAACGAATCCGAAGTGTGCTGCGATCTCGAAGCCGCTGATGGTGTCATGACTCGTCACGACTACGGCCATCTATTGCTGGCCCACGCTTGTGGTAGCCACGCGACGGCTCTCGCGCCGCTTTTCGCCTGGCAGTCGAGCCTGCAGAAGCGGATCGAAAGACTCGTCGCCGAGCGCAGTGAATCGCCCTGGAGGCTCACCGTCCGCTGGATGATCGTCACCGCTTTGCTCATGCTCGGCGGCGTGACGATGGCATCTATTCGTCTGTCATCAGAGGACCCTGCAGCGGGTGCATCTGCCGAGCAACAAGAGGCGCTGATGCGTTTGCAGGCGAATCCATTTCCGGCGGGATCTTGATTCAAACGCCAAGCCTCACGGCATGAGCAGCGGTCGAAGCTCGACGGGGGTCAACTCACGAGGGAGAGGTTTCCAGGGGTAGTGGTCAGTGCGGACCAGAGACCATTTGAGGATGCCTCCGCTGCGCCAGGCATCGAGGATGAGGCCGGTGTCAAAGGGCTGGCCGTGGGCGGTGACGACGATGCCATTGTGCTCGCGGAGGGTGGCCCGACGGGCGGCGGCGAGGTGAAGATCCAGGGTGCGCGGATGCAGGGCATGCAGCGCGGGGAAGAGCGCCTCACGCCATTGGTGGCAGAGGCCTTGCTCGCGGAAGCCAGTATTGACGAGAAAATTGTTCATCCAGGGGAACTGAGCGGGACGCCATTCACGATTGAGCTGTGCGGCACGCTCGACGGCGGCGGTGGCGAGGGAGGCGGCTTCTTTGGCGGAAACGGAAGGGCTCAGGGCTTTCAAATCGGCAGCGAGTTGAGCGGCGCGGGATTGGCGCTCGATGGGTGACTCAGGCGAGACGCAGCTGAGGGTGAGCAGCGGGAATAAACAATAGACGATAGACGATAGGAGGCGCGGCAGGGACATGCGGATCATCATGGCTGCGCCAGCAGCCTGGCTTGTTCTTGCCAGTGATCGCGGCTGGCGCGGTTTTTGAAGGCGAGGAGTTCGCTGAAGGCGAGGAGGTCGTCGTCGTTCCACTCGGCGATCTGGCGCCAGGTGCGGATGCCAAGGGCGTGGAGCTGGTCGCTGAGCACGCCTTTGATGCCTTTGATCTGGGTGAGGTCGTCGTCGGGCAGGCTGGCGAGTTCGGTGGTCTGCTGGAGGGTTTTGTGAAGGGCACGCTGCTGGTTTTGCAGCGACGCGACAGTGGTCTGGGCTTCCGAAAGGCGCTCGGCGCTGCTGGCGAGGCTGCGGCGGGCCAGACCGAGACCGGCGAGATCCGGCGGGGTCTTCGATTCGAGCATCGTGACGCGGCGCTGCCAATCGTCCCGCTCCTGCGTGAGGGCGGCGAGGATGGAAAGCTGCGGCGCGAGGGCGGTTTCGATCTCGGCGAGCTTTTCCTGGGCGTTGTGTGCCGTGGTCGTGGAAGACTTCTTCTTGGTGACGCGAGGTTTGGGCGCGGCTTTTTCGACTTTGGGAGCCGGCGCAGGAGGCGCGGGAGCTTCGACGACGGGCTGAACGATCGGCGTGGGAGCAGGCGGCGGAGCGGCGGTGAGCCTTTGTTGAAGCGCCGCGAGTTCGGCGCGAGCGGATTGAGCTTCGCGAGTGGCGGCAGTGAGTTGGTCTCGAAGGGTGGTGAGTTCGCTTTGCGTGGCCTGCGCGGCGTTTTCGGAAGTAGCGGAGGCTTCGGCGAGCTTTTGTTGAAGCGCGGCGAGTTCGGTGCGGGCGTTTTGTGCTTCGCGGGTGGCAGTGCCAAGTTGGTCGCGAAGGGTAGCGAGTTCGCTTTGCGTGGCCTGCGCGGCGTTTTCGGAAGTGGCGGAGGCTTCGGTAAGCTTTTGTTGAAGCGCCGCGAGTTCGGCGCGGGCGTTTTGGGCTTCGCGAGTGGCAGTGGCAAGTTGGTCGCGAAGGGTGGTGAGTTCGCTTTGGGAGGCTTCAGCAGCTTGTTCGGAGGCGGCGGAGCTTTGAGCGAGTTTTTGTTCGAGGGCGAAAAGCTCGGCACGGGCGTTTTGGGCTTCGCGAGTGGCAGTGCCAAGTTGGTCGCGAAGGGTGGTGAGTTCGCTTTGGGAGGCTTGAGCGGCTTTTTCGGAGATAGCGGAGCTTTCGGTGAGTTTTTGCTGGAGGGCGGCGATTTCGGCGCGGGAAGCTTCGAGGCTTGTTTGGGCCTTTTGAGCTGCTTCGGCGGCTTTTTGGGTTTCAGCCTCCCACTCGGCGCGGAGGGCGGAAAGCTGCTCGTCGGCTTCGTCTGCGGCGGAGAGCTTTTGCTCGATGGTGGAGACCTCGGATTGATGCGCCACTTTCGCATCGGCGAGCTGTTGGCGGAGCGTGGCGGCTTCGGAGGCGAAGGCCTGGGCGAGGGCGAGATCGGTTTCGAGCTGGTGCTGCTTCTTGAGCGCCTCGGCGAGGTTCGCGGAGGACTGGGAGAAGAGGTGGGCGTTGTCCGCTTGCAGGGTGGCGAGCTGGCTTTCGAGGTTCTTGCGATCTTCGCGAAGGCGGACGTTCTCGTTTTCGAGGACTTCGTTGGCCTGAATGAGCGGTGCGGCTTCGCTGACGTGCACGCTGCCGCTGGAGGACTCGGCACGGGCGGCATCCCGTTCGTCCATGGCGGCGCGGGCGAGGCGGCGCTGCTCCTCGACCTCGTCCTGGAGCTTCTTCACGCGGTCGCCACGCTCAGAGCCGCGCCACATCCAGCCGAGCCACGCGAAGACGCCGGCGGCGAGGGCGAGCAGCACGGTGAATTCGAGCAGGAACCAGAAAGTGGAGGACACGGGAATTTATGACTTACGATTTATGACTTATGATTTGGGGCGGAGGAGGGCGCGGAGTTGTTCGAGGGTATCGGCGGCGGCTTCCTCGACGAGGTTGGCGGGAATGTCTTCGGGGAGGAGGCCGGATTTGGCAAGGGCGCCGGGCTCGATGAGCGCGGGGGTGACCTCACGCACTTCCCAGGTGCCGCCGGGCGTGGCAAAGGCAAGCTGGGGCTTGGCTCCACGCGGCGGGAGGCTTTTGGCGGTGTGCAGCACTTCGTCGGAGGGCTGGCAATGACCGCGCACGGCGAAGAAATCTGCCTCGGTGATGACGCCGGGCGCATACGCGGCCTTCACAGCGGCGAGGAGCTGGGCGTGCAGCGCGGGCTCGGCGATCTGGCCGCTGAGCAGGGCTTTGTTGCCGATCAAAGCGAGCACGATGAAAGCGGGCTGCGTGCGGGCGATGGGCGGCATGTTGGCATCGCTGCCCTGGAGGAAGTCGATGAGCAGGGCATTGTCCGCGAGGAGGAGGGAGGGATCGAGGCCTTCGGGGAGTTTTTCTTTCCACGAGGGTTCCTCGCGTGAGCCTCGCCAATCGAGCGGCAGCCAGGCCTGGCCGCTGATGCCGAGGTGAAAGGCTTTTTCCTCCGTGGCATCGCTGGCGGGTAGCAGCGCGGTGGTGAAGGGACCAAAATCGGCCACGGGACGCCGCGCCGCATTCACGCGGATGTCATCGTGGATGCGACGGGCGGGGAAAACTTCGAGCGCTTCATCAAGCAGGGCGCGTTTGATGGCGAGGCTGCCCACTTCACCACGAAGAAGGATCCGCTGATCCCGCACGGCGATGAAAAGGTGGCCGAGCGGGAGCTTTTCGAGGGCGGCGCTTTGCTTGGCCTGCTCGGTGGCGGAGACGTTGTCCTGGCGAAGCGTGGTGAGCAGAGGCGCGATGTCCTTTTTCCACTGCTCCTCATTCACGCCAAGCTCGGCGGCTTGATCGTGAAGAGCGTCATCGCCTTCGCTGAGCTTCATCTTCTGCCAGCGACCACCGATGCGGGCGAGGTGCAGTTCGACATTCGCGGAAGGTGCCGGCAGGCCACCGAGCGTGGCGGAGATGTCGGCGGCTTCGTCGTGGTCTTCGAGGTTCGAGGCGAGCTGGCCGGTGACATGACCACCCTTGGCGCTCCAGCTTTCCAGGATGCTGCGGGCGAGATCGCGAGCCTCGAACTCGGTGGCGGCCTCGCCGAGAAGCTGGGCTTTGGCTCCACGGGCGGCGAGGAGCATCCAGCCGGGCGGGAAGGGCACGATTTCGATGTCGTTCCGCACGGCGGCGACGGGGTTCAAGGTCTGGCCGAGGCCACTGGCGATCATCGTGGGGGCGCGGACGTGGTCACGCACGGCGGCCTCGATGGTGAGCTTGTCTTGCACGCTGCGTACCTGACCGGTGAGATGGGCGACCTGGCCCTGGAAGGCTGTTTGCACTTTGTCGAGCCGCGTCACGAGCGTCTTCTGCGCGGCGAGGGCCTCGCGGGTGGCGGTGGCGAGCTTGGCTTCCAGGCGCGGCATCAGCACGAAGGCCCCCGCACACCAAAAGGCAGCGAAGACAGCAGCGGCGATGAGGCAGCGCAGGGGTTTCATTTCGAGATGGAGGGCGGAGATCAGGCGGCGGCGGCCTGGGCGAGCACTGCCGCCTTGGTGAGGCGGCGCACATGGCCGTGCTGATTGACCTGGATAAAAACATCCGTGCTCACATCCGTGCCGGTGAGCCATCCATCGCCGTAGGCCCAGGTATCGATGCAGAGGCATCCGGGCTTGATGGCGGGCAGGCCGTTCTTCTGAGCCGTGTGGCCGCAGATGACGGTCTTGCCGGAAAAGTGTGGGTGCGCATCATCAAAGCGCCGCCAGAAGAGCCAGTCATCGCCTTGATCCGCGAGAGGGAGCACGGCATTCACGCCGGCGTGAGCGAAGATGTGGGTATCCGTCTCGAAGTAGCGCTGGCAGCGCTTTTCCATGAACTCCCAGTGCGTCCTGGGCACGGCGGTCCACTCTGGAACGGGAGCTCCGGCATAGCTTTCCATCGTGCTGCGACCGCCGACGGCGAGCCAGGCCTCAAAGTCGATCTCACGCTTCTTGGTGTCGAGCATGAGGATCTCGTGGTTCCCCATGATGGGCACGAGTTTCGTCTGCGAGTCGAGTTCGATGAGGCGCTGGATGACGCCTTTGGTGTCGGGCCCACGGTCCACATAGTCGCCGAGGGTGACGAGGGTATCCTCCTTCCCCGGAGCCAGCTCTCGCAATAGTACGTCCAAAGCCGTGGAACAGCCGTGAATGTCGCCAATGACCAGAGTGCGCATGGTTGGGGGGTGCGGAGAATGCGGCACGAGGAAGAAATGGCAACCTCGGATTCGATGGGGGCGGCCGCGTGTTAGCCCTGGCTATTCCTTGGCCTTGCCGACGAGTTTGGTGGCGATCTGATGGACCTTCGTGCCGGGTTTCAGGTCGTCGATGATGTCTTTCCAGGGCAGGATGAACTCGATGGAGCCCATGGCGTAGGCGGCGATTTCATAGGGCGAATAGGAGAAGCCGATGCCGCCGGGCACGAGGAACCAGTTTTCATTCAGCTCGAGCTTGTCGTCGAACAGGCCGGCCTCCTTCAGCGAGGCATCGGGCTTCTGGCCATGGCTTTTGAGGATCTCGACCCGGCCGAGGGCCGCCCATTTTTCTTCAAAACCGGGCTTCACGAGGTCGGTGAGCTTCAGTTCCTTGCCAGTGGCGATGTCGAGGCTGTGGTAGCCGCTGCCGTGGTTGCCATGAGCACCGCCTTCGAAGGCGTAGCTGGCATTTTCCACGGTGAGGAAGCCGCTTTCATTCATGATGACGCGGAAATCCTCGCTCTGGCTGCTGAGGTAGTTTTGATCGGCCTCCAGCTCACTGAGCACCTGATCGCGAAGGTGCTTCGTGAGCGCCTCGGGCGTGGCAGGAAGCTTGCCATCGGGGTCGATGCTGTTGCGGGCGAGCTGGGCGAGGCGGCTGCTCAGTGCCTGGGCCTTTTTATCTCGCACGCGGAGGAAGGTGACATCCATCTGGTTGCCACGACGCGTGGTGCCGATCTGCTCGGTGTAGGAAAAGTCGATCTTCAGGCGCTCGACCTTCACCGAGCCGGCGGGGTAGCTTTCCTTCAAAGCGATGGGCAGCTTCTTTTTGCCATCCGGAGCGGTCCAGGTGCCGGTGATGCGGTCGTCTTCCATCGTGATGCTCCAGCGGCCGGTGATCTGCTCCTCGCCCTCCGGCGTGTAGCCAGCGATCTCACGAAACTGGAAGCCCTCCGCTTCTGAGTCATGCACGAGCGGAATGGGCAGGCCGGATTTGTGATAGTGGTAGGCCGCGTCGTAAAGGAAGCCGCTCTCGCTGATCTCCCGCTCGGTGAAAAAGAGCGTGATGCCGAGGTTCTTGCCCAGGGTGCCTTCGAAGCGGCGCACGAGGCTCGGTTGAGTCTCTTCATCCTGAGCGTGAAGGAAGGCAGTGGTGACAAACAGGGCGGCAGCGAGGAGGAAAAGTCGGCGTTTCATGCGCGGCGTAGATGGGGCGGGCCAAGGCATTGTTCAATGAAGGCTTTGGATGGAATGCATCGTTTTCGAGTTCAGCTCCCATGAATCTTCGATGCCTCCTGCTCCCCGTTTTGATCGTCACCGCCTCGCTGGCCGGGGATAAGCTCGCGCCGCATCCGAAAGCGCTGCCCAACACGCACGCCGCTGACGAGGTGGATCGCCCGGAGATGGTGAAACACATCGTCGTCGATCCGGCGAAGCTCCCTGGCATCGTCGTCGATGAGACTGCTGCGGAGCTCCTGGGCGATTGGCAATACTCGACGCACACGCCGCCGTATGTGGGACTCGGTTACCTGCACGACATGAAATCGGGCAAAGGGGCGAAATCGGTCACTTTCACGCCCGAGCTACCGCAGGCGGGTTGGTATGAGGTGCGGCTGGCGCATTGCTACAACATCCGCCGTGCCACCAACACACCGGTGACCATTCACCATGCCGATGGCGAGGCCACGATGCGCCTCAATCAACAGGAGGAGCCGCCTCATGCGCATCTGTTTCGCACGCTCGGCATCTTCCGCTTTGAAAAAGGCCGCGCCGGATGGGTGCGCATCTCCAATGACGGTACGGAGCCGACGAAGGTCGTCATCGCCGATGCAGTGCAATTTCTCCCCGTGGAGAAAAAATAAGCCCGCTCACCACCACAGCACGTCGATGAAGAAGGTGGCGATCATGGCCAGCGAGATACCCACACGCAGCACGAGGCCCACGCCCGTTCCCAGCAGCGTGCCCCAGGTGCTCTTGATCGCCGGTTGAAGGCGCTGCTTCGCAAACAGCAGCTCAAACGCGAACCCGCCGATCAGCGGCCCCAGCAGCAAACCCAACGGACCGAAAAACAAACCCACGATGCCGCCGATGAACACGCCAGCAATGCCCCAGCGGCTCGCTCCGAACCATCGAGCCCCCATCATGCCGCTGAAAAAATCCACCGCATAGGCCAGGCAGAACCACAGGATCAACAACACGATACCCCAGGTGCTCATCCCGCTCTCCGGCAGCAGCAGCGTATGGATGATCCCCGCCGCCACGATGAGCAGCGGCCCCGGCAGAAACGGCACGATGGCTCCTACCAAGCCCACGATCAGCAGTGAGATCGTGAGTGACCACACCCCCAGCGTGCCCCAAGGCAGACCGCTGAAAAACTGAGCCATGCTGCTCCACGCACTGGAAAGCCACTCAAGCATGCGCAGTGGCCCTCCATTCGATTTTCGAGGCCACCGGCTGCCGCACACTGCGCGGCCACTTCAGTCCCTCACGTGGCCAACCGAGGTAGATGAGGCCCACACAGCGATCCTCCGCGCCCACCTTCAAAAACGAGCGAAACGAATCGCCATCCAGCAGCGGCGGTGACGACCAGTAGCTCCCCAAACCCGCCGCCGTGGCACTGAGCATGAGATTTTGCAGCGCACAGGCCACCGCCTCCACCTCCTCGATCTGCGGGACCTTCGCTCCACCGTGGCGTTCCATCACGCAGGCAATGACGACCGGTGCCAGCAGCGGATTCGTGCCGATCTTCTCCAGCTTATCCTCGCGAAACTCCGCCTCTGGCGTCACCTCGCGATACGTCTGCTGCATGATGCTCACGAGTTCGCGGCGCACCTCACCTTGAAACACATGAAACCTCCACGGCTCCGTGAGACCATGGTTCGGAGCCCAGGTGGCATTCTCGATGAGCTCCGTCACCAGCTCCGCCGTCACCTCACGGGCAGGATCAAGGTCCTGCGGCTTGATCGAGCGGCGGTGACGAATGAGCAAGGTAAGCTCCGCGAGAGTACAAAGGCTGTCTGACATGGTGGTGATCCCTTTCCACAGGCCGACACGACACGCCAGAGCGAGTGCGGCCTTCCGCCCATTTTCGCTGATTGACCGTTGGAGCGGCTCTTGCTCCTATGCAGCCCCATGCTGAAACCTCGTTACCTCGTCGGCTTCACCGGTCATCGTGCCGGTTATGATGAAACGCTGATCCGCCCTGCTCTGAAAGCTGCGCTGGAGGATTTGCGGAAAAGAGCCGCCCAAGCTGGCGGCGAACTCGATCTCTACGCCAGCATTGCCGAAGGGGCGGACACGCTTTGTGTCGAGGTCGCCCGTGAGCTGGGCCTCGCCGTGCATCTGCTGCTGCCGCTGCCGGAGAGCGAGTTTGCGAAGGATTTCTCCTCGCCGCAGACTTGGGAGCGTTCGCAGCGGCACATCGAGATCGCCTCGAAGAAGCCGGGCCGCGATAGCGTGCGTTTCGCCGCCGGGGAAATGACGCGGCCCGATTGCTACTTCGACCAGGGCATTCAGATTCTCGAAGCCGTCGATGTGCTTGTCGCCGTGTGGGATGGTGAAAAAGCGCGCGGCCTCGGCGGCACGGAGCAGATCGTTTCTCAGGCCAAGCACACCGGGGTGCCCGTGGTGATCCTCCACTCCAAAACGGCGCAAAATCGGATCGAGGGGGATTTAAGCGCCGCCTTCACAGCCGATGAGGTCATGACGGAGTTACACCACATCGCCGAGAAGGCTGGCTCCTCCTGCGCCAGCCAGCCCGGCACCGCTGATGACCTCCAAACATGCCTCGACGGCATCGCGAAGACAGAGGCGAATCGTTATCGCCCCTCCATTGTACGCATCATTCTCCTGCACGGCATCGCCGCGCTCATGGCGGCCCTCGTCACCCTCAAGCTCGCGGAGGGCAGCGCTTGGGAACACTGGAAGTGGGGCGTCACCGGCGCGGAGCTGATGCTGGTGAGCTATGCGTTGTATCTCGGAAGATGGCTGCACCGTCGGCACACGCAGGAAAGCTGGATTCGCTGCCGCTTTGCCGCTGAGCTCGTGCGTGGCTTCCGTGCCAGCGTGCCACTCATCGATCCGCTGAGTCCCACCGTCGCCGTGCATGACCCGAAATGGCGGCGCTTTGCCCTCAGCGCGGGCCTTCTCGTCAACGCGCAACGGGCTACCATCCAGCCGCAAACCTTGCGGGACGACTACATCGCCACCCGCCTGAGTGAAACGCACCCCGATGGGCAGATCCGCCACTATCAGGAGATGAATCAAAAAGCCCTGCGCTGGTGGAACATCACCGGCACCGTCAGCAAATGGAGTGCCTTGATGGCCCCGCCCTTCGTGTTGCTCTCCCTGCTCAACAAGCTCAGCAAGATGGAGCTGCTGCAAGGCTGGATGCACGGGCCTTGGAAGCTCGATCAAATTCCTACCACCTGGCCCCTTGTGGTCCTTTTTCCCATCGCCCTGCCACTGCTCGCCGGTACAGCCAACGGCATTCGCCAGGCCCTCGACGCCGGACGCCGCAAGGAGCGCTACCCCGAGATGGCGAAGCGCCTCACCACCCTCCGCACCCACCTCCAGCACCTCGAAACCCGCGCCACCATCTCCCAAAGCGTGACCCAAACCGAAGAAATCCTCCTCGACGAACTCCGCGAATGGCAGCTCACCGCGAAGACGACGGGGCATTGAATCACACACCCTCCACCCGCCTATGTCCCAGTCATACGATGTGTTTGTCAGCTACGCCCGCGACGATCTCGAACGCGTTCAGCCGTGGGTGCAGGAACTCAAAGATGGAGGCGTCTCCACCTTCTTCGACAAAGAAAGCCTGCTTGGAGGCGGAAAATGGCAGGGGGAGATCGTGGAAGCCATCGATTCTGCCAAGCTTGTGATTCTGTTTGTGTCACGTTCCTCGATGGCCTCAGAGTTTGTGCCCAAGGAGCTCGCCCTGGCCGTCGAAATGAAGAAGAACATCCTGCCGGTGTTCCTTGAGGAGACCGAAGTTCGCGGACAGATGGCTTTTTCAATTGCTGGCCTCCAACGCGTTCAAGTTCATGACTCGAAGGTAAGTGTTCGGCAGCACCTGCTGACCATTCAACCCAAGCTACGGCAATTCGGTGTCGACTGGGTGAACCCCACCCAGTTTCTCAATGGAGTTCGTCAGGCACCACGACGGGATGCGGACGAAGCGGCAGGCACAGGCAACGTGCGCAGGCCCAAGGAGCCAGAACCCGAGGTAACACCAGTCCGCGAATCAGACGAGGATGCAGTGCCGCGTGGCACAAGCTGGACCAAGACCTGGCTGGCGCTCATGATGCTCGCCGGGGCGGTGATTGCCTTTTATTGGCTCGATGGGGCCTCTTGGTTGGCTGGTGCCAAACCTGTGCCGCAGCCCGATCCAGTCGTTCCCAAAGCCTTGAAGGTGCCCTTGGAGGAAGAGGCACTGGAACTCGCCTCGCAATACTACCTGGCCGCCATTCAGGATTCTGCAGAACAAATCGCCCTGCTGGCAGACAGCGTCGATTATCTAGGGAATCCAGGATGGAAGCGCGAAGACGTGAAAGCCGACTTGGAAGCCTACGCCAAGCGATGGACCCGGCAGCAATTTGAAGTGTTGGCGAAGCCTCCGTCAGCCCGGGTGATCGAGCCAGACAAGGTGGTCGAATGTGATTTGCCCCTGCGATACACGAGTGAAAACGCGATCGTCACCAGCGCCGCCACCTTCACCGGGCGCCTGCGCATGCAGCGATTTGGCAACGACTTGAAAATCACCTCCGTGGCCGAGGTCCCTGGCACGCGAAAGAGCGAGCCGCCCAAGTTTGATCAAGTGGTTCAAAAGCAGAAGGCACTCGAGCATGTGGGACGAGCCCTGATCTCAGGGGATTCAGGATCACAAATGACTCCCGAGGTCGTCGCAGCCATGTATGAAGAAGAATCCAACCACCTCGGCACGGAGAAAAAGCCGCGGTCGAAAATCGCGGCCGAGTTCGGAAATGTGATCGCGCGGCTCAAGAGCCAGCAGAAGTATCAGGGGTTTCATGTTTTGGAACCCCCTGAGATCATGCAGGGCCTTGGGACCGATTTAGTCGAAGTAAAAGCCGCTGTCGGCTTCGTGGTCAAAAACATGGTTGGGGGCGAGCCGGTCGAAAAAGGCTGGGTGCGCACTCTTTTCCTCGTTCATTTTACCGCCGACGGCACGCCACTCATTCGTAAGCAAGTGGTCACGGAGAGTGGAAAGTAATCTCATAGCCAGCATCCTTCCCATGCCCACCCGCCGCTACACCGCCTTCATCAGCTACCGTCATGCGGACAACACCCAGGAAGGCCGCCGCTGGGCCGAGTGGCTGCACCGTGGGCTGGAGCGCTACGTCGTTCCGCCCGATCTCATCGGCACCCCGAACCTGCGTGGAGAACCCATCCGCGATTCCCTCTACCCCATCTTTCGCGACGAAGATGAACTCCCCGCCAACGCCGACCTCGCCACCGGCATCCGTGCCGCGCTGGAGGTCAGCGATCACCTCATCGTCCTGTGCAGCCCCCGCAGCGCCGTCAGCCCCTGGGTGCGCAAGGAAGTGCGCGAGTTCAAGGAACTCGGCCACAGCGACCGTATCCTCGCCATCATCATCGCCGGCGAACCCAACGCCGATGATCCTGCCAAAGCCCGCGAAGGCATTCTGCGCGACGAAGAATGCTTCTGCGAAGAACTGTGTTCAGAAGTCGCAGACACTTTGACCCTCACATTATGAAACCATGAGCAAGGTCTTCATCAGCTACGCCCGCAAGAACCAACTCGCAGCGGAAGTGCTCTATTCAGTCGTCACTGAGTGGGGCCACGACGTATGGATGGATGTTCATCGCCTGGAGCCAGGCCGCTCTTGGGTGAATGGCATCGACAACGCGCTACGGGAGAGTGAGATCGTGATCGGCTTGCTCACGCCAGAGGGGCTCGATTCGCCCAATGTGATGGCCGAGTGGTTTTGGGCATTAGAGAATGATCGCAAACTCATCTTGATGCGAGTTGCCGACTTCAGCCGAGAGAAGGTCTCTCACAAGCTGATCCACCTGCAATGGATTGACTACTACAAGGATGAAGGGGGAGGCTTCGGCCGTTTGCGGAGTGTCATGGAAAGTGGCACGCCTCTAGCCGAAGCGGCTTCTGGCTCTATGGCGTCAACTGACGCCAAGCCAATCTCCAGAATTCGTTGGTTGTCTGCCAAAGCACCGGGAAATTCGAATCGGGAGCTGATGTTGCAGCGCGTCCATGCCTACTGGATCGAAGGAGTATTGCACCAAGCGGTCAAAGAAGCCAACCAGTTCAATGTCGGCTATGAACTCGCACCAGATGCAGTGCTGAAACACATAGACTATTCCGACTGCTTGCTCCCCGCCAACACCGACTTCGGCAGAGTCTTCAAGCATCTCGGTGCCGAGGTGCTCATACTTGGCACCCCCGGCAGTGGCAAGACCATCCTACTGCTTCAACTCGCCGAACAGCTGCTAGCCAATGCTGCGAGTGATAGGCAGGCACCGATTCCCATCGTTCTCAATCTCTCTGGCTGGTCCCACAAGCGGGAACCTCTCGATGATTGGATCGTGAACGAAGCGGCGATGAGTTATCAGGTTCCACGCAAAGCAATTCGTCTCTGGATGGCGGAAGAGGCAATCATTCCTTTGCTTGACGGCCTGGACGAAGTCCTTCCCGAATATCGCGAAGCTTGCGTTGACGCTATCAATCACTTTCATTGCAGATATCGGAGCGTCGGCCTCGGCGTGTGCAGCCGCATTGGCGATTACGAGCTTTTGCAATCAAAGATCGACTTCCGCTCCGCCATCCTGATCCAGGCTCTTGATGAATGCCAAGTCCACGCTGTCACCTCACGCGCCGACCTAGCATCACTTCGGGTTATCTTTGAGCAAGAACCTGCTTTGGTTGAGATGTCCCACACGCCGTATCTGCTGAACGTGATGAGCTATGCGTATGCGGGCAAAACCGAGGCTGAACTGCGGCTCCCTAATGACGAATCTACCGAGGAGGCACGACGTATGCACATGTTGGATACGTATATCAATCGCCGCCTCGCAGAAACGCGGGAACTTCGAGTGATGTCGGCCCAGCGTATGCGTTCGCTTCTGGCTTGGTTGGCTTTCAACATGACGGAGCGCGGTCTCACAGTGTTTCACATCGAAAGTTTGCAGATGGATTGGCTAACGAAGTTTCGGGATCGATGGCTGTATTGCTTTTTGTCACGGGTGCTGTTTGGATTTGCTGGAATGGGAGCTGTTGGGATTTTTGGCTGGGTGATTGGGCTGGCCGCCACATGCATAGTCCTATGGGTATCGCAGAGATCGATGGCATTGCTAAGCGGGTGGATGACCACCTTGACCTACGTCACGGGTTCTTTTCTCATCATCTTCTTGGTTTTGTTTTTTCTTGCTGGAGTGTGCTCAGCCTCTCTTGAGCGAGTTCGATCATTGCCGACAAAATCTAAGGTATTTAAGCTTGTTTCATTGGGGGTTTTTGGCCCAAAGATTGGACTGCTAGCCGGTCTGCTAATGGTGGTAGCGTTCGTCGCATCACATCTTTGTCCAACTAAAGACACCATGAGCACTCTGCTAGTGTCTTGGATGATTTGCACAGGAACCTCAATAACTTGCATGGGAAGTGCATTGATCTCATCAAAGTTGGGAGTTCGTTCAACGGTGCCAAGCTACATGGTGTCGGGTTTTTTTGTGGGACTTTGGGTGGCGATTTTTGCTATAACAAAAGGTAGCTATCTGCCGCTATCGAGCGCAGTTCTAGCAAGTGGATTTCTCATTTTTATCTTTACCGTGACAATCTCCGCGTTGGCATTGTTTGGCGACCAGATACAAACAGCCGAACGAATCGCCTGGCGGTGGAATTGGAAAGCTACTGCTGGCAGCTTTGGATTATGGTGGGTTTTTATCTTTGGAATGTTGACCTTGGGATTTTTGGTGAATCGGTTGGAGCAAAAACCATATCAATTCCCAATCAAACCCGAGCCGTGGTTGGTAATCTTCGGTATAGCATGTGGTTTGGGTGCGATTGGAGGCATCGTGTATGGTTTCCAGAGGGCGGAAACAATTCACCGGCGGCTCCTGCCAAACGAGGGTGTTCTGCGTTCAGTTCGAATGGGAATCAGTCTTGCGATTTGGTTTGCAGTGATGGGCTTCCTGCTGATTGAGGTCACTCATTGGCTGATATTGCACTATGAAATTTTTGGCAAACGCCACCACGATATACTTTCGGACCTTATTCAAGGGATTCCCATTTCTTTGAATTTGAGTGCCTTTCCTGCTGCAATTGGAGCAATGCTCGGCGGTTTCGATGTCCCGGTAAAACACCTCGTCCTGCGTGGATTGTTGACACTCGGTGCGAAGATTCCATTGCGGTTGCGCCGTTTTTTAGACGCTTGTGCATCACAGCTAATGCTCCGCAGAGTTGGTGGAGGATATCTTTTCGTGCACCGTTACCTGTTGGAACATTTTGCCCGCATTCATCGGGAGACGACCTTGTCAGCAGCGAGGAAGCACTGACCGCATTGGATGAATTAACTTCCCGAACAAAATTTGGTGGTTTTGAGGGAAGAACTCTGCAGCAGGTCCCGCCAGTTCCGTGCTGCTACCGCGTTGTGGCAACGTTTATCGCAGGGAGAGTGGCCCGGCTTTGAAGGAGCTACCGTGCCTAAAGATCAAGCGCCCGCGACGATCCCTGCCGACAGCCCCATCCGCCGCCTCTACCTCCTCGCCTTGATCGATGCGACGAAGCATCCGCAGATTCACGGTCATCCCACCATCTGCCAGACCGCCGCGCAGATCGCACCCGTGCTGACAAAAGAGATGATGGCCACGCCCACGATCTCCCTGGCGATGATGAGCCTGATGCAGGCGCTGGTGAAGGATGAGAATGCAGAGATGGTAGAACCGCGCACGGCCTTGTTGAAACGGCTGGAGGAAGTGGCGACGCAAGAGTGGCTACAAGTGCAATCGGTGCCGCCTTCCCCGCCTTCCCCATCGTCTGCACTTCCATCAGATATTCAGACCATGTAAACCAAAACGCGCCCGGCCTTTCGACCGAACGCGCTTTGGGGTTTTGGGGGTGGTGATGGGAAGTGAGGCAGACACTCTTGTCTGCCTAGAGCGGGCAGGAGTGCCCGCTTCACGATTAATAACGGTAGTGATCCGTCTTGTAGGGGCCTTCGACGGGCACGCCGATGTAGTCGGCCTGGTCTTTGCTGAGGACGGTGAGTTTGACACCGATCTTCGCAAGGTGCAGGCGGGCGACTTCTTCGTCGAGCTTCTTCGGCAGGACGGTGACGCCAACAGGGCGCTTGTCCTTGTTTTCCCAGAGGTCGATCTGAGCTAGGCACTGGTTGGTGAAGCTGTTGCTCATCACGAAGCTCGGGTGGCCGGTGGCGCAGCCGAGGTTCACGAGGCGGCCTTCGGCGAGCATGAAGATGCTGTTGCCGGCCGGGAAGGTGTACTTGTCCACCTGCGGCTTGATGTTGAGGCGCTTCACGTCTTTGCGCTCGTTGAGCTTGTCCACCTGGATCTCGTTGTCGAAATGCCCGATGTTGCAGACGATGGCCTGGTCCTTCATCTTCTCCATGTGCTCAAGGCGGATGATGTCCTTGTTGCCGGTGGTGGTGACGTAGATGTCGCCCCAGCCGAGGGTGTCCTCGATGGGCATGACGCGGAAGCCTTCCATGGCGGCCTGAAGGGCGCACACGGGGTCGATTTCGGTCACGACGACCTGGGCGCCCATGCCGCGGAGGGCGAAGGCGCAGCCTTTACCCACATCGCCATAGCCGCAGACGACACCGACTTTGCCGGCGATCATGACGTCGGTGGCACGCTTGATGCCGTCGAGGAGGGATTCGCGGCAGCCGTAGAGGTTGTCGAATTTGGACTTCGTGACGCTGTCGTTCACGTTGATGGCGGGGAAGAGCAGCTTGCCAGCCTTGGCCATTTCATAGAGGCGATGGACGCCGGTGGTGGTCTCTTCGGAGACGCCCTTCAGTTCCTTCACGATCTCGTGGAAGATGCCGGGCTGCTTCTTGGCGATGTCCTTGAGGAGGTCCTTGATGACCTTCACCTCGTGGTTGTCGGAGGGGGTCTCGACCCACTTGTCGCCGTTTTCCATCTCGTAGCCCTTGTGGATGAGGAGGGTCACGTCGCCACCGTCATCAACAATGAGCTGCGGGCCTTTGTTGCCGGGGAACATGATGGCCTGCCAGGTGCACCACCAGTATTCTTCGAGCGTTTCGCCCTTCCAGGCAAAGACAGGCGTGCCGGAGGCGGCGATGGCGGACGCGGCGTGGTCTTGGGTGGAGAAAATGTTGCAGGAGGCCCAGCGGACATCGGCACCGAGCTCCTTCAGGGTCTCGATGAGCACGCCGGTCTGGATGGTCATGTGCAGGGAGCCGGTGATGCGGACGCCAGCGAGGGGCTTTTTCGGGCCGTACTTCTCGCGGGTGGCCATGAGGCCGGGCATTTCGCTCTCCGCGATGTCGAGTTCTTTGCGACCGAAGTCGGCGAGGGCGATGTCTTTTACTTTATAGTCGGACATGAGGTGTCGTGTGGGTTCAGGTTTGGGGTGAAAAGGAACAAATCAACGTATCAGGATGCGTTGATATGTTCCAAAGGCATGTCGGAGTGTCAATCGGGGATTTATCCGGCTTTGGGGGGGGCAGGGAAGCCGAGCCATGATGCCTACAGATTCTAGTTCCAGGGCCTTGATGCGCGGCTGAGCAGCGAAGGTGATCCAGAAGATCCTCGCGCAGTGACGCTTCGAACGACGAAATCCGAATGTCGAATGACGAATGAAGCCCGAGGGCCGAAAACTTGGGGCTTCGTGCTTCGTCATTGATTCGGCATTCCTCATTGATTCACTTCGTTCCCCCTCCGGGCTCGTTTCACTCGCTTGTCTCGCTTCGCTTCGCTCGGCTCGGCTCTGGTTTCGTCATTCCCTCCCTTTCCATGAAAAACACCCTCCTCTTCCTCGCCCTCACTCTGTCCCTTCCCACCTTCGCTTTCGACATCACGGTCGCGGAGAAAGATCACGTCGCGGTCGCCAATGGCGGCAAGGTCGTCGCGAAGCTCATGATGGCGAATGACCTCAGCACGCCGGAGAAGCATCACGAGAGCTACAAGCCCTACATGCATGTTTTCAGCGCCGATGGCTCCACGCGGCTCACGAAAGGCGCGGGGTTCAGCTTCACGCATCACCGCGGCATCTTCCTCGGCTTCAGCAAGATCGCCTACAACAGCAAATCGTATGACCGCTGGCACATGAAGGGCGGCGACCAGGTCGTGACGAAGGTCGCGCCGGGCGAAAACACCTTCACCGCGCACATCGACTGGCAGGGCGACACCACCGCGCCGTTTTTGACCGAGGAACGCCAGTTCAGCTTCACCACGCCCGCGAAGCCCTTCTACCTCGGCATCGAAATGAACAGCGCCATCAAAACCGTGAGCGGCGAGGCCGACATGAATGGCGATCCCGAGCACGCGGGTGCGCAGTTCCGCCCGAGCGAGCTCGTGGACACGAAAACGACGACCTACATCTTCCCCGGCGAAAACATCGACGCTCACAAGGTGAAGGACCTGCCCTGGGCCGCGGAGATCTTCACCGTGGAAGGCAAAACCTTCACCGTCGTGGTCCTCAACCATCCCGACAACCCGAAGGACACCGCCACCTCTGCCTACCGCGACTACGGCCGCTTCGGCATGTTCCCCAAAGGCAAGGCCAGCGCCGAATCGCCCTTCAAACTCCGCTACCAATGGCTCATCGCCGAGGGTGATGTGCGTGATGCCGCCGTATTCCAATCCGCTTGGAATGCTTTTGCGGGTAAGAACGAGCCCGTGCCGCCGCTGACGATCAAAGCCTCCGAACAGCCGAAGCCGAAAGCAAAGAAGTGAGAGGTGCCGTCAAGAACTCGTCAAGAAGGTCAAGCCGTCGTCAAAACGCGAGTCCGTGGCACTCTTGACCTCTTGACGCCTTGACCTTCATCGCCTTGACCAAATCCCCCCCATGACGCGCTCCCTCATTGCTCTCCTTTGTCTCTCGCTAGTGCCTCTGGCATTCGCCGTGCATTCCAAGAACGCTGGCCCGGAGAAGGTCGAGTTGAAATTCAAACTGCCGCCGCCAGTGCCGCTTTCGCCGGAAGAGGCGATGAAGACCTTCGCGGTCGAAAAAGGCTTTCGCATCGAACTGGTGGCATCGGAGCCGATGATCGAATCGCCAGTGGCGATGAGTTTTGATGATCAGGGGCGGCTCTATGTCTGCGAGATGCGCGGTTACATGCACGATCTGGCTGGCAGCACGGAAAAGGAGCCGACGGGACGTGTTTCGTTGCTCGAAGACACGGATGGCGATGGGCGCATGGACAAGGCGACGGCGTTTCTCGACAAGGTTGTCATGCCGCGGGCGGTGATGGCGGTGAATGGCGGCGCGTTGATCGCGGTGCCGCCGCAATTGCTCTTCTGCAAAGACACGGACGGCGATGGCGTGGCGGATGTGAAAGAAGTGGTCGCCACCGACTTCGGCACGCTCGGTGGTCAGCCGGAGCACATGGCAAACTCGCCGGTGTGGGCGATGGACAACTCGATCTGGAGTGCCGGATACAGCTCGCGGTTGAAACTGCGTGGCGGCGTGTGGCAGAAGGACGTGGGGCTCGGTCGCGGACAGTGGGGACTCTGCCAGGACGACCACGGGCGGCTCTACTTCAACTACAACTCCGACATGCTGCGTGCCGATCTGCTGCCGACGGAGGCCTTTGCGCGGAACCCACTGCTGCGAAATGCCACCAGCATCAATGCGAAACTTGCCAGCGATCAAACGCTCTATCCCGCACATCCCACGCCGGGTGTGAATCGCGGCTACGATGCCAAAACACTGAGCGCCGACGGCAAGCTGCAACGTCCCACCGGCACCTGCGGCGCACTGATTTATCGCGGAGATGCTTTTCCGGCCATGTATCGCGGCAACGCCTTCGTGCCGGAGCCTTGCGCGAATTTGGTGAAGCGTTTCTCGATGAGCGAGACCGACGGCCTCGTGAAGGCCACGAACACCGCCAAAGGCAGCGAGTTCCTCACCTCCACCGACGAGCGCTTCCGCCCGGTGAATGCCTGCAACGGCCCCGATGGCGCGCTTTACCTCGTGGACATGTATCGCGGCATCATCCAGCACCAGAGCTTCCTCACGCACTACCTCATCGCGAACATCCAGGCGCGGAAACTCGAGCAACCCTTCAACATGGGCCGCATCTGGCGCATCGTGCCGGAAGGCAGCAGCGCAAAGCCCGTGAAGGTCACGAAAGACGCGAAACTCCTCACGCATGCCAACGGCTGGGTGCGCGACACCGCGCAGCGACTCATCGTCGAGTCGGCGGATGCCTCCGCAGTGCCCGCGTTGAAGGAGTTGCTGCAAAACGAAAGCCCCATCGCCCGCGAACATGCGCTGTGGACGCTCGACGGTCTCGCCGCCATCACGCCTGACCTCGTGAAGACCGCGCTCACCGACAAAAGCGAGCACGTCCGTGCCGCCGCCGCGCGAGTGGCACCTCGCGACTACGTTTTCGATCTCGCCGCTGAAAAGCATCCGCTCGTGCTCGCGAACATCGCCATCAAAACGATCAACGAGGCCGCTTTGGCCCCGCTGCTCGTCACGCACGGCAAAAACACGCTCATCCGCGAAGCGGCGCTCACCGGCCTGCGCGGCAAAGAGGCCGTGTTTGCCAAAACACTCGCCCAAACGCCTTCCGAAGGTTCGAAGGCCGTCATCGGCGCTTTGGCCGAATTGATCGCGCTCGCCGGAAAAGCCGGTCCCATCGCCGACATGCTCGAACTGGCCGCCAACTCGCCCGAAAACCGCGACACCATCCTCAAAGGCCTCGCCAAGACCGACAGCAAATCGAAGACGGTGAAGCTCGTGTGGCTCGAAAAATCGCCACCGAAGCTCAAACTGCCCGCCGACCTCGAAAAACGCCTCGTCTGGCCCGGCAAACCTGGTGCCCCTGCCCCGCCCGTCATCAAACCGCTCACTGAGACGCAGACCGCGCTCTTTGAAAAAGGCAAAACCATCTACGCCACGCTCTGCGCCGCCTGCCATCAGCCGCACGGCTTCGGACTCGACGGCCTCGCGCCGCCGCTCGTCGATAGCGAATGGGTGCTCGGTAAGTCCGAGGTGCTCGCCCGCATCGTCATGCACGGCCTCGCCGGCCCCGTGAAAGTCAGCGGTCGCACCTACAACCTCGCCATGCCCCCGCTGCCCCAACTCACCGACGAAGACATCGCCGGCGTCCTCACCTACATCCGCCGCGAATGGGAACACACTGCCGGTGCCGTCGAAACCAAATCGGTCACCGCCATCCGCGAACAAGAGAAAGGCCGCATGATGATGTGGACGGAGACGGAGTTGAAGAACCTTGGGAAGAAGAAGTGACATGACATGGACTGCGGCAGCCTGCTGCCGCTTTTCCGAGGCAGCCCTGCTGCCGTTTGTGTCTCCTCGCTTGGCAAAGCCAAACCGCTACCGCGCGGGCGGAGCCTTGACGCTTCGATGCCTGCCCTCAGGCCTTCCCGCCAGCAGGCTGGCTTGCCAAAGCGGCAGCAGGCTGCCGCAGTCCAAGAACCTTCCAATCAAGGCTTCGCAAGGGCTCGCTTGATCTCTGCGGCGTGTTTTGAAACATAAACACTCAAAGCCCAAGAGGGCGGAACATCGGGCTGCTTTCCTTCGGGCTTGGCCTGCCATTCATCTCTGAGTTTTGACTCTTGATCAAAGTAGCTAGGATTCATCTCGTTCATCTGTCGCAGTCGGATGTTTCGATCCGGGGATGGCCCAGCAGTTCCGAAGGGTTTGAGCATCGAGTCCAGCCAATCTAGGCTCTGTGTGTCTCCGATCACCTCGTAGGCTTTTCTGACGAGTGGCAAAAGGTCTCCTGTCGAGTTGTGCAATGCCTGACTCATACCTCCATTGGAGGCGTCCGACTCGAAGTAGATCACAGCAAAATAAAACTGAGCGGCCTCAGGCAAGTTTCCAAAGTTTTGATGCTTGGCGAAGTAGTCTCCCACCTTGTCGTAAAGCCCGGACAAGCCCACCGCCAGCAGTGGAAGCCCGCAAAGATATTCCGCTTTGGAGGGTTCGGTTTTGAATGAAGGCGTCTTCATGAGAGCCTCGGCCTTGGCGAGTGCGCGAGCAGGATCATGCACGGCCAGGGCCGTGAGGGCCTTGGCATAGCCCGCCCAGATGTGGTATTCGGGATTCGGTGAAGCTGCTTTGCTTTCCCAGGCCGAGATGAGCGATTCAAGGATCGGCAAAGGCACTGCGAGCGCCGCATCGTTGCAGCTTTCTAGAACTTGGTGAGCTGTCGGTGAGTTTTCGCCGATCAACTTCTCATCAAACAAGACCTTGCTGGCGACTTCAGGATCGAGAATGGGCAGGACGATGATGGCCGTGTCACGACTAGGCGTTCTGCTTCGTCCTGCCCAAGGGGCGACAAGAGGTGCCACCGCCTTTCCAAAGCCCGCCTCAAGTTTGCCGACGATGCAGGCATAGAAGATGCCCGCGAGAGTTCCATCGCTTGTCGTGAGTGCTTTCTCAAGCAATGGCACGGTGACCACCAGCCCGGTTCTGGCGAGTTCTTGCGGAATGTCCTGCTTTTGCCAGCTGCTCAGGTCATTGTAGTGGGTATTTAGAAAAGCGATGTCTTCCTGCCCAGCCGGGCTTTTGAGCCACTGGGTATGCAATGCCACGGCGTTGGCAGCCGCTTCCATCTGCTCGAATTGCTTCGTGATGGCTGCTAGCCGTGGTTTGATGTTGTCATCCGCGATGGCCATGGAGATGGTCAACAAGAGGACTAGGCATGGTTTCATGGCGTGGAAGAAGGTGTCTGACATGACAGCCTGTGGTTCCAGAGGCGTCAAGTGTCACCAACTTCGTGACCCGAATGTGATTCGATTGGACGGGTTCCTGCGTGCAGTGTCCGACTCGGATGAGACGATGAATCGTGCCCTGTCTGATCTCGAAGATGACTCCTCACTTGCCGCCTGAGGCTGAGACGGGCTTCACGGTGGCGATTTCGCCGTTCCAGCTCAGGGCGAGGTTGCCGCAGAGGACGAGGTAGTCGAGGGCTTCGATCACCGTGCCGTTTTTGAGGGTGATGGACAGGCGCGGCTCTTTCACGGGCGCGGTGTAGTCGATGCGCAGGCCGGTTTGCTTCGTCATCTCGGCAAAGACTTCGGCGGCAGGCCGATCGCGGAGGTCGAGGGTGACGCGGGCGATTGTTTTGGTTTTCGCTGGAGGTGTCGCGGGCGTGGTGAAGGTGCGCTTGGGGAGTTCGGCGGGCAGTTCGTGCGGGGCACCGGCCTGAATCCAGCGGCGCACGATGTCTTTTTCCTCGCCGGTGAGCGGCGGGGTCTTCGGATGATCGTCCGGTGGCATCTCGCCGTCGTTCACGAGGCGATAGAGCTCGGAGCGATGAGGTTTGCCTCGCTCGATGTAGTCGAGGTTATCAGCGAGGCGCTTGAGATCGAGTACATGGCCGAACTTGCCCTCGGGCTTCTTCAGATGGCTGCCGTGGCATTCGTCGCACTTGTGCTCGAAGATGACGTGGACATTGCCCGCGAGATGGAGCGCCTTTTCTTTGGAGACAGGTTGCTGCGCCTGCGCGGCGATGGCAGCGATGAGAAGAAGAGCGGTGCGTTTCATGCGAGGATCTCAAACCTCCGCACCTGAATGCCGTTCTTGCCGGTTTTTTGCAGCGGACGTGGCTCGGGCTGCGCGTAGCCATTGAGGTCCACACTGCGGGCGCGGGCCTCGTAGCGGCCTGGAGGCAGGTTTTTGACCATCGCGTGATAGGCGCACATGCCATAGCGCGACGGCCATGACTGCGGTCGGCCTGTGGCGGCATCAAAGGCGAGCACTTGGCTTGGTTTCACGCCTTGGGGCAGTACAGCGGGCCAATCGGGCTGCGCTTCGAGTTCGCAGGGCTTCCACGGGGCGTTGAGCAGCTCGGGAGCATCATCGGCGAGAGGTTGCAGCTCGCCCTCGATGCGTCGCAGCCAGTATTCGACTCGCTGCAGGCCAGACGGCCCGCTCACCACTTGGCCGGTGATGAAGACGGGCTGACCGGCGGGGATTTTTTGCCCGTCGAGGCTCTTATCGACATAGGCGGCGGTCTTCAGCACGGAATCGGGATCGTTGTTGCCGTGCGCGTAGGTGTCGTTGTTGCGGGCGTCGTTGGCGACGAAGATGTGCTGGAGCCATTTGATGGATTTGTAGCCGTGCGACCATGGCACGATCATGCGCACCGGGCCACCGCGCTCCAGGCTGAGCGGCGCACCATTCACGCGGTAGGCGAGGAAGATGGGCAGATCGCCCGGCGCGGTCTCAAAGCACTGCGTGTAGCTGACGGAGGATTTGAAGACCTGCTTTGGGTCGTGGTTGTGAAAGCCCCAGAAGGAGATGCGGCGGACGTTGTTCATTCTGCCGCAGAGTTTCAGCACCTCGCGCAACGGCACGCCAGTCCACAGCCCCTGGCCGAGCGGCGTGTCGATGTTCAGGCACTGCATGGCTTTGAGGAAGTGTACCTCGTGCTTCTTGCCCAGTTCCATGAGCGTGGGCAGATCGAGCGCATTGCCATCGGCTAGCGTGAGCGGCTTTTGCAAGGTGGCGGGCACCTTCGTGTGCGGGTCCTCGATGAAAGCATCCGCCGTGATCTCACAACGCCACGTCTCCGGCGTGAGGCGAGCCTGGAGCAAGGCATCGCCCACCAACGTGTGCGGCTTCGGCGTGCCGCGTGACACGTCGTAGAAATCCAGATCCGGCGTGAGTAGCGGCTGGAGCTTGGGCGCAGGTGTCTCCGCATGCGAAACGGAGGCTGCCGCGAGGCCAAGGCTGCTGGCGCGGAAGAAACGCCGACGAGTGATCAAATTCATGCGGCCTGAACGGGCCAAGGGGCAGCATGTTGTCATGGCTTTCGCTGCTTCTCCGCCGAATCTTGGGCAACACTGCGGCTCTTCATCGCGTAAAGTTCACATCATGATCTCTCCTCTTCATCGCCGCGCCTTTCTTGGCAAAACGTCGCAAGGTCTCGGAGCCGTGGCGCTGGCTTCGTTGCTCAAACCGGCTTCTGCGGCGCCTACGCTAGGTGTTTTGAAATCACTACCGCTGCCACAGAAGGCGAAGCGGGTGATCTGGCTGACGATGGCGGGCGGACCGTCGCATTTGGAGACGTTTGATCCGAAGCCGAAACTGGCGGAGATGGACGGCAAGCCGATGCCGGAGTCGTTCACGAAGGGGCAGCAGCTCGCTCAGCTTCAAGGCAAGCCGCTGAACTGCTTCGGGCCGCAGCACCAGTTTGCGAAGTTTGGGAAGAACCAGATCGAGATTTGTGAGCTGTTTCCGCAGATTGGCAGCGTGATCGATGACATCTGCCTGATCCGCAGCATGACGACGGATGCGATCAATCATGATCCGGCGCACATGTTCATGAACACGGGCTCGCAGATCGCGGGCAGGCCGAGCATGGGCTCGTGGATCACCTATGGACTCGGCACGGAAGCGGCGGATTTGCCGGGCTTCGTCGTTTTGACCTCGCTGGGCCAGGGCGGGCAGAATCAGCCCATCGCGGCGCGGCAGTGGAGCAGTGGCTTTTTGCCGTCGAAGTATCAAGGCGTGCAGCTCCGGGCCAAAGGCGATCCCGTTTTGTATCTGACGAATCCGAACGGCGTCACGCGGGAGCGCCAGGGAGCCGATGTGGCGGCGATCAATGCGCTGAACAAGGCGCACGATACGCTGGTGGACGATCCGGAGATCGCCACACGCATCGCGCAGTATGAAATGGCCTTTCAGATGCAAGCGAGCGTGCCCGATTTGATGGACGTGAGCAAGGAAGGCGCGAAGACGCTGGAGCTTTACGGCTGCCAGCCGGGCGATGGCTCCTTCGCTTCGAACTGCCTCCTCGCGCGTCGTCTTGCGGAGCGTGGCACGCGCTTCATCCAGCTTTATCACAAGGACTGGGACCATCACGGCGGCGTGAAGCTCGGCGTGGAGCAGAAGGCGAAGGAAATCGACCGCGCGTGCATGGCGCTCATCACCGATCTGAAGCAGCGTGGCATGCTGGAGGAGACGCTGATTGTGTGGGCGGGCGAATTTGGCCGCACGCCGATGTCGCAAGGCGGCAGCGGTCGCGATCATCACAACAAAGCGATGAGCGTGTGGATGGCCGGTGCGGGCATTCGCGGCGGCATCGTGCATGGAGCGACCGATGACCTCGGCTATGCGGCGGTGGAGAAGATCACCACGGTGCATGACCTGCATGCCACGATGCTTCACCAGCTCGGCATCAAGCACGATGCCTTCAGCTTCAAATTCCAAGGTCTCGACGCCCGCCTGAGCGGCGTCGAGGGTGCGATGGTCATCAAGGACATCCTCGCGTGAGGATCAATCCGCCGCGAGAGCATCGAGGAGATGCTTCGCTGGCTGGAAATGCTCGATGAGCACGGTCGTCACGCCATCGCGATGCATGCGGGCCTGTTTGATGTCGAAATTCGGCGTCTTGTGCGGCGCGAAGAGAATGTCGTCGTGCGTGGCGTTTTGATGACGCTTGAATTGAGCAGGCGTGATGTGGCCGCCGAGATGGTCATCGCGACCCGTGGCAAGGTGGCAGGTGCCGAGCACCTTCTCATCCTGGATGTCCGCACCGGACACAGGCAGCACCTGCGTGCCAAATCCGAGCTCGCCGAGCACACCGGTCATCGGATCATCGGTGAGTTTGGCGTTGTGCTCGTCGATGGTGGATTGTTTGCCCTCGATGAGCTCGGCCTTGATGATGCGGCCGCCAGTGACGGTGAGCTTACCGAGGGTGCCATCTTCGTATTTGAGCGGGAAAGTGCCTTCCGCACCGGTAGGCACGAAGTACACTTCACCTGCGGGCAGGTTCGCAATGTCAGGCGCATCACCTTGGCAGAGGCCATGGCTCTTTTGAGCTTCTTGACAGTTCAATTCGAGGCGCACGGTCATGTCGGGCCCGTTTTCGACCGTGAAGTCGATCTCCACCCAATCGGAGCGTGTCATGGCGAGACGGAGTTTTTCGGCATCGACGCTGACTTCTTCGTAATCGACGGCGAGACCTGAATTCAGGATGACCTCATTCACCCCATGCAGCGTGGCGCCGCGGAAGCCGTACTGCTTGGCAAAAGCCGTCAGAGGCGCGGTGGCGCTGAAGGTGGAGATGCAGAGGATGATGTCGTAATTCGGGTAAATGTCCTTTTCGAGGCTGAGCTGCTTGCCGCTCATGTCCACGCACGCGTCAGGCAGGTCGAGATTGCTGCCGGTGGTCTGCGTGTAGGCATACATTTCACCGCCTTTGAGCACGAGTTCATCGGCGACGCCGTTTTTGAGGCCCTGGTAGAAATAATCATGCGCCCGCCTCTGGATGGCACGCGCGGGGTTTTTTAGAAAGGCATAGTCTTTGGCCTCTGCGAGGTCTGGCAGGTCGATCAGGATACAGATCGTGCGGCCGAAGGTGGGCTTGAAAACGGTGCCAAGAAGGCGGGAGAGATCGAACTTTGGGAACTGGCGGCCTTGGGCCGTGGACTGGACGGTGGACATGGAGGCGGTGAGCATAGGCATGGGGAAGGTGTGGGGCAAATACGCCGTGCTCCTTTTCCCGGATTCATGCCAGAATGCGATCAAGCAGGCGCAAACTGGTCCCACAACAATTTCGTCACCATCGCGAAGACGACGGTGATGAAGACCACACGGATGAAGCCGGCGCCATGCTTGATGGCCATGCCCGCGCCGAGCCTGCCGCCGATGAGCTGACCCGCGATCATGGCGGCAGCGATGGAATAGTGAACGCGGTCAGAAATCACGAAGACGAGCAGGGAAGCGAGATTGCTCGTGAGGTTCACCACCTTCGTGAACGCGGTGGCACGCGTGAGTTCGAGTCCGAGAAGGGAGATGCATGCCATGGTCCAGAAGGTGCCCGTGCCCGGTCCGAAGAAGCCGTCGTAGAAGCCGAGCACACTGCCCGCGAGGCAGGCGAAGGCCACCAGGCTGAGCCGCGCTTTCGCCGCTGTTTTTCCGAGGCCCGGACTCAGCAGCACATAGACGGCGATGCCGAGCAGCATCCATGGCACGATCTTTTTCAGCACCTCATTGCTCACCTGCGTGACCGTCCAGGTGCCGAGACAGGCAAACACAAACGTCACCAGCACCGTGAGACGCACCTGATGCCATGACACGAGCCCCGCCTTTGCATACTTCCGCACCGCCATGAGCGTGCCCCAGGTGGACTGCATCTTGTTCGTGCCAAGCGCCATCTGCGGTGGCAATCCTGCCGCGAGCAAGGCCGGCACGGAAATCAACCCCCCGCCGCCCGCGATGGCGTCGATGAATCCGGCGCTGAGCCCGGCGAGGAAAAGAAGCGCGATGATTTCCCAAGTCATGAATGATGAAGCCTTTCATCCGAATCAATGAAGAGCCAGCACACGGCGGAGATCAGGTAGGTCCCCGCCGCCACATAGAGTACGCCATCCCAACCGAGGCCCATTGACTGCATCAGCCATGGCACCGCCACGCCGCCGAGGGCCCCGCCGAGATTGCCGACCATGTTCATGCTGCCGGAGACGGACCCGGCGAGCTTCCCGCCGATGTCCATGCACGCGCCCCAGGCTCCCGGCATCGAGAGATCGTTGAAGAAGCCGGAACTGCCGAGCGCCAGCATCGCAAACACGGGATTTTTCCATTGCGCCGCCAAGACCATGAGCGCTCCCGCTACCAGCAGGCCTGCGAAGCCGATTTTCCGCCTCGCGGCGCTGATGCGTCCGTCTTTAGCAGCGATTTTTTTGGCCATCACCCCGCCCACGAAGCAGCCGATGCCGCCGAAAAAGAGCGGCAGCCCGTTCAGAATCGAGCTGGAAGTAGCGGTCATGTCCATCTGCAGGCCGTCCTTGGCCTCCATGAACTTTGGCAGCCAGGTGATGTAGAAGTACCACACATAGCTGAGGCAGAAATAATACACCCACAGCAGCAAAACGGATCGCGTCGAGAGCAGTCGCCCCCAGGGAATCTTCGCGTGGCCGGTGCCGAGATTCTGCCGTGCCTCCTCCAGCAGGGCCAGCTCACCCGCGTTCACCTGCGGGTGGTTCTTCGGGTCATCGCGGAACCAGCAAGCGAAGATCACCGCCCAAACCACGCCCAGGCAGGCAAAGATCACGAAGGTCATCCGCCAGCTCACCAGCCCCAGCACCCACACCACCAGCAGCGGCGTGAAGGCCCCGCCCCAGCGGGCCGCCAACCAAGTGATACCCTGCGCCATGCCGTGCTCACGCTGTGGGAGCCACACGCTGAACATCTTCGCGATATTCGGGAAGCCGCCTGCCTCACCTGCGCCGAAAAGGAAACGGCACACCATCATGGAGGCCTGATTCCATGCGTAGCCTGTAGCCGCCGTGAAGAAGCTCCAAAACATCACGATACGCAGCAGCACCCGTCGCGGTCCCCATTTGTCCCCCAACCAGCCGCCCGGGATCTCAAACAAGGCATACGCCAGCGTGAACGCGGAAAACACCAGCCCCATCTGCGTGTCGTCCAAACTGAGGTCCGCCTGGATGTAGGGGCGGGCTTTGGAAATGCACACCCGGTCGATGTAATGGATGATGCCCAGCAGGACGGCGAAGAGGATCACCCCGTGACGGGCGCGAGAGGGCGGGGGGCTGGAATCCATGAAAAAGGTCGGGAAAGGTCCGTTGTGCCATGGTTTGAGGCCCGGCGTCAATGACCTCCTCCGGCCCGGAATGCCGCTTGCCAAGCCAGAAACCGCCCACATATTCGCCCCCCTTTTCCCCTTCCCTCTTATGTTAATCGGTATCCTCACGGTGGTCGAAGTCCTCGTCTGCCTGCTCCTCATCCTCATCGTCCTCATGCAGCGTCCGCGCCAGGAGGGCCTTGGAGCCTCTTTTGGTGATTCCATGACCAGCCAGGTGTGGGGAGCCCAGACCACGAACGTCCTCCAGAAATTCACCGTCTATCTCGCCGTCCTGCTTTTCGTGCTGACCCTCTCTCTCGCCGTGCTCACCGCCCGCGAGCAGACCCCGGAGAAGTCCAAGCTCTTCGGTGACAAGCCCGTCGAGCCACCACCCGCTCCTACCGCCCCGGCGACCCCAGGCCCGATCTCCGTGACCCCAGCCCCCGCCGCTGCGACCACACCAGCTCCGGCTCCTGCTGCCGCGCCGAAAGCCGAGGACAAGAAGGCCGATGCGCCGAAAGCTCCTGCAACGCCTGCTCCCGCCGCCAAGGCCCCCGAGGCTCCGAAACCGGCCGCCGAAGCTCCCAAGCCCGCCGCCACACCGGCTCCGGCCACGACGCCTGCTCCGGCCGCTCCCGCCACCCCGGCCCAGCCGAAGTAAGCGGCCCCTCAGCATCCCATCTCCGAGAGGAAGGCCGCAATGCCTTCCTCTTTTTATATCTCCTCATCACTCCCGTTCTCCAACACTCCACCTCTGCTCCCATGGCCGTCTCCATCACTGTCGATTACACCGGCGATCTTCGCTGCCAGGCCACTCACGGCCCCTCGAAGAACACCCTCATCACCGATGCCCCCGTCGATAACTGCGGCAAAGGTGAGTCCTTCTCCCCCACCGACCTCGTCGCCACCGCCCTCGCCTCCTGCATGGCCACCGTCATCGGCATCAAGGCGCAGCAGAAACAGCTCGATGTCACCGGCATGAAGGTCAGCATCGAAAAGCACATGAGTGAAGACAGCCCGCGCCGCATCGTGCGCCTGCCCATCACCATTGAGATCCCGCTCCCGCCCGATCACCCCGAGCGCAAGCTCCTCGAAGCCACCGCCCTCGGCTGCCCCGTCCACCACAGCGTCCACCCGGACATCGACAAGCCCGTGACCTTCGTGTGGAAGGCGTAAACTCACTGCCGTAGCGGAAAACGTCCCCACCGCCTTCGCCTTCCCCTCGGCGTGCTGACGCCCGTCGCTACGAGAGACTCTGTGATTCACTTCCCGTAGCGGAAAACGTCCGTTTTCCGAAACGAGCGTTCTCATCGCCTTCGCCTTCCCCTCGGCGTGCTGACGCCCGCCGCTACGAAGTCATCACGCCACCACCTCGATTCGGCTCGTCCCGCCGGCTCCACGCACCACCCGCACCTGCGTGGAAAGCCGCTCCTTGAGCAAATCCACGTGAGAGATGAGCCCGATGGTCTTCCCGCCAGCTCGCAGATTCTCCAACGCACTCAGCGCCACCTCCAGCGTCTCTGAGTCCAGCGTGCCAAAACCTTCATCAATGAACAGCGAGTCGATGGGATGATGCCTTGATGCCAGCTCGCTCAGCCCCAAAGCGAGCGCCAAACTCGCCAGGAAGCTCTCGCCACCGGACAAGCTCTCCATCGGCCGATCCACATTCGCCTGATACAAATCGACGATCCGCAGATCCAGCTCATCGCCCGGCGCCGCCATCAGGCGATAGCGCTCCGCCAGCACATGGAGATGCTCGTTCGCCAGACCGATGAGCTGTCGCAGCGTGAGCGACTGCGCAAAGCGTGAAAACTTCGCGCCATCCGCCGAGCCGATCAGCTCCTTCAGCCTGCCCCAACGCAGCGCGTCCGCCTCTGCCCCCTGCAACGCCGCTCCACCGGCCTCGCGACGCCTCCGCGCCTCATCATCACTCTTCACCTGCTGCTCCAGCGAGCCCACATTGGTGCGTTTCGCGGCAAAAGCCTCGTGCAGCGCCTTCGCCGTTGTTTCCAGCTCCGCCAAGGCTTCCGCGTTTAACACCTGCTGCTCTGCCAAAGGCCTCCGACGCGTTTCGAGCTGTTCCAGCTTCGCTTTCAGCGCCGCCAGATCGGTTTGCAGCTTCGTGAGCTTCACCTCTGCCTCACGCAGGACTTTCTCCGTCGTCAAAACCTTCGTTTCATACTGCCGACGATCTTCGCCCAGCGACTGGCCACCGAGCAGCTCACTCAATTGCGCCTTCAACGCATCCGCCTTCGTGCGCAGCGACACGCCCTCGGCCTTCAACTCCTCCAGCCGCTTCGTCTTCGCCGCCTCATCCGCCTTCGCGAGCTGAATGCCACCCTCCAGCTTCTGCCGCTCGCTCCGCTGCTGCGCCGCGTCCTGCTGCTTCTTCGCATAAGTCGTCGCCCGCTTCTCCAGCGCATCCAGTTCACGCTCAGCCTCCGCAGGCTCGTAGGCTCGTTCGCCAGAACGCGGGGCTCCAACGGTTTGCGACGCGTCCTTCCGCAGTCTGGCGGCTGCGCCTACAGCGCTGTAGGCGTGCTCGCCAGAGCACGAAAGCATCGTCAGCTCTCCCCGCCTCTTGCCTTCTTCATCACTCCACTGCTCCAGCACTCCATCCCCCGGTGCCTCAACCTCCGCGACACGCTTCCGCATTTCCGCCACTCGCTTCGTCTCCGCACCCACCTCCGTCTCCACCTTCGCCAGCTCACGCTCCCGCATCGCCAGATCGCGATTCGCCTTCTCACACTGCTTCTCCAGGGTCGTGAGCAGCTTGCGGGCAGTTTGGAGCTGGGATTCAAAACTCGCCCCGTTCGTCGCGAACGGATGCTCACTGGCTCCGCAGAGCGGACAAGGCTCGCCGGGCTTCAAATCATGCCGGTGCTCGTCAAAACCAGCCACCCGCTCCGCCTGCCGTGTCACCTCGCGCTGCGCTTCGAGAGCCTTCGCGAACCGTTCCTGCTCAGCGCGATCCGTTTGGGCCTTCGCCGCGCTTTCCGCCGCTTTTTTGGCCAGCGCCGCCGCCTGCGTTTCCGCCTCCGTGATCTTCACCTGCAGCGTTTGCGCCTCCGCGTGACGTTTCCGTCCTTCAGCCAGTTTTTCAAAGGCCGTGCGCCATTCACGCACGGCCACGCGCAGCTTCGGCAAACGCTCCGCCAGCTCTGCATCATCCGCATTTTGCTTCAACCAAACCTCAAGCGCCTGCGCCGCCTCAAGGTGCGCCGTGAGCGCTTTCTCCGCCGCTTCGCGACGTGACGCCGCCTCCTTCTGCTCCTTCACCCAGGTTTGATAAGTGGCGCGACTCTCCGCGAGCTGCTTTTCGAGCTGATCACTCTGCGCCGCCATGCCAGCGGCTTGTTCCCACAACGGCTCACGTTTCGTGCGCTGCTGCTTCGCCTCATCCGCCAGCGCTTTGACCTTCAAAACCTCCGCCGCGGCCTGTGCCTGCGATGTCTGGAACTGTTGCTCCGCCTCGGCCAGCTTCGTCAGTTCGGCCACGATGGACGCATGCTCGCGCTGATCATGCCACAGCTTCGTCGCGGCCTGGCTTTCGGTCGTGAGACGTTCAGCAGTCGTGCGAGCCTCGGTGAGATCGGTTTCCAGCTTCGTCCGCGCCTCATCATCCAGCACCGTCACCGCGCCGAGGCTGGCTTTGAGCTGCTTCACCTGCTCGTCCTTCTGCCGATGCGTCTCGTAGGCCAGCACGGAGAGGTCGCTGTAGATTTCGGTGCCCGTGATCTTCTCCAGCAGCTCCGCCCGCTCATTCGGCTTCGCCTTCAAAAACGCCGCGAACTGCCCCTGCGCCAGCAGCACGGACCTCAAAAAGCGCTGCGCATCCAGCCCCGTGAGCGATTCGATCATCGGGTCCACCTCGCGACCTTTGTCCGCCAGGATCTCGCCCGTCGTGGCATCCGCCAGCGTGCGCTGCACCGGCTTCAAATTGCCCGTCTTCGTCTTCCCCAGCCGCCACGTCGCCCTCAGCCGACGTCCACCCGTCTCGAAATCCACCTCGGCGAAGCACTCCATCGTGTGCCGGCTCATCATCTCATCCGCTTTCTCGTTCCCATACCGCGCCGCCCGGCCATACAGCGCCAGCGTCATCGCATCCAGCAACGTCGATTTCCCCGCCCCCGTCGGCCCAGTGATCAAAAACACTCCCGCCGCGCTCAACGGCACCTCATCAAACCGCACCACATGCGCCCCGCTGAGCGAGTTGAGATTCTGAAGTCGGACGGCGAGGAGGCGCATGGGGGAACTAGCTTGATCAGGCGATTAAGGCCAGCGTCAACTGCGATCACCCGAGCCGGAGTCTCTCAAGGAGGTGGATAGGGTCAGTCCGGCACGAGCGTGTGTTGGCGTGGGCACAGGACCAAGGAAGGCAGTGCCTTCCTGCGCAAAAGGCTCTGCATGGCCGCACGGCAAGCCGTGAAGCGCACCAACAACGCCTTCCATCAAACCTATCGAGGTCCCTAGGGAACAAGAAGGAATGCAGGTTTACCCTTCGTTCACGCCCCATCGTGAAACCGCTCCTCCTCGCCCTCCTTTCGTCCTTCGCCATTGCTTCGCTTCGCTCACTCCTTCGGACCAGCACACGCTTCGCGATGCTGGCGGTCTCGCTTTGCTCGGCTCAACATTTGTCATGGGCTGCGGAGCGGCCCAACGTCCTCCTGCTCATGTCAGACGACCTCGCGGCCACGCTGGGCTGCTACGGGCATCCACAGGCCCAAACGCCGAATCTCGACGCCCTCGCGGAGCGCGGCGTGGTCTTCAACAAGGCCTACTGTCAGTTCCCGCACTGCAATCCTTCGCGTTCATCCATGATGACGGGCATGCGACCCAACACCACGCGGGTCACGAACAACGAGGACAACCTCTACAAGAATCATCCCGGCGTGCTCACGATGCCGCATCACTTTCGCGAAAATGGTTACGCTACGGCCCGCTGCGGCAAGATTTTCCACCTCGGCGTGCCGAGCGGCCTTGAAAGCATGGACGACCCGCAAGGGTGGGACTTCGGCACGCCCTTCCAAAGCGAGCTGCCCTTCCCACCCGACCGCCAAAGCAGCGTGCAGGTGAAGCGAGGCAAAAAAGAGGGCCTCGGCTGGCAGGAGATCCCCGGCGATGACGATCAACTCGTCGATGGCGTCTTCGCGAAAACGGCCATCGAATGGCTCGGCACGCGGGAGAACAACAAGCCCTTCTTCCTCGCCGTCGGCTTTCATCGCCCGCACCTGCCGCTCGTGGCTCCGGCGAAGTATTTCGATCTGTATCCCTTCGAAAGCATCACCCTGCCCGAAGCACCCGCCGATGATGAAGCCGACATCCCCGAGCCTGCCCGCAACGGCGCGGTGCCGGGCTACGCGCTCACCGCCAAGCCTGAGCAGCGTCGCGCCGCCATCCGCGCCTATCTGGCTTGCGTGAGCTACGTTGATGCGCAGGTCGGCCGCCTGCTCGACTCGCTCAAAGCCGCCGGGCTCGATGACAACACGATCATCCTCTTCACCTCGGACCACGGCTGGCACCTCGGCGAGCACGGTTTGTGGCATAAACGCAGCTTGTTCGAAGAAAGCGCTCGCGTGCCTTTCATCCTCGCCACGCCCGGCATGAAGACCGCCAGCCAGCGCAGCGAGAGCCTCATCGAGCTCGTCGATGTCTTCCCCACGCTTTGCGACTTGTGCGGCATCTCCACGCCCAAACAGCTCGAAGGCAAAAGCCTGCGCCCCTTCCTCGAAAACGCCTCCGCCGAGCTTCACGACGCGGCGTTCACGCAAGCCCGCCGTGGCAAAAACGCTGAATTTTGGGGCCGCACCATCCGCAGCGCCCGCTGGCGCTGCACGGAATGGAACGAAGGCCGCAATGGCATCGAACTCTACGATCACGACACCGATCCGCACGAGTACAGCAACCTCGCGAAGGACCCGAAGCATGCCGAGATACTCAAAGAGCTGCGTGCGAAGCTCGCCGCCAAACTACCACCGATCGTGATGCGTGCGCCGTGAGGCACGCTCACTTCTTCTTTTTGCCCTTCTTGGGTTTCTCAGAGGCTGACTGCACAAACTGGCGGTCGAGTTCGGCAGGTCGAGCGTCTTGGTATTGATCGAGGACGGCCTGGAGTTTGGCTCTCGCGGGCTGCTCGCCGGTGAGAGGGGATTTCTCCTTGGGATCGGCTTGCAGATCGTAGAGCTCGCCGGTGCGGTAGAGCTTGTGATGATGGTCGAAGGCCAGCTCTTTCACGGTGAGGTCCTTGGACTGTCGCGGTGAATACCACATGTAAATGGCTTCGCGAGGCGTGCCTGGCTGACCTTGGAGCTGCGGGAGGAAGCTGACACCGTCGATGACTTCAGGCAAGGTTGCTCCGGCAGCGGCGCAGAGTGTGGGAAGGAAGTCGGCGCAGGTAATGAGATCGCGATTCACGCGGCCCGGCTTCACCACGGCGGGCCAACTGACGATGAGCGGCACATGATGACCGCTGTGCGTGGTGCTGCCTTTGCCGCCGGGAAAGTCCGCGCCTTTGAAGCGGGAGGTCGCGCCTTTGCCGGTGCCGTTGTCGCCGGTGAAAAGGAGCAGCGTGTTGTTGCGGATACCCAGTTCGCCGAGTTTGGCGTCGAGGCGGCCGATGAGCTTGTCCATGTAGGTCACCATCTCGGCGAAGTGCTTTACATCGCGTTGTTTGGCCTCGCTGCTGATCTTCGGGTCCCAGTCCGGACTGTCGGGCGTGGGCTGGTAAGGATCGTGGGTGAGGATCATCGGGTAGTAGAGAAAGAAGGGCTTCGCTTGGTGCCGCGTCACGAAGTCGAGCGCGAAGTCGTTCACGAGGTCGGGGCCGTAGCTGCCCTCGGGGTATTGCTTTTCCTCGCCGTTGAGCTCCAAGCCGGGGTTGGCATAGCGTGGCGGGCGGCGTGTGTGCTGCCAGAGCAAGGCCTCATCGAAGCCAAAGTGCTGCGGCGCGTCTTTCTCGTGACCGAGCTGCCATTTGCCGCAGATGCCGGTGGCATAGCCCGCCTTCTTCATGAGATGGCCGAAGGTGGTCTCCGCGCGCACGAGCGTGCCGAAGTTCAGGTAATTGCGCACATTGTATTTGCCCGTCATGAGCTGCACACGGGTGGGTGTGCAAAGCGGCTGCGAATGGCAGTGCTCAAAGCGCATGCCGGAGGCGGCGAGGCGGTCGAGATGCGGCGTCTGATACGACTCGCCGCCATTCGCGGTCACGCACTCGTAGCCGAAGTCATCCGCCATGATGAGGATGATGTTCGGCTGCGCCGCGAAGAGCGAAGGGCCAAGGGTGAGGAGAATGGAAAGCAACAGGCGGATCATATGAGACCAGTGAACGCGAAAGATGGCGGGGGTTATCGCTGATCCTATGCTGAGAGATGACTCACATGGACTGCGGCAGCCTGCAGCCGCTTTCGGGAGGCCAGCCTGCTGGCCGCCATGCTTCCATCCGATTCTCGTCCGCATTTGCGGCTCCCGCCCAGACGAGAGCCGCTCAGAATGGTCGGGCACGAGCAGACTGCGGCGGCAGCAGGCTGCCTCGGAAGAGCGGCAGCAGGCTGCCTCGGAAGAGCGGCAGCAGGCTGCCGCAGTCCAGGTTATTTCTTCGCCTTCTTGCCCTTTCCTTTGCCTTTGGGCTGCTCGGCGAGGGTCTGTTTGGCGAGGGCGGTGAAGGCGTCGGTTTGCTTTTGCCAGAGGTCGGCGAGTTCCTTGGCTTTCTCAGGCATCTTAGCTGAGAGGTCGTGCTGCTCGGCGCGGTCGGTTTGGAGGTCGTAGAGGGCCCAAGCATGGCCTTCGGCGGCGACGAGTTTCCAATCACCAACGCGGATGGCCTTGTTGCCCTCGTGAAGCCACCAGAGCGAGTCGCGGGCGATGGTTTCGTCTTTGGCAAAGGCAGGCACGAGGCTCTTGCCAGGCGCTTCGGGGATGGGCTCGCCTTGCCAAGCCTTCGGCTTCTCAATGTCGAGCAGATCGAGTACGGTAGGCACGAAGTCGATCACATGGGCGGGCGTGGTTCGAAGCTCGCCTTTGGCAGCAATGCCAGCGGGCCAATGCACGACGAGCGGCGTGCTGATGCCGCCTTCATGCACCCAGGTTTTGTGGCGACGATGCGGCGTGTTCGCGGCGCTGGAGAAGCCGGGCCCGAGGCAGAGGTAGGTGGCGGCGCTTCCTGGAGAAGCGGCGGGATCGTGGCCGCCATTTCGCACCATGATTTCGGCGCTGGCGCCGTTGTCGGAGGCGAAGAAGATGATCGTGTTCTCAAAAGCGCCCATCGCTTTGAGCTGCGCGAGGATGCGGCCGATCTCCTGATCCATGCGGTCGATCATCGCGGCATGAATCGCCATCTTCGTGGCCTGGAAGCGCCGCTGCTCGTCGGTGAGCTGACTCCATGGCAGCGGGCGGTTCACCTCACCGGGGCCGAGTTTTTCGAGGTCATCGGGAAAGGCATACGGCGGGCCGACTTCGTGTTCGAGAGCGGACAAGCTCGTCTTCGTGAGGCCCAACTCCTTCTGACGGCCAAAACGGGCCTCGCGCAGCTTTTCCCAGCCGTCGAGATACGTGTCCCGATACTTCGCAATGTCCTCTGGCAGGGCGTGCAGCGGGAAATGCGGTGCGATGAACGGGATGTAGTGGAAGAAGGGCTTCGCGGGATGGTTCGCGGCGTGATCTTTGAGGCAGTCGATGGCGTGGTCGGCGGTGGCGATGGTGGCGTAGTAGCCTTTTTCATCGGCAGGCACCGTCACGGGCACATCGTCGATCGAGTTGCCTTTGGCGGTGAAGAAGTTCCCTTGGTTCTTCATGTCGAGCGAACGGTCGAAGCCGCCATCGAGCACGGGTCCGTCGATGTGCCACTTGCCGCTGTGGTAGCTGCGATAGCCGGCGGGCTTCAAAAACTGCGGCAGCAGCGGTGCCCACTTTTGCCGCACGCCTTGACCACCACCGCCGACATCCGGCAAGGCATCGCGATGGATCTGCTGCGCATAAAAGCCGCTCATCAAGGCACTGCGAGTGGGCCAGCAGCGGGCGGTGTTGTAGAACTGCGTGAAGCGCAGGCCGTTCTTGGCGAGTGAGTCGAGGTTCGGTGTGGCGATCTCACTGCCGTAGCAGCCGAGGTCCGAGTAGCCGAGGTCATCGGCGAGGATGAAAACGATGTTCGGCTTCGCCGCGAAGAGCGAAGGGCAGAGGGCGAGGAGGAAAAGGCAGAGGCGCAGCATGGAGCCGCCAACAACGTGGTGGATGCTCCGAGCTTGCTCTTTTCTATCTCAACGGCGGCGGCGGCCTGTCAGCACCAGCATGACCAAACCACCGAGAAGCACCCGCGATGGCTCGGGCACTTGCAGGATGATGAGCGTGCCATTCGTGAGGACTTGGCTGGAATCCCACGCGAGGTCAAAAGGCAAGGCGGGCAGCGTGCTGGAGGCAAAGGTGCCGCTCACGGTGCCGCCGAGCGTGGACCAATCAAAGAGCTTCCAGGTGTCTCCAGCCGCCCAAGTGGTCATGTTGTTCGGATTGCTGACACGAAGCGTGACATTCGAGCCGAGTTCAAGAAGGCCGCCGATGCTGATGAGGTCGGCGGCGAGTGGATTGGCGCTGTTGTCACCGCTGCCTGCGCCGGTGAAGAGATCCAAATCGACGAAGGAGCTGTCGAGGAAGCGGGTGGCTCCGGTGCCGGAGGTTTGAAAGGTGAGCGTGCCGGGCGATACAGCGGCTCCGGCGGCTTCAGCGCCCGGCTGCACGGTCACGCTGGTGAAAATGAGCGGCTGATCCGCTGCGGGAGCGATACGCCCGTTTCCTCCGAAAGTGGTGCCTGCGGAGGCATTCACAGCGCCGAGGCCGGTGGCGGAGCCGCTGGTATTGCTGACGAGCAAACGACCGCCGGTGATGGTGGAGCCGCCGCTGAAGGTGCTGGCACCCGTGATGGTCCAAGTGCCGCTGCCTTCTTTGACGAGCGAGGTGGCATTGACGGCGCTGATCTGGCCGAGTCCCACGATCTCATTCGCTCCCGTGTTGGTGCCCGTGAGCTTGAAGACGCGGCCCACCGTATTGCTACCGCCGACGGTGAAGGGCGCAGTGAATTTCAACGTGCCCGTGCCGTTGTTTTCGAGCACGGCGGAGACGGCGGTGATTTCAGCGGCAACATCGGCGTTCGTCAGGTTGAGCACGCGATTCGTGGTAGAATCGGTGCTGCCGAGGTAACGGATGGTGGCGATGGCATTGGAGCCGATGGCACTCGTGGTGGCATCTCCCAGCGTGAGGGTGCTGACGGTGTTTCCCGTGCCGAAGGAGCTCGCCGTGCCAGCATCGGCCATCTTCGTGATCTCCACGACGCCGCGCGAGATGATCGTATTGCCGCTGTAGGTGTTTTCACCGCCGAGCGTGACGAGACCAGTGGCGCTGGCCATGCGGAATTCGAGATTGTTTTCATTCGTGCCAGGACCGCCGAGAAAGCCGGAGCTGAAGGCACTCGCGGTCGATGCGGAACCGGTGATGGTGAGGCGAGACATGGCGGTAGAGCCGCCCACGATGCGATTGTCCGTGCCGCTGCCGAAGGTGGCGATGTAGTCGATGGATGGCGAGGCAGCGGTGGTGGAGCCGAGGATGACTTTTCCGCTCCTCGATCCAGAGCCGAGCAAAAACTCCATGGCTGTGGTGACGACGGAACCTCCTGCAAGCTGCACCGCGCCTTCATAGACCTTTAAATTCCCGGTAAAGGTGCTGGTGCCTGCCAGCACGACGGTGCCGAGGCCTGATTTGGCAATGTTCACGACCGTTTTGCCTGTTTCGGTGCGGTTGATGATGCCGTTCTGGAAGATGAGTGAGCCCAGCGGGTTGTTTTGCACGATGACGAGATCTGGATTGCTCTCTGTGGAGGCAGTGGGCCGTGTCTGCGGGACGATGATGCTGTCATTCGCGCCGACGCTGGGGCTGACGAGGATGCCGCCAGCATTGAGGATCTCCGTGGCGGTGCGCTGGATCGTAGTGGCCTGCGCCTCGCCAAAGCGCAGACTGCTCACGGTGGTCTCCGCCGCGAGAGTCGTTGTGGTCACGCCTGCGGCGATGTTCGCATGCCCGGCGAGCGTGGTGGCATCGGAGGCGGTGTAAAGGCCCAGCGTCGAGAGCTTCACGATATCGCGGGTGCCACCGGAGATCGTTGTGGTGCCTGCCCATTCATCGCCACCCACCGCATCACGGATCACGGCGTACACGCGGCCATCTCGCATGAGTGCTGTGCTGTCCGCCACGCCAGAGGTGCCATTCGTGCGGAAGGTGCCAGTGGTGGCCGGCGTGATTGAGAGGATGCCAGTCCAGCTCCGGGAGAAGTCACCCACGGTAAGATCGAGCGAGGTGGCACCATTTTGCTCGAAGTCGATCTCCGAAAGGCCGCCTGGTGTGAAGGTGCCAAAGGTCTGCGCATTGGCGGTGGCGGTCTTTCCCGTTAGGCGAAGCACACCGCCACCGGGTGTGAGCGTGCTGGTGGCGCTCAGGATGTTCGTCGCGGGGCTGTTCGCGCCGGAGAAGTCGAGCTTCATCACGCCGGCATTGGGAGTCGTGGCGGTGTTGTTCACCGTCGTGGCGAGCGTGAGCGTGCCGTTTCCTTCTTTCGATACCACAAACGCACCTGCCCCTGTGCGGACCATCGGCCGGACGACCTCCACGTTGCCTGCTCCCCCAAAGGTGAGCGTGCGTGAGCTGGCGCTGGTATGAGTCGTCGCATTGCCAGCACCGCCGAGGGTGAGTGTGCCGCTATCCGAGTGGATGCGCAGCGTGCTGGCATTCAGCGTGATGAGACCGGTGGTTGTGTTGTTGCCGCTCACACTTCGGATACCGCCACCGTTGTTCACACCAGCGCTTGCCAGCGTGATCGGCTCGGCGGCGAGGGTGATGCCACCCGCGAGCTCCAACGCCGCACCGCTGTTGATCGCCGTCGAGCTGAAGGTGGAGCCGGAAACGCCGAGTGCATTGGCATGGGTGGCACGCAAGACACCTTGAGCAATGCTAATCACACCCGTGAAGTTGTTGTCACCAGCGAGGATAAGCGTGCCATTGCCGGTTTTCGTCAAACCGGAGGAGCTCACGCTTACACGGCCATTCACCGTGATCGTGCCCGATCCACCAAAAGTGACCGTGTGGCTGCCCGCGACGATGTTCGTCGCCGCAGCGGCTTGAAAGGTCAGCGAGGCACCGGCATCCGCCGTGATCAACGTCGGCGCGGTTTGTGTCACCGCTCCCGTCATCGTCGTCGTGCCACTCAGGAGTCTCAGAGCACCGAGTCCGGTGGGGCCGGTGCCTGCCACGCTGAAGGTGCGGGTGATGTTCAGGTTTCCGGAGACGAGCAAAGCCGCTCCTTCGAGCACCGAGACCGTGCCGCTGGAGCCAAGCGCTCCGGCGCTGCGCATTTCCACCGAGCCGGAGGCGATGGTGCCGCTGGCGGAGAAGGTGCTGGTGCCGGTCAAAACCGTGCGTGA
Source organism: Akkermansia muciniphila (assembly GCA_943373155.1). GTDB lineage: Bacteria > Verrucomicrobiota > Verrucomicrobiia > Verrucomicrobiales > Verrucomicrobiaceae > Prosthecobacter. The sequence continues at coordinate 9,900 of CALSBJ010000020.1, read as the reverse complement.
ACCCGCCACGCCATTCATCAGCAGCATGATCACCCCCGTGCCGTTGTTGGTGATGTTGGCATCCACTTGGAGCACGGCGGTGGAGGACTGGTTGGTGAGAAAAAGCTGTCCGGCCGTGTTTAGCGCACCGCCACCCGTCAGCGTGCCACCGGAGATGGTGAGGCTTTTTGCCTCGGCGGCGAGCTGAATGCCACCGCCCGTCGGCGTGGCTCCAAGTCGCAAAACATTCCCACCGAGTGTGATCGAGCGGTCGATCAACGCATCCGTCATCGACACCGTCGCGATGTCTGTCGTGGCTCCAGTGACCGTCACGGCTCCTTTTGAAAGCTGTGAGACGGTGAGATGCGAGGCGGCACTGTAACCTGCCCCTGCCGAAATCGCCGTGCCGCTCGTGTAGGCGAGATTTCCGGTGAAGCCGCCCTCCACCTTGCCCGCGGCAACCTGCGCCCAGCTCGTGACGCCTGCCGAGGTCTTGTAAGTGGCCCACGGCCCGAGCACGCCATCCGCCTGCGTCGTGCTGATTGTGCCATTGGCCGGCGCAATGAAGGAAATCATGCCGCGCAGATCGCGGGTGATCGTGCCGATGCTCGCATTCATCTGCCCGGTGCCGCTGGAGACCAGCTCCAGCACTGCCATGCCACCAATCGTCGTCGCCGCGCCACCAACGATGATATTTCCAAGCGCCTGCGAGTTCACCGTGTCGGCCTTGCCATTGAGCCGCAGCATCGTGGCGGAGTTATTCCCGCCGATGAAGCTCACGTTGTTCGCCGTCACGCCATGGTAGAGAAGGTCCGTCGCCGTGCTGGAATTCGCGAAGTCGAGGATCGTCACACCGCCAGCAAAATTGCCGAGCCTCCCGAGCGTGGTCGTGCCGGTGTAAGTGCTCGCCGTGGGGATCGAGAGCGTGCCCACGCCGGAGCCTGTGGCAAAGCGAGTAAACCCAAAGCCTCCTGTGACACCACCAGCGAGTACCGTCCCGGTGACTCCGCCCGTGTTGGTTTGAATGCCCGCATCTGCGGTGAGGGTGATGGGCTGCGTGAACGTCGTGCTGTTCGTATCCACGCGGATCGCTCCGTATTGAGAAGCCCCGCCAAAGCCTGCAATCGAGAGGGGCACGGTGTAGCTGCCTCCACCCGTGGCACTGAAGGTGCCGTTTGCCTCCACGACCACTTCACTCATCGCGGAAAAAGTGCCTGCCGTGGCACTGCGTAGAAAAATGCCGCCGTCGTTGCCTTTGATCGTCAGCGTCCCCGTGAGCCCTGGGTTGCTCGCGGCGTCCACCCGCATGAACTGCATCGAGGTGCCGCTGCCGGTGAATTTCTGAAACGTCAGACCATTGCCCGTGAGCGCCAGCGTGCTGGCGAACGTGATGAAATTGCTGCCCGTCGAAGTCGTCTCCTGCGCCTGAACGATGGCATTGGTGGCGAAATTCAGCGTGCCGCCGGTGGCTCCGGCGATAATGAACTGATTTGTCGAGCCCGGCGCGCTTGCGAGGCTCATGAAATGGATGCCGCCCACATTGGCCGCCGTGGCTCCGGTGATGGTGATCGTGTTTCCAGATACCAGCGCCGCAGAAGGAGCGCCGAGCTGGGCTATGGCACTTCCGCTGTTGTTCCAAGGGGTATTGGCAGAGCCGTCATGCCATTGATCTGTGCCGAACCACTGTCCGGCACCAGCGGGCTGACCAGCACCGGTGGCGTTGGCATCCCAGATGAGCGTCTGGGAGTGAAGCATCGGAACAGCGCAGGAAAGCACTGCCGTCGCGATGAGGCGAAGGTACAAAAGTTTGGTGATGGACATAACTGGGGGTTTTTGTCCATCGAGAGGCTGGGTGATCTCGACCGCTCATCCGGCGCGAGCCGGAGCATGGTAGCAGCAAAGATCACACTCGATGAATGTGTGGGGGGCCTCATGGTGAAGCAGACGAGATGCCACACACCTCACGAAACCGATGTTCGGTGAAATGAAATTTCCACAGGTGTGATTCACCTATGGTAATCACTGCCAACGAGACTTTGCAGCACGCTGCCCTGCCACTCGCGGAGTTGCGTTTGCAATGACTTCACGAGTTGAGCTTGTTGGTCGGCGAGATTGGTTTTCTCCGCCGGATCGGCCTTCAAATCGAAAAGCTCGATCTTGGGCTGACCTTGCTTGGAATCGTGAATGATGAGCTTCGAGTCGCCCTCAATGATGGAGCGTGTGCCGAGGTAGTCGCTTTCGACGATGACGGGGTGGCGGAAGTTCGTGAAGTCACGCGTGGCTTTGTCGCCCATCTTCTTCACGAGCGGTGTGGTGCCTTTTTGAAGCTCCGGGTCGATGTAAGCTTCACCCCTGGCTGATTTGCCTCCAGCCTGAAACTCCCAAAAGTGCAGCGCCTTGGGCCGCGTCGTCATGGAGTCATCGAGCACGGGCATGAGGTCGATGCCATCCAGTGGTCGATTGGGCAATGACTGTCCGGCAATGGTAGCCACGGTGGGCAGCAGATCGCTGGTGCAGGCGCGGACGGAGGTGACGCGTGGCTTAGGAATGCGTGCCGGCCATTCGATGAGGCCGGGGACGAGGGTCCCGCCTTCATAAAAGGTGGCTTTGGCACCGCGATGCGGAAAGCCCAGCGCGGCATCCGGCGAGGTGCCGTTGTCGCCGCAGTAAAACAGCAGGGTGTTTTCACGCAGGCCGTTCTGAGCAAGATGCTTTCTCAAGAGGCCAATGGCTCGGTCCATGGCCGTGATCTCCGCATAGCGCTCGCGGAGGACTTCGCCCTGCGGGCGTTTGGTGCCTGCACCGGTTTCGTTGGAAGTGACTTTGACCAGCTTGGAGTATTTCGCGGGCAGATCGTCGTAGAGGGCGAGATCCTGGGGCTGGCCGCTGTAAGGCTCATGCGGCGAGCCAAACCAAATCACCTGGAAGAAGGGCTTTCCGGCCTTTTGCGCACGCTCGATGACCTGAATGGCCTCGCGAATAAGGATCTCAGAGCTTTCGCCTTCGAAAAGCTCCGGCGGGCCGCCATTGCGTGAGAGCGAAGGGTTCATCTCGAAGAAGTTGTCATGCGAAAGGCACTCATGAAAGCCCATCGACATCGGACTGACGGGCGATTCCTTCTTCACCGCGCCGACATGCCATTTGCCGAGGTGAGCGCAGTGATAGCCTGCCTTGCCAAGGAGGTGCGCACTGGTGATCTCCTCGGGCCGGAAGGACCAGCCTGGCGTGAAGGTGCCCATGCGGTTCGGGTGCCGACCCGTGAGGAAACTCGCCCGAGTCGGCGAACAGCTCGAATGCGCGGCGTAGAACCGCTCGAACTTCAACGCGGTGGCCGCCATCTCGTCGAGCACCGGTGTTTTGACATGCGGATGACCATTGTAACCGGTCTCCTCCCAGCCGTGATCATCTCCCATCATGAGAATGATGTTCGGAGGAGCGGCAAACAGCGTCGTGGAAAGGAAAAGCAGGATGGCGAGGCGCATCGGAAATCACTTCTTGTTCTTTTTGTTCTTCTTCGCGGGAGCGGGTGGCACGGGCAGATCATCACCCGGCTGATTCGAAAAGCGGTAGGGGTCGTCGAGACGGCGCATCTCGGCCAGCAGCAGCGCTTCCATCTCCTTGAGCTTGTCGGCGTGTTTGGGATCCGCGGCGAGATTCGGTTGGCCGTGCTCGGGGAGCAGTTCGTGCGGGTTTTCGGCCAGATTGAAGAGCTGGGTCTGATTCACGCTTCGATCAGGTGATTCGTAGCGGATGAGTTTCCACTCGCCCTGCTTCACCGCCCGCATACCGGGCTTTCCACCGCCGCTGTAGGCGCCGTAAAGCACCTCGCGGATGGCTTGGGTCTTGCCTTCGAGCACCGGCTTGAAGCTTTGGCCTTCGTTCGTCTCCGGCGGAGCTACCCCCGCGAGATCACACAGCGTGGCGAGCACATCGAGCAGGTAGATGTTTCCTTCCACGCGTTGCCCGGCGGCGATGCCGGGGCCTTTCACGATGAAGGGCACCCGCCAGGTGTGTTGGTAGAGGTTTTGTTTCCCCATGAGACCGTGGCGGCCGATCGACATGCCGTGGTCGGCGGTGTAGATGATGTAGGTGTTGTCGAGCTCGCCCATGTCTTCGAGCTTCTTCAGCACACGGCCGATCTGGATGTCGATGTTCTCGCTGCACGCATACTGGCGGCCGATCTCGTTGCGGATGCTCGCCTCATCGCGGCGCTTCCACACTCCGCTGACGGCCACTTCATCGCGCACGCCGGAGTCGGTGGTGTCAAAGGGGTGCTTCATGAGATGGTTCGGCGGCAAAGGTGGCTGCAAGGAGTGCAGCGAAGGCGGATTCGCTTCATCGGTGTGATTCGTGGCACCGTATTTCGCCAGCAGCTCCGGTTTGCCATCGCGAGTGTCGTGCGGATGCGAGAAGCCGTAGTAGATGAGGAACGGTTTCGCGTCCTTCGTGGTCTCGCGTTCGCCGAGGTAGTTCATCACTTGGTCACCATGCCAGGTGCTGCCGCTTGCGTCATCGCCACCGCGTTTCGAGGCATCTTTGCGCACCGTGAAGAGCTTGTTCGCTGCCTCGTAGCTGTTGCCCATCTTGCAGGTGCGCATCGTGGCATAGCCTGCCCGATTGAAGACCGCCGGGATCGTTTGCTGCTCCAGCGCCGGCGGGCTCGTCTTGGCTCCCCAAGGCGCAGGCGGCAGGTGCCACACCGTGCGACCGCTCATGATCATGTGCCGCGAAGGCATGCACACCGCGCCGCTGAAGGAACCCATGTGATAAGCGCCGTCGAAGACCATTCCCTGCGCCGCCAGCTTGTCCAAATGCGGCGTTTGGAGTGTCGATTGCGGATTGTACATCTTCAAATCCATCGGCGACTGGTCATCGACGAGGATGAAGAGAAGGTTGGGACGCTTTTCAGCGGCCGTGGACGCGACGAGCGAGAGCAAAAGAAAGGCAAGGAGGCGCATGGGCTGCTCAAAACGTCTCGCGAGCCTCCAACTTGCCTCCTTTGCGGGCAAAACCTCCCTCTCTCATCGCGTAGGTTTGCGCCCCCTGATGAAGCCCACCGCCTTTTTACTCCTCACGACCTCCGCCTTCGCGGCGGAGCCGGTGCTCACGTTTGAAAAGGATGTGCGCCCCATCGTGAAGGCACATTGCACGCACTGCCACGGCGAGGAGGAAAAGCCTGAAGGCGGTGTCGATCTGCGTCTGCGACGCTTCATGGATGAAATCGTCGTCGTGGGCCAGCCGGCGAAGAGCAAGCTCGTCGAGGTCATTCGCAGCGGCGAGATGCCGGAGAAGGGCAAACCGCTCACCGATGCGCAATTGGCCGTGATTGAGAAATGGATCGCTCAAGGTGCGAAGACCGCGAAACCTGAGCCTCTCGCTCTCGCACCGGGCCCGATCATTTCGGACGAGGATCGCGAGTATTGGGCCTTTCAGCCGGTGAAACGGCCCACGGTGCCAAAAGTGGCGAACACTCGAAATGTCGTGGATGCCTTCGTCTCGGCCAAACTGGCCGAAAAGGGTCTCTCGATGGCTCCTGAGGCAGATCGACGCTCCTTGATCCGTCGTGTCACTTTGGACCTCACCGGGGTGCTGCCGACGCCGGAAGAAGTCGAAGCGTTTCTGTCGGACTCGTCTGACCCGTCTGACCCGTCCGACCGTGCTTACACTCGTTTGGTCGATCGTCTTCTATCCTCCAAAGCCTATGGAGAGAGATGGGCACGTCATTGGCTGGATGTCACCGGCTACGCGGACTCGAATGGCTACACCGAGGCTGACAGCCTGCGCCCGCATGCCTGGCGCTTCCGTGATTATGTGATCCGGGCAATGAACGAAGACAAACCGTGGGATCAGTTCATCCAGGAGCAAATCGCAGGTGATGAACTCGCGGGCGCGACGCATGGCGACTACCAACAGGCCGTGCTCGATCCCAAGCGCACCGATCAGCTCATCGCCACCGCCTTCCTCCGCATGGCTCCCGATGGCACGGGCGACACCGTGGATGATCCGAAGCTCGCGAAGAACAACGTCATCGCCGAGCAGATGAAGATCCTTGGTTCCTCGCTCATGGGCCTCACGGTTTCGTGTGCGCAGTGTCACGATCATCGCTACGATCCGATTACGCAGGCCGATTATTACCGACTGCGGGCCGTGTTTGATCCGGCGTATCATTGGGAGGCCTGGCGTGCGCCAAACAGCCGCCTGTACTCGCTTTACTCGCCGCAGGAGCGTGCCAAAGCCGCCGAGATCGAGGCGAAGGCCAAGGAGATCGAAGTCGAAGCTCGTGCGATGTCGAAGAAGTTCCTCGATGAAATTTTTGAGGTCGAGATCAAGAAGGTGCCGCAGGCCGAACAGGCGGCGTTTCGTGTGGCTCGTGACACGCCCGTGGGCAAACAGACGCCGGAGCAGAAAGCGCTCATCAAAAAGTATCCCTCCGCCCTCGCCACCTACTCGCTCAATCTCTACGACCAGAAGAAGCAGGACCTCGTCGATGCCAAAATGGCCGAGGCGACGAAGCTGCGTGCCACAAAGCCCGCTGAAGGCTTTGTGATGGCGCTCACCGAGGTCAAAGGCCAGGTGCCCGTGTCGAAACTCTTCAATCGCGGCGATCACGATCAACCGAAGGCCGAGGTGAAGCCCGGCGAGCTCAGCATTCTCGCCAATCCGATGATCGAGCCCTTCAAGCCCGTGCCCATCAGCAGCGGATCGAGCGGCCGACGCCTCGCCTACGCGCAGTGGCTCACCAGTGGCAAACATCCGCTCACCGCCCGCGTGCTGGTGAACCGCTTCTGGATGCATCACATGGGTCGCGGCCTCGTGAACACACCGGGCGACTTTGGCCGTCAGGGCGAGCTGCCGACGCATCTCGAACTGCTCGACTACCTCGCGGATGAGTTTGTGAAGAGCGGCTGGAGGCTCAAATCGCTGCATCGGCTCATTTTGCTCAGCGCCGCGTATCGGCAGTCCTCGGTGAATGATGCCTCGCTGCGTGCCGATCCTGAAAACCGCTTTTACGCTCGCTTCAAACTCCGCCGCCTGGATGCCGAGACCCTGCGCGACTCCATGCTCGGCATGACGGGATCTCTGGTGCAAACCAGCTATGGCCCGCCCAGCGGCATCGGCCGTGATCCACAGGGTCGCGTGATCACCGGCATCGACAAAGGCACCATCACGCTCAACAAGGTCGATCCCGCCGGCGAGGCCGACTTCCGCCGCTCGATCTATGTGCAGATGCGCCGCAGCAAGCCGCTCACCGTGCTCGATACCTTCGACGCCCCCGTGATGCAGCCGAACTGCGAGATGCGTGCGCAGACTACCGTCGCTCCGCAATCGCTGCTGCTCATGAACGATACCTTTGTGCTCGACAGCTCCCGCCGCCTTGCCGACCTCGTCGAAAAAGAAGCGCCGAAAGATCGGGCGAAGCAGCTTCACCGCCTCTGGAGCCTGCTTTACAGCCAGCCCGCCACGGAAGCCGACATCGCCAAATGCCTCGCCTACCTCGACGAGCAGACCCAAGCCCTCACGCAATACCACCACGACATCCAGCACGCGAAAGGCGTGGTGCCGAATCCGCAGCAAGAAGCCATGGCCAGCCTCTGCCAGATCCTGTGCAGCTCGAACCGGTTTCTTTACGTGGAGTGATCCATCCGAGAGGCGAGGCTAAGAGGTCGGGATCAATGCTGACAGCAAATGGGGGCAGAAAAATGGTTTCATTTGCTGCCCCCATTTTTCTGTCAGCTAAAGTTTTGGGTGAGCCTTTAAGGCGATCACCGCCAGCCCATGGGCTGCGTCCAGGCCATCTCCTTCTGGTTCTTCATGGAAGGATTCGGATGCGGCTTCGAGGAGGTGATGGAGGCGCGGAAGTAGAGTTCGTTGCCGCTGGGCGTCCATTCGATGACCGGGCCGGTGAGCGTGGCGAGGGTCTTGCCGATGTCGTCGGAGTAGCGTTTGCGCACAGGATGGAAATCGCCTTTGGGCGTGGTGACCTCGGTGGTGGTGGCGTCGAAGCCTTTTAAGGTGCCGCGAATGACGGTGGTGTAGGTGACGCCGGGCTCGGCGTGAATCTGGATGCGCAGTTTGCCGCCGGTGAAGCTCACCTCATCGAGTGTGACACCACTGCTGGCATAGAAATCGCCTCGCTTCATGGCCTCGACGAGTGCGTTGGCCTCCAACTTGTCGGCACGGACCATCACCCAGCCGCGGCCGGGGCTACTTTCCTCGCCGTGGTAGTGGTGGGAGTCATCGGTGCCCACGCCGAAGAGCGGCGCGGCTTTGAACTGAGTGAGGCGCAGCGTGTTGGCGATGTCCCAGATCTTCTCATGGCCATCGCGGAGCTCGTCGCCCTCCCACTCGATCATGGGGTGGCCGTTGTAGATCTCGAAGAAGTTCTCCTCCGTGACCGCGGCCAGATCATCCGCGGTGAGTGCCCAGCGGAAGTTCGGATGGTTGATGTGCGTGAAGATCGGCACGCCGAGGCGCTTCGACTGCTCGGCGACGAGCTTCAAATTCGCCCGCATGGTCTCCTGGATGCTGGTGAGGTCTTTCACGGGCTGGATCTCCTCCTGCACGTTCACCGCGTTCATGTGGATGGGGGCTTTGTTGAAGGAGGCGCTGATCTCCTCGGCTTTCACGAGGAGGAACTTGCCCGGCTCGTCAAACTTCGGCGCATACTCCCGCATCTCACGCAGGCGCACCTCGGTGGAGCCTTCCTTTTCACGCGTGATGACCCAATCATCGCCGAAGCGGGCGCGATACTTCTCCATCGTCGTCTTGCCCAGAGCTTTGCGACGCTTCTCGACGGCCTTCACATCCATCCACACTTCTTTCGCTTGCAGGATGTTGTGATCGCTGAGCGCGAGAAAGTCGTAACCATGCTGCTTGTACCAGTCGATCACCATCTCGGCGAAGTCATTGCCATCGCTCCAGAGGGTGTGGGTGTGCGTGTTGCCTTTGAACCATTTGGACTGGGCGGAGGCAGGAAGAACGGTGAGGAAGAGCAGGGCGAGAAGGCGGCGCATGGCAGCCAAACGGCGGGAAACAAAGGAAGTGACAAAAAATGTGCCTCCGCGCATGCTCGCCGCATGAAACCTCTCCTGCTCGCCCTCGCGTGGCTGTCATTCGGCAGCGCCTTGTTTGCCCAAAAGGCACTCACGCTGGCCGCCTCGGCGCAAAACATCGCGAAGAATATGCCACGCGGCTGCATCGTCACCGGCGAGTGGCGGGAGGGAAAGGCGGTGTATGCCATCTCAGGTCCTGACAAGCCCGCCAAAGTGCCTGCGGAGAAGGTCGTGTTCGAGATCGGCTCAATTAGCAAGACCTTCACCGGACTCCTGCTGGCGCAGGCGGTGCTGGAGAAGAAGGTCACCTTTGAAATGACGCTCAAGCAGGCGCTCGATGCGAAGCAGGCCTTCGCGGACGAAAGGGTGGCGGCGATTACGCTGGCGCAGCTCGCCACGCACACGAGCGGCTTGACCCGCATGCCGGACAATGCCGATTTCACCGTGGCGGACCCTTACGGCACTTACGACACGAAAAAGCTCAGCGAATGGATCGCGAGCGTGAAGCTCGACAAAGCGGGGCCGCATGAGCTGAGCTACTCGAACGCAGGTGTGGCGATTCTGGGTCATGTCATTGAGCGGGCGCTGGGTGACTCGTGGGCGAATCTCGTGCGTGACCGCCTCTGCAAACCGCTCGGCATGCTCGACACGATGCCGGTGCCGACCGCCGAGATGCGCCAGCGCTTGGTGCCGCCCTTGGATGGCAAGGCGGAGGCGCACGAATGGACCTTCAAAGCCTTCGCACCGGCTGGTGGTCTGCGCAGCACGGCGGCGGACCTGATGCTCTTCGGTCGTGCGTTGAATCACCCGGAGACCTCGCCGCTGCGTGAGGTCATCCAGCTTGCGGTGAAGCCTCTCGCCGAAGGAA
>CALSBJ010000019.1:0-84945 GCA_943373155.1 Akkermansia muciniphila | reverse complement strand
GCCCGCGCCCACGGTGTCTCTGGCATGGGTGTCCAAAAGCGTGATCTTCAACTCGTGCTCACCTTGGCTGAGATCAAAGGCACCAAAGTCCAGAATGTCCGAGATAGTCGGCACCTCGGCTTGAAGGTCGAACGGAGCACCTGCGACGCGTTTGCCATCCAGTGCCACATCCACCACCGCAAAATCATGGGACAGGCTGAAGACGGCCTTTACGCGCTGCCTGCCTGCTTCATTCACCGGGAAGCGCAAGGTGAGAGAGTCATCCTTCCCACCTTTGATCCAGAGTAACTGCGCCGCGCCACTCCAGATGGAGGTGGGGTAACCTCCCATGTTCTGTGTCTTCGTCTCACCGCTGGTGGCCTTGATGACCTTCAAAGTCTCGCCCTCGATGCGCTGGATCGTTTTTCTCTCCGGCACAGGAAGATACTTCCAACCAAAGAACATCGCCAAACTGATCAGCACCGATCCCACCGGCAGCCAGAAGCCCCAGTCGACCGACTGTCGCACTTGCTGCTGAGTTTTTGGTCGTGGGGCAGGTGGCACTTGCCTCCGAGGCTGCGGCACAGTGTTCAATGCGGCAGGCGCTTGTGCGGCAGCGGGATCGACCTTCACCACGGGGCGGGTGAGCAGGGCATCGAGGTCACGCCGCATGGCCTCCACGCCCTGATAGCGCTGGGCGGGATCGTTTTTCAGCGCCTGAGTGATGATGGCGTCGAAACGCGAGTCGAGGCCGTTGATTTTATGTGAGGCGGGTTCGAACAGGCCTCGCGGCAAATCCCCCGTGAGCATGTGGTAAAGCATCACACCCAGCGCATACACATCCGCACGGGCATCGACAGTTCCCTCCGCCGCCAGCGCCTCGGGGGCGATGTAGTGCGGTGTGCCCATGGCATGACCGCTGAGGGTGAGGCTGCTGGCTCCTGCCTGCCATGCCTTTGCCAGGCCGAAATCCGCCACCTTCACCGCGCCGTTCATGGCGATGAGGATGTTCGCCGGCTTGATGTCCCGATGAACGATGCCGCGGGCATGCGCATAGGCCAGGGCATCGCAAACATGCGCGGTGATGGCCATGGCGTCTTTGGATCTCACTCGGCCCTGCTGCTCCAGCATCCTGCTCACGTCCGTGCCATCGACGAATTCCATCACGATGTACCACAGGCCCTGCTCCGTGCGGCCAAAGTCATACACGGCCACGATGCCGGGATGATTCAGCTTGGCCAAGGACATGGCCTCCAGCCGGAAGCGTGCTCCATAGGCCGGATCGATCTGCTCCAGGACCGGTGGCAGAATTTTGATGGCCACAGGCCGGTCGAGCGCATCTTGACGGCCCAAATACACCGCGCCCATGCCACCGCGGCCGATGAGCGTGCTCACCTGATACTTCGGCAGCATGGCTTGAAGCTCCTGTGGCTCGGGCGGCGGCCACTGTGCAGGATCAAATCCGTGAGTTGGGTTTTCAGAGGCCATGATCGTCAAGGCATGCGGGCTGCCATCAGGTCCCGTAGTTCGGCGGTGATGGCTTCAGGCGTGGGATCATCCAGCGTGGCGGCCACCTGCTCACGGATGAGGTTTTGGCAGCGGGCGCGGAGGCGGGAGATGTCGCTCTTCAGTGTGCCTTCCGGGCGGTCGAGCTTTGCAGAGAGCTCGGCGAGGCTGGTATCACCTTTGCCTGTGATGAATGGGGCCAGCGCCGCGAAAAGAGCGGCGTGGCCTCGCTGGGCGTAATCCTCGCGGAGATCCTTCATCGCGTTGGCAGCGATGGTTTCCATCCACTGACGCTGGAAAGCGATGACAGGAGTCCTGTCGTCCACCGGCTCGGCGAGAAGGGCCTGCGTCTCGCTGAGGTCGGCCAAGGCGGCTATTTTTCCGCCACCGCGTTTTTCGGCGTGGTCGTGACGATGATGGTCGATGAGGAAGGATTGCAGCTTGGTGATCAAAAAAGCCCGCAGCTTCACTTTGAGGCCAGAGGCGTTCGCAAAGGCATTTTTGGCGAGCAGATGCTCGAAGAAGGCTTGTTTGAGGTCTTCAGCCACATCGGGTGGATGCCCTTTGCGCAGGATGAAGACCATGATGGGGCGCTCATACTGTCGGCAGAGGTCATTGAGGGCGCGATCAGCCCCCGGCTGGCCTTCGGCGACGGCAAGACGCACCATGCTCCATATCGTGGGCGGGAAGGTGTTTGCATTCGGAGCGGATGATTCGGGAGAGGTCATTTCGCCACTCCGTTCATAGCCGAAATCCGGCCAGAGCATTGAGACTATTTTCAGCCAATTTCGGCTCTTTTCAGCCTCGGAGCCAGTAGGTGAATGGCGGCGAGGCCGAGGAAGTAGACAGCTCCGGCGATGATGAACATGGTGAGGTAGCTGCCGGTGGCTTCTTTGATGCGGCCGGAGGCGGATTGCATGAGAATGCCGCCCACAGCTCCGGCCATGCCACCGATGCCGACGACGGAGCCGACAGCGCGACGCGGGAAGAGATCGGAGGTGAGGGTGAAAAGGTTTGCGGAGAAGCCCTGATGGGCGGCAGCGGCGAGGGAGATGAGTAGGACGGCGGTCCAGAGATTGTCCGTGACCGGGGCGTAGGCGACGGGGAGCACGCAGAGGGCGCAAAGCAGCATGGTGAGCTTTCGTGCGGCATTGGCAGTCCAGCCGCGCTTCAGCAGGAAGGATGAAAACCAGCCACCGGCGACGCTGCCGATATCGGCGAGGACATAGATGGTGATCAACGGGGCACCGATGGTCTTGATGCTGACGCCAAAGCGCTCGGCGAAGAATTTGCCGCTCCAGAAAAGGTAAAACCACCACACGGGATCGGTGAGGAACTTGCCCATCGCGAAGGCCCAGGTCTGCCGGTGGCTCAAAAGCGGCAGCCAAGGGATTCGCGTGGTGTTTTCATCGCCATCGCTGCGGATGTGGGCGAGTTCGGAAGGGGTGACTCGCGGATGGTTTTCGGGTTCGCGATAGATGGGCAGCCAAAAGACGACCCACAGCAGCCCGGCGATGCCGGTGACGAGAAACGCGGCCTGCCAGCCATACGCGACGGCGAGCCAGGGCACGAGCAGCGGGGCGAGGAAGGCTCCCACATTGGAGCCCGCATTGAAGATGCCGGTGGCGAAGGCTCGCTCGCGCTGCGGGAACCATTCGGCGGTGGTTTTGACGGCGGCAGGGAAATTGCCTGCTTCACCGAGGCCGAGGAAAAAGCGTGCGATGCCAAATCCGAGCGGGGTGGCGGCGAGTGCATGCGCAGCGGCGGCGAGACTCCAAAAGATAAGCGAGGCGGCGTAGCCGAAGCGCACGCCCACGCGGTCAATCAATCGTCCGACGATCAAGAAGCCGAGCGCGTAGGCAAAACTGAAGGCGGCGTTGATGTCACCATATTCGGTATCGGTCCACTGGATGACCTTCTTGAGTTCCGGCTCAAGCACGCCGAGCACGGCGCGGTCGATGTAATTGATCGTCGTGGCCGCGAAAAGCAGGCCGCAGATGGTCCAGCGGAAGTTTTTCATCGGAGGAAGGTTTCGCCGTGGACGCGGATATCACGCTGCACGGGTGATGGCAGGTGGACCTTAAAACTGCGGTGTGAGCTTCGGTGCGGCAGGTTCGACGATGAGCTTGTAGAAGGTCTTGCCGACATCTTGCTCGTCTGGTGGGCATGGGAGCCAAACCTGGCGTTTTCCATTTACCACGGGACCGAGCACCGGCTCGACATCCAGCACCTTCCAAGTGCCTAGATTGGTCGAGACGCCGAGACGGAAAACGACATCAGAGACGTTCTCAGGCACGCAGAAAAAGAGGCCGCCGACATTGGCGGGCAGCTGTGGGTGACGGCCGAAGGCGAGGCGGGGCAGCTCCGCCGCGTCTGGTTTCGCGGGATCAAGTCCGAGGGCATAGCGCAGCAGGTTGGGGATGCCGCGACTGTCTGGATCGGCATGGGGAGCGGTGAGGCCCGCTGTGATGGCTGCCGGGGTGAAGTTTTGATCCCGCCACGCGGTGAAGATATCGGGGGTGATGACGGTAAGCACCGCCACATCGCTGGTGGCGTTGCCGTAGGCATTGGTGGCGGTGAGTCGATAGCTTCCGGCGTCGGTGGCTGCGGCCTGGGCCACGTTGAGGACGGCCTGGGTTTGCCCTGGAACAAGCTCCGTGCCTTTTTGCCATTGGAGAGCCGGAGCCGGGAACCCTGCCGCCTGTGCCCGGAAGACTGGACCGCTGTAAGCCGTGAAGATTTCCTGGCTCACAGGCTGGAGCACGATGCGTGGCGCGGTGTAGGCCCGCAGGGCGATCACCCCGTAGTCATGGGCGGCCACATCGACGATGTCCGCCAGATCGGCAGGCGGCGCTGGCAGCAGGCCCCAGCTTGCCAGAGCCCCGTCTGGAGAGAGCATGAAGCCTCCGAGATCACAGGGAACGAGGGCCGTCCCTGCTTCAGCGGCCACAGCCGGGAGGGCCAGCGGGAGGCTGTTGTGGGAGGTGTAGGGCTCGAATGACACCGGTGCTCCGCCGGGGAAGAAGAGCGAAGTATCCCAGACGAGCAGGCCGGGGTCGAGAATTGGGAGTGTAGTCAGGTCGAAGGTCGGGACTGTCGTCGTTAGGTCGATGGAATTGACGCCACTGAGGCTCAAAGAGGAGCCTGTGGTACTGGTCGTCGTGGCCGTCGAGGTGGGCAGGATGAGGCTGGTGGACGAAGAGGAGTTGGAGAGGCTCAAAGTGGAGCCCGTGATGCTGGTCGTGGAGGGCAGGATGAGCGTGGTGGACGGCGTGGCACTGGAGTTCACGACGATGGATGGCGTCGCTGCCACATAGGTGCCGTCTGCCTGACGCTGGAGGGTGAGCGGGCCGGTGTGGGTCACGCTGCCAATGGTGACGGTGGCACCTGCTCCGATGGTGATGGTGGGATGGGCGTTCGTGGCGAGGGTGGCATCTGAGAGGGTGACATTTCCGCTGTTGATGGTGAGCGAACCGGGCCTCATCAGGCTGAGACTGCTGGAGGTCATCAAGCTGGTGCCTGTGATTGTGGACCCAGAGTTGACGGTGAGGTTCGCCGTGGAGAGCAGCAGGGGGGAGGCGGTGCTTGAGAGGTTCAAAGTGCTGCCTGTTGTGATGGCGCTGGAATTGACGGTGACAACGGTGCCAGTGGAAACCGTCTGCAAAGTCGGGCGGACTCCGCTGGAGAGCGAAACGCTGCCGAGGGTGGAGGTGCCCGTCGTGATGGGGCCAGTAGGACCGAGCGTGAGCGTCGAGCCGCTGGTGATGATGCCGGCCAGGCTGACGGTGCTCGTGGAAGTATTGGTCGTGGTGCTCGTGGGAGAGACGGTGAGCACACCTCCCTGGATGGTGTTGACGGGATTGAGGGTGAGAAGGCCCGTGTTGAGCGTGACGTTGCCGACTTTGATGAGGCCGGTGAGCGTGGAAATGCCTGAGCTTAGTGAGAGAGTGGCACCGGTCGTGGTGGAGATGGCGCTGGTGTAGCCGAGCTGGGCAGCGCCGGGGCTGTCGAGGGAGATTTGAGTGCCTGACGGGGTGCCCGTGCTGCTGATGGAGAAGCGAGTGCTGCGATGCCGGAAGGGGTTCATGGGCGTCACCGGCGTCAATGCAGGGCGATCCAGCGTCGGGACAGTGTTAGAAACTCGTCCCCAGCTCACGACCTGTCCGTCGGCTTTGATGGCGATGCTGGTGTCTCCGAAGGCGATGATGCGGACCACGTTGGAGAGTCCGGCGGGCACGGTGGCTTGGTCGGCGTCGTTTTTCCCCCAGGCTCCCACCGTGCCATCGGAGAAGAGGACGAGGTTATGATAGGCTCCTGCCGCCACCGCAGCCGCCGTGCGTCCGGCCATGAAGCCCGTGGGCAGGCTGCTCTGCTGGTGAGTGCGTCCGCTGCTGACACTGCCATAGTAATCGGGCTTCGCCGTGGCGATCTGGCTCACCCAGGCGCTGATGCTGCCGTCCTCGAGGAGGGCCAGATTGTGGTAGGCACCGCAGGATACCTTGACAGCGGGTGCTCCGTTGGGATTAAACCACGGCACGATGGGTTCCTCCGAGCTGTCACGATAGTAGTTCCGCGACTGCACCACCCTCGCGGCGATGGGGCTGGAGTAGTACAGGCCGTAATTCAGGCTAGGATTCACCCGGCTCACATCCGCGAACCATTCCCGCACCAGGCCGTCCGCCGCGATGGAGATGAAGCGACCATGCCCGGAGGCGATCGTGGCGACGGGAGCCAGCGGCGCGCCATACTGCGGAGACTCGCCCACGATATTCCACTGCTTCATCACGCCGCTCGCATCGCGGATGAGGAAGCTGAGGCCCGCAGCGGCTACCTCGACCATGTCCGCCACCTGGATGCCAGACGGGATCTGGGTGCCGTAGTTTTTTAGCCACTCGCTGCTGTAGCCCTGGCGGCCCCAGGTCACCGGCTCGCCTTTGACACGCAGGCGGGCTATTTTGGACCGTTGAGCATTGGGGACCAGTTTCAAGGTGCCGCCTTCGATCACCGTGCCGTTGATGACCGCTTGATACTCTCCGATGTCCGCCGTGCGCACGGCCGGGATGTTCAACACGGCCTGGGTGGCTCCGGGGATGATGAAGCCATTTTTTAACCATTGGAGGTTCACCGGCATCGTGGGATTCGACGCAGGCGGGTTCACACTCACCTCGAAGCGGGCCGCCGCGCCCAGTAGCATATTTTGATCCACCGGCTGGCTGGTGATCACGGGCTCATCCAAAAGCGAGACGACCGCCGCTGTGGTGGGGGCCTCGCCGACGAGACTGGTAAAGACGGCCCGGTAGCTGCCTAGCTCGGCTGCGGTGACGTTTCGGAGTACGAGTTTTTTGGAATTGGCTCCAGGCACATCGACTCCGTCTTTCTGCCAGCGGATGGTTGGCGAGGGGAAACCGGAAGCATCCGCCTCCAAGGTGATGGAATAGCCGGGCCGTGTAGCGATTGAGGCTGGAGATTGCGAGATCGACGGAACAGCATAAGGGCGCACTATTCCGTGGACGGGACCACTATAACCCGTTGGCAACTGATAAACTCCCGGGGACACCGTGGAATTAATGAACCAAGGCACTGAAGAACTGCCTTGTCCCCAGCAAACAAGGCTTCCATTCGCTTTCGAAGCCATGCATTGATCCACCCCGGCATAAATGCTGACCACGTTGGACAGGCTCGCGGGCACCACGGTTTGCTGCTTTGAATTGTCTCCCCAGGCGGCCACCGTTCCGTCGCTTTTCAGAACCAGACTGAAACCATTGCCCGCACAAATCTCGACGATTTGAGCCAGTCCTGTGGGCACATCACACTGTCCCAGGGTGTTTTGCCCCCAGGCCACCACCGTTCCGTCTCTCTTCAATGCCAAGTGATGGGTGTCAGAGGAACTTACGGCAATCACATCGGTCAATCCCGATGGCGGTGAGCTTGTTGGAGGCAGGACGGCATCGGTCCTGTAAGTCCACTGGGCGACGGAGCCGTCCGCTCTGGCTACCACGACTTCCGTTTCATTCATAGAGACATCTGTGCACGGCCCCAAGTCCGAGGGAACCATGTAGGGAGTAGCAGGGCCCCCGGTATCCCAGTTTCCTGAAGAGCCCCACCAGCCCTTCACCTCCCCATCCACCTCGACACAGAAGGCCTTGTTTCCTGCCGAAGCCAAAGCCACAACTGATTCGAGTCCGGCAGGCTCGCCCAGCCTGTTTCCGCTGCCTGGGCCAACAACCAGCAGAACTTGATTGTAGCCATATATCGGACCGTTTTCTCCAGCCATGGGGTAGAGCCGTCCTCCGATCACTCGTGAATTCGAATCCAGCAAGTAGCTGACGCGAATGCCTTTTGCCATACGAGCAATGCCTCGCCCGCCATCGGAACCAGAATAACCACCCCAAAAGATCAAATCCCCTGCCGCATGCCCCACACGTGTCATCCGGCTCAGCGTGGTGCCATCATCATCGGTCACCCTCACCTGGTAAACACCCCGCGTGGTGTGATCGAGCTGGGTGAGCACCAAGCTTGCTTGTGAGGCAGCGGGAATGACTGCGCCGTTGCGTAGCCACTGATAGGAGAGCGTGCCGTTGCCGGTCGCCGCCACGTTCAGCGTGAGGCTCGTCATCCCCTGGGCGATCATCGGCGTGGTTGGCTGGGTCGTGATCGTCGGTGCGGCGTGGACCTCCCCCCAAGCCAGCAGGCCGAGGAGGGCCAGAGGCTTCCAAAAGCCTGGGAGATGTCTCTCGGGAATCATATGAGGCAGGATAAGATCAAAAAACTCACGAGGCGTCAACCCTCACTCAGCAACAAAAAGCGGTGCCGTCTTCAACTCCACGCCACCGCAATCCGGGCAGAGCAGATCGGCCTTCACGAAGCTGGCGTGGCAGCAGGGACACCATGCGGTAGCGGGAGCTTGAAGTGCGGGGGCGGGATCATAATCCTCGGTGGGTAGGTTTTCGGCCTTGAAGAAGGTTTCAAGGGCTTGGGCCTCGGTGGGAAGCTCGGTGGCGGTTTTCCAGCCGTGTCGGTATTTGGAGCGTCGCCAGAAGGTGCGGGCGTTTTCGAGCCAGACGGCTTTGGAAGGCTGGTCGAACCAAGCGAGCGGATGTAGCAGTGTTTTGCGCGGCAAGGTGTCGTTGATGAGATCAATGGCGCGGGCTGCGAGATGAGGCAGGAGGGCGATGCCGAGTGCCCGCCAGAAGCGGTGCGAGACGGTCAGGCGGTGCGTTCTGATGAAACGAAGGAAGAGGAATGCCTGGGAGAAAGTGAGCACGGGCAGCGCGGCCAGCAGGATGAGGAAGCGGGTGGAATCCCCAAGGAAGTGGTAGGCAGGCGCGAGCACGAAGAAGCACCAAGCGAGGATGAAACCGCCTTGCTGGGCTAGGGTTCTCGTTTTGCCAGCGAAAGCGCTCTGTGCGGCGGCCTCGGTGGCGCTGAGTGTTTGCTGGGCATGCTTGAGGAAGGCGGCGCGGCGCTGCTCGGGACGCAAAGCCTTCCATGCGGTGACGAGCGCGGCCCAGGCGGTGGCATCGGCGGCATTGGGCAGGCGTAGCGTGTGGTGGGCATTGAGGCGCAGGGTCTTCTCGGAGGCCTGCGGCTCGATTGTTGACCAGTCGAGGCTCTCACATGTGCCGTCATCGCGATGCAGCGCGAGATGCGCGGCCTCGGCGACGAGCAGCCAAGGCATCGATGGCACCTGAGGCGCCGGAATGAGATGCAAAAGCACCGGCGAACCTCCGGCGACGTGGAAGCGATCCCACGGCCGGAGAAAGCGGGTGATGCGCTCACGACTCACGGCCAGCCACGCCTGCGAAGGCATAACCCACAGGCATTCCATGAGGTAAAACGCAGCAAAAACCGCGAGGAGCGTCTGGCCGTCGGTCATGAAGGCGGATCAGTCCTGCTGGCGCGCGCCGAAGAGCTTGCCGAAGAATTTTTTGACGGCGGCGAGCATGGCGATGGCACCAATGATGAGCGGTTTGGCGAACTTCGTGAAGAAGCCGGATTTCGCGAGGGCAAAGGCCGCGCCACCCGCAACGAGGCCGGTGAGGCCGTATTCGGCGATCTTGTCACCCGCACGATATTCGGCGTATCGCTGACCTTCGATGTAGGAGAAGCCGGTGAGGATCTTTTCCTGCTCGGCGATCATGGCGGTGAGTTCGTCAGGCTCGCACACGAGCGTGACTTCCATGACGCCTTCACGGCCGAGAAGACGGGTGTTGAAATTGATCGAGATCTCATCGGCGGGCGAACCGATGCTGTGGAGCTTGGTGGCCCATTCGAGGTTATGGGTCTTTTCGTTGTAACGAGGCGGGACGGCCCAGCCGAGGATCTCCAGCTCGTCCATGCCATTCTTCCGGCGGTATTCATTCCCGGCCTTCTGACCTTCCTGAAGAGAGGCGAGCAGGTCATCGGCATTCAGCTCGTCTTTGTCGTCGTCTTTGACATAGCCGGACTCGTCGAACTCAAAGATGATCCAGGGTGGATCGCCGATGCCCTCCTGAGCCAACGTGCCGAGTTCGCGATCCGTGGCGGGGTTTCCATAGAGGACCATGAGCTGGCGGGTGCCATTGCCATCGGTGAAACGCCAGTCTTTGGGAATGACGATTTCGGCGCGGTTGCCGAGCTTCCCGGTGCCCTGACGCGACCAGCCGAATTTTTCGACTTCTTCCATGCGCTCCTTGAGGCGGCGCTTCAGCTCCTCCTGATCGGGCGTCTGCGTGCTGGTGGCTGCGGGAGGAGCGGCCGGTGCGGATGATGGTGACTGAGCGGGAGCACTGGCGAACGCGGCGAGGCACATCAGCAAGGCGACGGAGGAGCGGGAGTGGTATATCATGCGAGGGGGCGAGTGTGTGGGAAAAGGCACACGAGCGTCAAGAGACGATTCAGCTCGCGCATGGGACCTGTTTCTTGGCTGGCGTCTTTGCTTGAAACTTCAACAGGCAGCCGTCGAGTTCATCCAACAGCGGTTGAAGCGTTCCGTTAACTCGAAATGACGATTGCCGAGTAACGATTGCTGATGGTTGAAGTAAAACGAGTGCGCGTCGCAGACCGAGGCCGCGCCCTCCGATCAGGCTTTGAGGCCTTCCTGGCGGAGGAAATTCTCGAGCCAGGAGATGTCGTAGTTACCGTTTTGGAAGTCGCTGGTGGTGAGGACCTTGCTCTGGAGCGGGATGGTGGTCTTGATGCCTTCGACGGTGAACTCGCCCAAAGCGCGGCGCATGCGGCGGATGGCGATGTCACGTGTGGCTCCGGTGACGATGAGCTTAGCGATCATCGAATCGTAATACGGCGGCACGCTGTAACCGGCATAGACGTGCGTATCGACGCGGACGCCACGGCCACCGGAGGTGTACCACAGATTGATCTTGCCGGGGCTGGGGGCGAAATTACGGAAAGGATCCTCGGCATTGATACGGCACTCGATGGAATGGCCGCGCGGCTTGGCATTGATGACGTGCTCGGAGAGCGGGAGTCCGGCGGCGATGCGGATCTGCTCCTTGATGAGATCGCAGCCATACACTTCTTCGGTGATGGGATGCTCCACCTGGATGCGGGTATTCATCTCCATGAAGTAGTAGTTCTCGCAGGCGTTATCGACGAGGAACTCGATGGTGCCGCAGTTCTCGTAGCCGATTTCTTTGCAGAGCTTCACGGCGGCATCACCCATGCGTTTGCGGAGCTTTTCAGGCAGCTTGGGCGAAGGGCATTCTTCGATGATCTTCTGATTGCGGCGCTGCATGGAGCAATCGCGCTCGCCGAGGTGGACGACGTTGCCTTGGGAGTCGGCGACGATTTGGAATTCGATGTGGTGCGGCTTATCGACGAGTTTTTCCATGTACATGGAGCCGTCTCCAAAGCACTTGAGTGCTTCCATGGAAGCGGCCTGGAAGCTGGAGATGAGCGTGGCTTCATTGAGCACGGGGCGCATGCCGCGACCGCCACCACCGGCGGTGGCCTTGATCATCACGGGGTAACCAATCTTGCGTGCCCAGGCGAGAGCCTCCTCTTCACTAGTGATGATGCCATCGGAGCCGGGGGTGATGGGCACACCGGCCTTGCGAGCGGTGTCGCGGGCCACGTTTTTGTCGCCCATCATCGAGATGACCTTGGCGGAGGGGCCGATGAACTTGATTTTGCACTTCTCGCAGATTTCCGCGAACTCCTCTTTCTCGGAGAGGAAGCCGTAGCCAGGGTGGATGGCGTCCACATTGGCGATTTCGGCGGCGGAGATGATGCGGGAAATTTTGAGGTAGCTCTCGGTGCTGGGGCCGGGGCCGATGCAGATGGCCTCGTCGGCGAGGTGGACATGCATGGAATCGACATCGGCCTCCGAATACACGGCGACGGTTTTGACATCGAGTTCTTTGCAGGCGCGGATGACGCGAAGGGCGATTTCACCACGATTGGCGACGAGGACTTTTTTGAACATCAGAGCGGAGGGCAGAGGGCTAAGGGCGTAGAGCGGAGGGGCAAAAAGCGAAGGCGAAAAGGTGCGAATTGGCGAAGAGCGGGGTCAGGGACTCTTGGCTCTTCGCCTATTGCCCTATGCCTTCAGCTCAAAGAGTGGCTGGCCGTATTGAACGGGCTTGCCGTCCTCAGCGAGGATCCGAGCGATGGTGCCACGGGCCTCGGCCTTGATCTCGTTCATGACTTTCATGGCCTCGATGATGCAGACGGTGGTGTTTTCATCGACTTGGTCACCCACATTGGCGAATGACTTCTCGCCGGGGGCGGCGGAGCGGTAGAAGGTGCCGACCATGGGCGAATTAATCGTGGGGCCGACCGGAGAAGCTGCCGCTGCGGCGGCGGGAGCCGCTTGCGCCGTTGGGGCTGCAACTGGGGCGGCGACAGCGGCAGGAGCTGCCACGGCCACGGGGGCGGCTGCAGGGGCAGAAACGGGAAGATGCTTCAGGAGATCGCCAGCAGCGGCGAAGTCAGAGCCACGGCGGATTTCAAGCTTCGATTCCTTCTGCTCGAAGTGGAAATAGGAAAGGTCATTGTCAGCCATGAGGCCGACGATTTCACGGATGTGAGCGAGGTCGAAATTTGAGGCGGCTGGGGCTCCAGACTTGGGGGCGGACTTTGCGGCGGGAGCGGCGGCCTTTTTGGCGGTCGGTTTGCGTTTGGGCATGTGACGGGAGAGTTAGTTGCGACTGGCGGGGCCGACACTAACGCCCTCGCTGCCCGTGGCAAGATCAAAGGCAGCTTGATGGTCAATTGAGCACAAGCAAATCCGCCCCCGTCTTGCCGCTCACTTCGTTTCGCGGAACTGCACCTTCCTCCAGCGCACGCTGTAGGGGCCGCTGCCCTTTTTGATGCCATGCACCTGGAAGCCGATGTGTCCCTCTGGATCGCCGGGTTGGGTGAAATCGGCGGCAGGCACGCCATTGACGAAGCTCCGGTAGTGATCGCCCTTCACGACGATGCGGTAGTGGTTCCACTCGCCCTTCTTGAAAGCGGTTTTGGCGGCGTCCGTGCGCACGGCCTCGGTTTTGGTTAAAATGCTCCACCAGGTGCCGCGGCGGGCTTCGTCGTAAAAATCCCCGGCAGTGCCATTCACGGCGATCTCACACTGAGGGCCAAAAAGGCGACCCGCAGGCAGCGGTTTGCCGCCTTTGCTGCCTTCGGGGGCGGGATCGCCCTCTTTGGCGATGTGGCTGCGCACCTGCACGCCAGAATTCAGTTCGTCATCCACCTTCACCTCGAACTCGAGCTCGAAGTCTTTGAACGGCCCGATGGCCAGGAAGGTATTCGGGCTGCCATCCACCGTCGTGCCGACGAGCACGCCGTCTTCCACCTTATAGGAGGCGGTACCGCTGATGATCTGGCCGCCGCTCAGGGTGCCATCAGCGAACCAGTTCTGCCATTTCCCCTCAGCAGCGAGGGCATTGAGCGAGGAAAAAGCAGCGGCAAAGACAGCCACAGAAGCGGCGGAGGCGAAGAGGAGACGTTTCATGGTGGGAAAAGGGGCTGCCAAGAACGCCGTGACGCGTCGATTTCCATCGTTAGAAGCGAGGTACTTAACAAGCCTTAAACAATAGTGCGATTTTTATCGGATAAGAATCGCAAAAGAATCGGATCGAAACTTGACCATCAGGCCAAGCTCGAATTATTATGGGATAATTATTCGGTTCTTATTCGCCTAATCCATGGCACGCCCCTCCAACAACTTCGAGTCTTCCCCGGTGACGGTGGCGTTTACGCCGCAGATCCGGCAGTACCTCGATGACCTGACCTTGAAGGGCACGTTCGGCGGCAGCCCGGCGGACGCCGTGCGGATGATTGTGAATAACGCGATCGAAACCATGCTGAACAACGGCGCTTTGGACCGCCGGAAATGGATCATGAACGAAGGCAAGCTTGTGCTCGCCAACCATTGATAACTAACCACCTCACGCCATGCCTGCGCAACTCGAACTTCAAGCCAACGCCAGCGTCTTCGGAGTCATCGCCGAGGTGAAGCTGACCGAGCGCCCCTCCCGCAATGAGCCGGTGAACGAAACGCAGCTCGAAGTCCTCGCCTACGAAATGGCCCGCTATGTCCCCGGTCTCGCCCGGAAACTCGCTCAGGCGGGTCGTGAGCGGCTGCTGGCGGCGTGAGAACGTTTCACGTTCCAAGTTTCAGGTCTCTTGAAACCTGAAACCTGAAACCTGAAACTAGAAACTCCCTACCGAACGATCTCAAACCCGCGTAGCCCAGTCTCCACAGAGATCCCACGCACTTCCGTCTCTTTGATGTGAGAGCCCAGATTGCTCTCCTGAATGCCCGCCAGGAAGGCATCTACCTCCTCCGGCTCCCAGGCCTGCGCATGGAGCTCCACGCGACCGTCCGGCAGGTTTTTCACCCAGCCGCACACGTCAAAGCCACGGGCAATCTGCTTCGAGCTGAAGCGAAAGCCCACGCCCTGCACCCGACCTGAGTAAAGCACGCGTTTGGCGGTCATTTCGCGCCTCCTTCGAGCAAAGCGGCCAACTCCTTCCGAGCGGTCTCGCTGGCGGTATCGAGCAGCAGAGCGCCTTGGCCGCTGCGATTGAGCTTCAGCATCACAAAGCGGTCTTGGGCCGCAAACGTGACGGCATCAGCCACTGGCTCCGGAGCTTTTTCCAGGCCGTAACGCTCCACCAGCGCCTTCGTCATCGCTTTCACAAAAGCCTGCGCCGCCTCCGTGTCCTGAAACAGCGTCTGCCAGGCCGCGTGATGACGTTTGGCCTCCACCCCAGCCTGCCAGGCCAGCAAACGATCCGCCAGCAATCCGCGAGCGCCTTCGGCCGCCTGGGTATCCTCGTTGTGAGCACGCAAAGCGGTCACGCAGGCGAATTTACCGAGTTGATCATCCCAAAACGGCTCCACGCCATTCCACGCCACCGATGGGAAACTCACCTCCACCTTCGCATCGCGGGTGGCGGCATCGAGATACCGCTCCGGCTCGATCACCTCCGCCGTGCTTACCGGCGGACGGCTGTAGGCTGCGTTCATCTGCGGAAATTCCCCCGCACTGTGCAAAGCCTGCGCAAACTCAAAGCCACGCATGAAGGGAAACATCGCCATCTCCCGCAGGAAGACCGGCATCGGCACCTGATTCAGCGGATGATCGGGATCTTCGGCGGGAATGCCATTCTTCGGCTCCGCCTTCGGATTTTGGATCGAAAAAAGGAAGCGCGTCAGGCCCGCATCGCCCGCCAACAGGCTCTCGCGGGCGGCCCGCTCATCCATCGACAGGCTGCCATGCTGCGGCTGGAAAAGAATCGGCTCATACTCACGCAAAAGCTGCCCAAAGGCCACCGCCAGCGGCTCATCCGGCTTCGCTGAAGGCGGCGGATCACTCAGTGGATCGACGGTGAGCATCGTGTCGTTCTCCGAATCATACCAGCCACCGAGTTGGCGTGTGAGCAGCTTCGCCCGCAGCGGCAGCGGATCAATCTCCTGGGGTATCCAGCCCAGTGCCGCCAGCGCCCGGGCCTGCCTCTGCGCCTCATCCCCGGGTTGAAGACGCTTCAGCCATGCCAGCACCACCTTTTCCACCTCCGCCTCCGTCGCGGGCGAGGTTACCAGAGGTAAAGCCTTGATCTGGCGGAATTTCATCATGTCCACGCCCATGCCCACAAAGTCTGGCGCGATGCCATCATCCGCTGGCATCGTGGCTGGAGCGCCGCCCTTCATGCCCAGCGTGCCCAGCTTCTGAATGAGTTGGGCATTCTCATCCTGCAGTACCTGCACCTGACCTTGCAGATACTCGTTCTGGCCCAACAGCAAATCGATCTGCTTCTTTAAATCCTCCACGGTCTCGCCGCCTTTGCCGCGATCACTCAAAAGTGCCCCTTCCGCCACTGGCGCGGTCTTTTCACCGCTCAAAAAAAACGCCGCCACACCTCCGCAGAGGATCAAAACGAGCAGCAGCAGCGCGGGAGGGATTTTCATGTGGTTCAACGATAGCGAGGATCTCGCCGTGTCACGGGCTTCGGGAAAGGTCAAGGCTTCGCAGGCCCCTTTGACCTGATTGACTGGACTGACACTGCTGACCTCTGACCTCTAACGTCTCACCTCTCGCAGCTCACAACTCCCCCAGCCCACCCCGCTTGATCCACGCATCCAGCGCCTCATACGGCTCCATGCTCACAATCGCGCCGCAGCCAAAAGGGGCCGCATTCACGCTCGTGAGATCCATCTGACCCTTGTCGATCCGCAGCACCGGAAAACCTGCCGCGTGCCGTTCATAAAGTCCGCCATGCGCTGTTAAAACAGCGCGTTGCAAGGCCTCAGGATACGCACTCAAGCCACGGAGGTAGTGGTGACCATTCCGCTCCACATGGGAAACACCCAGCGCCGCCTGCATCGCCACGTCTTGCAGCATCGCCACCGGACCGATGCTGCACAGGTCCTCGCCGCTCAGGATCGAATCCGGGCGCGTGCGCAGCAACGCCGCATTCGCCAGGCCCTTCACGATGCCTTTGCAATTCTTGTGGCTCGTGCCGCGATAGCCCAGCTCCAGCGCCCGCGGCAGATCGTCCAGCGAGCCATCGCTTTCGTCGATGATCATGCCCGGCAGGTCCTTCCACTCCCGCAGCGCCGCCATCTCATCTCCCAGCGCCTTCGCCCGGTGCAGCGGCTGCTCGATCAGCAGCAGCTGCGCAAACAACGGCTCCAGCGCCTTCTCCGCCCGCAGCATCGCATAGTAATCGCGAAAGCTCGCGAGGGCATCGAACTGCTCGTTGCCATCCAGCGTCGTCTTGAAGCCCTGCGGGCAGTTCTCCATCAGGAGGCGAGTCACCTCGCGAAGCCTTGGCACATCCTTCTCCGCCTTCCCGCAGATCTTGATCTTGAAAAACGACAGCCCGTAAGCCCGGATCGACTCATCCAGCGCCTGCGGCAGCCCGTCGTTCACCCGTTCTGCTTCTGGAATCTCACTCGCCCTCAGTTCATCACCCAGGCCCACCGTGTGCCGCACATGCACCCGCTCCAGCGGACGATCCACCAGCGCCTTGCCTACCTTCATGCCACGCACCGCACTCAGATCAATCCCCAGCTCCTCCGAGCCCAACACCGCATGCAGCGGCCTGCCGAGCGCCTTGCAGATCCCATCCAGCACCGCCCGCTCCATTAGGCTCACGCCCAGGTTCGCCAGCAGCGGTGGCACCTCGCGGATTTTGGCCCAGTTGCACTGCTCCGCATACAAAGCCTGCCACCACGCAAAAAAGCCCGTCGCCTTCTCCGCCGCCAGCCTCGCGATGCGCGAGGCATTTTGAATCACCGCGATCATCTCGCACAGATCCGCCTCGAACGGCGTCTCCGGGTTCTTCGTGAACCACTTCAACGCCAGCCCCTCGCTGCTCAGCCCGCTCACCTCGCGACCGTTCACCACCAGGTCCACCTTCACAAACACATGCGGCACCACCGTCATGCTCGCGATCCCATATTTAAACGGAAACCGCAGCCGCATCGGCAAAACGTGAAATCGAAAACGCTGAATGGTGAAGGTCATGGAAGGCCAATCAATAATGGTAGCGCAATTGTAACAGTTCGACCGCTGTGTCTGTCACCCGGTAAGCCAGCCGGTGCTCATCGGTGATACGTCGAGACCAGCAACCGGCGAAATCATGGCGCAGCGGCTCCTGCTTGCCAATGCCGGTGAATGGCGTGCGAATGACATCCTTGATGATCAAATGGATGCGTTTCACGATGGCTTTGTCCGTCTGCTGCCAGTGCAGACAATCCTCCCAGGCGTCTGGCGAGAAAAGCAAGTTCATGCCAGAGACTTGATGTCCACCTGCATGCCTTTGCGGCGATTCAGATCCGAAAGAGAACGACGAAGCCGTCGGGCATTCGCAGGAGAACGCAGGAGGTAGGCTGTCTCCTCTAGGCTGCTGTAATCCGCCAGACTGACCATGACCACAGCCTCCTGCTTGCCACGCTGGATCACCACCGGCAGCCGGTCACGGCAAACCTCCTGCATGGTATCGGCGAGGCTGTTTTTGACTTTCGAGTAGGCGATGGCTTTCATGCTGGAAGGTTAGTGCTGCGCTCCAGATCGTCAAACACGGCATTGAACAAACCCCTCGCCTGCTTTTCATTTCCGCCATGAGCACGCCCGCCTCTCCCGAACCCGGTCACAACCACGATGTCAGCATCGAAAAGGTCACCCAACGTGCCAACGACATCGAGGGGAAGCTGCCGAAGCTGAAGCAGTTTTTTGAGCAGGCGAAGGTCATGCTCAGCCTCGTCAAAGACTTCGCGGCAGGGCGGTATCGCGAGACGCCTTACTGGGCCATCGCGGCGGTGGCGCTGGCCTTGCTGTATGTGCTGAATCCGGCGGATCTGTTTCCAGATGTCATCCCCGGCCTGGGCTACCTTGATGACGCGGCGGTGATCGCCTTCTGCCTCAAGCTCGTGGAGCAGGATCTCGAAAAGTACAAGCAATGGCTGGCCGCCAAATCGAAATCCGGCTCCAGACCGGTGATCGACGTGTGAGCCTCACTTTGGGGCGTAGGGCTTGTCGGATTTCTTTGCGCTCAACTCGACGTGGCGGCCATCAGCCGTCTTGACAGACACGAAAGAAGTTTCGGCAGCCATCAGGGCCAAGACAACCGCGCTTTCTGTGCCAAAGAGAAACGCATGAAAGCTCTCTTCGCTCTCGTCGCCACAATCGCCCTGCCTTCGCTGCTCTTGTCCACCGAAGTTCAAGAAGGCGAGATGGCTGGTTATCTCTTTGGTCCGGCGGAGAAAGTGCCGGAGGAGTTCAATGGCGGCTTCTCGTTGTATGCCGCAGCTTGGCCGCTGGTGGGCACCTATCCGGGGCATCGGTTTCAGACGGGGCTTTGCGGGACGTGGATGCATCCACAGTGGTCGGAGGCGGAGAAGCCGAAAGAGAAATGTTACACGGACATCGAGGGCGGGCTCGGCTGGTGGCGTGACACGCATTTTCCGACGATCACACCGAAGTTCATCATGGGAGGCGTAGGGCCGAATTTCTCGGTGATCGCGAACGGACCGGGCTACGGAGCGGGCACCTGGGAAAAGCCGCGCGGGCAGTATGGCGTGGCGCAGCTCAGCCCGTGGTTGCTGATGCCGCTCGATGGTTTGAACCTCAAGCAAGGCACCAGCGGCGAGCTTTTCGGTTACGGCTACCTGCCACTGCCGCTCACGAATCAAAAGAGCACCACCGCAGGCAAAAACGTGCCAACGGGCAACCATTGCTGGACGCTCTTCTTGAACACCGGGAACTTCAAAGGCCCCGTGGCTTTCTTCACGCCATTCTTCTGGTCGCAAGCGCTCATCGAGCATCCGGAGTGGGCCGGACTGCTGCTCGATTCACGTCCTGCCGGGCCGAACAAAGCCATCCAGATGGAGACGCAGCATGTGCCCGCCATTTTGACCGACAAACA
The DNA here is from genome assembly GCA_943373155.1 of Akkermansia muciniphila. Classification (GTDB taxonomy): domain Bacteria; phylum Verrucomicrobiota; class Verrucomicrobiia; order Verrucomicrobiales; family Verrucomicrobiaceae; genus Prosthecobacter. The sequence continues at coordinate 65,586 of CALSBJ010000019.1, read as the reverse complement.
AGCACGCGTCGCGCCGACACGTTTCCCCATCGGCGCGGATGGCACGTCCACGGTGCTGCATCGACTCACCGCATACAAAAAAGAGGCGCTGTGGGAGGAGGTGCAGCGGTGGTTTGACGGCGGCGCGGCAGCGGATGGCAAGATCAAGCCCGAGGCCGCGGTGATTCATACCTTCCGCAGCGGCGGCGGCTCGAATTGGAGCATTTACCCGCCTGGAACGAAGCGCGATGACAAGACGCCGCTCGCCTGGAATGCCTTCGCCACCTCGTTTACGCCCAATCCGATCACGTTTGGCTACAAGTGGAACGAGCAGCTCACCCGCCGCGAAGGCTCGCTCGTCGTCCTGCCCGAGTATTACGAACTCGGCATCAATCCTCGCGGCAAGCCGCTGTGGCAGGTGATGGATGCCAAACAAGCACCTGCCGACGCCAAACTCACCCGGCACCGCTTTGAAACGCCTCAAGAAAAGCCGCAGGAGCCACGCACGACACCCGACAATGCGAACAGTTGCTGGAAAAAACCCGGCCCCGTCGCCGGTCCCTTCAAAGCCAAACTCGGCGATGGCAGCACGGTCACGTATTCCTGGTATCGCTTCGCCGACCAACCCGCGATGCTCAATGCCGACCTCACACCCGAAGAACGCGAGCAGGTGCAGCAACGCGTCGAGAAACTGCATCGCGCCTGGACGACGGATCGCGATTACCTCACGCCACCCGATCTCGGCAAGCTGGCAGACATTGATCCCGCACTCATCCTCACTCCGCCGAAGGGTTTTGAGATCGGCTATGTGCCCATCGCGACGCGGCAGGAGATCGAGAAGCCCTAAAACAGCACTTCAGATCATTCACCGCCGACCTTGAAGGGGAAGTTCGCCGTCGCGGCGCGTTGATGCGTGTCGGTCACGCGGAGGTGGACGCGGTAGTCGCCGGGCTTTTTCGGGGCGCGGAAGGTGGCGTGGGGGCCTTCGGTTTTGACGATGCATTCGGGCAGCGGCTTGGTGGGGCGTTCTCGGCCTTGCTCGTTGCGGCCGGCGCTTTCGACGGTGACGGTCCAGTGCCAGCTGAGCGCGTCGCCATCGGGATCGGTGGCTGCGGCTTGCGCTTGGAATTCACTGCCAGGGGCGATTTCCTTCTTCGCGGCCTCACTCGTGAGCGTGGCGATGTCCGGCGCTCGCTCGGGCGGCGGCGAGCCTTTCCAAAGTTCATGCATCACATCGAGCACGGCGGTGGACTCGCCCTGCTCGGTGAAGATGCCAAACCATGTCGAGGTGGCCTCTTGTTTTTGTCCCCAGAGAAACACATAGCCGCCCCAGCAATCGCCGCCGGGCTGGATCGCGGCTTCGTAGCCTTTGCGGATCGTCTTGGTTTTGTTGCCGCTCGTTTGCTCGATCGGCGCCCCCCACGGCGCACGCGGGCTTTCCCAAAAGCCCTGCGCACCAAATTCAGTGACCACCCACGGGCGCTTCCACTCGACCTTCTCCAGATGCTTCCGCAATGACGGCAGCGCGGCATAGGTGTTGATGCCGACGAAGTCGAGGCTTGGCGTGTGTTCATTGAGACCTTTCGCCTTGTCCGGCGAAAGTCCTGCCACCGCGGTGAAGGTCGGATGCGCCGGATCGAGTTGCTTCACGATCTGTGCGAGCACTTCGAGCTGCTTCCAATACGCCGCATTGTTGCCATCGCCCTCGACTTCGTTGCCCAGGCCCCAAAACAGCAGCGCGGGATGGTCGCGATGCTTCACGACCTCATTCACGACTCGCGCGATCTGCTTCGCGCAGTGCTTCGTGTTGGAATACGAGAACCAATGGCACTCCGGCTCCAGCCAGATGCCCGCGCACACCGTGAGGCCGCGCTTCTGCGCGGTGTCGAGAATCTCATCGAGGCCGTTTGTGGTCCAGGTGCGGAGGCTGTTGCCGCCCGCGGCCACCAGTGCATCGAGATGCTTCTCACCTCCTGCGCCTTTGACGAAGTAAGGCTGACCGCCACGAGAGATTCCTTGGCCTGGGACGATGACCACGGGCACCGCCTCGGCGGCTGCGTGGGTGAGAATGGCGAAGAAAAGGAGAAGCGAGACGGCGAACGAGTGAATCATGAATGGGTTGTTTTCCCTGAGAGGAGCTTTTGAGCCTGTTCGACCCATTTTTCGCGATGGATACGGTCTTTGAAGGCGAGGCGGGAGGAGAATTCTTTGATCTGATCCTCGGTCCATGCGGCGATTTGCTCGTAGGTGTAGATGCCGAATTCGTGGAGACGCTGTTCGAGCACTTTGGCGATGCCTTTTAAAGCGGTGAGGTCGTCGTGCTTCGGTGGGGGTGTTTTGTAAACGAGACCGAGTTTGGCATCGTGCTCGGGTTTGACCTCGGTGGGGGCGGTGGCACTCGGTAGCTCGGGCAAAGCAGGAATGATGTCGAGGGACTCGACGGCGGTGGCGAGGGACTCAGGCGCCGGCTTTTCAGGCTTCGGAAGGGCGGGCGCGGCATGCGGAGCGATGATGGCAGCGAGCGGGGATGGGGCAGCGGGTGTTTCTGACAGAGGCGCAGGGGGCTCAATGTGAGCGGGGATAGGTTCGATGGCGATCTTGGGCTCGGCGGGCTTGGCTTTGATGGTGGTCTTCGCCTTGGTGGCTTTGGTTTTCGCGGAGATGCTCGCGGTAGGTGGTTCGGTGGGAGTGAGGCTGTCGTTGATGACTTCGGCGGGCAGGGCAGGGGAGGGCGGTGGAGGCGGCGTGTGATTTGCAGGGGATGGCTCGGGCGGAGGGAGGTCGCTGGTGGAGGGCTCACGGCCAGCGGAGGGCAGGGGGATGGAATCGGTGGCGAGTGAAACGCTGCCAGGTTTGATGGAATGCTCTCCGAGCTTGCGCTTCAGGGTGGCGATCTCGTGGCGCTGCTGCTCGATTTCGCGAGCGAGCAGGCGTGACTGCGTTTTGAAGCGTCCCCAAGTGGCATGGCCGAAAAGGAGGCCGATGAGGAAGAACACCGCCCCCATGATGGCGACGAAGACGCCACTATGCATGAGCATGTAGAGCAGCGTGTCTGTCGAGAGAGATTGAAGGTCGAGTGGCATGGCTGGTTATTTGACGAGGATTTCGACGCTTCGTGGCATGTCAGGTGCCGCCGGGGATCCAGGGGGGACGGGCTCAAAGGCTGTTGCCGTGATGTCTGTGGCAGGGACGCCCTGCTCGATGAGAAAGGAGAGCACGGTTTCGGCGCGGTTTTTTGCCATCGCGGCCTCTTGGGCTGCATCGCCGAGGGGCTCAGGATGACCGCCGATGATGAGGCCGAGGGCGGGGCCTGCGGCGAGCAGCGAGGGGGCGAGCGCCGCGAGCTTTGTCTGATCCAGCGGCGGGAGAGTGGAGCTGCCTGATTCAAAGGAGATGGTCATGCCGTGGAGCACCTCGCGGAGTTGATCAAGCATGTCTGGAGGCAGCGGTGAGCGGGGCTGGTAGTCAGGCTGGTGATAGAGCGAGGGCAGCAGAATGAGCTGCGAATCCACCTGGGCAGCCCCCGTCACGGGGCGCAGCAGGGTGAGCCATTCACTCTCTAGCTTTCGGGTGGCGATGCCGGTGAGCTTGGGGCGGCCTTGGTCTTTGATCTCGAAACCTCGTGGCGGTGGCGCGGAGAAAAAGCTCGCGAGGAAGGCGGCTAGCGCTTTCTTTTTCGCAAAGGGAGCGGCTTTGACATGCGGGCTGGCGATGAGCGCTGAGGGATCGATCTCCGAGGCTCCCGAATCGCCAGCAAGGGCGGAAATGATCTCCTCTTTCAGCCCGCCATCCGGCAGCATGCCGGTGAGCCGCAGCGTGCCGTCTTGAAACTCGATCTTCAATTCGGCCGGGATGCGCAGGTGATCGAGGATGGGACTGAGAAAGGCATTCGCGGCATCCAGCGGCGGTTTGAAATCCGTCGGCCAGCGCACTTCAGGGGCGTGTTGGAGATCGGTGGTATCGAGGATCAAATCCGGTCGCAGTTCCGAGAGGATGCGGGAGAGCTTTTCGGTATCCTTCTGCTCAGGTAGCCAGCCAGTGAGGCGCAGGCGTTTCTCATGCAGGTGGGCTTTCACGCTGGCATTCACATGCAGGCGGTCCGCACCAGGCTTCAGCCGCAGGGGGCCGATGCGGCGGATGGATTCCACGACCTGCTGGTGGACCTGTGGGGAGGGAGCTTCGCCCGCGATGTCGATGTCGAGAAAGGCGAGATCGACCTTCGGGGACTGCACGCCAGCCTTTTCGAGAATGCCAATGACCTCGCTGCGCAGAAGCGGCAGCCGATGAAAGGCGATGAAGTAAGCGTGAGCCACCGCCGCCACCGGAAGGAGGATGACCATGAGAAAGAAAAGACTCAAACGCATGACAGGGCGGGCGGAGGTGCTGCTTGACAGGACGGGGGGCAAACCGAAGATCGGCGGCCCTTTCCGGCACGGCTTCGTTTTAGGAGCATGCCGCCGGTTGGGCAAGAATTAAACACTTCACCTTCCCTAACCTCTCATGTCCGTCGTCATCGCAGGCAGCGTCGCCCTTGATAATGTCAAAACTCCTCAGGATGAGCAAAAAAACCTGCTCGGAGGCTCCGCCAGCTATGCCGCCCTCGCTGCGAGCGTCTTTGTGAAGCCCGTGCATCTCGTCGGCATCATCGGCCACGATTTCCCCCCGCAGCACCTTGAGATGCTCTCCAGTCATGGCGTGGATACCAGCGGCCTGGAGCGCAGCAGCGGCGCGTCCTTCACCTGGACCGGCGAATACCACGAGGACATGAACAATCGCACCACCCACAACGTGGCGGTGAACGTGCTTGAAAACTGGACCGTGAATCTTCCGGCGGTTGCCCGCCGTGCCAAGATCGCCGTGGCGGCCAACATGCATCCCGAAAACCAGATGCAGATGCTCGACCAGTGCGAGGGCGCTGATTTCATCGCCGCCGATACGATGGATCTTTGGATCAACATCGCCAATGAGCGTCTCCACGATGTGCTCAAAGGCATCGACCTTCTCGTCATCAACGACGGCGAGGCCAAGGAATTCGCCGGCACCACGAACCTCGTCGAGGCGGGCCGCAAGCTACTCGCCAAAGGTCCGAAGTTCGTCATCGTGAAGCGTGGCGAGCATGGCAGCTACCTCTTCGGCGAAAAGAAGGAGCACTTCTTCTCCTGCTCTGCCTACCCGTTGCACTCCGTCTTTGATCCCACCGGTGCGGGGGATAGCTTCCTCGGCGGCCTCGTCGGCTGGCTCTCGGCCCACGGCAAGACCAAGCCCACCTTTGACGACCTCAAATCTGCCGTCGTGCATGGAAGCGTCGTGGCCAGCTACACCTGCGAGGCCTTCAGCACGCACAAACTTCAGACGGTGACCCCGCTCGATGTCGCCCAGCGCATCGCTGAGCTGAAGCTCTACACGCAGTTCGCGTGATTTGAGATGCCTCCAAGAGGCAAAAATGGCATTGCGCAAAAAAACCATTGCACGAGCCGAGGCGATCTTCGCTTCGGCTCGTTTGGCTTCCACCGATGTCGCGGTGGTGTCATGACTTGAAACCTGAAACTTGAAACTTGAAACTTGAAACTTGAAACTTGAAACTCAGCGCCTGAGTCGAGCACGAGTTCGAGTAGGAGAACGAGGACGAAGACGAAAACGAAAACGAGCCGCCTCTACAGCAGCTCTTCCACGAACCGCTTCGAATCAAAGGGCTGGAAGTCTTCCACCTTTTCACCGAGGCCGATGAAGCGGGTGGGGACGCCGAGTTCCTGCTGAATGGCGACCAAAACGCCGCCTTTGCCGCTGCCATCGAGTTTGGTGACGATGACGCCGGTGAGCGGGATGACTTTGTGGAATTCGCGGGCTTGGGAGAGGGCATTGCCGCCGGTGGTGGCGTCGCAGACGAGCAAAACCTCGTGCGGGGAGGTCTCATCGCGACGGCCAAGGATGCGGTGAATCTTCTTCAGCTCCTCCATGAGGTTGTGCTTCGTGTGGAGACGGCCGGCGGTGTCGCAGATGAGGAAATCGGCCTTCTCTTTGACGGCTTTTTCATAGCCGTCGAAGCACACCGAGGCCGGATCGCAGTTCGGCGGGCCTTTGACGAGCGGAATGCCGAGGCGCTCACTCCAAACGGTGAGCTGCTCGACCGCAGCGGCACGGAAGGTATCTGCGGCGGCGAGGACGACCTTGTGGCCTCGGTGGTGCAAAACGTGGGCAAGCTTGGCGGTGGAGGTGGTTTTGCCGGTGCCGTTCACGCCGACAATGAGGAGCACTTTCGGCTTTCCTTCGAGCGGGGTGATCTGTGGGACCGTTTCGGGCAAAATCTTCCGTACATGCTCGCGGGCCACCTGGACGATATCCGCGCCGTGGAGCTTCCGCTGCTGCGCTTTGAGGTCGGCGACGATTTGAAGCGCCAGACGCGGGCCGAGGTCGCCGCTGATGAGTGAGGCTTCGAGGTCGTCCCAATCGATATCGGGCTTGGTGAAGCGCTGAAGCAGGGATTTGAAGAAACCGGCCATGATCAGTCCTCCTTCGGTGCTGGCGCGGGTTTGGAGTACTTGGGCTCGTTGGATCGCAGCTTCTTCGCGAGGCGATCGAGGACGCCATTCACGAAAGAGCCGGATTCACCCGCGCTGAGGGCTTTGGCCACTTCGATGGCTTCATTGAGGATGACCGGCCCCGGCACCTCAGGGCAGTAGGCGAGTTCATAGACGGCCAAACGGAGCACATTGCGATCGACGCTGGCGAGCCGCTCGAAACTGAAATTCAGGATCGAGCCCCGGATGTGCTCATCGATGGTGGGCAGATTGGCGAGCACGCCTTGGATGAGGCTCTCCGCATAGGTGCGGGTGGAGGTTTTGGCCGTGTGGATGGACCAGAACGCGTCGAGCTGGCCTTCATCGGCCTTCTCGCCATGCATATCGCGGGCAAAGAGGTATTGGACGGCGGCTTCGCGGCCTTCGCGGCGTTTTCCCATGGTGGTGTGGATCAGGCGAGTTCGGTTTCACCGGCGAATCCGGCACGCATTTTGGCGAAGAGATTGATCATCTGCACGCACACGCGGGCAGCTTCTGTGCCGCGGTTGATGGTGGCTCCCAGGCAGCGCTCCTCGGCCTGCTCCGCGTCATCCACGAGCAGCACCTCATGCACAATGGGCGTGCAATGACGCACCGCCATGTCCTGCACGGCCTGCGTGACGCTGCTGCCCACGAGGTCCGCATGCTGCGTGCTGCCGCGGATGATCACGCCCAAGGCGATGATGGCATCCGGCTTCGAATTGCGCAGTACGAGCTCGGTGGTGACGGGAATTTCAAAGGCTCCCGGCACGCGATACACATCCACCGTGGCCTGCGGCGCGAGGTCCTCCAGTTCGGCCGCAACGGCATTCACCAGCCCCTGCACAAACTGGTTGTTGTACATGCTGGCGACAACGGCAATGGAGACCGGCGTGTCGAGCGGGCGGGGACGGGCGGGGGCAAACTGAGACATGTGGGGGGAAGAACCTTGTTCATAACCCCATTTTGGGTGCTGGCAATGTTAGCTTGCCCATTCGATGCCCGGGATGGTCATCTCAGGGCACTTTCTCACATCAAATGTCGCCCGTAAGTGCCCGCTGCGATGCTTGGGATTCGGAGGGCTGAATGCCGGATCTAGTCGTGCAGGGCGCATTGTGCCGGGAGCTTTCTGTGTCGTGCTGGAGAGAGATTTAGAATTGACATATATTTGACTAATTTTAACTAAATAGGGCCTCACACTCCATACTCACCATGAAGAACCTGCTTTTGCTCACTGCCTTCCTTTTTTCCGCAGTGCTGGTGCCAGCCCAGGAGGCTAGCATACAGGTTGGAGAGGTCGAGCAGGATGACTGGCTGATGGACACCACTCGCGCAGCCGACTGGCGCACCACCATCGGCAGAACCCTGTATTTCGACTTGGCCTTTGTCTCGAATCGCAGTGATTGCGCCAATCAGGAAGTCCGCAGCCGCAACATGCTCGGCACCCTGGCGTTCCCTGATTTCCAGCTGATTAAGCCTGGAGAATCAAACCCGCAGGCATGAGCATCCGCACGCGTCTCGCTCTCAGCCTGCTTTCCGGCTTGCTGGAATCTTTGGGCTTCACGGGTTTCGGCCTCTTCCCTCTCACCTGGATTGTCAAAGTGCCTGTCTTGCTCGCGGTGCATGATTTGCCGCCGCGCAGAGCCTTTCCCATCGCCATGGTCTATGGCGTCATTGGCTACTTCGGTGGTTACTACTGGCTGGGACACACGTTTTCGGTCTTTGGCGGCTTTTCGGCCCTCACCGCCTGGAGCGGGGCCTTTTTCGTCTGCGCCTGCTTGGGAGTCTCGTTCGGCCTCATGCTCGCTTTGACGCAGTTTTTCCGCTCACGCGGCATTGCGCCCGTTTGGAGTCTCGCCTTCGTCAATCCGGCCATCGAGCTGATTTTTCCGAACATCTTCCCCTACAACATCAGCGCGTCGCAGTATCGCTTCACCGCCATCACGCAGATCGTGGAGATCACTGGCCTGCTCGGTCTTACCGCCCTCATCGCGCTGCTTAATGGAGCCGTTTATGAGCTCATCGAGAGTCGCTACCAGCGACGCCCCTGCCTCCACCGCCGCTGGATCATCCCTCTCGCCGCCTTCGTTCTCGTCCTGGGCTACGGCCTAGTCCGCCTGCGAGAAATCGACCGACACTCCGCCTCCGCACGCCAGCTCCGCGTCGCCCTCATCCAACCCAATCTCAGCCTACAGACTCAAAAAAACGCCTTCGAAGCCTTTCGTGAGCACCACGCCATGTCTTGGGCGCTCAATCAAACCGTCCCTCGCCCCGAACTCATCGTCTGGCCCGAAAGCGCCATCACCCTGCCCATCCGCCGCGATGTCACTGAGGTACCCAAAGCCATGCGCCCGCCGGTACCGCTGCTCGCCGGTGCCGTCACCCGCACCTACGACAGCCGCCCCTTCAACTCCCTCCTCGCCATCACTCCCGAAGGGCAGATCAACTCCCGCTACGACAAGCGCAGCCTCCTGGCCTTTGGTGAGATGATCCCCTTTGAAAAGCAGTTCCCCAGGCTTCGCCAATGGCTGCCGCATACCGGAAACATGCTTCCCGGTCACTCGCTGGATCACCTCCAGGCCGCTGGTGCCACCTTTCTGCCCACCATTTGCTACGAAGACATCCAGCCCGCCCGTCTCCGCGAAATTTGGCAGCACTCCGGTCCCGCCCACGCCCTCTTCAATGTCACCAACGACGCTTGGTTTGGCGATACCCATGAGCCACGCACCCACCTCGCTCTCGCCACCTTCCGTGCCATCGAGACACGCCGTGCCCTCATCCGCTCCACCACCACCGGCATCAGCGCCCTCGTCGATCCCGCCGGTCGCCTCATTGCCCAAACCGGCCAGTACACCCGCGAAACCTTGACCGGCACCATCCCTCTCATCACCGATGGCTCCACCACCTTCTACCTCCGCCATGGCGAGTGGTTTGGCTGGCTTTGCATCGTGCTTACAGCCGCTGGTTTGTTCCTCGCGAGAAAGCGTCATTTGACCTTCCCTGATCCTGTTCTCTGATGCCATCTCATGCAGAACGCGCCTGCATCCACAGCTTCAAATCTCGTTCTCGGTGTGGATGTTGGTTCCACGACGGTGAAAACCGTGCTCGTGGATCCAAAAACGCAGCGCATCCTCTGGTCCGACTACCGGCGACATGAGACGAAGCAGGCGGAGAAAGTCATGGAGCAGCTCCAAGCGGCCTCTGCAGCCTTTCCTGGCATCGCTCGCATCTTCATGACCGGTTCTGGTGCGGAACCGCTCACGCAGCCACTCGGTGCGAAGTTCGTGCAGGAGGTCAATGCGGTCACCATGGCCGTGGATCGCCTCCATCCTGAAGCGGGCAGCGTCATCGAGCTGGGTGGACAGGATGCGAAAATCATCATCTACAAAGCCAGCGGCGAAAACGGCTCCAAACGCGCCATCGCCTCGATGAACGACAAATGCGCCTCCGGCACCGGTGCCACCATCGACAAATGCCTCGTCAAACTCGGCCTCGATCCGCGCGACATCGGCAGCATGGCCTGGGACGACTCCAAACTGCATCCCGTCGCCGCGAAGTGCGGTGTCTTTGCGGAGACCGACATCGTCAATCTCGTCAAATCGGGCATCCCATCGCGTGAGATTCTCTGCTCGCTCGCCAATGCCATCGTGATGCAAAACCTCTCCGTGCTCACGCGGGGAAACACGCTCCTGCACAGCGTCGTCCTGCTCGGCGGGCCAAACACCTACCTCAAATTCTTTCAACACTGCTGGCGTCAGCGCATCGTCGAGACCTGGAAGGAACGCGGCCACACGTTTCCTGAGGACGACCTCACGAAGCTCATCTTCGTCCCACCAAACTCCGATCTCTACGCCGCCTTCGGTGCCGCCATCTACGGCATGCACGAGCCGGAGCACATCGGCGTCTATCGCGGGCTCGCTGACCTCGAAACCTTCATCCTGCATGGCCGCGCCGCACGTCTCGGAGCCTCCGCAGGCCCGCCGCTCGTTCGCGATGCCGATGAACTCGCTGCCTTCGCGGAAAAATATCGCATCCCACCCTTCAAAGCGGCCACGTTTGCTCCCAGCAGCATCGTGCGCGGCTACATCGGCCTCGATGGCGGCTCCACCTCGTCCAAAGCCGTGCTCATCGACGAAAACGGCGACATCCTCTGCAAGCAGTACATGCTTTCCAAAGGCAATCCCATCGCCGACACGAAGGAACTGCTCACGCTGCTCAAAAACGACATCGCGCAGCAAAGCTGCACGCTCGACGTGCTCGGTTTCGGTGCCACCGGTTACGCGGCGGATGTGTTGGAAGAGTCTCTCGCCGCCGATGCGAACATCGTCGAAACCGTCGCGCACGGCATGGCCTCCACACGCTTCTTCGACAAGGTGGACGTCATCTGCGACATCGGCGGGCAAGACATCAAGGTGCTCTTCGTCACCCACGGCCAGATCTCCAGCTTCCGTCTCTCGAATCAATGCAGCGCCGGCAATGGCATGCTGCTTCAAGCGATGGCCGCGCAATTCGGCGTATCGGTCAAAGACTACGCCGATGCCGCCTTCGGCGCGAAGTTGAGCCCGAAGTTCAGCTACGGCTGCGCCGTGTTCCTCGACACCGACCGCGTCACGTTTCAAAAAGAAGGTTTCTCCCGCGAAGAACTGCTCGCCGGACTCGCCCTCGTGCTGCCGAAGAATGTCTGGCAATACGTCGCGCAGGTGCCTCGCATGGCCGCGCTGGGTCGCACCTTTGTTTTGCAAGGCGGCACGCAATACAACCTCGCCGCCGTCAAAGCACAGCACGACTACATCCTCGAACGCGTGCCGGAGGCCGTCATCCACGTGCATCCGCATCCCGGCGAGGCTGGAGCGCTCGGCGCGGCTCTCGAAGCACGCCGCGTCGTGCTTCAGCGCGGCAAAAGCACCTTCATCGGCCTTGATGCGGCCATCGACCTCTCCTTCACCTCGCGGAACGACGCCGACACCGTCTGCCACTTCTGCCCGAACCACTGCAAACGCACGTTCATCGACACCAAAGCCGCCAGCGGACGCACCAGCCGCTACATCTCCGGCTTCTCATGCGAGAACGGCACCGTCGAATCGAAGGAGAAGCTCAAAGAGCTCGCCCAGCGCCGCAAACAGCTCAAAGCGAAGTATCCGAACCTCGTCGATTACGAATCGAAGCTCGCCTTCCAGAGCTTTTACAAGCCTGCGCCGCTGCCCGAGCCCGGTGCGCCGCTCACGCGAAACGAAACACGCCGCAACTGGCTTGGCACGGCGAGAAAGGTGAGCGTGACGCGCCGCATGCAGCGCAGCAGCGCGGAAGATCACGCCTTTCGCCAAACCATCCGCATCGGCATTCCGCGGGTGTTAAATCTGTATTCCACGGCGCCGCTGTGGCGGGTGTTTTTCGAAACGCTCGGCATTCCATCCGCGAACATCGTTTTCTCCGATGTCACCACACCGGAGATGTGGTCCGAAGGCGGCAAATACGGCTCCATCGATCCCTGTTTTCCTTCCAAGGTCACGCAGGCGCACATCCATCACCTGCTGCATCACAAAAGCCGCGAGAAGCAGCTGAACTACCTCTTCTTCCCCTGCATCACGCACCTGCCGACCTTCGTCTCCGGCGTGATGGATTCGACCTCGTGCCCCATCGTCGCCGGAGCCCCAAAAGTCATCCGCGCGGCCTTCACGAAGGAAGTGGACTTCTTTGCGAGAGCTGGTGTCGAATACGTCGATGCCGCGGTGACGCTCACGGAGCCGAATTACCTCGTGAAACAGCTTTTCGAGGCCTGGGGCGAAAAACTCCGCGTCACCCACGACGAATGCGAATTCGCCGTGAATCAGGGTTTCGAGGCTTTGAAGCGATTTGATGCCGAAATGCAGCGCAAAGGCTCCGAAGTGCTCGCGCAACTCGAAGACGAAAATCGGCCCGGTTTGCTGTTGCTCGGCCGTCCTTATCACAACGACCCCGGCCTCAATCATGGCGTGCTCGATGAGTTTCAGGCGCTGGGTTATCCCGTGCTTTCGATCCGCTCCATTCCGAAGGAGCCGGAATGGCTGGAGCGCTTCTTTGCCGATGATTTGCGCCGCGGCATGGTCGATTCACCGCTCTCCACCTCCGATGTGTGGCCGGAAAACTACTCCGCGAACAGCGTGCAGAAAGTCTGGGCCGCCAAACTCGCCGCACGGCATCCGAACCTCGTCGTGCTGGACCTTTCCAGCTTCAAATGCGGTCACGACGCGCCGACTTACGGCCTCATCGACCACATCCTCAGCGCCACCGCCACACCCGCGATGAATCTGCACGACATCGACGCGAACAAACCCGGCGGCAGCATCCTCATCCGCGTCAAAACCTACGCGCACACGCTCAAGCTCCACGAAGAGAAGCTCAAACAAGCCGCCGCGAACCGCAGCGAACTCGAACAACGCGTCGCCGAGAAGCGCCGCGAACTGCTCGCCATCCAGCGAGAGCAACTCGCCCGCGAAGCCGACGTGCAGCTCATGAACGAGGCCTACCAGGCCTATCTCGACGCCGACATCACCGTCGAGCTACCGGATCGTGACTTTACCTTTGACGCCATGGGCGATACACAGCCCCACAGCGCCCGTGAAACCGCCCTCGCCCTTGTGAATGGCCACCGTTTTGTCATCGACACGCCCGTCAAACCTCAAACCACCTCCTGCTGCTCATGCACGCCGCACAGTTGCCCAACCTGCGCTCATTAACGCACGCCGACATCGAGAAGGAGCTCCGCGAGTTCGAGGCGAAGGAGCGTGCCCGCTTGGGCTTGGACTCCAAACCGGTCGAGCACTGGCGTGATACCAATCCGCAGACCTTCGTCAAAGCCGACCGCTCTTCCACCACGCTGCTTTGCGGTGGCCTCACACGGGCGCAGGACATGCTCATCGGGGCCGCACTGCGCGGCGTGGGTTACCGCGTCACACCGCTGGAGGTGCCGGACAATGATGCGCTGCGCCTCGGTAAAGAATTTGGCAATCGCGGCCAGTGCAATCCCACCTACTTCACCGTCGGTAACTTGGTGAAGCACCTCATTCACCTCCGTGACGAGCAAGGAATGAGCACGGAGCAGATCATCCGCTCCCACGTTTTCGTCACTGCGGGTGCCTGCGGCCCCTGCCGCTTTGGCACTTACGCCACGGAGTATCGCAAAGCGCTGCGTGATGCCGGCTTTGATGGCTTCCGCGTGCTGCTCTTCCAGCAGAAAGGCGGACTGAAGCAGGCCACGGGCGAAAACAACGGCCTCGAATTCAATCCCAAGTTCTTCTTTGCCCTGATCAAAGCCGTGATGGCTGGCGATGTGCTCAACGCCATCGGTTACCGCATTCGACCTTATGAAATCGAGCCCGGCAGCACGAATCGTGTGCTGGAGGACTGCAAACGCACGCTCGCTGAAGCCCTGGAGCATCGCCGGAATGTTCCCCTCGCCCTCTGGCGCTGCCGCAGGCTCTTGAAAAGCATTCCGGTGAACCGCTTGCAGGCCAAACCGAAGGTCAGCATCATCGGTGAATTTTGGGCCATGACGACGGAGGGTGACGGGAACTATAAGCTGCAGCAGTTCCTCGAATCCGAAGGCGCAGAGGTGGATGTGCAAGTCGTGACGGCCTGGCTGCTTTACATGCTTTGGCAGGGCATGTGGGACACCAAGCAGCGGATGACGCTGCCTCAGGATGACGAAGCCAACGGCGGCCTCGATGGCAAAAATCCACGTCGGAAGCTCCTCACCCTTTGGTCGGCCGATAAAGCCATGCGCGGCCTCTTTGGCTTCTACGCCCGGCTCATCGGCCTGCGTCACTACAAGCTGCCGGACATGGACGAGATCGCCACCATCTCCCACCAGCACTACGACGTGGCCCTGCGCGGTGGGGAAGGCCACATGGAGATCGGCAAGCTCATCCAATCCGTCACGCACAAGAAAGCGCACATGGTTGTCAGCGTGAAACCCTTTGGCTGCATGCCCTCCAGCGGCGTGAGCGATGGCGTGCAGTCCTTGATCACCACGAAATATCCTGCAGCCATCTTCTCCGCCATCGAAACCACCGGCGACGGCGCTGCAAACGTGAAAAGCCGCATCCAGATGGATCTCTTCAAAGCCAAGCAAGTCGCTCAGGTCGAGTTTGAAGCCGCCAAGGCCACCTCACGAGGGAACGCCGAAAAACACAATCACGCGCTCGTTTATCCACATACCCACGGCTTTGCCGGAACAGCTGCACGACTGGTGGCGCAGCAGTGACGGCGAGTCAGAGCTTGTGGCCCATCTTTTTCTTCTTCGTTTCGAGGTAGCGGGCGTTTTCCGGCTTGGGCTGGGATTTGACGGGCACCTGCTCGACGATTTCGAGCTTGTGCCCGCCGAGACCGATGACCTTGCGCGGGTTGTTGGTCATGAGGCGGATCTTCCGCACGCCGAGGTCGTAGATGATCTGGGCACCGATGCCGTAATCACGCAGATCCATCGGGAAGCCGAGCTTGAGATTGGCTTCGACGGTGTCGAGGCCTTGCTCCTGGAGCTTGTAGGCCATGATTTTGCCGTGGAGGCCGATGCCGCGACCTTCGTGGCCGCGCATGTAGATGATCACGCCTTTGCCGACCTTTTCGATGTGCTGCATGGCAGCGTGGAGCTGGCTGCCACAATCGCAGCGACGTGAGGCAAAGATGTCACCGGTGAGGCACTCACTGTGCACACGGACCAGCGTGGGCTCGCTGCCTTTGATGTCGCCTTTGACGAGGGCGACGTGGTGGATGCCGTCGAGATGGCTCTTGTAGAGGTGCAGCTTGAACTCGCCGTAGTCGGTGGGCATGTCTACGACTTCGATCTTTTCGACCAGCTTTTCACTCTTGCGTCGATACGCGATGAGGTCGGCGATGCTGCAAATCTTGAGCTTGTGCTTCTTGGCGAACTTTTTGAGGTCTGGCAGCCGGGCCATGGTGCCATCGGCGTTCATGATCTCGATGAGCACACCGGCTTCGCGAAGGCCGGCGAGACGGGCCAGATCCGTGGCGGCTTCCGTGTGGCCGGCGCGGCGCAACACACCGCCGGGTTTGGCGACGAGCGGATTGATATGGCCGGGTTGGACGAAATCCTTGGTCTGCGACTTCGCATCGGCAAGCAGGCGGATGGTGCGGGCGCGGTCCGCAGCGCTGATGCCGGTGGTGATGCCCTTGGCGGCATCGACGGTGACGGTGAAGGCGGTGGTGAAGGCCTCACGGTTCTGCGGCACCATGCTTTCGAGGCCAAGGTTTTTGGCGATCTCCGTCGAAACGGCCACGCAGAGCATACCGGCCCCCTCGCGGACCATGAAGGTGACCATCTCCGGCGTGATCTTTTCCGCCGCACAGATGAGATCGCCCTCGTTTTCGCGGTCGGCATCGTCGGTGACGATCACCATGCGTCCGGCACGGATGTCGTCGATGACGGCTTCCACGGGATCACAGACCTGTTTTGAAGTGCGGGGCATGGGGGAGATGAGAAAGAGCCGCCCATTGAGAAAAGCGGGACGCCTCCTTAGCCACGGGGGAAAGGATTTCCAGCAAGAAAGAGCCGCCGAACTGAGGCGGCATTGGTCCTGGCGCTTTCTAACAGCGAAAAAGCTGCTGGGCGTCCGTATTCTCCGATCATGAAGCACCTGTTTCTGCCTCTCGCCCTCGCTTTCAGCCTGAACGCCTCCGCCGAGGACTGGCCGCAGTTCATGTTCAATGCCGCGCACAGCGGCAATGCGGCGCAAATCGACCTCGATGTCGAGAAACTCGGCCTGCAGGGCGCGGTAGCGATGACGGATGGCATTTACACGTCGCCTGTGGTCGCGAGCGGCAAGGTGTATGTGGTCGATGGATCGGGCTGCGCGGCTTGTTTTGAGGCGAAGACGCTCAAAGAGCTCTGGCGCTTCCAAAGCAAGGGCGGCAAGCAAAACGTCAACAACGTCAGTTCGCCTGCCATCGCAGGAAAATGGCTGCATTTCGGCACCACAGCCGGTTTTCACTATGTGCTGGATCGCGACAGCGGAGCCGTGGTGGCCGAGATCGACTGTGATGAGCCGATTTTCAGCACACCGGTCGTGGCGAAGGATCGCGTGTATGTGGCCACGCTCGGGGCGCAGGTGCTGGCGATGACGTTTGAAGGCCAGCAGCTCTGGAAGTGGGATTTCGTGAAGGAAGTCGTCGGCTTCGATGGCAATCGCTGGAGCGGCGAGTCCTGGGCCGCGTTTTGCGAGAAACGCATGCTCGCCACTCTCAAACCGGGCACGAAGCCGACCTCCAGCGATGGTCGCGTGACGTGGAAGGATCACTTCGTGTGCTCGCGGGACATTTGTTTGATCAAAAACAACATCGTCGTCATTCCCGCCGGTGGTCGCACGCTCTTCCTCGAAGACACCGGCACCGCGCCGAAGCTCAAAGCCACCGGCGAGATCCCCGAGTGGTCCGGCAAGGAGTTCCCCGCTACCTTCGGCCAAAGCGCCGATGACGACGGCAACGTCTATGTCCAATGGCACCGCCGCGACAACGCCGGCCGCGTGGACATCATGCGCCTCGAAGGCGACACCCTCAAAACCGGCGACTTTGTTCCCGGCACCGACACGAACATCCGCATGGATGGCCTGCTGAGCTTTTCACCCGTGGCGATTCGCGGGACTGAGGTTTTTCGCGTGAAGCCGGAGACGGACCGCGGGCTCATTCGGCACAACATGAGCACAAAGGAGCTGAAGACGCTCAGCGGAGCCGGAGCCATCGCGCCGCCGGTGCTGACAAAGCGGCATGCCATTTTTGGAGATTTAAACGGCAAGGTTCATTTCGCACCCTTGGACGGGGGAAAGACTCGTGAGCATGTCCTCAGCGATGCTCCGATCACCGCTCCGGCAGCCGTTGCCGACGGAATCGTGTTTGTTGGGTCTGAAGATGGGCGTCTTTATCGTCTCAATCCGATGCTCAAAGCTGAACTCGTGCGGAAAGCACCGAATAGCATTCCCACGATCCGCTCCCCACTCACCGGCAAGCTCGCTGACGCCAAATACGACTGGTACACGAACTACGGCAACTTCGCGGGGCAGAACTCGAACAACCAGGATTTGAAGCCCCCGCTGCGCATGCGTTGGGCACGGCGTCTTGAAGGCACGGTGAAGCATCTGCCGGTTTGCGGTGGTGGTCGGATCTACACGCACACGGCGGAAGGTCAGATCATCGCCTGCGAGCAAGACACGGGGCGTTTGCTTTGGCGGAAGTGGTTTCCCGACGTGTATCTGAGCTTCACCTCGCCGCTTTACATCGACGGCAAGCTGCTGGTGCCGCAGGCGGGCATGAAGAAGTCGTTTGTGCGCTGTCTCGATGCTGCAACGGGCGATTTGCTCTGGGAAGCGCCTTTCACTGGCAGTCCGAGTTGGAGCAGGCAGTTCCCGCCGGTTGTCTCTGGCAAGGTCGCGATCTATGCGAGCGGCAGTGGTGACTACGCGCCGCAAGGCAGCGAGAAGCCCTACACCTTCGGCGGGCCGCCTGTGGTGCCTGCGGATGGCAGCGAGGTGATGAGTTTTATCTACTCGAACGACAACCCGTATTACCCGAAGAACCATCATCCGCGTGTCTGGGCCTGGAATTTGGACACAGGCAAGGTGGTGTGGGAGAAGGATTTCTTTGAGTTCGGTCGCGGTGGCAATGACTGCGGCATTTGCATCCTCGATGGCAAACTCTACTACAGCGTCTTCTTCGGTTACGACGCCGAGACGAAGCGTCGTCGCGGTCTGCCGGTCGAAAACAACGGCCTCACTTGCTGCATCGACCCGCAGACGGGCAAGATCCTTTGGCAGACGAATGAATACTACGTCACCTCGAAGTGCACGCTCAGCGCCCGCGATGGCAAGCTCTACATCGGCGGCTACAACAAGGCGAAGGTCGGCACCGAGGACCGCCATGTGTGGTGCCTCGATGCCAACACCGGCAAACTCGTTTGGACCAGCGATGCGGTGACCTCCGCGCTGAACGTGGTGAGCGTGGGCGAGAAGTTCATGTTCTCCAACGCCCTACGCGGCAAAGGCAACGTCTTCGACAGCGCCACCGGCAAGGTCATCTACAGCATCCAGACCAACTACGCCTGCTGCCGCTTCACCATGAGCGAACCGTATGTGCTCGGTGCGAACATGGACATGATCGACCTCTCCCAAGATGGCAAACTCGTCTCCACCGGGCCTGCGATTGATTCGCGCGAGTGTCTTGGTGCCGTCGTGAGCAACGGGCGCATCTTTTACACCTCGCAGGCGAGCGGCTTCGTCGTCTCGCAGACGTATGGGCTGGAGTCAAAGGAGCTTCCGCCCGCGTGGGAGGTGCGGTGAGGCCAGCAACACATGGGATGCCCTAGAGCAGGGGCAAACTGACGATTGCCTCTACGAGGTCAAAAGCGCTCTCCCACGCTGCGTAGAAGAAGTCGTCAGACTTCCCAGAACGTCCCTCGCCCCTGCGAGGATACCCGAGCTGTGGCAAACCGACGTTTGCCTCTACGAGGCCGAAAACGCCCTCCTGCGCCGCGTAGAGGAAGTCGTCAGACTTCCCCGAATGTCCCTCGCCCCCGCGAATCTTGACTGGTCTCACGAGAACCTACTCCCCCACCTTGTCTTCCAGCTTCTTCACGCGGGCGGAAAGGCTGGGCAGGCGGTTGATGCTGGCGAGGCGGCGTTTTTCCTCACCCACGGGGATCGCTGGATAGCCGAGGTAGGTGGCACCACCGGGGAGATCCTTGGTCACGCCGCAGCGGCCGGCGAGCGTGGCTTGCGAGCCGATTTTCACATGACCGGCGATACCGCACTGCGCGGCGATGACGACGTAGTCGCCGATGTGGGCGCTGCCGGCGATGGCATTGGCGGCGACGATGATGCAATGCTTTCCGATGACCACGTTGTGGCCGATTTGGACGAGGTTGTCGATTTTCGTGCCTTCACCGATCCAGGTGCGGCCAAAGCGGGCGCGGTCCACCATGGTGCCCGCGCCGATTTCGACATCGTTGTCGATCTGCACGATGCCGGCCTGCCTGATTTTGCGGTGGCGGCCTTTGTCGAATTCGTAGCCAAAGCCGTCGCCGCCGATCACCACGCTGCTGTGGATGATGACACGCTCGCCGAGGAGGCAGCCGGTGTGGACACTCACATTGGCAAAGAGCTTGGAATCTGCGCCGATGCGGGCGTTTCGGCCCACGAAGCATCCGGCACCGATCTCCGCGCCGTCGCCGATCTCGACGCCGTCCTCGATGACCGCGTGCGGGCCGATGCGGACCTTGGCGGGGTCCATTTTCACGTCCTCGCCGATCACGGCGGTGGCATGCACGCCCGGTTTGAAGGGTTCCGGCTGCACACCGAATTTCTCCACGATGGTCTCAAACATCCGCGAAGGGTCCGCCACGCCGATGCAGGCCACGCCTTCGGGCAATTTGGTCCATGTTTCCGGCACCAGCACGGCACAGGCCTTGGTTCCTGCGAGCAGGGTGTCGTAACGCGGATCGTGGAAGAAGCTCAGATCGCCCTTCACGGACTCGCGGAGGTTGGCAAAGCCTTCGATGGCCGTGGATTCGCTCCCGGAGAGCAGTTTTCCGCCGACGATTTCGAGGATGTCTTTGACTGTGACGCGCATGAGGGCGCGAGAGTGGCAGGTCAGCGGGCAAAAGCGAACGAAGAAAAGCCTCCCCAGGAGGTTTTCTCGGCATTGGGGGCCGCCATACTTTTCTGATTGAAACCCCGCCTTTCGTGCGATCTCTGCGCCCCCGTTTTCCCCCATGCGCAGCCTCCTCCTCTCCCTGCTCCTCGTTTCCGTCTCCCACGCGGCCGAGCCTCTCAAAGCTCTCCTCATCACTGGAGGTTGCTGCCACGACTACGCCAAGCAGCACGAGGTCATCGCCAAAGGCATCCAAAGCCGCGCGAATGTGCAGGTGGATGTCATCTGGACCGACGACAAGTCCACGAACCCGCCGCTGCCAGTCTATGACAAGGTGGACTGGGCCAAGGGCTACGACATCATCATCCACGACGAGTGCGCGGCGAGCATGAACAACAAGGAGACGCTCACGCGCATCCTCGACGCTCACCAAACGATCCCGAGCATCCAGCTTCACTGCGCCATGCACAGCTTCCGCACGGGCGAGGATCGCTGGTTCAAGCGCCTCGGCCTGCAATCGAACTCGCATGGCCCGCAGGAGCCTATCGCGATCACGTTTGTCGATAAAGAGCACCCGATCGTCTCCGGCCGTAATCGGGGCATTCCTGCCCCGTCTGGGACAGGGGACAAGAATGTCCCCAATACATTGGAAGACTGGACCACGATCAAAGAAGAGCTCTACAACAACGCGAACCTCTTCGACGCCCATCCGCTCGCGATGGGCCGCCAGATGGTCAAAGGCAAGGCCGTGGATGCCATCGTGGCCTGGACAAACGAAAAAGCCGGTGCCCGCAGCTTCAGCACCACCATCGGACACAACACGGAAACCGTCGCCGATGCGCGTTACCTCGATTTGATCACGCGTGGCCTGCTTTGGGCCTGTGACAAGCTTTCGCCGGACTACCTGACGCCGTTCAAAGGGCAGAACAAAGTGACGTTTGTCGCTGCAAAGCCCGTCGAGGCTCCAAAGCCGCCGCCGACGCCGAAAGACGCCACCGGCATCAAGGCGACCGCGAGCAGCGAGGAGACGGGAAAGAACAACTTCGCCTGGCGGGCCGTGGACAATGACGAAAACACGCGCTGGTGCGCCAGCGGCCCGGATTATCCGCAGTGGCTGCAGCTGGAGCTGGAGAAGCCGCAGACGCTCACCGGCATCGAGACGTCGTGGGAAAACAATGGCGTGTATCAATTCAAAGTCGAAGGCAGCACCGATGGCAAGACGTGGACCACGCTCGTCGATGGCAGCGCGAACGAGAAAAACGCGCCTTACTCGAATGACTTCGCCAAGGCCGACGGCATCCGTTTTGTGAAGGTGCATGCGCTGAGCAAAAAGAGCGGCGGCTGGGCCAGCATCCGCGAAGTGCGGCTCAAAGGTCCCGGCATCAAAGCCATCGCGCCGAAGCTGAGCGCGGAGCAGCAGAAGGAATACAACCAGGCCACTGATCCCCGCAAGGATGGCGGCAACGTCGTGCCGAAGATCGTGAAGCTCACGCCGGAGGAAGAAGCGGCCATTTTGAAGGACGTGAAGGTCGCCGAGGGCTTCGATGTCACGCTCTTCGCCAACAGCGCCGCCGCGAACTACCCGGTCTTCGTCGCAGCAGCACCCGACGGCACGCTTTACGTTTCCTCCGATGGAAACGGCTCCGTGGAGCGCAAACCCAACCGTGGACGCATCATCCGCCTGCGCGATCTCGATGGCGATGGCCGTGCCGATGAAACGAAGGTCTTCTGCGAGGTGGACAGCCCGCGCGGCCTCGTTTGGGACCACGACCGCCTCTACCTCGTGCATCCGCCGCACCTCAGCGAGTTCATCGATGCCGATCACGACGGCGTGGCTGAGAAACAAAACATCCTCGTCAATGGCATCGCCTACGGCTTCAAAGATCGCCCGGCGGATCACACCACGAACGGCCTCAGCCTCGGCATCGACGGCTGGCTTTACATCGCCGGTGGCGACTTCGGCTTCCTGAAGGCCACCGGCACCGATGGCAAGACGCTCCAGCATCGCGGCGGCGGCGTCATCCGCGTGCGTCCCGACGGCACCGGCCTCGAAATCTACTCCACCGGCACGCGCAACATCCTGGAGGTCGCCATCAGCCCGCTGATGGACATGTTCGCCCGCGACAACACGAACGACGGCGGCGGCTGGAACGTGCGCTTCCACCACTTCACCGGCCTCGACGACCACGGCTACCCGCGCCTCTACAAAAACTTCAATGATGAAGCCATCCAGCCCCTCGCCGACTACGGCGGCGGCAGCGGCACTGGCGCGGTTTACATCGATGAACCCGGCTTCGGCGCTTGGAACAACGCCCCCTTCACCTGCGACTGGGGCAGCGGCGCTCTCTGGCATCATCAGGTGAAGCCCAAGGGCGCTACCTTTGAGGAAACCCGCAAGCCCGAGCCCTTCATCAAAATGACCCGCCCCACCGACGCCGATGTCGATGGCCTGAGCCGCGTCTATTGCGCCAGTTGGAAAGGTGCCACCTTCGGCTGGGCCGGGCCGGATGTCGGTTACATCGTGCAGGTGAAGCCGAAGGGCTTCAAAGCCGAGCCGCTGCCGGATTTCGCGAAGGTGAAGGATGAGGAGTTGGTGAAGGTGCTGGAGACCACGAGCAATCGCCGGAGGATGGAGGCGCAGAGGGAGTTGGTGAGGAGAGGGCCTGAGCAACTTGCCAGGACAAAGAGAGCTGAAGGCTTTCAAGCAATGTTCGCTGCGGCACTGAATCCGCAAATGCCACCTAGCAGCCGCGTTGCTGCCCAGTATGGCGTGTATCGTTCCGGTATGTTGGCAACACTTGGATTGGGCGGCGTTGGGAATGCGCTCAAGTCTCTACGCGGCGAATTGCCGATCGATGCTATCCGGGATGCTTCCGTGGCTCTTTATCGCTTTGACGAGGGTGAGAGCAAAGAAGCGCATGCTGAGCTGTTGGTGAGCTATGAATCCATTATCGATCAATGGCCACCTGGTTCCGATCAAACCAACCTCCGGATCAAAGCGGCGCTAGCAAGATCACTTGCTGCCGGTTGCGTGCTCCCAGCGAAGATGAATGAGGTTCTAAAAGCTGCGTTGTCCGAAGTTGACCCAGTCGTAGCTCATCTGATTCGCAGAGGTCTTCAAAGTGCCGCCTTGGTTCACGATGGACGTGTCTTTGCGGCTTTTGATGACGTTGCGCAGCCGCATGGTAAGATTGAGGTTACCAAAGCTTGCCTGGAGCTAGCTAACGATGGCTCGACAGTCAGTTCTAATGCTCTCAAGGTGTTGTCTGGTGTTCATAAATCCGAAGTCGTCACCGGCCTCATCGAGCGCCTCGGCAAAGCCACGGATCCCGCGTTGCGCCAGGGCATCCTCGGAGCCCTCAGCCGCCTCCATTTCAAGGAAGGCGAGTGGAAGGGCGATTCGTGGGGCACGCGGCCGGACACGCGGGGGCCGTATTACCAGCCGGAGGCTTGGAGCGAGACGCCGAAAATCGCCGTGGCGCTGAAGGATGCGCTGGCGAAGGCCTCACCGGAGGAAGCGGCCTTCCTGGTGAAGGAACTGAACCGCAACCGCATCCAGTTCAACGAGGCGCAGCAGCGCATCCTCGAACTCGCGAAGAAGGATCCGAAGGTGCTGCCAGAACTCGCCGCGCAGCTTGCTGGCGCAGAGGAGATTCCGGCGGAGGCGGTGCCGCTGCTGGTTGGTTTGGTCCGTAATGGGGGCATTCCTGCCCCCTCTGATGTAGGGGCCAAGAATGGCCCCGCTACTCTAGCTCAGGCCATCACCGCCCTCGCCAAAACCGATAGCGCGGATGGCGTGTCCGCCACGCTCGCCGCGCTGGAGCCTCTCAAAAAGCTCCCGGACTCCGGCAAAGACTACGATGCAGCCTTGGCCGCCTTCTTGAACGCGCCGAAGCTCGAAAACCACCATCAGCTCATCGAGCAGATCGCCGAGAAGGGCGAGTGGCCGGTGTCGATGTATGCGAATGCCGCGTTGCTGAACCTCGCGAACCGCAAAACCGGCAGCCCGGAGTCCATCCAGCTCACGCAGAAGGCGCTCGACAGGGGCTGGGGCGATCCAAAGCACCGCAAGCTCATCATCGACGCCATCAGCGCCTCCAAGCACATGCCCAGCGCTGCCAAAGTGCTCGCCGCGCTCGATGATCCCGATGCCGCGGTCAAAGGGGCCGCCGAACGCGCCGCGAAGGCCATGCGCATCACCAAGATCGAGGACAAAACGCCCAAGCTCATGACCTTGAAGCCGGAAGAGGCCCTCGCGGCCGTTTTGAAGGAAAAAGGCAACGTCGCGCTCGGCGAGCAAATCTTCACCAAAGCCACCTGCGTGGCCTGCCACACCGTCAAAGAGACCGAAGCCCAAAAAGGCCCCTACCTCGGCAACATCGCCCAAACCTACAAGCGCCCCGACCTGGCCCAAAACATTCTCGACCCGAACAAAACCATCGCCCAAGGCTTCGCCAGCGAGATGATCACGATGAAGAATGGCAATGCGCAGATGGGTTTCATCACGCTGGAAAGCGCGAGCGAGGTCAAACTCCGCAACATCACTTCCCAGGAGTTCACCTTCAAAGTGGCGGACATCCAGTCGCGTCAGAAACTGCCCACCAGCATGATGCCGCCCGGTTTGATGATGAACTTCACCGTGAAGGAATTCGCGAGCCTGCTCGATTACCTCGAATCGCTGGTGAAGAAGTGAGGCTGTTGTTTCAAGTTTCAGGTTTCACGTTTCAAGATCGTGAAACTTGGAACCTGAAACCTGAAACTTTCAGCCCTTGCCATGGCGCGGCGGTTTTGGTATTTCCCTTAGCGGCAACCCATCAACCTGCCTTCTCCCATGTTGAAACCCGCTGAGATTCCCGAGTTCGGCCAGAAGCACGTCGAGGCCTATCTGACCTCCACCGGCTACCACTGCACGACTCACCGAGGCCATCACGGCATCGACATTGAAGCCCGCGGCGAGGAGGAAAACCTCTTCGTGCATGTGATCACCACGCGGGCCTCGCACGAGCCACCGGAACTCAGCGCTTCCGATAGCGCTCGCGTGCTGGTGAAGGCCATGAACCTCGGCTACGACGCCTGGCTGGCCACCGTGCGCATCGACGGCGATGGCGAACTGGCCTGTGAGATCGAGTGGAAGCCGCTGAATCAGTGAGGCGGAGGGGAAATGACGAATGAGGAAGGACGAATGACGAAAGAATGTCGAAGCTCGAAGGCTGTTCGTAGTTCGGGCTTTAGCCCGTGCAGGAGCGTCCAAGCACGGCCTGAAGGCCGAACTACAAGCGTATCACCGCCCTTATCTCGTCATTCCTGGCCGCGAATGGCTCACTCGCCCGGCAGCGGCTCCGTGGGCCAGGTCTCGACCCACGGCAGGCCGTAGGCATTGAGATCGGCCATGAAGGGATCGGGATTGAGCTGCTCGACATTCCAAACGCCGGGCTGGCGATACTCCGATGGATTGGTGAGGAGCTGACGAGCGGCGATCATGGCGGGGACGCCGGTGGTGTAGCTGACGCCCTGCGAATTGGTCTCCTTGTAGCACTCCTGGTGATCGCAGATGTTGTAAACGTAGTAGCGCTTTGGCTGGCCGTCCTTGCCGGTGCCTTCGATCCAGTTGCCGATGCAGGTCTTGCCTTTCGTGTCGGCTCCGAGCGTGCCAGGCTCCGGCAGCAGCGTCTTGAGGAACTCGATGGGGATGATGTCCACGCCCTTGTGCTTCACCGGATGGATGCCGGTCATGCCGACATTCACCAGCACTTCCATGTGCTTGATGTAGGCATCGCCAAAGGTCATCCAGAAGCGGGCGCGGCGCATCGGAATGTGCTTCGTGAGGCTCTCCAGCTCCTCGTGGTAGAGGCAGTAGATGTTCTTCGGGCCGATGCCGTCGGGGAAGGGGAAGCTGCGCTTGATCTCGAGCGGCTTCGTTTCCACCCACGCGCCATTTTCCCAGTAGCGACCGTTCGCGGTGACTTCGCGGAGGTTGATCTCGGGATTGAAGTTGGTGGCAAAGGCCTTGCCGTGGTCGCCCGCGTTGCAGTCGAGGATGTCGAGTGTGTCGATCTTCGAGAAATGGTGCTTCAAAGCGTAGGCGGTGTACACATTCGTGACGCCCGGATCAAAGCCACAGCCGAGCAGCGCGGTGAGGCCGGCGGCTTTGAATTTCTCCTGATAAGCCCACTGCCAGTGGTATTCGAATTTGGCCACGTCACGCGGCTCGTAGTTCGCGGTGTCGATGTAATGCACCCCGGCCTCCAGGCAGGCATCCATGATGGTGAGGTCTTGATAAGGCAGCGCCACATTGATGACGACCTCGGGTTTGAAGCTCTTCAGCAGCTTCACCAGCTCTGGCACGTTGTCGGCATCCACGCCAGCAGTCTGGATGGGGCGCTTCAGCTCAGCGGCGATGCCATCGCACTTCGACTTGGTGCGGCTGGCCAGCATGATCTCACCGAAGACCTCGGGAAGCTGGGCGCATTTATGAACGACGACGCGGCCGACGCCGCCGGCTCCGATGATGAGGACTCTGTGGGACATGATGAGAAGTGAAGGGTGATTCGTGATGCCTGAATCAGGGCCGCGAGTCTAGCAGGCATGCCGGGAATGCAAGCGTCGTAACAGTCACCCAGTGCCATCTGGCCGTGAAAAGATGCTTGTCGGGCAGAGCGATTCCTCTCAGAATTCATCGCATGAGACGTCACCTGCTCACCCTCCTCCTTCCGTTCACCGCGCTTTTCGCGGCGAGTCCCGAAGTCGCCGAATTCGGCTTTGATAGTCGCTGGAATCGCCTGCCGCAGGTCGAAGGCACGACATTTCCCTCATGGATCACGGGCGTGAGCCAGTTCGGTGGCACTTTTATGGACGATCCGCGCTGCTGGCGGGTGGACGCGGCCACACCGAAGGGCAAAGCCTGGGTGGAGATCGCCATCGACCGCTCGAAAATCCTCAGTGGCAATCTTCTGGCGACGTTGCTCTTTGATGCGGATGCCGACACCGACTTCGTGGTGCAGCTTTTCGATTCCCAGGGCCGCGCCGTGGTCGTGGACCTCTTTGGCAACGTGGTGGACATCGGCCAGCAGGCCACCACCGACACCTTTGTCATTCCATTGGATAAACATCCCACCGCTGACCGCATCGTGATCCGCCGGGTGCAGGGCGGCCTCCGGTTGCATGGCATGGTGCTCTTTCCCGTGGTGGCGGAGGGTGGTGCCGACATGGAGCCCACCGCCTTACTGGCGCTTGCGAACTCGCTCGGCGATCCCCTGAGCCCCGAGAACCCGCTGGTGACCAGTATTCAAAACATTGCGCAGAAGAGCCAGGTGCCCGTCGCTCCGGTCAAGGCCGTGACGAGTTTCAGCGCCAGCACCGCGAAAACACACGCTCCAGCCAAGCCCGTCGTCTCCGGCTCCGTGCCCGCAGCACCGACGGAGGGACTTCTTGCTCACTTGAGCTTTGATCAAAAGGACGCCACCGACAGCAGCCCACACGGCAGTCACGGTGAAATCAGGGGTGGTGCTGCCATGGTGAGTACCGAACGCGGCACAGCCCTCCACTTGAACAAGAATCCGGGTCACAAGCGATTGGCCAGCGGCGACTCCGTCGTTATCCCACCCGAGCGCAGTCCCACGCTCAGTGACCGTCTTTCCCTGTGTGCCTGGGTGCGTTACCAAAGCCTGCCGAAATCCTTTGGTTCCCAAATCATCTGGCATGGCGACAAGCGGCCCGGACTCGACCCCTGGGTGCTGCATGTGCTTTCCAATGGCAAAGCGGAGTTTCGCTCCGACCGCTCCGTGACGGGCCGTCCGACGTTCCGTTTGGCGAAAAATGAGATCCAGCTCACTCCCGCAGGCGATAAACGTCCCACGCAGCAAATCGCCGTGCAGTCCCCACTCTCGCTCGAAGCGGGGCAGTGGTATCACGTCGTCGGCACCATGGACATGCTCAGTGCTCGCACCCGCACCATGCGCCTCTACATCAATGGTGTTCTCGTTTCCGAAATCCAGACACCCGAGGCCGTCGAGTATTCGACCAACGGCATGTGGACCACGCTCGGTGCCGTCGAGAATGGCGGCTGGCAAAACCTCGACGGCGAAATCGACGACGTGCGCATCTACGATCGCGCCCTCACACCCGAGCAGGTGCAGGCCCTTTACAGCCAGCCGTGGAAATAACGATGCATCACTGCGGAGCCACCGAATTCGGCACCCAGAAGATCCATCGGCGAGGCTCCTCGCCATTCACGGAGAGGCTCAGCTCCAGCATCGGTGGGCGAGGGTAAAGGGAGGTGGCAAGGCCGGGTGTGCCGCCGAGGGCATTGGTGGGGGTGGCGTTGGGGTCGCTGGGCGAGAGGGCGAGGCCCACCTGCGGGCTGTTGGGGATACCAGCGGGAGTTTGGCCGAGATTTTGACCGCTGGGTGGCAGGCCGGTGAGCGTCGATTGACCGCTCTTGACGATGTCGGCGGCCACGGCCTTCTCGTTCCAGGTATGGATCCACTTTTGGGTCTGTGGGTCAAAGACCCGCCATTCGAGCGAGGCGATGCCTTTGAGGATGGGAAGCTGGACGGGCCGCGTGGTGTTCTGCCGCTGCGTGGGCGCAAAATTCAGTGGCACCTCCTCAAAGGCCACCAGCGTGCTGAGGTTGCCGTTTGGATCCGTCTCGGTGCCAAGGGTGACAATCCCCGGTGTGGCCGCATCGAAGGGCGAAAGCGCAAAAGCCACCTCCATCATCTGCTGCTGACTACCCAAGCCCTTCTGCGGCCGGATGGAGATCACCGCATCGGCTGGGAGGCGGTTGAGCATGTTTTCGCACAGCTCCACAAACTTCTGCACGCGCAGTTCGCGGTCGGATTCCGCCTTCACGGAGTCCGCCAGTTGGAGGGAGCTTTGCAGGATGCCAAACACCGCGCCCACCAGCAGGGCCACGAGCAGCAGCACGATGGACATCTCCAGCAGGGTGAAGGCTGGTGACGTGCGTGCAGAGGATGGCGAGAGGATTTTCAAAGCCGCCGAATGCTACCGCGAAGGAGAAAAACACACAACCACCGTTCTTGAACGCGGGCCGTTCAGGCGCATCATCGCGCTCCGCCTTCATGAACGCTCCTGAA
Source organism: Akkermansia muciniphila (assembly GCA_943373155.1). Taxonomy (GTDB): domain Bacteria; phylum Verrucomicrobiota; class Verrucomicrobiia; order Verrucomicrobiales; family Verrucomicrobiaceae; genus Prosthecobacter. The sequence goes on along the minus strand of CALSBJ010000019.1, from coordinate 36,344 downwards.
AATCTCCTCGACCACGTCCGCCAAAGTGCGCCGCATGATGCCGCGGATGCTTTGGAGGCGGCGGCGGATGCCGAGGCGGCCGCCGTTTTGCAGGAACTCAATCCCATGGTAGCCCAGCAGGTGCTGCATCAGATGACGGACGAACGCCGTTGCGCCATCCTGGCCGCCGCGCCCATCGAAAAAGCCCAGCAGTGGATGCAAAACACCGGCTATCCCGAGGACAGCGTGGGCTGGCTGATGGAGCCGCCGGTGGCCGTGTTTCGACCTTCGATGACCGTTCGCGAGACCATCGAGGCGCTGCGCAAGCTCACCAAAAAAGCCTTCATCACCTATGGCTATGTCACGGACGATTCGAACAAGCTCCTCGGCGTGCTCGTGATGCGGGATCTGATGCTTGGTGAGCCGGAGAAGCCGCTCTCGCAGGTCATGTATCCGAATGTCTTCACGCTCACGCCTGCCATGCCGCTGACGGAAGCGATGAAGGAAGCCGTGAACCGCCATTACCCCGTCTATCCGGTGTGCGATGCGCAGGGCCGCTTGCTTGGGTTGGTGCGTGGCCAGACCTTGTTTGAGGCGCGGGCCATCGAGATCAGCGCCCAGGCGGGAACGATGGTCGGCGTCGAAAAAGAAGAGCGCCTCAGCACGCCGGTGTCACGCAGCCTGCGCTTTCGCCATCCGTGGCTGCAAATCAATCTGGCCACCTGCTTCGTCGCTGCTGCCGTCGTGGCCGCGTTTCAGGACACGCTGGACCGCGTGGTGCTCCTCGCGGCCTTTTTGCCCGTGCTGGCGGGGCAATCCGGCAACACCGGCTGCCAGGCACTCGCCGTCACGCTGCGCGGCGTGACGCTCGGCGATCTGAAGCCGGGCGATGAACGTTCACTCGTGATCAAAGAAGGTTTGCTCGGCCTCACGAACGGCATGCTCGTGGGCATCACCGCCGCCCTCGGCATGATTGTTTACGCTCGCATCGCGGGAAATCCGAACGGCACCTCGCTGGCCCTCGTCGTGTGGCTTTCCATGGTCGTGAGCTGCGTCACCAGCGGCGTGTGCGGGGCCATGATTCCGCTCACCTTGCGGAAATTCGGTGCGGATCCTGCCACCGCCTCCAGCATCTTTCTCACCACGGCCACGGATGTCGTCAGCATGGGCGTCTTCCTTGGCCTCGCCTCGCTGCTCGTATGATCGAATGGAGCCGCAAGGAGTGGAAGGCTCGTCAGGCCGCGCATCTCGACCGCGTGGGCGACCTCGCGGATGCTTTCACGCAGCGCCGCAGCCATGGCACGAAGCACCCGGTGGAAGATTTCCTCTTCACCTACTACAACCTTTCGCCGGCGAAGCTCAAGCAATGGGTCCCGCCGCTTGGCGTGGCCATCGAAGCCTCTGCGGAAGACCTTCTCGAATGCCCTTGGCTGGCCTCGGATCGCTTCGTGCGGCAAAACGGACGCGTTTTTCTCGACGAGGCCTTTCTCACCGATCACACGCGACAGCTCGCGAAATGGATTCGTGACCTTTGCGACCGCGTTTCGGAGCGTCCGACCCGTTTTCGATGCTTTGGCCTTCACGAGTGGGCCATGGTCTATCGCATGCCTCCTGAGCAAATCCGCCATCAAGGCTGCGAACTGCGCCTCACGCCCGAAGAGCTCGCCAGCTTCGTCGATTCTCAAGCCATCTGCTGCACCCACTACGATGCGTTTCGCTTTTTCACGCCTGAAGCTCGACCTTTGAACGCCTTTGAGCCGACCCTCGAAACCCGGCTGGATATGGAACAAGGCGGCTGCCTCCACACGAACATGGACCTCTACAAATGGGCGGGGAAACTCCTCCCCTGGTGCGGGTCCGATCTCCTCGGCGAGTGCTTTGCCAATGCCTGGACCGCCCGCCAGCTCGACATGCGGGCCAGCCCCTATGCGTTGCGTGCCTTGGGCTATGAACCCATCGCCATCGAGACGCCGGAGGGCCGGGCGGAATATGAAACCCGCCAGCGCCACCTCGCGGAGGTATCTGGGGCGCTCCGCCAGCGGCTCTCAGCAGCCGCTTGGGAACTGGGGAAATAAAGGGCGGCATTCAGAGCGAAGTGACGTAGGGCGGATGTGTTGGGCGCGGAGTCTGCCGTGGTTCTCAGCAGGAAAACCGACCAACTATCCGGCCTGTGAGGCTCACAAAAGTTCTCCAACACACGCACGCACTCCCCCAAACCCAGTCGGATAGTTCGGCGAAGGTCATTTTTCGTGATGGAACAGCGTGCCGCGCCGAACACATCCGCCCTACGGCCTCTGCCAACGTGGCGAGAATGTTCGTCAGGAAGGCCGCAGGGCAGGGGAGAAAGGGGGTAAAACAGCCAAAAACCCCATCCTCAAGTTTGCCGAAACTTATTCTAGTGTTTATAATTGCTATGAATGTCCTCAATTTCGGCCCATCTCCCGGCCCCGATCCGCTCGCTGCTGGCTCGGGGCCTTGGCTCCGCCCTCGTCTCAGGGCTGGCGCTGGTTTTTGTGCTGACGCTGGCCAGCAAGGTCGTTTCCTTCGTCAAAGACGCCGTCGTGGCCTCCACCTTCGGGGTATCGCAGGAGATTGATGCCTTCATGCTGGTCTTCGGCTTCATGTCCTTTGCCGCCACGCTGCTGGCGGGAGGGCTGCCGGAGTCGTTTTTGCCGGCTTACGTCGAGCTGAAGCACCAAAAGGGCTCTCGTCGGGCGGATCGCATGGCCGTTCAGGCGGCGGTGACCCATCTGGGCATGCTGCTGATCACCGGCCTGCTCATCGTGCTGGCAGGGCATTTCCTCGTCGAGCACATGGCGCATGGTTTCAGCGCCACGAACAAGGATCACGCCCAGCACATGCTGGTCATGCTGTTTCCCTTTTTGCTGTGCTTTGGCATGAGCTACCACCTCGGGGCCTGGCTGCGGGCGGATAAAAAATTCCTCATCGTGGCCTCTGCGCCGCTGCTGGTGCCGCTGGCCATCATCGTCTGCATCATCCTCACCCGCCGTGCGCCCACCGTCGATGCGCTGCTGTTTGGCACGAACATCGGCTCCGCCCTGCAACTCGCCCTGCTGATGCGTGCGGTCTCGCGGCAGTTGCCATCGGAGCGTCGCTGGTGGCGCGTGTGTCTGCGAAAGTGGGAGCCGCAGTTGGGCGTCGTCATGCGCAATGCCTTGCCCTTCCTGCTCGGCGGTCTTGCCTTTTCCAGTGCCTCCGTGGTGGATCAAACCATGGCCTCATGGCTGCCCGCAGGCAGCGTCACCGTGCTCAGCTACTCGGAAAAGCTCTGCATGATCATCCTCGGCGTCTCCGCTGGACCGCTGGCCGATGTGCTGTTCCCGTATTTCGCCGATCAGGTGGCCCGTCAGGACTGGAAAGGCCTGCGCCGCCGCTTGCTCATGAGTGTTGGCGTCATCGTCGGTCTCTCTTTTCCGCTCGCCATGGCGCTCGATTTCTTCGCGCCCACCATCGTAAGCCTGTTGTTTGAGCGTGGAGCCTTCCACCATGAGGACACGCTGCGAGTGGCGCATGTCCTGCGTTTCGGAGCCCTGCAAATCCCCTTCTACATCCTCGGCATTGTGACCGCCCGTGTCATCGTTTCCATGCAGGCCTCGCGCTTCATGCTGATCTTTTCGTTTGCCGCGCTTTTCGGCAACGCAGGCCTGAACTGGCTGCTCATGCAAAACATGGGCGTCGCCGGCATCGCACTCTCCACCGCCCTCGTGCATGGCATCAGCTCCATCGTCGCGTGCCTGTGGTGCCTCATGCTCATCCGTCGCAAGGAGGCCGCCAAATGAAGCTCGCCTTCATCATCCGCGATCTCGGTCATGGCGGTGCCCAGCGCCAGCTCTCGATCCTCACCGCCGGACTCGTCCGCGAGGGCCACGAAGTCTCTGTGCTGCATTTCTACGGCGGCCCCTTTGAACCAAGCCTCCGCGAAGCCGGCGTGAAAACGATCTGCATCGGCAAAAAGAGCCGCTGGGACCTTCTCGGCTTCTTCTTCCGCCTCATCAAAGCCGCGCGAAGCGCCCAGCCGGAAGTCCTCCACGGCTACCTTGCCGAATCGAACCTTATGGCGCTCTTCCTGAAGCCCTTCTGCGGCTTCCCACGTGTCGCCTGGGGCGTGCGTGATTCCCAAACCGATGCCCATCTCTGGGGCACGCTCGGCAAACTCAGCTTCCGCCTCAACTGCCTCCTCGCCCGTTTTGCCGACGTCATCATCTGCAACTCCAAGGCCGGTCGCGACTACTACCTCACCCGCGGCTACCCAGCGCATAAGACACACGTCGTTCCCAATGGAATCGATACGGAGCGGTTTCAGCCTCGTGTTCGTAGTTCGGGCTTTAGCCCGCCCGTCTTCGGCCTCGTCGGCCGACTCAGCCCGATGAAGGACCACGCGACCTTCCTCAAAGCCGCCGCACTTGTTCCCAACGCCCGCTTCGTCATCGTTGGCAGTGGCGATGAAACCTACGCCCAGCAGATGCGTGACCTCGCCACCTCCCTCGGCGTGCAGGTCACCTGGCTCCCCGCGCAGAGCGACATGCCATCCGTGTATGCCACCTTCGACTGCCTCGTGAACTCCAGCGCCTTCGGCGAAGGCTTTTCCAATGTCATCGGCGAAGCCATGGCCTGCGGCGTCCCCTGCATCGCCAGCGATGTCGGCGACAGCGCGTGGATCATCGGCAATCCCGCTCAAATTTTCCCCGCTGGCGATCACGAGGCGCTAGCCAAGTGCATGCTCGAATTCGCGAAGCAAAGTAGCCCTCTCGCTCCGCGAGAGGAGCTGAGCGCTTCGACCGCAGAAGAAGCCAGCGAACTCGAAAACGTGACGCCCGCACGGCCACGCTTTGCTCATCTCGCGGAGCGAGATGGCTACTGTACCAACCCACGCTCCCGCATCGTCTCTGAATTCAGCATCGAGCGCCTCATCGAGCGCACGAGCCGACTTCTCGGTAAAAAAGTCCTGTGGATCACCACCGGCCTCGGCAGCGGCGGCGCGGAGATGATGCTCGCGCAGCTCGTGAACGGGCTCCCGAAGCTTCAGCATGTCGTCGTGAGCCTCACCGCTGGCGGTAAGCACGCCGCCAGCCTGCCGAATGTCCACAGCCTCGACATGCCCGCAGGCAAACCGACGCTTTCCGCCTTGTGGAAACTCTTCCGCCTCGTGCGTCGCGAAAAGCCGGACGTGCTTATGGGCTGGATGTACCATGGCTGCCTCGTCACCAGCCTCGCCAAGTTCATGCGCTTCAAGCAGGTGCCGATGATCTGGAACATCCGCCAGAGCCTCTACGACCTGAAACTCGAAAAACGCGGCTCCGCCATGGTCATTCGCGCTCTCGCATGGCTTTCGTGGTTGCCGAAACGCATCACCTACAACTCCCAGCTCAGCTCGCAGCAGCATGAAGCCATCGGTTATGCCAAAGCGAAGACGCAGCTCATCGCGAATGGTTTTGATCTCGCGAAGTGGAAGCCCCAATCAGAATCTCTGCGCCCTTCCAATCTCTGCGGTGCTCGGATCGGACGCTTTGGTCGCAACGCCCCCATGAAGGACTACCCGACCTTCATCGAAGCCGCCAAACTCATCCACGCGAAGCATTCCCACACTCGTTTCATCATCGTCGGTGCCGAAACCGAGTCTCTCGAAGTGCCGCCCTTCATCGAAGTCCTCGGCGAGCGTCACGATCTGCCCGAACTCACCGCTTCGCTGAACATCGCCGTGTCCTCCTCGGCCTTCGGCGAAGGGTTTCCCAACGTCGTCGGCGAGGCGATGGCCTGCGCGGTGCCCGTGGTGGCCACGGACATCGGCGACACCCGCTGGGTCATGGGCGAAACCGGTCGCCTCGTGCCACCGCGTGATCCGCAGGCCCTTGCGAAGGCCTGCCTCGAAATCCTCGAAAGCGGACTCGCGCAGGACCGCGCGGCCCGTGAGCGCATTGAGCGGCATTTTTCCCTCACGAGCGTGCTGGGGCAGTTCGAGAGTCTCATCACCGAAGAAGGGACTCAAAAGACCGAAGGGACCGAAGCGACACTTCTTACCTCTCACATCTCACCTCTTACCTCTCACTGACCATGTGCGGCATCGCCGGCTTCTTTTCTCCTGCCAAGTCTCGTGCGGCTCACGAGATGCAAAGCATCGTCAGCGCCATGACGGATGCCATCGTGCTCCGTGGACCGGATGACGCGGGGGCTTGGGTGGATGCGGATGTCGGCCTCGCACTTGGTCATCGCCGACTTTCGATCCTCGATCTTTCTCCACTCGGTCATCAGCCGATGGTGAGTGCGGATGGCCGCTTCGTCATTGTCTTCAATGGCGAGATCTACAACTTCCAGGATCTTCGCACCGACCTCGAAAAGCATGGTCACACCTGGCGCGGCCATTCCGACACGGAAATCATGCTCGCCGCCTTTTGCCAATGGGGCGTCATTGAGGCCACGAAGCGCTTCAACGGCATGTTTGCCTTTGCCGTGTGGGACAAGCAGGACCGCGTCATGCATCTTGCCCGCGATCGCATGGGTGAAAAGCCGCTCTACTACGGCTGGGTGGGCGACACCTTCGTCTTCGCCTCCGAATTGAAAGCCATTCAGCGTTTTCCAGGCTTCAATGCGTCCGTGGATCGCGAGGCGCTGACTTCTCTGCTGCGCTTCAACTACATTCCTGATCCACTGTGCATCTACCAGGGTTTCAAGAAGCTCCCACCGGCTGCGATGATCTCGCTGCGCTCATCGGCGGAGCGTCCGCAGCCGGGTTGGTATTGGAGCCTGCCCCGAGTGGTTGAGCGTGGTTTTGATAAACCGTTCACGGGCTCCGACTCCGAGGCCATTGACGAGTTTGAGGCTTTGCTGAAGAAGGCTGTCGGCATGCGCATGATCGCTGATGTGCCTCTCGGGGCCTTTTTGAGCGGCGGCGTCGATTCCTCGCTCATCGTGGCGATGATGCAAAAACAGAGCACGCGGCCTGTGCGCACCTTCACCATCGGTTTTCACGAGAAGGAGCACAACGAGGCCGAATTCGCCAAAGACGTGGCGAAGCATCTCGGCACCGATCACACTGAAATGTATGTCAGCGGTGAAGATGCGCTCAACGTCATCCCGATGCTGCCCTCGCTCTACGATGAGCCGTTTTCCGACTACTCGCAGATCCCCACCTACCTCGTGTGCAAAATGGCTCGCGAGCATGTCACCGTCGCGCTGAGCGGCGATGCGGGTGATGAGCTTTTCGGTGGTTACGAACGCTACTCGGTGGGTCGCAAGCTCTGGAGCAAGTTCTCCTGGATGCCGCCGGTGATGAAGAAGATGACCGCCGGCATGCTCACCGCTTTGCCACCGAAGGTTTTGAATGGTCTCGGCTCCAAACTGCTGCCCAAACGCCTCCGTCACATTCCTGTCGGCGACAAATTGCACAAGCTGGCCGAGGTCGTGGCCGCGCCGGGCATGGAGACGCTTTACTTGAACCTCATGTCTCACTGGAAGAAGCCGCAGGACATCGTCATCGACGGCCAAGATCCTGTCACCGCCATCACCGACACCGCCTCGTGGCCTCGCGTGAGTGATTTCACGCATCGCATGATGCATCTCGACATGGAGACCTACCTGCCGGGCGATATTTTGACGAAGGTGGATCGCGCTGCGATGGGCGTCAGCCTCGAAGGCCGCATCCCGCTGCTCGATACCGACATCGTCGAGTTCGCCTGGCGCATTCCCTTCCACATGAAGGTCCGCGATGGCCGCGGAAAGTGGCTCATGCGTGAAACGCTGTATAAGCATGTGCCCAAGACGCTCATCGACCGTCCGAAGCGCGGCTTTGGCATTCCGCTCGATGTCTGGCTCCGTGGCCCGCTGCGTGAGTGGGCCGAGGATCTGCTCAGCGAGAGCCGCCTGAAGCGCGAAGGCTTCTTCCACGCCGCTCCCATCCGTCAAAAATGGGCCGAGCACCTTTCCGGCACGCGGAACTGGCACTTCTACCTCTGGGACGTGCTGATGTTCCAAGCCTGGCACGCCCACACGAAGCCATGAATGCACATTTCAACAGTTCCCCTCACCTAACCTCTCCCCGTAGGAGAGCCAGGCAGCCAACGCGCATCTATCGCGGGGAGAGGGACTGGTTTGCGGTGCCTTCTTCTCCCTCTCCCCGCTTTTGGTATTCTTTTCGCAGGTTGTTCTCATGCGGGGCTAGCGAAGCGCCGCGAAACGAAAGGGCTGGGGTGAGGGGTCATATTTCAGGAGGCTTTTGCATTCAGCCATGACCTACGCCGCCCCCATGCCTCGCCCCACCGGCTGGACCCGTCTTCGCGAATGGGTCCTCGTTTGGGTTTGCGGTGGCATGCTGGGTGCGATGGCGGCGGATGCGGTGATCGGCAGCTACAATGCGGGCATCTCGCCGATCAAACCGGCGCTCTTTACCTTTGGCTCGGTCTTCTTCTGCATCATCTTCTCGCTGATGAACCGGCCCAAGCTCTGTCTCGCCACGCTTGGAGTGGCCTTGCTGCCAGCGGTGCGGTTTTTCGACGCGATGGTGCTGCGGCGCTTCGATTCCTCGTCCCAGGATCAGGTGGCGATGGACCTTGCCCGCATGATGCTCGTCATCCTGGCCATCATGGCCGTGCTCTCGACGGAGAAATGGCAGAAGACCACGCTTTGGGCGGCGGTCTTTGCCATGCTGCTCACCACCGGCTCCGAAATTTATGAGGCGATGGGCATGGCCAAATTCACCAGCATCAATGGGCGCTACGCGGGCTTTAACGGGCACCCGAATTTCCCGCCCGTGGTGCTGTGCGAGATGCTCGGGATCATCTTCGCGCTCTCGAAGAATTTCCGCTTCAACTGCCTCATGATCGGTGTCGCCATTCCCGGTGTAGGTCTCACCTATGGCCGCAGCGGCATGGTCGTGCTCGTCCTCATGTGTGGTGCGTACATCCTCATGAATGCCCGGCGGAACCTCGGCTTCCTCGCTTTGGTGGCCGCCATCACCATCCCGGCGCTCGGCGCGGGGGTGGCCGTCCTGCAAAGCAAAACAGGGCAGGGGGCCATGAAGGATAAAAACACCGCCGACCGCCTCGATGCCATCCTCAATCTCGACTTCGAAAAGCTGAAGTCTCCCGAACGTGCCAAAGACGTGGCCGATGCCTGGGAAGCCACGATGGAAAAGCCGGTCTTCGGCCATGGCACGGGCATTTCCGGCACGCTCTTTGCCCCGCACAATGAGTATGTCTCGCTGTGGATGGAGATGGGTATTCCGGGGCTGGCCTTGTTCGTCTTCACCTGGCTCTGGCTCGTGGGTCGCAGTGTGCTCACCGGTGGCAAAGCAGCATATCTTCTCTTTGCCTTGATCGCCTTCACCCCTGCTGGCCAAGGGCGGATCGAGATGCCGCACTATCATCTCGCCATGGTGGCTGCCGCCTGTGTGCTATGGCCGAAGCGCTATGGCTTCACCTTCCGTTCTCTGGAAAACACCGCGTCGAGAGAGATGCGGCACGGGGCGGTGTGAGTGGCCTGGAATCGTGAGCATGATTCCAGGTCAAAATCAGCTTGCCACCACGCCTGCCTGCGCCACTATCCGCGCTCGCTTCCTGCCTCCCAGGAAAACGAAGCTCAGGACAGGTGTCAGAGTGGTCTAATGAGCACGCCTGGAAAGCGTGTGTACCCTAATCCGGTACCGAGGGTTCGAATCCCTCCCTGTCCGCCACTATTTTGATTCGCATGTGCGGTCGCTTGAACCAATTCGCGAAGATCCCCGCTCTCTCCCTCGCCGGGCGTGCGCTGCGCCTCGAGCGGCGCAAAAAGGAACGTGAGGATAAAAAAGCCGCGGCTCAGATCGTGAACAACATCTGCCCCACCGAATACGCGGATGTGCTGACGCAGGAAAACGGCGAGTACGGCATTGAGCGCATGCGCTTTGGCCTCATCCCCTCATGGGCCAAGGGCAGCATGGCGGAGGTATCGAAGAAATTCCTGCACACCTTCAATGCACGCTGCGAGTCGGTCTTTGAACTGGCCTCGTATCGCGGGCCGATTTTAAAGCAGCGCTGCCTCATTCCCGTGCGTGGCTGGCATGAGTGGCCGGATAGCCGCACACCTTACTTCATCCATCGTGCCGATGAGGCACCGCTGCTGCTCGGTGGTATCTGGGATGTGTGGAAGAGTGCGGATGCGGTCATCACCTCCATGAGCGTGCTCACCACGCCTCCGGGGCGCTACATGGGCAAATTTCACGACCGCAGCCCGCTCATCCTCGAAGACGAGGCCGCGGCTGCCTGGCTCGATCCCGGCCTGCGTGCCGATGATCTCCGCGCCTTCTTTAAACCCTATGAAAGCGAGAATCTAGAAGCCTACCGCGTCTCCACACTCGCCAATCAGGCTCGCAACAAAACGGAGGCCGTGTGCGCCGCCATCGCTCCGCCAGTCCCGCAGGCGGGTGATGAGCCTGTGGTGACTGATAATGACGAAACACCGCTCTTGAAGTTGTTTTAGCCCGGACTTCTCACACCGCAGAGATTAGAAAACCGCAGAGAATACCTTTCTGAAGGCCTTTCTCTGCGGTTTTCTAATCTCTGCGGTGCCATCTGATTCGGGACCGCCTGCCTTGGAGTGAGAATGGAAGCACGGAAGTCAGACCATTTGCTCCCGCTCGCTCCCGAGGCAGAGTGGCCGCCACTTCCCGGCATGCCCGCCCGCTACGCCCTCCAGAACCACCCGGCCTTCAGCGATCCTCTCTCCAAGGAAGATCTCTACACCCTCGTCGCCCGGGGTTCCCTGGCACGTGGGGAGATGGTCGTGAGTGATGAAACGGGCGCCACGCATACCGTTGGCGAGGTCATCGGTGGCATGCGACCGCCTCGGCAGGCTCCCATGGCACGTCCTGCCTTCCGCGAGATCACGCCCGACTTTGAAGGCCCGCCCGAGGAGATCGAGGAGGAGCCCGAAGAAGAAGAAATCGAAGACGAGCGCTACAACTACACCACCAGTGGCGAGCCCATCCTGCATCACTCGCATCCCTCGTGGCTCGCCTATGCGAAGACGCTCTTCCTCGCCGTGCTTCTCGCCATCGCCGCCGGGCTGCTGTTTCTATTTGAACCCACTTACGCCCTCATCGCTCTCGTCGCGGCCATCATCGTGCTGTTTGGCGTCTTCGTCGCTCGCGTGACGCATGACTACATCGTCACGCCGCAGCGCGTCGAGCTGCTCTGGGGCATTCTCGGCCGCAGTTCCAAGGAAGCCCGCATCTGCGACATCCGCAGCATCGACGTCTATGAAAGCGGCCTCAAAGGCATGCTCGGCCTCGGCACCATCGACTTCTCCACCGCCGCCAACGCTGGCATCGAAGTCCAGTTCCGCGATCTCCGCCGCGCCCACGAGGTGAAGGAACTCGTCCGCAAACTCCAAAGCGGCGTCGATCCCACGGAGGACTGAGGCAAAATGACGAAACCAGAATGCGGAATGACGAATGCCGGATCGGTGCGCCTCGCCGTTCTTGTTTCCTCATTCCTCATTGCTTCGCTTCGCTCACCCCTTTGGGGCAGCACACGCTTCGCGGTGCTGGCTGTCTCGCTTTGCTCGGCTCTGGTTTCCTCATTGTCAGCGCAGCTGACCACGGCTCTCGCCATCCGCACCCTCCCCTACGAGCGCAGTTTGGAAAAACTCCCCGTCGAGCTCACCGCCACCGTCGGCTTTGTCGAGAGCGGCGGGACCGTTTTCGTGCAGGACGACACCGCAGGCACGCATCTGCACTTCAAACCCGCTCGCAACGACCTCCGCGTCGGAGATCGCGTGAGGGTGAAAGGCGTCACCATGGCCGGACTCTACCTCCCGGGCGTCGAAGTGACTGAAATCAGCGTTTTGAGCCACGAATCGCCCCCGGCGGCGGTTCCGGCGATCTACGACGACCTCGCCACCGGGCGCTTTCATTATCAACGCGTGCTCGTCGAAGGCCTCGGGCGCACGTTGACGCCACTGGACGAAAATCGCTCTCTGTTGCGGCTCGCGATGGGCAGCCGCGTCATCGAGGTGCGGGTCGATGCGCCGCTGGAGGCCGCGCCACCGCTCATTGATGCCCGACTGCGCATCACCGCCCTCGCCGCCGGTGGCATCAATGACCGCCGTCAGCTCGTGTTTCCCTATTTGCGCGTCACGGACTGGAGCGATGTCGCCCTCACGCAAAGCGCCGCCGCGCCCGAGTCAGTGCCCGTCATTTCCGTCGCCTCGCTGCTGCGCTTTGGCGCGGCGGACGAGCCGCATCACCGCGCCCGCATCCGCGGGACCGTTTTGGCCGCGTTTGACGATGGCCGCGTCTTCCTGCGCGATGTCACCCCGCCACCACCGCCGCGTCAGGTCATAGACGACGCTCCACCAAAGGCACCGCTTTCCCCGTCCATCGCCGTCCATCTCATCAGCAATCCACTACTCCAACACTCCACTACTCCACCACGCCCCTCCACCACGCCCTCTCTCCTCGCGGGCGATCTCGCCGAAATCACCGGCTTTCCCGTCATGGCCGGCTTCAGCGCCTCGCTGGCCGATGCGCAGGTGCTCAGCCGCCAGGCCGCCGAGCCGCCCACCGCCGCCCGCGTCACTTTGCGTGAGTTTCAAAACGGCTCGCACGATGCCGATCTCGTCCAGCTCACCACGCCCGCCGTGTTGAACGACTTCTTCCGCACCCCCGACGGCTACGAGCTGCGCCTCACCTCCGGCGGCACCTCCATCCGCGCCTTCCTCTTGGAAAAAACCGCGCCCAGGCTCGAGCTCGGCTCCGCCTGCCAGCTCACCGGCATCTGCCTCGTCGAGTCCGCCACCACGGACAAAGGCTTCCGCTCCGAGCCCGACCGCGCCTCGCTCCTCCTCCGCTCGCTCGATGACGTGCAGGTGCTCAGCACCGCGCCCTTTTGGAATGCCCGCCGACTCGTCATCGCCATCGCCCTGCTCGGCGGGCTGGTGCTGCTCACCCTCATTTTGCTCACCCTCCAGCGCCGACAGATCACCCGCCTGGAGAGCAAAATCACCCACCAGGCCGCGCTCGACGAGCGCCAGCGCATCGCCCGCGAATTCCACGACACCTTGGAGCAGGAGCTCACCGGCCTCTCCCTCAGGCTCGATGCCGCTAGCACCCGACCGCTCGAGGAAAAAGCCCGCACCCTGCTCGAAACCAGCCGCAGCCTCGTCTCCCGCATCCAGAGCGAAGCCCGCAACCTCGTCTCCGACCTCCGCGACGACACCGCGCACGCCACCACCCTGCCGGAGGCCCTGCAACTCCTCGCCACCCGCGCCCCCGAAGGCATCGCCATCACCCTCGATCTGCATCCCATCCCCGCCATCCCGCCGCCCGTCACGCATCACCTCCGCATGATCGCCCAGGAAGCCATCACCAACGCCCTCAAACACGCCCACCCCACCCACATCACCCTCCACCTCTCCGCCACACCAGCCTCTTCCCCACTCCATCACGCCACCACTCCATCACTCCACCCTTCCGCCTCCCACCTCACCCTCCGCATCACCGACAACGGCCGCGGCTTCGACCCCACCGCCCAAACCCACGGCCAACCCGGCCACTTCGGCTGCATCGGCATCCGCGAACGCGCGAGGAAAGTCGGTGCCGAGGTGAAATGGGAAAGCGAGCCGGGAATGGGGACGACGGTGTGGGTGGCGCTGCCGCTGGGCAAATGACGAAACCAGAATGAGGAATGACGAAGGAAGGCCGAATCCCAAAAAATTAACGGAGCGGCTACAGAGCATGACCGCTCCGTTTGATGCTCAACTGTCATGACGGCGTAGTCGTTGGTGGACTCCGATAATCATCAGGAAACTGCAATTGGGGGCCGCCATCGCGAATGGTCTCTGTGAAATACGCTTGTTTGTGACCACCAGCGGCAAGTCGAGCGATGACAGCCTCAGCATCGGCACGGCAAGGAAAATCTCCGATTGCAAACTGAACTCCGTTGTCGTCCTGACGGATAAGCCGAACTGGCGTCAACAAAACCGAGGGAGGCAGCCAGGCAAGGTCAGCACTTGTGCATCCCAAAGCGACCAAAGCGGAATCAACATGACCGGCGATGTCGGTTGGCTCCACGAAAAGTGTGGTTAGGTCGCGACGAGGTGACATCTCATGATGCTGTAAAGAGAACCACACACCTTCACCGGTTCGAAACAAGGCGATGCGAACTGGGCCTAGGCCATCATCTTCGTAGCAATCCCACTCTACGGCACGGTCCAAGCGAATGGTCTCAGGGGTGCGGAACAAGCACGCTCCCTCAGTCAACGCTGATCCTGAATACTCGGCCTCTGGAATCTGATAAAGCATGAGGGACTTTGTGAATGGGCTGTCATGCGCCTTGTTGAGCTTCTGCGTTTCGGAGGTAGGCATGCTCCCACGCCTCCAAACAAGAGTTCAAATCCGATGCAAGTAACGGGATTTGGCTCTCCACCAAACGCATCGCATCATCACTCCAGAGTATCGGATCAGTAAGATAGGTGACTGAATCGCACGGCGCGACCCCGTCGCCGCCCCATGTGACGTCTAACGTGCAGAGCATTGGCGTCCCATCCAAATCCCGGATGCAGACTTCCAACGCGACGCAGTTAGGTTCCGGGTTTGCGCTTCCTTGGCGATCGCATTCGATGAAAACGAAGTGCCCCTGGAATGTGGTCTTACTGCCAACCGAGCCCGAGCCAACGACGATTCTGAATTCAGGATGCTTTGACCTCAGTGCGTTCGCGATGCTCTCAAATCGGGGCAAGCATCCCGACTCCAACTGCTCGATGACCTCAGCGCGTTTCATTGTTCGTGGAGTCACGTTAGCGAGTTGGGAGGACGAAGTTTAACGACGCAACGGCCTCGGAACCCATGCGCCCATGGAAGCGGAAAAGCCGCGAAAGGTCAAGCCTTGGCTGCGGCGGGTCGTCGAGGCTGCGGGCGTTTAGATGCGATGCCTCGCGTCATCACCTCGGTGAATTCGGAACTGGTCACCCACAGATTGCCTGCGGCTGTCTCGGGACTCGGCTCATGGAGGTCAGCAGATGTCTGTTTTGGTGCCAATCTGTGGGCCTCCTTGAATCTGTGGGAAATCACCTCACTGGTCAGCGACCGTCTTGTCCGGCTGCGTCTCATCAACGTTGATCGGGTGGTCTCACCAAGTCAGCTCCAGCCGGTTCCCAGAGTTCGATTCGATTGCCTTCCGGGTCACGCAGATGAGCAAAGCGCCCATTCGGGTAGATCGTGTCATCCACCTCGACGGCGGCACCCGCCGCTCGAAGCTGGGCCACCATCGCCTCCAGATCCCGGACTCGGAAATTGATTCGCCAGGCGTAGTCTGGCCCGCCCGCCTGATCCGCCGCTGATTCCGAGGCAAAGACCGTCGGTCCCGCCTCCTGCCACCACGATCCATCTTCGTCTCTCTCCGCGACCTGCCGAATGCCCAAATGCTGCTCATACCACGCATTGAGCGCGTCGGCGTTCTTCACGCGGAAGAAGAAGCCTCCAATGCCAGTTACTTTTTCCATCTTGGATGCGGGTGGGGTTAAAACGCAGCTGAATATCGGTGTGGGCGGAACGCGCTCCTGAAGGGCCGTGGAGACGTTCTCCGATGATTTCCGCGTCCATACTCGCGTCAGCAAGTGGCCAGTCAAGGCAGCAACCATCAGTCATGCCATGGCAGTGACTGAAATCTCAAACCGTGATAGGCAGACGGATAAAACCGCTGATTAGACGCTAACCAGACACTGATGTCAGAGGTTTGGGATGAGCGTCAAATCAGCGTCTTATCAGCGGTTAAAATCCCCATCAGGGCGCAGTGCGCCCAAGCTGGAAATGACGAATTCCCGAATGACGAGATACGCATGAGGTCCTAATGCCGAAACAACCTGCTGCGAGGACATTTCGTCATTCGAGCTTCGACATTCATTCGTCCTTCGTCATTTTGAATTCGTCATTTGCCCGCTCCCATGCTGCCCGCCATCACCCTCCTCCTCATCGACGACCACTTTGTCGTCCGCAGCGGCCTTGTGGCCTCGCTGGAGCTTGAAGACGACCTGAAAGTCGTCGGCGAAGCGGATCGGGGCGAGGACGCTTCGCGGCTCTTTGCCGAAACAAAGCCCGATGTCGTGCTCATGGACATCCAACTGCCCGGCCTCAGCGGCATCGACGCCACCGCCGCGCTGCTTCGCGAGCATCCCGCCGCCCGCGTGCTCATTTTCTCCACCTTCGCCCGCGACGACGAAATCCACACCGCGCTCAAAGCCGGCGCCCTCGGCTACCTGCAAAAATCCTCCTCCCGTGATGCCTTGCTCGCCGCCATCCGCACCGTCGCCCGCGGCGAGCGCAGTTTGCCCGCCGACCTCGAAAAGCGCCTCCAGGACCGCCTCTCCGAGCCCGAGATCACCCCCCGCGAACGCGAGATCCTCACCCTCGTCACCCGCGGCAACGCCAACAAAGAAATCGCCGCCACCCTCGGCATCTCCGAAGACACCGTGAAGCAGCACGTCAGCCGCATCCTCATGAAGCTGAAGGTGAATGACCGAGCCCAAGCCACCGCCGAGGCGATCCGGCGCGGATTGGTGAGTGTGTAGCCCGCCTTTCTCACCCATAGCCCGCAGCTCTTTCCAACGTTTTTGCCGCCAAGGGGCGGAGGAGCAGAGAACGCAGAGATGAAAACAGAAGGAAATCTTGGCGTCCTCTGCCTCTTTGCCCCTCCGCGGCAAAAACGACTGTGAGAAATGCAGGTGTAGCAGGTCTGGGACGTCACCTTGTATCGGGCCAGTGCATGGTTTTGGGGCAGAATTTTGAGAAAAAGCCGATCGAAAAGGTTGTGATGGATTGATAATTTTTAGAATTTCTGTATCTTTTCCGACCAACTCATCCTTCTCACGCCCTCTTTGGCCCATGTCTGCTTTTCCCGCCTACCCACCTCCTCTAGCTCCTGCGACCCCTGACCTGGTGACGCAGTTGCAGGGGATGCTGGAGGATCTGCGCCGGACGCGGGAATCGGTTTTGGGGCAGATGGATGCCCAGATCGCCCGGGCCAGCGGCCTGCTGAAGGCCATTCACGGTGTTCCCGCGCCCCAGCCAGCGCTTCCGCCGCTTCATCCGCCAGCGATGGAGATCATGCAGGCCCCCCCGAAGCTAACGAGTGTGGTTTTGGCCTCGCAAGACCCGGCGGGCATCGATCCCCAGCTCGAGCAGGCGACGCTTTCGGAACTCAACGAGGCACTTTCCTTGGCTTTCACGGAGATCGCCAGCCGGGGCGGCATGCTGGGTCGTTAAGAAGCGTCTCGGGCCGCTTCTCGCACGGCTTCCTCGGCCACCGTTTTGGTCGGGGTCGGGAAGAGCACGGCCACGGCGAGGGTAACGAAGGTGCCCAGCGTGATGCGCCAGGGGAAGGAAAGCACGAAGGGATCACTGATGCCGAGTGCCTGCTGGACGCCTAGCACATTGCTCAGGAGAAGTACGGCCACGATACCACAGACCATGCCGAGGAGGTTCCCGGTGTCAGAGCCGCGTGTCTTGGTGAGCACGGCCAGCAAAAAGACCGCCAGCAGTGAGCCAAAAGTGAAGCCCAAAATGCCGAGCACGAGTGGGAGGATCTCAACCTTGGGATTGTGCGCCATGAACCACGCCGTCCACACGCCGACGATGATGATCAGGCCAGCAAAGCCTACCGTGCTCCAGCGCAGCACGGCGAGTTGCTTAGACTCCGGCGCATCGGCGGGCAGTTTGGGTAGGATGAAATCGCGGCTGAAGCTGGTTGCCAGGGCATTGAGGGCAGTGCTGAGAGACCCCATAGCTGTTGCGAGGATACCTGCGGTGACGAGTCCTCGCATGCCTGGGGGCATTTCGTTCATGATGAAGAAGGGAAAGACCTCGCGTGACTCCGCAGGGAGGTGAGCCACGGGATGCGCGGAGTAGTAGGCTTTCAGCAGCACTCCGATGAGGATGAAGGCGGAGACAATGGGCAGATCCACAAAGCCGCTCAGGATCGTGGCAAAGGCACTCTGGCGGCGGTTTTTGGCGGTAAGCATGCGCTGGACGGTGTCCTGATCGATGCCGTGCGTGCTCATCGTGACAAAGGTGCTGCCAATCACGGCGGCCCAGATGGTGTATTCATTGGTGAGTACATTCTTTACCCATGCCCAGGCACCGGGCGCGTCCGCTGGCTTGGCGAAATCGAAGAAGACGGGGCTCTTGATCACCTCCGTCACCGCGCCCCAGCCGCCGGGGATTTTCGAAAGCAGGAAGGGAATCGTGAATCCCAGGGAGGCCACCAGCACGCCCACCTGAATGAAATCCGTCCAGATCACCGCACGGATGCCGCCCACGGAGGTGTAGATGGCGGTGAGTAGCGTCACCACCACCACCGCACCGGCGTAGAGCCAGAATTTCGTGTTCGCATCCACCGCGCCGCCCTGCCACATCGCGACCGCTAGCACGAGGATGATGGCGGAGACATACAACCGCGTGCCCATCGCCAGCACACGGGTGACCATGAAAGTAATTGAGGCAAATTTCCGCGTCAGGGGTCCGAATCGCGTCTCCAGGAACTCATACAGTGAGATGACGTTGTGCTTGTAGAAGATGGGAATGAACAAAAAGCTCACGATGATCCGCGCCAGCACCGTGCCGATGGCAAACTGGGCATAGCTCCAGTTTTGCCGACTGTAGCCAGACTCCGGTGCCCCTAGGAAAGTGGCTGCACTGATTTCCGCGGCCAAAATGGAGGCCAGCACCGCCCACCAGGCGATCTGGCGATCCCCCAGCGTAAAGCCTTCCACGCTGCCGCTTTTGCTGCGCTGCGAAAGGCCGATGCCCATGATGAGGCCGAAGTAGGCAAGAAGGACGAGGGCGTCGATGAGAAACGGGGTCATGCAGTTCGCAGCCTATCGTGAGACTCCACGGGGCGGCAATGACGAATTCAACTTCCTGCGGTGTGCCGGCGTGAGAGTTGGAGCCGCAGGGGCATGCTTATCCTTGCTTCTCCGGCGGCAAGGGAAGCTCCTGGCGGCGGTCCAGTTTGTGAAGGCTGGCGTATTGGCGATAGGTGGCCTCATCTGGCAGCACGCAGCTATTGGGCAGGGTGACATTATCCCGATCCGCCGTCACTTCGGCCAGATAGGTCTTCCACATGGGAATGATGTCCGCCACTTGCTTGCCCATGGCCGCCTCAAACCACGTCTGGTAACCCTCCGGCGGAATGCCTTTCTCGATTAGCTTGAGCATGGGTTTCAATTTCCCCTGCCGCCACATGAACATGGCGACGAGCCGCTGCTCACTCCCGCTAAAGCGGCCCAGCGGGTCTTTGTAGCCGAGAATCTGCCGCAGATTGAGGTTCGGGAGTTCGTCCCCGATGGCCTTGAGTCGCCAGGGATTCTGAAAGCCAAATTCGAGCACCAATTCATCGCCCTTCCAGTAGCCGTAAAACTTCTCGAAGAAGCTTGAGATGCCTTGGGTGGCCCAAACGGGATGCAGTGGTAGGTTTGTCTCCACCAGGGGATGAGCGAGATTGTGCGTGATCGTCCCCAGCCCGGTGCCTTCTTCGGTGATGAAGCAGTTCAGCTCTGGAATGAACATCATCGTGAATTCCGGCACGGGGCCCTTCATTTGGAATTCTTTGCGCAGAAAGACTTCGAGCCGCTCCCGATTCTCCAACACCAGCATCTGGATCGGATAGGCATAATCTGCCGTGAAAAACTGCCGGTGAATGATCCGCACAAAGGCATCCGCGAAGCGCATCATTTCCTGCACCATCGGAGTCTCCTTCATGAAGTAGAAGTGGAAGAACTTCGTGCGCTGGTTGTGCGGGAAACGGCGCAGATGCTTCGTCTCCTCTCCACCGGCGGAAAGCGGTGCCAGTCCCAGCAAGGGCAGGGCAGAACGAAACAGCGAACGGCGTGATCTTGCGACGCTGCCGCCCGCCTGCGAAGACATCGACGGGATAGCCGAAGGATGCTGAATGGATGGCATGCTCATGCGGCTGATCATGATCGGCTCATTCTTCCTTGGCAACCGCTCGCCGACCAGAAATTCATCCGCCATCTTGTGTGTGAGATTCATCCGCAGATGGCATCCGTTCCAGCGAGGCACTGTCTAAGTCGTCGAGCATTCTCGAAACAATTCATCACTCGGAAAACGCTATCAGGCGTATCTCACCGCGTGATCGTCTTCCTTCTCCCTGGTCTCGGAGCCACTTCCGAGCTCTACGCCGACTACGCGTTTCCATTCACCACTCGGGTGGTGAATTACCATGCGCCGCAGGTGCCCGGCATGAGTGCTTCGGAGTACGCCGCTCAGCTGATCTCCGAAAACGGCATTCAGGCGGGAGATTGCCTCATCGGCGTGTCTCTCGGTGGCATGCTCTCATGCGAGATCGCACGGCTGATCCCTATCTCCAAGCTGACGCTGGTCTCCTCCTGCACGGATTCAGATCATCTGCTGCCTGCCATTCGTCCCCTCCGTCATCTCGCCCACGTCATCCCCTGGCGACTCTTCCAGCAACTGCCCTTTCCATCCTTTTTGCTGAATCCCTCGCGGCAGCGTGCGCTCGCGATGTTTCGTCGAGCAGATGCCAGATTCATCCGCTGGGCCTGTCTCCAGGCGGCCACTTGGAAGTGCCCTTTCAGTCATCCTGACATCATTCAAATCCACGGCGATCGAGATCCTCTCTTCCCGGCCTCGCGACAAACAATCACCCACCTCATCCGGGGCGGCGATCATCTCATGATTCTAAGCAATCGGCAGCAAATCGAGCCTCTCCTCATCGCGAGACATCTGGCCTCTGAACAGGCACATTGAAACAAACCGCGGCGATCCGGCGAAGCAAAATGGTCATTGCATCTCATCGTCAGGTAAAAGCCGAACGGTCGGTTGACGGTGAAAAGGGCGACCCATAGCGTACTCGATGTTCATCCTCATCCAGCGCCTCTTTGGTGTCCTCATCGTGGCGGCGTTTACGGCACTCGTCGCCAATGGGCTGGCCCGCCTTTTTGTGCTGCCGGACCTGGGCGTGGCAAAGGAAAACCTGCCAACGTATGCGCTCATCGTGGCCTGTGCCCTCGGGGCACTGACCGGGTGGTTGCGGTGGCGTCATTACAGGAAGGCTGACCAGCGGGCGGCCCAGCCAGGACCTCCGCCGCTCCCCACCACGGGGCCTAGCAAAGGCTTCGTCTGGGCGCTCGTGCTCATGATCGGCATTCCGTTGCTCTACACCATGGCCAAAGACCAGTGGAAGAAGCTGGGGCAGCCAAAGCAGCCTGGGAATGCCGCGTTTCACTCCGCGAACCTGCTGCTGATGGGCAAGAGCCAAGGTATCGCTCATGGCAACACACCGGAGGCCAAGGTGCTCGCCGAAGTGTTTTCCCAGACGCTGAAGGAGGCTCGAAAATTGGGCGTCGAGAGCCGGAAATCCCCCGCCATCGTCACGCTCACCGGCGGAGAGTTTCTCACCTACTGCCACCTCACGCCGGACAGCTGCGTGTTCATGGTGCATGTGCCGGACTTGAGAAAATTTGCCCCGGATGCCAAGGACTTCATCGCCGAGGCCGCCTGGCGCACGGGGCTCGCCATCACCCGTGACGACCTGCCCAGCCTGCGGAATCTCTGCATCGGCATTCGAGGCGCGATCCTCTATGAGCGTGCCATTTACGGCGCTTCCGGCAATGCAGCGGGGGCCACCACCCTTCACCGCACCGAGGTCAAAGGCGACTCCGAAGCCGAGAGCGTCTTGCAACGCTACTTCGCTCCGCCATCCCCATCTCCCGCCGCTTCGTCCCCTACTGCAACGAGCACGAAATGATCTTGAAGCCTCCGTGGGCGATCTCGCAGCTTCAAACCGCCAACTCCGCGAGCAGTGCTTGATTCAAGCGCACGCCAGCCTCGAAGTTCTCGATGGGGAAGTTTTCATTCGGGGCATGGGCTTGGCAATCCGGCAGGGCAAGGCCGAGCAGCAACGTATCCGCCCCGAGCACGTCTTTGAAGGCCTGTACGATGGGGATGCTGCCGCCTTCCCGGATGAGGGCGAGGTTTTGACCGGGGAAAGCCTTCTTCAAGGCCCGCTGGGCTGCCTGGCCGATGGTGGAATGCGGGTCCATCAGGTAGGGCATGCCGGTGTGGCCGGGCACGATTTCCAGGCGCACACCGGGAGGTGTGTGTGCCTTCAGATGCTCGGAAACCAGCGCGAGGATGCGGTCGGGGTGTTGATCTGGCACGAGACGGCAGGAGAGCTTCACGAAGGCTTCGCGACCGATCACCGTCTTCGAGCCTTCGCCCTGGTAACCACCGCCGATGCCATTCACTTCAATGGTGGGGCGTGCCCAGCGGCGTTCACGCTCGGTGTAGCCGGGCTCGCCAAAGAGGGATGGGGAGCCGGTGAGCTCCAGCATCTCCGCATCGCCATTGCCGAGGGCGGCCCAGGCCTCGCGCTCCCAGTTTTGGATCTCGCGCACGCCGTCGTAAAAGCCCTTCACGGCTACTCGACCTTCCGCGTCATGCAGCGTGGCCGTCAGTCGGGCCACCGCCGTCACCGGGTTCGCAATCGCGCCGCCGAAAATGCCGCTGTGAAGGTCAATCGAAGGTCCGTGAACCCGTGCTTCCAAGCAGGCGATGCCGCGCAGGCCGTAGGTGAAGGTGCCGATGCCCGGAGCGATCATGCCGGTATCGGAAATCGCCACGAGATCGCACTTCAGTTCCGCCGCATGCTGCTGAAGGAAAGGCTTCAAATTCGGGCTGCCGATCTCCTCTTCGCCTTCAAAGAGCACGGTGAGGTTCACCGGCAGGTCGGCGTGCTTGGCGAGCGTTTCGGCGAGCCCCTGCACATGCGCCATGAGTTGGCCTTTGTTGTCCGTGGCACCCCGGCAGTAGATGCGCCCGTCGCGGATGGTCGGCTCAAAGGCGGGGGACTTCCATTCGTGCAACGGCTCCGCCGGCTGCACGTCGTAGTGACCGTAAAGCAGCACCGTACGGCGACCGGCGAGGTGCTTGTTTTTCGCCAGCAGCACCGGATGCCCCGGCGTCTCGTGAAGGTCCGCCGTGAGGCCCATGCCGCGTAACTTTGCCTGAAGCCATTCCGCACACGCACGCACATCGGCGCGGCGGGTGGAATCGGTCGAAACGGAGGGAAAACGCAGGCAGGTGAGAAGGTCGTCGAGGCCGGGGGGATTCATGCGGCCACGCTAAAAGTTGTCCAGTTGCTGTGCAACTGGAGCCTTGAATCCAGTTGCACTGGAACTCGAAAACCCGGAAGAATGCCGCCCCTTTTCCGAAGCCCATGCGTTACTTCTCCACCCGCGGCCAGACGCCGCTGCACACCTTCTCCGAAGCCGTCGAAGCCGGTCTCGCCCCCGATGGCGGCCTGTTTTTGCCGGAAAGCCTGCCCAGCATCGCCGGCAAGCTCGCGGAGTGGTCCACGCTCAGCTACCCGCAGCTCGCCGCCGAGTTCTTCACGCTCTTCGCTCCCGAAATCCCGAAGGAAGAATGGCATCAACTCACTGCCGAGGCCTACCGCCGCTTTGAATCGCCGGATGTGGCCCCGTTGAAAAAGATCACGGACAAGACCTACATCCTCGAACTCTTCCACGGCCCCACGCTCGCCTTCAAAGACTTCGCCCTTCAGCTTCTCGGCTTACTCTACAAACGCCAGACAAAGCTCAGCGGCAAAAAACTCTGCGTCCTCGGCGCCACCTCCGGCGATACCGGCAGCGCCGCCATCCACGGCTGCATGGGCCAGGACGGCATCCAAATCTTCATCCTCTACCCGAACGGCCGCGTCTCACCGCTGCAAGAGCGTCAGATGGCCTGCACTGGCGCGGACAATGTCTTCGCCATCCCCGTGCCCGGCACCTTTGATGATGCGCAACGCGTTGTGAAGGACTGCTTTGGCGATGCCACCTTCACCAGCGAGGTGAATCTCTCCGCGGTGAACTCTATCAACATCGCCCGCATCCTCGCCCAGTGCGTCTATTACATCTGGGCCGTCCTGCGCCTGCCGGAGAAGGATCGTGCGACCTGCGAGTTCGTCGTGCCCACCGGCAATTTTGGCAATGTGCTGGCCGGCTGGCTCGCGCAGCGCATGGGCCTTCCTTGCGGCACCTTCCGCGTCGCCACGAATCAGAACGACATCCTCCACCACTTCTTCACCACCGGCGAATACCGCCAGGGCGACGTGCATCCCAGCCACGCCCCCAGCATGGACATTCAGGCCGCGTCGAACTTCGAGCGCTTCCTCTACTTCATCCTCGGCGAGGACTCTGCCCGCATCCGCGAGGTCATGGCGCAGATCAAATCTGGGGCCGATGTGACCATCGACCTGCCTCCCACCACCTTCCGCGCCTCCCGCATGGATGACGACACCATCGTCCGAGCCACCGCGCAGATGTGGAAGGATCACCACTACGTCCTCGACCCTCACACCGCCTGCGCCTTCACCGACATGGCGCAGGACCGCGTCAGCATCGTCCTCAGCACCGCCAGCCCCGCGAAGTTCCCGGACGTCGTCCAGCAAGCCACCGGCAGCGAGCCCACCCATCCCTCTCTCGAAGCCCTCAAAGCCAAAGACATGCGCCGCTGGCCCCTCGAAGCCACGACCGATGCCGTGAAGGCCTTCATCCGGGCGAAGAAGGGGTGAGGTCTTGAGCCAGCCGCTCCTTGTAGAGGAAGACGTGAGTCTTCCCCAAGCGAGCAACCCCGCGCATTCGCCAATCATGACGGCGTGCTGACGCCCGCCGCTACGAAGAAAGCGCTCCTCGTCGAGGAAGACGTCAGTCTTCCCCGAGCGAGCCATCCCGAGCTTCGCCAATCATCTCGGCGTGCTGACGCCCGCCGCTGCGGAGAAGGCGCTCCTTGTAGAGGAAGACGTCAGTCTTCCCCGAGCGTCCTCCCAACTTCGCCCACCATCACGGCGTGCTGACGCCCGCCGCTACGGAGAAAGCGATCCTTGTAGAGGAAGACGTCAGTCTTCCCCGAGCGAGCGTCCTTGCACCATCCTCACCTCACTACCTGAAACTCCGGCAGCATGCAGACGGACCACAGGAGGTCTTCGAGGCTTTGCTGCGTGGGTTTGGGGCCGAGGATTTCGCTGGCGAGGGCTTTTTCGGCTTCGCTTGGGCTTCGGCTCAAAGCGTGGCGATAGAGCTCGCTGATCAAATCGGGCTTTTGAGCCTCAAGAAGGCGTTTCGCGCCTTTTTCGAGATTTTGGGCCAAGAGACTGCCATTGGCCAAATCGATGGCTTCGAGGGTGGAGAGCTCGTTGGGGCGTTCGGAGACGATTTGATCGCGATTCGGCCTGCCGAGCGTGCGCATGAGGAAATCGGACTTCATGAGCGAGGCGCGAACCATCATGCCATTCGATGTGGCTCCTTGGGCGAGGAGCATGGGGGCTTGTTGATTGAGCGCCGCAGTCCACGGGGCGATGGGTTTGACGAGGCGGGCCTTTTTCCAGTCCTTCGGCTGAAACTGCGCGAGTCGGCCTTCCTTGCCGCCGGGCACGGCGGAGGTCCATTCCCAGGTGTCGTCGCTGGCGATGATCGTCTCCTGGCCTTTGCCATCGCGCACGCGGGCGTCGAAGAAAAAGCCGGCGAGGTTCGGGCCATTGCCGGCATTCTTGGCGACGGCGATGATGACGTTCTGGCCTTTCTTGAGCGCGGTTTGCAACGGCACGGCGGCGAATTTCGTCCAGTCGGTGCTTTCGCTGATCTTGCGGTTGTTCACGTAGAGGATGTACTCGTTGTCGCAGGTCATCACGGCGCTGGAGCTGGCGGGATCGGAGTCGAGCTTGATCGTTTTGCGCAGCGTGATGGTCTCGCCCGCGTCGGGCTTGAGGTTGTCGCTCCAGATCCACTGGCCTTTGACGGTGATGGTCTTTGCCAAAGCGGGATCGACTTTTCCGCGCAGCACATTCGCGTCCATTTTCGTCGGCGCGGCACCGGTGAGCTGCCACACGGCGTCCACGAATTGCTCGGCGGTGAGGCGTTTGGCACGCGGTCCGGCATAGATGTAACCGTGATCGTCCGCGCCCTTGGTCACGACCTGCGCCTGCGACGAGTAGGCCTGCGAGGTGGCGATGTGCGCGATGGTCTTCTTCAAATCCCAGCCGCTTTCCACGAGATACCCGGCGAGGTAGTCGAGCAGGTCGGCATTCCACGGCTCCGTGCCCATCGCATCGACCGGATGCACGATGCCGCGACCCATGAGGCGCTGCCAGAGGCGGTTCACGATCGTGCGCGGCACGCGGCCGTTCTTTTCGTGCGTCATCAGTGCGGCGAGCTGCTTCAGGCGCTCCGCAGGCGGTGCCTTCGCGTCGATTTGACCGATCTCCGGGAAAAGCCATGCCGCCGTCGCGGTCTGGCCGATGGGTTTGTCACAGCGATGAATCTCCAGTGGCTTCTGCGCGTAGATCGCGGCCAGTCCGTAAGCCTCGCCGAGCTTCCAGCGGTCGATGAAGCTGTCGTGGCAGGACGCGCACTTCATGTTGATGCCGAGGAAGGACTGCGAAACGCTCTGCGCGAACTGGATTTCCACAGTCTGCCCGGCGCTCACATCGCCACGCCACTTGATGCCGTCGATGAAGCCGCGGCTCTCGTCATTCGGCGGCGCGATGAGCTCGCGCACGAACTGGTCGAAGGGCTTGTTCTCGATCAGCGCGCGGTAGAGCCAGTTGCTGATCTGCTTGCGACCGCCGGTGATGAAGCCGGTGCCGCCATAGTCGTTGCGCAGCAGGTCGTTCCAAAACGTGAGCCAATGCTCCGTGTAGTCCATGTCACGGCGCAGCAGCGACTCGACGAGTTTGGCGCGATCCGGATTCTTCTCAAACGCCGCCAGCTCCTCCGCCGTCGGCAGCAGGCCGATGAGGTCGAGATGCGCCCGGCGCAGGAACGCCGCGTCGGAGACCTTCGGAAGCTCTTTGTTTAGCAAGCGGTCAATCGGGTGCGCGTGCTTCGATTCCGGCAGCGCGACCTTCCTCGGCAAAAACGGCGGCTCATACGCGGGCTTCTTGAACGCAAACCCGTCCTCCCAAGGCACCCCGGCTGCCACCCACTCTTTAATGAGCGCGATTTTCTCCGGTGGCACGCGTTTTCCCTTCGGCGGCATCTGCTCATCGCTGTCCGTGGACAGCATCACCTCGATGAAGCGCCCGTTCTTGATCACATCGCCATTCTCGCTGCCTGAGAGAAGCGCCTTCCGGTCATTGAAGCTGAATCCACCCTTTTTCTTGTCCCCCGCATGGCATTCCGCGCAATGCTCGCGCAGGATCGGGACGATCTCGTGCGAGAAATCGACGGCGTAGGCGAGGGAGAGGTGAGATATGAGAAGGAGAACGGACAGGAGGCGCATGCTGGAGGTGGGAACGCGGTGTGGAGGCGGTTTCTCGCGGTTCACTGTTCATCTCTGTTGGCGCTCAAAGTGCCTTTGGTAGAAGCGAAGGTAATTCGACCCGATTTGGCAGCTTGTGACATCTCTCAGCAACATTTCACAGGGTGATTCCAACTGACGCGCAATGCCAGTGATGTAATTGACCCGAACAGACTTTGAATCGATGCCTTCAACAGTGCCAATAAGCATGTTCTCAGGGTTGGTCTTTTCGGACTCTACAATCACCAGTTCCGTTTTGCTTATTGAGCCCAGGAAAGCCGCATAGTTGTCGATGGGTGAGTGCAAATCGAAATCCACCTGATCTAACAGACCTTCCTCCTGCAAAAGGCGCTTCTGAAAAACGTCCGTATCGCTCATCTTCCAGTCTGATATATCTTTGAGACGCAATAGCATCAAGCCGTCGAGATGAAAATCATACACATGGTACATCAGCAGCAGCTTGTCCGAGACGCCGAGTGCAAAGCCTTGTATCCAGAGACCATCCACACGTTTTCTGCGAACCGAAATTAGCGAGCGATCATGAATGAATCGCTGAATGAAATCTGGAGGAGCTGCCATGAGCACAAATGCGATGCGCGCTCGGCCTTGTAAAGACGAGAGACATGACGAGCGAGCTGCGCACAGCCGTCACTACTTTCTTGCCATTCCAAAACACGTTCCCTACACTCCCACGCATGAAACGGTGCTTCTTGCTTCTCACGGCGTGCTTCATCGTCGCTTCAGCCCATGCTCGGACTTGGACGGAGGCGGTGAGCGGGAGGAAGATCGAGGCGGAGTTTGTTTCGGCGGATGCGCAGAAGGTCACCATCGCGGTGAAGGGCGGCGGGACGTTCCAAATCGAGCTGGCGAGGCTTTCGGCGGAGGATCGCGCGTTTGTGCAGGAGCGGCTGAAACCGGCTTCTCCGGTCGCAACGGCTCCAGCGGCGAAAATCGAGGATTCGTTTGATGAGTTGAAGGTGGACGCGGCGAAGATCCCAGTGACCGGCGAGGCGAATGCGAGCTACGGGGCGGTGGATGAGGCGGTGAAGGCCTTCATGGCCGAAAAGGGCGTCGGAGCCGTCACTTTGGCGATCAGCAAGGATGGCAAGATTCTGCATGATCGTGCCTTTGGCTGGGCGGATGCCGATTTGAAGACCCCGCTGACTGTGGGCGTGAAAATGCGCCTCGCGTCGATGACGAAGCCGGTGGTCAAAGCGGCGGTGGAGACGCTTTTCGCGGCCGGAAAGCTCAAGGCGGAGGATTTGGTCTTCCAAGTGCTCGAACTCGGCCAATACAAGGAGTCGAAGGGCTGCGACGAGCGCTGGCAGAAGATCACGATCCAGCATCTGCTCGATCACAAAGGCGGCTGGGATCGCGACAAGTCCGGCGACTTCACGAACAACGCCACGGAGATGTGCGACCTCTTCAAACTGAAGCTCGACGAGTTGCAACCCGAGCACGTCATGCGCTACGGCCTCACGCGGAACTTTGACTGGCAGCCCGGCGAGCACGACGCCTACTGCAATTACGGCTACATCCTGCTCGTGCGCGCGATCGAGAAGGTGAGCGGGCAGAAGTTCATCGATTACCTGCACGCGACGGTGTGCAAGGACGCGAAAGCCCCGTCTTTCAGCCTGAGCACCTCCGATGCGCGGGATCGGCAGGCGGGCGAGATCTGGTATTCCTACCATCCCGAATACACGAAGAAGACCGTGCCGCTCGGCTTCCGCACGGAGGCACGCGATGGAGCGGGCGTGCTGGCCTGCACCGCGGCGGACTACTGCCGCTTTTTGGAGACCTACTGGATCAGTGGCAAACCGCGCACGAAGGGCAGCTTTCGCTACACCTTCAGCGGCAGTCATCCCGGCGTCACCGCGATCTGCGCGCAACGCGCGGACGGCCTGAGCTATGCCGTGATCTGCAACCGACGCGGCATCGGTTCCGCCGATTGGAACGGCGACCTTCGCAAGGTGATCGACGCGGCGCTGAAGTGAGCTTTTGCGCATGCTGGGCCTTGCCTATGGTGAGCTCTCCTCGCGCGGTCTCACCTTGGAATTGCTCGCAGGCTTCGGCGGAAGCCCGGTTTTACCGCTTGCGGCGGGGGCGGGGTTTTGATACTTGCCGCGCCCCCGTGCCGTCCATGAGCAAAGCCGCCCCCCAACCCCAAGAACTGTCCTTCGAGGACGCGATGTCGCGTCTCGATGAGATCGTGGGTGCCATGGAGACGGATCGCATGCCCCTGGAGGAGATGATCCGCAGCTACGAGGAAGGCATTGGCCTTCTCAAAAACTGTCGCCAGCGCCTCGACGGTGCCCGCCGCCGGGTGGAACTCATCTCTGCGGATCTCGAAAGCGGCAAGGCCAGCACCTCCGCTTTCGACCCGGACGACGCTGCGGAGGATGATGATGCCTCGACCTCCCGCCAATCTCCTCCGAAACGCCGTAAATCTGCCGAGAGCGACGAAATCCGCCTGTTCTGAAAAGATGAAAAATGAAAGCTAAAAGCTAAAAGCTAAAACCTTTGCCACGCTTCCTCCTCCATTCCTTTCATCTTTGATCTTTTAGTATTTTATCTTTTCCTCCGTGTCCTCCGACCTTCCCGCCATCCATTCCCCCGCCGACCTCAAAGCCCTGCCTGCGGAGAAACTGCCCGCGCTGGCTGAAAAAATCCGCCAGACGCTCATCGAGACCCTCAGCCAGACCGGCGGCCACCTGGGGCCCAATCTCGGCGTTGTGGAGCTTTCCATCGCGATGCACCGCGTCTTTGACACGCCCAAGGATCGCTTCGTCTTCGATGTGGCCCACCAGGCCTACGTCCACAAGATGCTCACCGGCCGCTGGGACAAGATCGGCACCATCCGCCAGTATGAGGGCCTCAATGGCTTCTGCCTCCGCACAGAGAGCGAGCACGACTGCTACGGCGCCGGTCACGCCGGCACCGCTCTCGGCGCAGCGCTAGGCATGGCCACGGCTCGCGATTTGAACGGCACGGACGAGCACGTCGTCTGCGTGGCTGGGGATGCCGCCTTCACCTGTGGCCCGGTGTTTGAGGCCATGAACAACGTGGCTGCGCACACGAAGAAGCTCATCATCGTGCTCAACGACAACGAGTGGTCCATCGACCGCAACGTCGGAGCCATCGCGAAATACTTCAACACCATCGCTACGCACCCCGGCTTCGCCACGCTGCATCAAAAGGCCGCGAAGTTCGTCGAGTTCGTGCTCGGTCAGGACGTGCGGAAGCTCGCCAAAAAGGCCGAGGACCATGCGAAGGGCATCCTCCTGCCTCAAAGCGCCACCCCGGCGAATCGCAGCCTGCTCTTTGATGAGTTCGGCATCCGCTACTACGGCCCCATCGACGGTCACAACCTCCCGCTGCTCATCCAGACCTTCGAGTTTCTCAAGACGCAGGACGAGCCCGTCATCCTTCACATCATCACGGAGAAGGGCAGGGGCTACAAACCGGCTCTCGAAGATCCCGGTAAGTTCCACGGCCTCGGCAAATACAACATCGAGACCGGCGAGACGCCCGTGGCGAACAAGCCCACCTACTCGCAGGTCTTTGCCCGCACCGTTACCGACTTCGCCAAGGAGGACAAAAAGATCGTCGCCATCACCGGCGCCATGCCCGGCGGCACCGGCCTCAGTGTGTTCAAGAAGGAGATCCCCGAGCGCTACTTCGATGTCGGTATCGCCGAGGAGCACGCGGCGCTTTTCGCCTGCGGCATGGCCACCAGCGGCGTGAAGCCCTTCCTCACGATCTACTCCACCTTCATGCAGCGTGCCTTCGACATGATCGTGCATGACATGGCGCTGCAAAACCTTCCCGTGCGCCTTTGCATGGACCGCGGAGGCCTCAGCGGCGACGACGGTCCCACGCATCACGGCCTTTTCGACATCGCCTACCTCCGCGGCGTGCCTGGCATCGTTCACATGCAGCCGCGCAATGAAGACGAGTTCGTCGATATGCTCTGGACCATGGCGAACTACGACAAGGGACCCATCGCCATCCGCTACCCGCGTGGCAATGGCCCTGGCGTCACGCCGAAGGACAAGCCCGCCCTGCTCGAAATCGGCAAGGCCGAAGTCGTCGCCGATGGCAGCGATGTCGCCCTCATCGCCCTCGGCGACATGTTCCCCGTGGCCGAGGAGGCGAAAAAGCAGCTCGAAGCCAAAGGCCTCAGCGTCGCCCTCATCAATCCCCGCTGGATCAAGCCGCTCGACGGTGCCTGCATCGAATCCTACGCCAAAAGGGTGAAGGTCATCTGCACGCTCGAAGACCATGTGCTGCGCAACGGCTTCGGCTGCGGCGTCATCGAGCATCTCAGCGATGCCGCCATCCGCACGCCCGTCGTGCGCATCGGCTGGCCCGATGAGTTCGTCGAGCACGGCACCATTCCGATCCTCCGCACCAAGCACGGCCTCACCGCCGAAAACTGCGTGGCGAAGGTGCTGGCGGCACTTGGTTGAATGAGTGGAATAGAGTGGTGAAACGGGGCGTTGTGGACCCCAAATTTATTCCGCCACAATTCCGCCACTTTGATGCCATTTCCCTTCGTAAATGGCGGGAATTAATTCCGCCACAATTCCGCCATTTTACTGCCAGAT
The DNA here is from genome assembly GCA_943373155.1 of Akkermansia muciniphila. GTDB lineage: Bacteria > Verrucomicrobiota > Verrucomicrobiia > Verrucomicrobiales > Verrucomicrobiaceae > Prosthecobacter. The sequence goes on along the minus strand of CALSBJ010000019.1, from coordinate 4,436 downwards.
TTCGTCTCCCGAGATCAATGAGTTCGCTCATTTTAGTGCCGTTTCGAACAGCTCGTGGCCGAAGATGTTTTTCACTAAAGCACGCCGCCTCTTTGCCATCAGAGGAGCGGGCGCAGTTCGTCGAAGTCGTGCAAAAAGAACTCTCCGCCCTGCATCTGGGCAGCATCATGCGCTACCGGCTGCGGCCGAGCGAGTTTGAGGCGTGGAAGAAGCAGCAAGCGAGATGAGTTCGCTGAAAGAGGCAGGCGGTGTGACGGCTTATCTCCGCATGCTCCGACCGCTTCTTCCGTTCCTCTTCTGCTTCGCCAGCGCCGCCCTCGCCCTTCAAGAAACGTGGGAAACGGGCTACAGTGGCGAAGATGCCACAGGGAAGCCTGTGCTGGGGCATTGGAGCTTTGAAAAAGAAGACGGGCTGAAGCTCAACGGCGCGGTGTTGAATCCGAAAGGGCGTTTTGGCAGCGGGTTGGAGTCGTTTCCGGGGTTTCCGGTGCAGGACAAGCGGCATGCGGCGCTGGTGAGCGTGCTGCCGGTGAAGGGGGCGTTCACGCTGGAGATGTGGATCAAGCCGAAGGCGGAGTTCAAACCGGAGCTGCGCTGTTTCTTGCTCGACAAAAAGTATGTCGATCACACGGACTACCAGTGGCAGATCGGCGAGGCGGACAAGGGCGGGCTGCGGCGCATGTGGGTGACGCTGGGCTTTGGCGCGGAGTCGCGGCAGATCTACTCGCAGCCGTTCAAGTTGGGCGAGGAGTGGCAGCATGTGGCCTTCACTTACGATGGCGCGGGCGAGGGGAAGTTTTATCGAAACGGCACGGCGGCAGGCGGCGCGAAGCTGGAGGGCTTTGGCGCGGTCGTTCCGGGCAAAAAAGAGCTGAGCCTCGGTGACCGGCTCGGCAGCAACTACGGAGGCTTTCCCGGTTTGATCGATGAAGTGCGCATCTGCGACGGCGTGCTGAGCTTCGAGCGGGTGGCGATGCAAATCGTCGCCTCACGCGCGGTTTGGAAGCGCATGGAGACCGCGCGGCCCATCGACATTGTCGTTACGAATCTCAAACGCGACACGATGAAGGCTGCGACACTCAAAGCATCGCTCGGCGGCAAGACGGAGGACTTCCTCGTGCCGGATCTCGCGGCGGGGAAGAGCTTCACGGCGAAGTTTTCGCTCAACACCGGCCTCAAACCGGCTGCGTATGAGCTGCGGGCACGCTTTGAGACGGGCGACTACGCCACCGAGCAGAGCACGAAGCTGCAAATCGTCGGCCGCCTGCCGCCGCGCATGCCGGTGATCATGTGGGGCGCGGGCGGCAATGAGATTCCACGGCTCAAAGACCTCGGCTTCACGCATTTTGTCGGGTTTAGCGGCGCGGGTGCGGGGGACATGTGGAAGGAGAAAAAGCTGCTGCCACCGGGACCGCCGGATTACATCGCGAGAAACCGCGCCTACCTCGATGAGGCCTTGGCGAACGGTTTGGAGGTCGTGGCGAGTCTCTCGCCGCATGACACGCTGGAGGCAGATCCGAAAAACCTACGCGTGGATCGAAAAGGCGTGCCCTACACGCGGCAGGACATCATCGCCTCGACACCAGAGTTCGCGCCGTTTTTCCAAACGCTCGGCACGAGCATCGGCAAGGCCTATGGCGACCATCCGGCCTTCACCACGGCCCTGATCGACAGTGAGGTGCGTGACTCGTCGCAACCTTCGTTCAGTCCGCTGGAGGTGGAGGCTTACAAGAAGTTCGCCGGCACGGACATCCCGGCGGAAGTGGTGAATCGCAGCGGCGTCGATTGGACGAAGCTGAAGGACTTTCCTGCGGATCGCGTGATCGCGGATGATCATCCCATTTTGAAATACTACCGCTGGTTCTGGACCGTGGGCGATGGCTGGAATGCGCTGCACACCGCTTTGCACAAGGGCGTGAAGAGCAGCGCGAGCCGCGTGTGGACCTTCTTTGATCCCGCGGTGCGTCAGCCGAGCATCAGTGGCGCGGGTGGCGGTGTGGATGTGATCTCGCACTGGACTTACACCTATCCTGATCCGCAACGCATCGGCATGTGTGCGGACCAGCTTTTCGCGATGAGCGCGGCGAGCGGCAAAAATCAGCGGGTGATGAAGATGACGCAGCTCATTTGGTATCGCTCGCAAACGGCACCGATGGGCAGCAAGGCACCGGGCGAGGTCGTCGCATGGGAAGATCACGATCCCGAGGCCGCCTACATCACCATCGCGCCGATGCACTTGAAGGAAGCGCTTTGGACGAAGATCTCGCGACCGATTCAAGGCATCATGTATCACGGTTGGCAGTCGCTGGTGCCGACAGACAGCCCGAGCGGCTATCGCTTCACGAATCCAAACACCGCGCCCGTTTTGAAGCAGCTCGTCAAAGACGTGATCGAGCCGTTGGGGCCGACGCTGATGGAAATCCCCGATGAGCGCAGCGAGGTGGCGTTCTTGGAGAGCTTTACGTCGCAGATGTTTGCTCGGCGAGGCGGCTACGGCTCCAACATGGGCTGGGAGGCGGATGTGTGGCTCGCGCTCCAGCATGCGCATGTGCAGACGGACATCCTCTTCGAGGAAACGCTGCTCAAAAGCGGCCTCAGCGGTCGCAAGGTGCTCGTGATGCCGTTTTGCGATGTGCTGACGCAGTCCGTCGTGGCCCGCATCACTGATTGGCAGAAGAAGGGCGGCAAGATCGTGGCGGATGAGTTTCTCTGTCCCGGCTTGAAGGCTGATTTCACGATTCAGAGCTTCAAACGCGAGAAGAAAGCTGCGGAGGACAAAGCGAAGGTGCTGGAACTGGCGAAGTCGTTCAGCGCACTGCCGCAGAAGGTTTCCTGCGACAACCCGGAGGTCATCACGCGGATGCGGAAGTTTGGCGAGTCGACCTATGTCTTCGTCATCAACGACAAGCGTGAATATGGCAGCTATGTCGGCCAGCACGGCCTCGTGATGGAAAACGGGCTGCCCGCGAGTGGGGTGGTGAGTTTGAAGGCCGAATCCGCGAATGTGTATGAGCTGACGGGCACGCAATTCATCGTGCCCAAGCGTGGTGAAGACGGCAGCATGAGCTGGAAGGTCGATTTGGGGCCGGGAGATGGAAAAATCTTCCTCGTGCTGCCCAAGCCGCTTTTGGGCCTGAAGCTGGAAGTGCCTGAAAGTGCCACCGCAGGCCAAAAAGCCGCGCTAAAGCTCCAAATCACCTCCACGGCCGATTCGGCACTGAAAGCCGTGATTCCCGTGAAGGTCGAAGTCCGCGATGCGAACGGCGTTTTGACCGAAGGCAGCGGTTTTTACGCGGCGGAGAATGGCATTCTCGATCTCACACTCGATCTAGCTCCAAATGACGATCCCGGCACCTGGGAGGTGCGAGTGAAGGAATTGGCGAGCGGGATGGAGGCGGTGAAGTGGATGAAAGTGGCTCGATAGTTTTTCAGATTTGTTCTTGCCGAAAGGATGGGAAATAGGCTGCAATACCCGCCTCATGAAGAAATACATCGCTGAAATCATCGGAACCTTCTTTCTCGTCTATACCGTCTGCCTGACGGTCAGCAGCAAGCAGGAGCTCGCCCCCATCGCCATCGGTCTCTCGCTGGCCGTCATGATCTTCGCCGGAGGTCATCTCTCCGGCGCTCATTACAATCCCGCCGTGACCGTGGCCGTCTGGCTGCGCGGCAAGATTGGCTTCACGGATGCCATCGTTTATATCTTCTGCCAGACCGTGGCAGGCGTGGTGGCAGCCCTCGTGGCGGCGACGCTGGTAGGCAAAGGCGGCGGTGCGGCCCCGATTGACCCGCAGAAGCTCATCGTGGCCGAGGCCATCGGCACCTTTGCCCTCGCCTGGGTGGTGCTGAATGTGGCCACGACCAAAGCCAATGCGAACAACAGCTTCTACGGTGCCGCCATCGGCCTCACCGTGACGTTTGGTGCGATTGCGGTGGGCGGCGTGAGCGGTGCGGCTTTCAATCCTGCTGTCGCCACCGGCGCGGTGGCGATGGGCCTGCTCTCTGGTGGCCAGCTTTGGCTCTACTGGGTGGCGAATCTGCTCGGCGGTGCCGTGGCAGCCCTCGTCTTCAAAGCCATCAAAGCGGACGACTAATCTCCTCCACCTTCATTTGAATCCCATCACCACCCGGTCGCGAGACTGGGTGGTTTTTTTGTGCCTTCACTTTCGACCACGAAGGGCGCATAGCGGCTCTCGTAGTGCTTGGGGATCACGCACTGCACGCGGGCGCGGCCGGTTTCGTAGTCTTCGGTCAACACCTTGCCTTCCTGATGGGCGAGAGCCACGAGGTCCATGCGATCAAGGGGGAGATCGAGATCGAGGCGCACAACGCGGTCGATCATGAAGTCGCTCAAGCGATGGAAGAGGTCATCGAGGCCGAGGCCGGTCTTCACGGAGATGGCGATGGCATCAGGGAATTCGCGCCGCAGTTCGTTC
>CALSBJ010000018.1:0-85849 GCA_943373155.1 Akkermansia muciniphila | reverse complement strand
CCACGAGCATCACGCCATCCACCATCTTCATCACGCGCTCCACCTCACCGCCGAAGTCGGCATGGCCGGGAGTGTCCACGATGTTGATGATGTGATCGTTCCAGTGAACGGAGGTGTTCTTGGCCTTGATGGTGATGCCTTTTTCCTTTTCCAGGTCCATGGAGTCCATCGCGCGTTCGGCGATGGCTTGGTTTTCGCGGAAATTGCCACTGGAGCGCAGCAGGCCGTCAACGAGCGTCGTTTTGCCGTGATCGACGTGCGCGATGATGGCGATGTTGCGGATTTTATCGGGGGTCATGTATGTTTTTTGGGGGAAAAGGGCGCGGAGACTAGTCGCGATTGCGGGGATGGCAACCGATCCCTCGCGACGAATCCGGCCCGAGGGCATTCTGACGGGAAAATGGCCATTCTGGCGCTTGCCGGGGCAGGTCTCCCCCTCTACAAACCCTTTGTTCAACCCCACCCACCCCACCATGGCCCACACCCTCGCCCCACTGCCTTATCCATCCAACGCGCTCGAACCCCATATCGACCAGCAGACCATGGAGATTCACCACGGCCGCCACCACAACGCCTATGTGACGAATCTCAACAACGCCCTCGCTGGCAAGGCTGATCTCGAAGCCATGTCCATCGAAGACCTGTGCAAAAACATCTCCAAAGTCCCCGCCGACATCCAGGGCCCCGTGCGCAACAACGGCGGCGGTCACTTCAACCACACGCTCTTCTGGAACATCATGGGCCCAAACGCGGGCGGCGCACCTGCTGGCGCCCTCGGTGACGCGATCACCTCCACCTTCGGCAGCTTCGATGCTTTCAAGGAAGCCTTCGCCAAGGCTGGCGTGACTCGTTTCGGCTCCGGCTGGGCTTGGCTCGTCGTGAAAGACGGCAAGCTCGCCATCACCTCCACACCGAATCAGGACAACCCGCTTATGGACGGCTCCGGCACGCCCATCCTCGGCTGCGATGTCTGGGAGCATGCCTACTACCTCAAGTATCAGAACAAGCGCCCTGACTACATTGCCGCCTGGTGGAACGCCGTGAACTGGACCGCCGTGGCCGCGAACTACACCGCCGCGCTGGGCTGATCCGTTCTTTGATCCTCTTCCAAAGCGCGGAACGGCCATCCCGTCCCGCGCTTTGTCGCTTTTCATCCCATGGCACTCGTCATTCACAAGCTTCGCAGTGGTTTGATCTACTCGCAGGACTTTGCGGACTACATCGAATCCCGGCACAACATCGAGCACTTCGGCCACCCCGGCGAGGTTTTGCACCTCGATTACGTTCGTTGCAGCCAGGGCGAGTTGGCTGGGCAGGAATGGTGCCAGCTCAATTGGCTTAGCGGCATGCACGCTGCCACCGAGCACCGCCATCTCATCGGTGATGTGGAGGTTTACATTTCCAAACAGGCCGTGAGAGGCCTGAAGAACCGCCTGCTGCATTTTGACGGCAACGAAGTCGTGGTCAAAAAATGACAACCAAGTCGCAAACACTCGCCGAGATCGGCGAAGACAAACTCATCCGCCGTTTGATGCGCGGGGTGAAGCTGGATGGCGATGTGATCGCCGGGGCAGGAGACGACTGCGCCGTCGTGCGCAGCACGAAAAATGAGCACACGCTGCTCAAAACCGATGCGCTGGTGCAGGATGTGCATTTCACGCTCGAAACTCCGCCGAACCTCATCGGGCGGAAAGCCATCGCCCGCGTCGTGAGTGACTTTGCGGCGATGGGAGGCACGCCACGGCATGCGATGGTCACCCTCGTAGCTCCGCCAAGCATGGAGGTCGCTTTTCTCAGCGGCATTTACCGAGGCATGCGGGCCATCGCCAAAGAGTATGGCATCAACATCGTTGGCGGAGAGACTTCTCGTGGTCTCGTACTCATGCTTTCCATCTCCATGAGCGGTACGGTACCCTCGAAGAGCTGGCTCTCCCGCAGCGAGGGAAAGGCGGGCGATGTGGTGCTCGTCACCGGTCGCCTCGGCGGCTCGATCAAAGGCAAACACCTGAAATTCATCCCGCGCCTCGAAGAGGGCCGATGGCTCGCCGTGCATGCCCGCCCGCATGCGATGATGGACATCAGCGATGGCCTTGCCAAGGATCTCCCACGCCTTGCCCTCGCCAGTGGCACGCACTTCGAGATCAATGTGGCCGCTGTGCCCTGCAATCGCGGCTGCACCTTTGATCAAGCTTGGGGTGACGGTGAGGATTATGAACTCCTTCTGGCCGTGAACCCGCGTGGCCTCAAGTCTCTCCTCCGCCGTTGGCGTGAGGCTTTTCCCAAACTGCCTCTCACCGTCATCGGTAGGCTCGTTCCGCCCGGCCAGGGCTCCCCACCGTATGCCGTGAATACCGGCTGGGATCACTTCGCCCTGAGTGCAGACGCATGACGATTCTCCGCACGCCTGAAGAAGCTCATCAATGGGGGCGCGAGCTAGCACCGACACTCGCGGTGGGCGATGTCATCGCCTTATGCGGCCAGCTCGGGGCAGGGAAGACGCAAATCACACGGGGCATTGTGGAGGGCATGGGATCGAAGGCGGCGGTGACGAGTCCGACCTTCACCCTCGTCCACGAATACCTCGATGGTCGCCTGCCGGTCTTCCATTTTGATTTTTACCGCATGGAGACGGCGGCAGAGGTCATCGGCATCGGCTGGGACGAGTTTCTCACTGAGCCCGGCGTGATCATCGCCGAGTGGGCGGACATGTTTCCTGATTTGCTGCCGCCTGGAACCAGGTGGTTTCACATCAAGGCGCAGGCGGATGGCACACGCGAGGTCGTGGAGAGCGGCGAGTAATTGGCTCAGCGTTTCTTCGCCTGCTTGGAGACCGGCGGTTTTTGTCCCAAGGGATAGAGGCAGGTGATGGTGACGCCTTTGCGCGGCTTCGAATCGATCTTCAATTCCGCGCCGATGAGATCCGCCCGGTAGCCCATGACGCGGAGGCCGATGCCATTCCCGGAAGATCCTTTGCGGCGCTTGATGCCGCCACCGTTGTCTTTGATGAGGAGAGCGGCCTGGGTGGGAGAAAGGCGCTGCAGGACGATGTGGATCAGCGAGGGCTTGCCATGCCGCAGGGCATTGTTTACGGCCTCTTGGGCGATGCGGTAGAGGTTGGACTCGTGCTCAGGGTCTTTCAGGCGCACCTCGGGATCAATGTCACAGCGTGTTTTAATGCGGAAATCCGTGCTCACCGTTTCCGCCAGCAGGCGCAGGCCCCCGTGAAGGCCCCGGTGACGCACGGAGAGAGGGGAAAGACCGTGAGACATGCGCCGCACCTCCGCCACGGCCTGCCGGATGAGCTCGCCGATGCGGGCGGCGGATTGTTTTTGTGTGCCATGAAGCTCGGATTCGAGGAGCTGGGTGAGTGAATAGATGCCGGTGAGCGTCTGGCCCACGCCATCGTGCAGATTATGCCCGATGGTGGCCTGCTCCTCCTCGGCCACGCGGATGACCTCTTGCTCGAGGTGGCGGCGCTCGGTGATGTTCGTCCCAGTGATGATGATTCGGTCAAGCGTGCCGTCCGGGTGACGCAGTGAAGTGCTCTGAATCTCGACGTGGAAGATCTGGCCTAGGCGGGAGTGGATGCGCAACACCACGGGAGGGTTGTCCTTGCCGTGGAGGAGATTTTGGAAGCGCTCCATCGAACGCGGTACCTCGTCAGGATCGAGAAGACCAGCCTCCCAGGGATTGCGACCGAGGAGTTTTTTCTCTGGGTAGCCGAGCAGGTCGATGACGGCCTTGTTCACATGGGTGAAGCAGCCTTTGGCATCCATCACGAGGATGAGCGCCGTCGTCTGATCGAGCACGGTTTGATTGAAACGCTGGCTTTTGACGAGTTCCTCCTCGGCCCGCTTGCGGTCGTCGATGTCGGAGATGATGCCGGTCATCTGCACCGGATTCCCCTTGGCATCACGCCGTGCTTTGCCGCGAGCGATGAACCATTTGTAGGCACCCCCTTTCGTACTGAGACGAAATTCCACCTGATAGGGGCGGTCCTGCTTGAAATGACCTTCACGAACCTTCCTCACTCGGGCCACATCATCGGGATGAAGCCGGTCGAGAATGGTTTCCTGCCGGATGTTTGGCAGTTCGTCTTCGGCATGCCCCAGCATTTCCTTCCACCGGGGGGAGAGGTACACTTCATCCGTGAGGATGTTCCAATCCCACAAGCCATCGGTGCTACCCGCAATGGCGCGGGCATAGCGTTCCTCGCTTTGGCGGAGGGATTCCGCCGCCCGCCGATGATCGAACGCCAGGGCCACGAGCTGCGCGGCGGCCTCAACGGCCGTGAACTCCGCCACAGCGGGCACATGCGGGTGCTGGTGATAGCAGGCGAAGGTGCCGAGAAGCGTGCCCGAGCCGCTTCGCACGGGCTCCACCCAACAGGATGCCAGGCCCGTCTTCGTGAAGGCGGCATCACATTTTCTCCAGCCTGGATCGGCGGCGATCTCGCGGGTGATGACACGCTCTCCCGTGAGCATCGGCATGCCGCAGCATGGCATGCCCTGCCGCATCACCATGCCATCGATCATTTTGCGAAACGAACCTGGCAGGCTGGGGCCGGCGGCGATGCGTAGGACACCGCTTTTTTCATCCAGCAGCCAGAGACAGCAGATCATGCCGGGCTGACTGGCTTCCACACTATGCACAATGGCATCAAAAACCTGCTGCTGCTCCTCCCCACGCATGATCATCCGCAGCACATCGGAGTCCCGCTGCTGCGCCAGTCTCCACGCCGAGATATCCGTGTGCGTGCCGATGATATGAAGAGGACGTCCGCGGGCGTCGCGACTGGTCACCATGCCGCGGGCGAGAATCCACTTCCAGCACCCATCCTTGCACTGCATGCGAAACTCCGCCGAGTAGGTGGGGTTCCGGCTCACGAGATGAGCGTGGATGCTTTCCAAGACGCCGGGAAGGTCTTCAGGATGCACCCGCCTCTCCCATTCGTGGTAACCGTTTTGAATTTCATCCGGCTCGTAGCCCAGCATGGTCTTCCATTGGGCGGAATATTGCACGTCTCCGCTTTTCAAATCCCAATCCCACATTCCATCCCCGGCACCTTCGAGAGCGGTGCGCCAGCGTGCATCGACCGTCACAGGAGAGGAGGGTGGTTTCTTTTTGGAACGTGAGTTTTTGCTCATGGTGAAGGTGCCCCAGGCGATACCACGAAGAGGAGGCGCGACGCCACTAGATTGTCGCTCCTTCGCCAAATGCCTGACGGACTCGAATCAAGGCCGCCAAGCAGCCGTACATGGCATCGAGCGGTAGGCTGGGGGCTTTCTATTTGCGAAACACAAAGTACACCGCCCCACAAAGGCAGAGAGCGGCCCAGAGGTAGTCCCACTTCAGCGGCTGCTTCATGTAAAAGAGCACAAAGGGCACGAAGACGGTGAGTGTGATCACCTCCTGGATGATCTTGAGCTGCGGAAGGGAGAGTGAACTGCTGCCGATGCGGTTTGCAGGAACCTGAAGCAGGTATTCAAAAAAGGCGATGCCCCAGCTTGCAAGCGCGGCGATGAACCACGGCTTCGCCTTCATGTCCCGCAGATGCGCATACCAGGCGAAGGTCATGAAGACATTCGATGCCACCAGCAGGCCCACGGTTTTGACCAGCGTCCAATTCATCCGATGCCGAGGGCTTTGCGGATGCTGAGCGCATGCTCCAACGCTTCCTCCACTGTGTCGCCGAGGACGGTAAAGTGGCCCATCTTGCGGCGGGCACGGGCTTCTTTTTTGCCGTAGAGATGAAGCTTCGCTCGCGGATGATTCAGCACAGGGCTCCAGTCTGGATGCGACTTCGGAGCAGGCCAGATGTCACCGAGTAGATTCACCATCACGGCAGGCGTGTGCTGCGTGGGATCACCGGGAGTGAGACCGCAGATGACACGTTGCTGCTGCTGGAACTGGTTCGTCACACAGGCGTCGATGGTGTAATGGCCGCTGTTGTGCGGGCGCGGGGCGATCTCATTGACCAGCACACGGCCCTCAGCGGTCACAAACATCTCTACCGCCATGGTGCCGATGTAGCCCAAGCCCTCAGCCACCGATTCCCATAGTTCGATGGCCTGCTCGGCGATTGCTGGCTCCACGCGGGCCGGGGAAATGCTCACATCAAGGATGTGATGTGTATGCTGGTTCTCCACACAGCCATGCACCGCCATCTTTCCATCCACGCCGCGGGCACCCACGACGCTCACCTCGCACACAAACGGCACCCACTGCTCCACCACGGCGCGATGCCCCTCGAAGCTCTTCCATGCCTCGGCGAGGTCTGTCTCCGCGTTCACCTTGCACTGGCCTTTGCCATCGTAGCCAAACGCGGCCGTTTTGATCACACAAGGCCGTCCCAGCTCGCTCACGGCCGCTTCGAGGCTCTTCAAATCATCCACCACGCGAAATTCCGCGCAGGCGATGCCTTGATCCCGCAGGAAGAGCTTTTCACGCTCGCGATGCTGCGTGGTGAAAATGGCTTTCGAAGAAGGGCGCAGTGGCTTCACGGCCTCGACGGCTTCCAGTAAGCTCGCAGGCAGATTTTCAAACTCCGCCGTCACCACATCCACTTGGCTCAAAAAGCGATTCAGCGCCTCCGCATTGTCATACGAGGCATTGATCTCATCATCCGCACACTGACCGGCGGGGCAGCCTTTGGGCTCGTCGGTGAAAATGATCACGCGGTAGCCAGCACGGCGTGCCTCAAGCGCAAACATGCGCCCGAGTTGGCCGCCGCCGAGGATGCCAAGGGTGGAAGGAGGGTGAAATGCCATGGGAGCCTTCCGCGCTACCCGGACGCCGGGCCTTTTCAAATTGAAAACCGGCTTGTTTCGGTCTTCGTGCTCTCTTTCACTCGTCCGCCGTCCTTTGGTTGTTCCCTCCTCATGCTTCCTTTCCTCCTCCGCCGCGCTTTCAGTAGCATCATCGTGATGTTCTGCGTGGTGAGCCTCGCCTTCGTGCTCATCCGCTCGATCAAGGGTGGGCCGTTTGAGAGGGAAAAGACCCCTGCGCACATCGTCGCCGCCATGGAGGCGAAGTATCAGCTCAATGGCTCGCTGTGGCAGCAATACCTCGCCTACCTCGGGCGTCTCGCCCATCTCGACCTCGGCCCCTCGGCCAAATACCGCGACTGGCAGGTCTCCGAAATCCTGGCGCAAAAGCTGCCCAACTCGATCTCCATCGGTAGCATCGCTTTTGTACTCGCCAGCACGCTCGGAGTGCTCATCGGCAGTTTCGCTGCCATGCACAAGGATCAAACCGCCGATCGCGTGGCCATGTTGGGTGCCTTGATGGCCATTTCGCTGCCTAGTTTCATCACTGGGCCGGCTTTGATCGCTGTCTTTGCGCTCTGGCTGGGCTGGCTGCCCGTGGGCGGCTGGGGCACCGCGCAGCAGATGATCCTCCCCGCTCTCTGCCTATCCGGCCCCTACATCGCCTACATCGCCCGATTGATGCGCAATTCACTCCTCGATGTGCTCAAGAGTGATTTCCTCCGCACCGCGAGGGCGAAGGGCCTGAGCGAAACGGCGGCCGTGGCGCGACACGCGGCCAAGATCGCCATCCTGCCCGTCATCACCTACCTCGGCCCGCTCGCGGCGCATCTGCTCACCGGCTCCATGATCATCGAGAGCGTCTTCAACATCTCCGGCGCAGGTAGCGTCTTCGTAAATTCGATCCAAAACCGCGATGTCTTCCTGCTCGGTGGCGCGGTGATCGTGCTCTGCGCCATGCTCGTGCTCTTCAACCTCATTGTGGACCTGCTTTACACGGTTCTCGATAAACGCATCAAACTGCATGGCTAGCACCCCAGTCCAAATCTCCCGCCCCGATGGCTGGGCTTTGCTGCGGCGAAATCGCGCGGCGATGCTCTCGCTCTACACGCTCGGCTTCCTCGCCTTCGCCGCTCTCGTGGGGCCGATGCTCATGCCGGAGGCACTCAAATCGACCAGCGATGCGCAGTTCCTCCCACCGCAAAGCGCTGGGCATGTGCTCGGCACCGATTTGAACGGCCAGGACCTCTTTTACCGCCTGCTCAGTGGAGCGCGTGTCTCTCTCGGCATCGGCGTGGCCGGGGCCTTCCTCAGTCTCGTCATCGGCACGCTTTACGGCATGGTCAGCGGCTATGCTGGAGGGAAGGTGGATGCCTTCATGATGCGAGCCACCGAGGTGCTGCAATCCGTCCCGCGCATTCTGTTCATCATGATCCTCATCGCTGCGCTGGATGACCGTGTGAAGGATGCGCTCGATGCCGCTCGCCTGTGGGCACAAGAGGCGAAATGGCCCGCCATGGAAGGCTTTTTCCGCGATGCCATCCCCTACAGCCGCATCCTCGTCATGATCCTTTCGCTTGGCATCGTCGAGTGGCTCACCATGGCCCGCATCGTTCGCGGTCAGGTGCTCGTGCTGCGAGAAATGACCTTCGTCACTGCCTCCCGTGCCATGGGCCAGAGCCCTTGGGGCGTGCTCAAAAAGCATCTGCTGCCGAATTTGAGCACCATCATCCTCACCTACCTCACGCTCACCATTCCCGCCGTCATTCTCGATGAATCCTTCCTCAGCTTCCTCGGCCTCGGCATCGAAGATCCCGCGGCGAGTTGGGGCAGCCTTCTGAAAGACGGTGCGCAGGTCATCAACCCTCTCGATAGCAAATGGTGGCTTCTGCTCTTCCCGGCCATTTGCATGTCCGTGAGCCTGCTGGCTCTGAACTTCCTCGGCGATGGCCTCCGTGATGCCTTTGATCCAAAGAGCGGGGACTAAGAGGCACGAAAGCCAGCATAGGGCCGCAATTGGACTGAGGATTTGCGGATGTAGGATGCGCGGCGGTGATTTTAGCCAAGCCTCGAAATCAAATCGGATACTGGATACAGGATCAACTCACCGGAGACATTCTTCGGCAGCGCGGTGAGCAGCACCAAAGTGGTATCGGTGGCCGGATCTGCCCAGGCGAGCGTGCCGGTGGAGCCGCTGTGGCCGAAGGTGCGGGCGGAGCAGCCCTTTCCGAGGCCGGTGGGGCCGACCATGAAGCCGATGCCGCGATGGGCTTCGAGTTTCGGCGTGTGATCGGTGATCATGAGGCGTGTGGTGCACTCGCGGAGCACTTTGCCATCGGGATGCATGAAGCTACGCAGGAACGTAGCGATGTCCGCCGCGGTGCTGTGAGCACCGCCCCAGGGCGCGGCGAGGTTTCGCCAGTAATCGCTGTTCCAGTCCCACTCGCGTGCTGTTGGATCACCGCCACCGGCTTCGGGGGCGGCGTGCTCGGTTTGCATCGGCACCATCTCGGCCTTGGAGAAGTCTCCGAGGCCCAAAACGCTGCGTTTCATGCCCAGTGGCGTGAAGACGTGCTCCTGCAAAAACTTCGGCAGCGGCTTCTTCGTGACTCGCTCGACGATTTCAGCCGCCAGGAGAATGCCCATGCTTTGATAATGATACCGCGTTCCCGGCGCCAAGAGCAGTGGCGTGCGCATCGCGCCCTTCACAAAGTCCGCCAGCGGCGCATGGCGTGCACGCAGCGCGTTGTTGTTCTCAAGCTGGTCCGGCAGGCCGGAGGTGTGCGTGAGCAGTTGCTCGATGGTGATGTCCTTTCGAGCGCCTTCGTTGAACTCCGGCAGAACCTTCACGGCGGCGTCGGAGAGCTTCAATTCGCCCCGATCCACCAAAACCATCACCGCCGCCGCGGTGAGCGGCTTCGTGATCGAGCCGAGCAGGAACATCGAATCGGTCTTTGCCTTGCCAAAAGACTTCACCGCCACCTCGGAGCCTTTTTGCACATGGAGCACGGCGTGATGCAGGGTTCCGTTGTCGATTTGCGTCTGGATGAGCTGGAAGGCGTTTTGTATGGTGGAATCGCTGGCACGTGTCGGAGTCGCGAGCGCAGCCAAAGAGAGAGCGAAAGTGTCGCGGCGGGTCATGTGGGCTTAACGCGGCTTTTGCATGCGTTCATGCCTTGAGACGAGCGCACGCTCGAAACTGACGAGTTCGCGCAGCAGCGAATTGTAGCGCCGGTGGGCGTCGTTGCCGTGCTCGCGACCTAGCAGAGCATAGAGTCGATGATCGGCGTCGAGGGCATCCTGGTCCGAAACGGTCATCTCGATGCCACAGCGGCGCATTTTCAGGCTGCCGATCTGCACGAGGTAAGACGCCACACTCTCACGACGCGCCGCTAGATCGGCAAGGCCTTCGCGGATCATGTCCGCAGCGGGGAGGTCATCCCATTTCATCATGTGACATCAAAACACCGACGCGTCGATGATGGCAAGCACGTCATCCAGCAGTTCCTGCGGTGCCCGCTCGATCAGGCGCATGTTTCGTGCGCGAAAATCGAGGGACTTCACCTGTTCGCACATCACGAAGCCGTTCAGTGAGGTGCGACCGGACACTGGGATATGAAACGGCACTCTGCGGTCAGTATTGGTGATCGGGCAGCACATGGCCATACCCGTGGCCTTGTTGAAGGCGTCCTTGCTGACCACGATGGCAGGCCGTCGGCCCTTCTGCTCATGGCCGGACTGCGGATCAAAGTCGAGGGTGACGAGATCACCCTGCCTCGGCACATAAGCTGCCATCACCAGACCTCCCTGCCTGCGGCGTCCCAGCCAAACTCAGTTGCTTTATAGTTCTTTGGCATGGCAGCGGCCAAATCTTCAATGCGATGCCTGCCGCGCACCGGAGCCTTCTTTTTCACCGGACGCACGACGATGGCGTCTTTCTTTGGTGTGAGTGCCAGCTCCAAGCTGGAGCCTGAATCAAGGTCCAATGCCTTGAGAAGTGCTTTGGGAAGCCGGATGCCTTGGCTGTTGCCCCAAGATTGAAGGGTGGTCGTCATGCCTTGACTGTATAGCCATCGGCTACACTCGACAAGTCAATGATTAAACAAGAACTCCTTCGTGTTCAGCAGCGCCCAGAGCAGGTCTTCGTAGCCGTTGCGTTTGGCGCGTTGGGAATCGAGGGGCTTGCCGGTGGCGTCGATGCGGGGCTTGAGGAGGTGGGTTTCGGCGATTTGGACTTCGTCGGCGGTGGGTTCGCGGGAGAAGGCGGCGAGGTAGAGTTCGCGGATGCGTTTGGGCTCGGGCATCTCGGCTTTGGTGAGTTGCTCGGCGCGGCCTCCGGCGGCGGTGAGCTTGGCTTTGACGTCGGGAGCGTTCATCAGATGAAGGCTCTGAGCGAGGCTGGCGGAGGAGACGCGTTCACATTCGCAGACGCTGGTGTTGTCGGGACGGCCGAAGACTTTGAGGAAGGGCGAGGCCTTGGTGTAGCTGTTGTCAGGCAGGGAGATGGCGCGGGTGCCAGCAGGGAGGTCGGCGAAGTCGGTTTTGGACGCGGTGACCATGTCGATGCTGTCGAGCAGGACCTCGGCGGTCATGCGCTTCGGGTAGAAGTGGGAGAAGGCCTGGCGGTCGATGGCGTTGTGCTCGTTCGGCATGGCGCTGAGCTGGTAGGTGTGGCTCTGCGCGATGACGCGGACGAGGGATTTGAGGTCGAAGTTGTTGTCGGTGAAGTGTTTTGCCAAAGCGTCGAGCAGTTCGGGATTCGTCGGCGGATTGGTGTCGCGGAGGTCGTCCTCAGGCTCGATGAGGCCGCGTTTGAAGAAGTGCTTCCAGTAGCGGTTCACAAGGGCTTTGGCGAAGAAGGGGTTCTTCTTCTGCGCCATCCAATCGGCGAGCGCGAGGCGCGGATCGTCATCGGGCGCGATGTCGAGCGGTGGCTCGCCGAGGCCGGCGGGCTTGAGCATGACGCGGGTTTTGCGATGCTCGGTCTGCGCGGTGCCGCGCTTGTGGAAGATGAGGTCTTCACCGGCGATGGCGGTCGGTTTGCGGCCGATCTGGCTGAAGAAAGCGGCCATGTGATAGTACTCGGCCTGCGTCCAGCGCTCGAAGGGATGATGATGGCACTGCGCACACTGCATGCGCACGCCGAGGAAGAGCTGCGCGACGTCCTCGACCTGCGTGGTGGGTTCTTTGACGCGTTTATACCAGGCGACGGGTGGATTGGAAACGATGGTGCCGGTGCTGGCGAGGATCTGGCGGACGAGTTGATCGTAAGGCGTGTTTGCGAGCAGGTTGTCGCGCATCCAGGCGTGGAAGGCGAAGTTCGCGGTGATGTCGGCGGCCTCGGTGCGCTGGTTTTTGAGCAACGCGGTCCATTTGTTCGCGAAGTAGTCGGCGTAGTCGGGCGAGTTGATGAGCGCCTCGATGGCGCGGTCGCGTTTGTCGGGCGCTTTGTCGGCGAGGAAGGCCTTCGTTTCCTCCATGGTCGGCAAACGTCCGCCGATGTCGAGCGAGACGCGGCGAAGGAAGGTGCTGTCGTCGCAGATGGGCGAGGGCGGGATGCCGATCTGCTTCAAATTGGCGAACACATGCTGGTCGATGAAGTTTTTCACCGGCGGCAGCGACTCGACCGGTGCGCCGAGCGGGATGGAGACGCTGCACACGCTGACTTTGCCGCCAAAGCGCACCATGACGGCGACGTTGCCCGGCAAGTCGAGCGTGTTCACGAGGCCGCTGTCGGTCGCTGAGGCCATGGCGGTGTCGTTGGCTTCAAACAGCGCGAGCTTCGTCACATCGCGGCTGCTGCCGTCGGAGTAGCGGGCGGTGACTTTGAGCTGCTGCGCCGTTTTTGGCTTCAAGGTGATGCGTGAGGGCTCGACGGCGATCGCATTGAGCACGGGCTCGTTCGGCTGCGTGTAGGGCATGCCCTCGGCGATCCAGCGCACGAGGGTCTGATAAAACTCGGAGCCCGGTTCGAGATGCTTGCCGCCGGTGTGCGGCACGATGGCGGCGCCTTTGGTGATGAGTAGGCTTTCCTCCGGCGCGGGCGGGAACACGCGGCGGCCCTTGCCCTGCTTCACGATGGCCTCGTAGTCCTCCTCCGGCTCGAAACCGAGCACGCTGAGGCGGAAGCCGCGCTGGCCGGTGATCGCCTTCGCATGGCAAGCGCCCGCGTTGCAGCCGGCTTTCGTCAAAATAGGCTGGATGTCCCGCACGAAGCTCAAAGGCTCCGCGGCGAGACTGGCCGTGGCGATGCAGCAGAGGAGGAGGATTTTCCGAAGCATGATGGAAACCTACGCGGTGACGCGAAGGTTTTTGGCAGGGGAATGCGGGTGCGAGGAGTTTGAATCATGAAATCCTTTCAAGCAGCGAACCGCCTTGAAAGCCTTGTTCTCGGTGCGATGACCTCTAAAATAGCGCTAACACCCGCCGTCCCATGAGTTCCTCCCCAAGCCGCCGCCTCGAAGAGATTTCCCTTTCTGGGTACAAGTCCATTCGTGAACTTTGGGAGTTCAAACTATCGAGTGGTTTGAATGTGCTGATAGGAGCAAATGGTTCAGGCAAAACGAACTTCCTCCGCTTTTTTGAGCTTTTGGGCCACATGTCTGACACTAACAAAGGACTGCAGAGTTATGTCGCCGCACGGGGAAGAGCAGATGCCTTTCTTTTTCGTGGAATGAAGGTGACGCAGCAACTGTCGGCTCATCTTAAATTTGGGCTGAACGAATACAAGTTTGCTTTGAAGGCAGCGGACGATAGATCTCTCTTTTTTGCTCAGGAGTCTGCACCTTTTCACGGCAAATGGCTAACCGAAAACGACCAAGGTAGCGGACATTTGGAGAGCTACATTTTAAAGCATCCGAATACGGCGGCCAAAAAATGGGTTGGGGAGACTATTCGAGACTGGCGGGTCTATCACTTCCACGACACCTCGCCTTCTGCGCCTGTCATGGGTCTCTGCAACATCGTGGATAACGATGTTTTGCATGGCAACGCTGCGAACTTGTCGGCCTTCCTGATGAAAATGGCTAGCACAGAGGAAACTATGCCTCACTTCCTGCGCATCACTGAGACTGTTCGCCAAGTTGCCCCCTTCTTTGGGGAATTTGTCTTGAAGGAAGTCACACTAGGCCAGACGCAACTCTTGTGGAAAGACCGCTTTTCCGACCTTCTTTACTATCCTTATCAGTTATCGGACGGCACCCTGCGCTACATCTGCCTTGCAACTCTTCTGCTACAGCCAAAACCGCCTGCTACCATCATTATTGATGAGCCTGAGCTAGGACTACATCCCTATGCCATCAAGCTGCTAGCCAGCCTCCTTCACGAAGCTGCAGAAAGCGCTCAGATCATCGTCTCCACCCAGGCTTCATTGCTCCTGGATGAACTGACCCCTGAGCAAGTAATTGTCGTCAATCAACGCAACGGTGAATCCATCCTCGAGCGCCAAGATCCCGAGAAACTCGCTTCGTGGTTGAAGGAATACACGTTGGGTCAGCTTTGGGAAAAAAACGAGTTGGGAGGTTTGCCCTGATGAACTGGTTGCGGCTCTACATCACCGTGGAAGGTCAGGCGGAGAAGGCATTCGCCGATCAGGCGCTTGCTCCACACCTTGCGAATTACAACATCGAAGTGAAGCCGCGAGTCGTTGTGACCAACCGGAAGCTTGGCAAGCGAGGTGGTATTCTCGACTTCGCCAAAATCGAAGGCGACCTCACGCGACTCATGAGCCAAGACCGCCATCCCGAAGCACGCTTCACCACGATGATCGACTTTTACGCCCTTCCCCCGGAATTCCCAGGGTGGGCAGAGGCGCGAAAAAAGACTTTGCCGCGTGAGCGTGTTGCCGAACTAGAGGCCTCTCTCTTCAGGCGTTTTGGCGACAAGCGTTTTCATCCTTATATCCAGCTTCATGAATTCGAAGCGTTGCTCTATTGTGATCTCAACGAGTTAAAGTGTCGTATCGCACACGCCGAACGAGGAATTGAATCGCTGCGGAGTGAGGTTGCACATCTAGAGCCGGAAGAGATCAACGAGGGGGCCACAACGGCTCCGAGTAAACGAATCATCCGCCATGTGCCTATTTATGAACGGAGCAAAGTCCGTGTTGGGGCGGCAGCGGCTAGTGCAATCGGCCTGCCTGCACTTCGAGCCAAGTGCCCGCACTTCAACGAGTGGCTTAGCAGCTTGGAGCAGCTCGTCTGAGCTATGAAGATCCGTCTTCTCACCTTCGTGCTCGCGATCTGCTATCCGAACGTTCTCTTCGGCTGGGGGCAGCCGCATCATGCGATCACGAGGGCGGCTTTGGAGACTTTGCCGGGGTGGCAGAAGGAGTTGTTGGGGGTTGAGTTGAAGGCGCTGGGAGATGCGCATTGCATGATCCCGGACAATGTTTACTCCGACAAGGCGAACGCAAAGTATGCAGCGATGGATTCGCGGCCGGGGGAGGTGTATTTGCAGGTGCTGCATCTGCCGACGGTGCAGACGGAATACCTGGAGGTGATGACCTACTTCATGGAGCGGGCGGTGACGGCACTGCGCGAGGGACGGACGGGCGACGCGGCGCGGTTCATGGGGACGATGTGCCATCAAATCGAGGACTACGGCAGCCCTTCGCACACGATGCCTGGGGACAATCAATTCACGCTGCTGCAGCAGTTTCTGCCGCCGAGCGATGGCATGAAAGACAAGCTCATGCACGGCCCCATCGAGAATGGCGACTTCACAGTGAGCCTCGCGGGCTATCAGCCGCGTCTGCTGGGCACCAGCGTGAACGAAGCGGCGTGGCGACTGATGCATCGCGTGCATGAGGGCATCCTGAATGCCCGCTCGACGACGATCCCGATCATGCAGGCGCTATCTGCGGACGATGCGGCGGCCGTGACGAAGCATCAGATGCGTGCGGCGGTGGTGGATGCACAAATCGTGGCGGATGCGATGCGCACGATCCTGTGTCTCGGGGCGCAAAAAGTGCCTGAAATGCCTGCTGCCGTGCCCATCGACACGTTTTGGCCACTGGAGGCGGAGAAGCTGCACTACCCGCAGACGCAGTTTTTCAGCTCGCCGTATTGGGGACATCCGCGAGTCGGCTCGATCCTCGCCGGAGGCACGAAAGCGGTGCCGCTGAGGCTCAAACTCGACTCGGGCGAGAAGGAATTCGCCCACGGCATCAGCGCGGGCATGGGCAAGTCGCTGACCTTTTTGCTGCCGAAGGGCGTGTTTAGTCGGTTCACAGTGCTGGCGGGTCTGCATCCTGAGCTCGGCGCGAACGGTCGCGTCGAATTCACGATCCAAGGCGATGGCCAGGTGCTCAAAACGATCACCCTGAACGGCAGCGATGCCGCCCAGAGGCTGGAGTGCGAGGTAAGTGGCGTTTCGCAGCTTCAACTCATGCTCACCGGCCGCGGGCTCGACTCGAAGAGCAACTACGCGACCTGGGCGGAGCCGAGTTTGATGCGATGAAAAGTCAGCGGACCTTTTCGAGGAGTTCCTTCACCTTGGTGGTGATGCGTTCCTCGACGTTTTCAGTGTAGGGGGCGCGGTGGCCGTATTCATACATGCCTGTGGTGCCTTCGTAGCCGCCTTCCTTGAGGACACGCAGGCTGGGGATGTAGCTGAGGAGGTCGTTGTTGTAACCGGAGACCCAGGTGCTGTTCCAGCCGTGAGTGGCTTTGAGGTTGAGGGAGTAGTCCACCACGGTTTCACCGGTGAGGGCGATGTAGGTGAGCTCGGGGCCGAAGCGCCAGACTTGAATGGGATAGCGCACGCGGTCAGGCGGCGAGCCGAGGGAGTTGTATTGGCGGATGAAGTGCTCAAACTCGCGTCGCGGCATGCCGGTGAGGTTGGGGAGGCGTTGTTGGAGTTCTTCCAAGGGCAGGCCGGGCTGCAGCAAAAGCTCGGTGTGATCCATGGCGACACGCAGCGGGCCGCTGAGGGGCGTCATCGGCGCGGCGAGCACCTGCTGGACGCTTTCGGCAAGAATGTGACCATACATGGCGGCGAGCGTGGTGGCCTCGGCATCGCGTCCGCGGATGCGGGGCAGGGGATTGGCATCGCCCCCGCAGTTCTGCACAAATAGGGCGATGCAGCCGGGGTGGGCTTTTTCGAGTTTGAGCTGCGCAAAGCCCGCGTAGTCGCCATTGATGCTGAGGCCGCCGAGTGCGGTGGTGTGGCAGGAGTAGCCAAACAAGATGGCGCGAAGGTTGGGACCGCTTTTCACCGCGATCACCGGCACATCCTGATCGACCTGACCGCCGAGCGAACGGCTTTCGGGACCTCGTGAGCGTCGTCGATTCACGGCGACGCCAGCCAGGCCTTGCTCAAAGGCAAGCTCCGCAGGTTGAATCGCCGCGATGGCGGTGCCGATGACCTCGTCATACTTCGCGTAAACGAAGGCGGTGTAGCGATCCCGTGCGGCGGATTCCTCCGGGGTGAACTCGTAATAAAGCCAGAGCACGTCCTCGGTGACCGGGCAGGAGTGATTGTGTGAGGTGTTGAGGATGAGGCGCTCGCGGGAAATGCCGTGCTTCTTCTCCGCGTTTCCGGCGATGATGGCGATCATCTTGTCGCTCAGGCCCACGAGATCGGCAGTGACGAGGACGGAGGTGCTGCCGGTGTCATCGCGGAGGGCGAGGGCCTTCAGCCAGATGGGATGCTCGATACGCTGAGACATCCGCGTCTTGCCACCATAGCCGGCGAGCGGCACCGGCTCGGTGGGGGTGATGTCCACTTTCGCAACACCGGCCTGCCAGGCGGCCAAAAGACTTCCGCCGAGGCAAAGCCAGGCGGCGAAAAGAAATTGGATACGAGTGTTTGGCATCAGCGAGGATGCTGACTTGGCTCCCCAGTGTCAAGATTGCCACCGCCTCATCTCACGGCTCCACTTGCTTGGCGTGCTTGCAGGGATGGCGTGCCGGACTACTCTCACGACATGCATTCTGACTCTTCATCCCGGCCCCTGCTGGCCGACCGGCTGCTGGCGGTGGCCGCCTGCGGCAGGGCGGATGCGTATTACCGGCTCGCACGGATGGTCGCACGCGTGCTGGTGAGTGTGAGGCTTCGCCAGCATGAGAAATGGCGCTCGCTGGCCCGCCAGCTCGCCGAATCACCCGGCGTGGAGGACCGGCTCGTCATGCAGGCCATCGGCTGGCTTCGCCGCGGGCAGCCCATACCCGCTGCGTCATGAACACACTCTCGCCTTCACCCCGCTGGGACACGCTTGCCGGTCGTGTGTTGGATGCCTTCTTTACGGCCGTGCATGAACAGATGCCGGAGTATGACCTGCCGCTCACGATTTTTGGCTCCGCGCCGATCCAGCTCTGCCTAGATGCCTCCTTTACCAGTGCGGATGTGGACATCATGGTGCTCGGTGGTGATGCGAGGCTGCGTGAAATCGCCGCCCAGGCTGGCGTGGGCCGTTCTGGTAGCCTGCGCCCTGCTTTTGGCGTGCAGATCTGCCCGGCGCCGCTTTTCAAACCCACGCCACATTACCTCCAACGCGCCCATGTGGAGACACGGCACGGCCTGAAAATTGTCGTGCCGCATCTGCGGGACATTTTGATCGGCAAAATGCATCGCTCGCGTTTTGAGGGCCAGACGGGCCTTGTCTCCAAAGACCTCCGCGCCTTTCAGCGGGTGCGTGAGCTGTGCGGCGGGCATCCCACGCTCGATGAATTTCTCGAAGACCTCGCCGCCATGGAGCCGAGCTTTCGCCCGCCGCTGGATGGCAGCCTGAACTCCTTCCGCTTCAATGTCGAAGACGCGCTCACCAGTGTCTATCAGCACGCTTTGGATATCCAGCGTGACATCCTCATCCCGGCGGCCCGGGTGCAGCCGCCAGTGTCTCCTGCCGCAGGCACGGTGGCTCAGATGCTGAGCCTGCTTTGAAGGCAGGCTTTTGTGAACGGAGCGCGGACGCCCCGTCCGTCATGGTTTCAACGAGCGTAAATGCGGACGAGGGTGTCCGCGCTCCGTTTACGCCAGGACCTCCTTCACCACATGGCCGTGAACATCCGTGAGGCGGAAATCGCGGCCTGCGTGGCGGAACGTGAGTTTTTCATGGTCGAGGCCGAGCTGGTGAAGGATCGTGGCATGCAGATCGTGCATGTGAACTTTGCCATCGACGGCGAAGTGGCCGAGGTCGTCGGTCTCGCCGAAGCTGAAGCCCGGTTTGAAGCCGCCACCGGCCATCCAGACGGTGAAGCCGTTCGGATTGTGATCGCGACCGGTGCCGTTTTTCTCGGCGTAAGGCGTGCGTCCAAACTCGCCGCCCCACCAGACGATGGTGTCTTCGAGCAGGCCGCGTTGTTTGAGATCATCGAGCAAGCCGGCGATGGGTTTATCGACGGCGGCGGCGTGGTCGCCGTGCTTGGGAAGATTGCTGTGCTGGTCCCAGGCGGGGTTGTTGGAGTTGTCGCCGTAGTTCACCTGAATGTAGCGCACACCGCGTTCCGCGAGTCGGCGAGCCATGAGGCACTGGCGG
Source organism: Akkermansia muciniphila (assembly GCA_943373155.1). GTDB lineage: Bacteria > Verrucomicrobiota > Verrucomicrobiia > Verrucomicrobiales > Verrucomicrobiaceae > Prosthecobacter. The sequence continues at coordinate 66,604 of CALSBJ010000018.1, read as the reverse complement.
CCAAAGTTGTCCGTGGGTTTTTCGTCGATGCCGTAGAGCTTCTTGGTGGCTTCGGACTCATCGGCGAGGTCCATCACATCGGGTGCCTTGGCCTGCATGCGCCAGGCGAGCTCGTAGCTGCGGATGACGGCGTCGATCTCGGAATCGCCGGGCATGGCCTGATGGGCGTTGAGGGATTGCAGGAGGCCGAATTGCTTCCGCTGCTGCTCGGGCGTCCAGATGCTGTTGGTGATGTTCTTGATCGAGGACTCCTTGGCGGGCTGGCCGCTGCGTCCGACGGGCGTGCCCTGATACACGGCGGGGATGAAGGCATTGCCGTAATTGCGCGGGCCGCCATTGCCGAGGCTGGGGCTGATGGTGACAAAGCCGGGCAGGTTCTCGTTTTCGGTGCCGAGGCCATACATCACCCAGGCGCCCATGCTGGGGCGGATGAAACTGGTGGTGCCGGTGTGCAAAAACAGCGTGGCCGGGCCATGCGCGACGCCTTCGGTGTGCATGCCATGCAGGAAGCAAAGGTCGTCGATGTGGCGGTTGACGTTCGGGAAGAGGTTCGAGGCCCAGCGACCACTCTCGCCATGCTGCGCGAAGTCCCACAGCGGCTTCATCACACGCTGCGGTGCGCCTTTGCCGGTCTTGGCGATGGAACGGGCGTCCTGCACCTCGATGACCTTGCCGTCTTCTTTGAAAAGACGCGGTTTGTAATCGTAGGAATCGACGTGGCTGACGCCGCCCTGCATGAACAGGAAGATGACCCGTTTGGCCTTCGGCTGATGATGCGGTTGCTTTCCGGCTAGCGGGTTATTGGCCATCGCGGACAGGGCGAGGCCGCCGAAACCGCAGGCGGTGGTCTGGAGAAACTGGCGTCGGGAAGGGGAAAGCATGCCGCTAGAACGGCGGGTGGAGCGGGAAGCTATCGCTGGACAAGCTGCCCGTGTCTGGGTAATCGCAGCGCCCCATGTCTGTTCGCGTTCGATTTGCTCCCTCTCCCACCGGTGACCTCCACGTCGGAGGTGCCCGCACGGCTTTGTTTAACTGGCTGATGGCCCGCAAGCTCGGCGGCACCTTCATCCTGCGTGTCGAGGACACCGACGGTGCCCGTAACACGGCGGAAGCCTCCGCCGGCATCCTCAAAGGGCTGCGCTGGCTTGGTCTCGATTGGGATGAAGGCCCCGAGGCCGGTGGTGACTGCGGTCCCTATTATCAAAGCCAACGCAAGGCCATCTACGACGCCTACTTTGCCAAGCTGGAGGCCGCTGGCCGTGTGTACACCGAGGACAACGGCGCGGTGCGCTTCAAATTCAGCCGCACGGCCATCACCGTGCACGACCTCGTCTGCGGCGATGTGACCTTCGCGCCCACCGAGGAGCCGGACATGACCATCCGCCGCCCGGATGGCAGCTACATCTTCCACTTTGTGAACGTGGTGGACGACATCGAGATGCGCATGACGCACGTCATTCGTGGCGAGGACCATCTTTCCAACACCTGGAAGCATGTGGACCTCTTCAACGCCTTCGGTGCCACGCCGCCGACCTATGCGCACATCCCGCTCATCCTGAACCCCGATGGCTCCAAGATGAGCAAGCGGGATGAAGGCAGCGCCATCGAGCACAGCTACATGAATGCCGGCTACCTGCCCGAGGCGGTTTTCAACTACCTCTGCCTGCTCGGCTGGACGCCGAAGGCCGACAGCGAAAAACTCTCGCGCAACGAGCTGGTGGCTCTTTTCGATCCCGAAGCCATTCACAGCAGCAACGCGAAGTTCGATCTCAAAAAGAGCCTGTGGTTCAATGCGCAGTATCTGCGTGAGTTGAGCCCTGACGACCTTCTCAAGCAGGCGCGGCCATTTTTGACCGCGAAAGGTCTCACCTGGTCGGATGACGCCATGGCCGCTGCGGCGGTTCACAGCGTGCGTGAGAAAGTCAGTCTTCTCGCCGAACTGCCGGAGTGGGTGCATTATTTCTTCCGCGAAGAGTATGTCTTTGAAGAGGATGTGGTGACGAAGCTGAAGGCCAAGCCGGAGAACGCCTCCATGCTGCAAGCCGCTGCCACCAAGCTGGCTGCCGCCACCGAATGGAGCGAGCAGAGCTTGCAGGAGGCCGTCGAGGCCGCTGCCAAGGAACTCAGCGTGAAACCCGGCGCGATGATGCCGCTGCTGCGTTTTGCGCTGAGCGGACAGTCTCGCGGCCCTGGTGTGACGACCATTGCGCATCTAATTGGTCGCGAAGCCACGCAGAAACGCATCGCGAGGACTTTGACCGAGGTTTTGTCGTGAAACTGCATCTCCCGAACCATCCCACCCAGCTCTACCTCATCCGTCACGGCGAGGTGGAAGAGCGTTATCACAAGGTCTTCGGCGGTTCTCGCATCGACATGGCTCTCTCACCGCTCGGCCTGCGCCAGGCGGAGGCGGTGGCCAAGTGGCTGCGCGATACGCCCTTGGATGCCATCTACGCCAGCCCCATGCAGCGTGTGAGGCAGACACTCGCGCCCACCGCAACCTCCCGTGAGATGGAGCCTGTCTTCCTCGACGGACTCCGCGAAGTCGATTTCGGCGACTGGACCGGCAACCGGTGGGACGAGGTGCAGAGCCTTTTTGGTGTGAGCGCTTTTGACTGGCTCGAAATCATCGAAAACGGCGGCATTCCGAATGGCGAGCCCGTTTCGCAGATCAAACAACGCGTCGGTGAATGCACCCAGCGCATCCTGGAGGCGCATCCGCATCAACGGGTGGCCGTGTTTTGTCATGGCGGCATCATCCGCGTCATGCTGGCCCTGCTGCTGGAGATGCCGCTGATGCGCATGGCGCACTTCAACATCGAATACGGCTCCCTCTCCGTGGTGGAAGTTCAGCCGGAAAAGAAGCACGCCGTCGAGATCGAGCTGCTGAACTTCCAGGCACCGGTGGGGTGAGTTAATTCCGCCGGCAGCGCTGAAAGACTTCGATGGCCTCGTATTCAGCGAGGCCGAGGGAATCGTAATTGCGTGCGTTTTCGCGGTTCGTTTCAGGTGCTTCCTTCTCAAGACTGCTGAGGGCGCTGTAGCGATTGAGGGCGTTTTCTTTGCGCTCGATTTGCAGCGGGCTCATCGGCACGGCCATGTCGATCTCGTGGGCTTCGAGGGCACGTTCCTTGCCGCGATAGAGCCAGAGGCTGCATGCGCTGGCGAATTCCTCGCCGGTGCAGGCCTGCAAGGCGCTGATGAGCAGGCGGAAGGTGATGCCGGACACGCTGCTCGGGTCCGCCGCATCGCCGGTGAGGAAGATTTGATGCGGCTTGTGCTCCAGCAGGAGCTTTTTGAGCGCATCGACATCCGCCTGCGTGCTCTTGAAGCGGCGATAGCGGCCCTGCTCGTAGAAGGGCAGATCGAGGAAGGTGACGTGCTGGTGATCCAAACCGAGTGCCTGGGCGGCATCACGCAGTTCACCACGCAGGATGAGGCCTTTGAGCTGGCGCAAGACGGGGGTGTCCTCGCCGAACTCGCCTTTCGCATCGAGCTGCGAAATCGCCTCCTTGCCGTAAATAACCTGCGCCTTCCATTCATCGGGCTTGGCGGCATTGGAGGAGAGCTCGAGGAGGGTTCCGGCGAATTTATCGGCTTCGCTATCTGGCACGCGAAGGCTGCCGGAGGTGAGGGAGATGAGGTGAACATCGTGGCCTTGTTCAATGAGGCGATCAATGGTGCCGCCCATGCCAACGATGGCATCCTGCGGCTCCGGCGAGAGCACGAGGCAGCGCTTTGGAAAGGGCCTCGCACGCTCCGGCCGGTAGGTGTCATCCTCGTCAGGCTTGCCGCCGGGCCAGCCGGTGATGGTGTGCTGGAGTTGGTTGAAGATGCGAATGTTGAGCTGGTAGGCCGGGCCTTGCTCGGAGAGCAGATCGCTGAGGCCGTGCTCGTTGTAATGCTCGTCGATGAGCTTCAACACGGGCCGCTTCGTCTTGAATGCCTGCCACACCATGGCGCGGCGTGTCTCACGCGGCGTCCACGATACAGGACCGACCAGCCAGGGAAGCTTGATGCGGGTCAGTTCACGCGAAGCCCCTTGGTCGATGAAGAAACGGGCGTCGGGATGGTCTTGCAGGAAGGAGGCGGAAACGGCTTCCGTCATCGGTCCTTCGACGGCTTTGGCGACCACGCCGCCCTTGTTTTCGCCCCAAGCCATGAGGACGAGTTTCTTAGCCCGCAGAATCGTGCCGACACCCATCGTGATGGCAAAGTGCGGCACGTTTTGCTCACCGCGGAAGTCGCTGGCGGCGTCCTGTCGCGTCACGCGGTCCAGCGTGATGCGGCGCGTGAGCGAATCGCGGCTCGAACCGGGTTCGTTGAAGCCGATGTGGCCTGTGCGGCCGATGCCGAGGATTTGCAGGTCGATCCCGCCCACGCTGTCGATCTTCTGCTCGTAGTCGCGGCAGTGGTTGAAGACCTGATCGCTCGAAATTGTGCCGCTGGGGATGTTGATGTTCGCCTTCGGGATGTCGATGTGATCAAAGATCTGCTCCGCCATGAAGCGGGCGTAGCTTTCCGGGTGATCGGGAGCGAGGCCGAAGTACTCATCGAGGTTGAAGGTGATGACGTTTTTGAAGCTCAGGCCCTCTTCCTTGTGCAGGCGGATCAGCTCGCGGTAAAACGGCACTGGGGTGGAGCCCGTGGCCATGCCGAGCACGGCAGGCAGGCCGGTCTTGTTTTTAGCGGTGATGATCTCCTTCACCTCCTGAGCCAGCGCCTTCGCGGCAGCGGCGGAATCGGCGAAGATGGTTGTTGGGACTTTCTCAAAGGCTTCAGCGGGAGATCGGAGGGACATGGCGGCAGTTGGTGGGGAAGACGAGCGCACAGTTCTGCGGGAAAAGCAGGGGTCAACTCCCCGCTCGCCGCACTTTCAGAACGCACGTTGCTTCAACGCAACGAAACGCCGGAAGTGATCTTGCGAGGCGACGGCATCAAGGATATTCGATTCGTGTGATCGAGTAGGCGGGGAGGAAGATTTGCGCCCATCAGCGCGCTGGAGCACGAGCCAGCCATTGAAGGGGAGTGCCCTTCATCGACATGGAGCCACCTGCATTTCGTGTGCCACTACCTGCGAAGCCAATGATCACCTGATCCATATCTCATGCTCGCCGCCCAAAAATACAGGACCATCCTTGGGTATCTCATTGGGCACAGTTTTGCCGTTCTGAAGCAAGATGGATCGAATCGCATGCTCACGAGAGACGCGCGGCTGCTTCGAGATGGCTTCGCGCATTTTGCGGGGATCGGTGAGGATAATGGTCGGTTTCTTCATGCGATGATGGTTGATTCATAAAACTTTAGCAAGCAGCGGGATAGATACGCAGCATCACGGCTGAATCTGAACCTTCAGCACGTTGGAGCGTGGCTGGGGCGCAGTGGCGGTGAGATCGACTTCCATGGGCTTGAGCAGGTTGTTTCCGGCGAGGTCTTCGAGTTCGGGATTGATCGTGATGCGATGTTCGCCTGGCTTCCAATGCTGCTCGGGTGTGAAACGCCATTCGACGCGTTGGAGATCGATGACCTTCGCTTCGGCTTTGCCGGGTGTTTGGGCCATTTGGAGGGCACGGGCGAAGATTTGAGGTTCAAACAACTCGGTCGTGATCACCACAAGTGCCTCGGTGGTTCCGGCCTTGGGCGGGTGAATCTGCCAGCGGGCAGGATCGGGCTGCTCGTGATCGGCGGCGATGGGTTCGAGGTGGAAGGCGCTCTCGCGTCCGAGCGCAATCCCCGCCGTTGAGCGCCATTGTCCCGAAACGACGAGGTCGTAACCTTCGCCAGCGATCAAAACAGGGCCTTCTTCGAGGTTGAGGTTCACGCCGGTCTTTTGGCGACCGGGATGAAACATGATCGTGAGCCGTTTCCCATCCGGTGACCACAGTTCCGTCTCTCGAAAGGCTCCTGTCACTTCTTCGCCGTTTCGCTTCTGCAACGTGAGATGCTTCAAGAACACGCCCTGCTCCATCGGTTCCGAGAAATCGAGGTAGAGCTTCAGTGTGTTCGCCGGAATGGCGATTGAAGCGGGGGATAGACGAACGGTGGGAGCCACATGGGCTGGTTGATCGAATATCACTTCGAACTTCGATTTCGAGCCGTTGGCGAGTTTGAGTTCGACCTCGTAGATCTGGCCGCGAACGAAGGGAGCAGCGGGAACAAATACTGGGGGCCGAAACGTGCCGAACAGCGGCGGTGGCGAGCCTTTGACGAAGACTTGGAGGCTTTCGATGTCGGCGGAAGGGTCTGTGATGGTGAGAGACCTTTCCTCGATGATGGAGGCTGCTTGGAGGTGAGCGAGCGTGATGAGGAGGAGAAGGATCAGCGGACTGAAAACTGAGAATTGGAAACTGAAAACGGCAAATTGACGCGACGCGTTCGCGGATGCGTTCGCGGATGCGCCAGCCGCCAACTTACAATTTTCAGTTCTCATTTTTCAATTTTCAGTCTCCCCGTTCTTCACGGCAAAGCTGCCACTTCCAGGCTCAGCGTGCCTTCGGTATCCTTCAGGATGATCGCTCGTGTGTTGTCGAGCTTGTCGGCCTGCACGGCACCGAAGAGCGAATCGACGATTTCGATACCTTGGGGGCCTTCGTGTTGCTTTTCATCGCGGCGGGCGGCGTTTTCGTTGGTCTGCGGAGCGTCGAGATAGTCCATGCTGATGCGGGCACCCCACATCTTGCTGGGACCGAAGGCGTTGGACTTGAAGCGCTGGGTGTGGACGACGAGCCAATCCTTGCCGCTTTTGTCGGTGTAGCTGAAGAGATCGAGCGGGCGGTTGCCGCTGCCGAGTTCCACCATGCTGACACCTTTGACCTGAGCGCCGCTTTGGAGGTCATCGACTTTGAATTTGGCCACCGGCGTGCAGGCAAAGGCACCGACGACGAAGGTCTCGCCGTTCTCGGAATACGGGATGAAGCTCTGGATAGGTGCTTTGGTCTCCCATTTGCGATGGGCGACGTGGTAGGTCTCGGCGCTGAAAACGTTCGCAGTGCTGCCGTGCTTGATCGGTACGGGGATGGTGAAGATACGGGACGCGAATTCTTCGTTGCAGGTGCCGGTGGCGAACACGCGGGTGCCGTCAAAGGCCACATCGGTGATGTTGGTGACCTTGCTGGCCGTGCCGCCGGGCAGGGTGATGCGTGCCCAAGGGAGGTTTGTGGTATCAAACGGGGCCACCTTGCCTGCGGCATCGACGGTCACGATGAGCACGGCGTTGTCTGGTCGGCGTTGCACGGCGAGATAGATGCGACCGCTGGCAGGATTCGCGGCGAGGTCTTTGATGGTGATGTCCTCCTTCTTCGCGCCGAGTCCACCGGCGATGACGCTGCCGATGTCCGCGACCGGCTTCTCCAGCACCTTCTTCTCGGGGCCGACATCGCCCGTTTGAATGGCAACGACACTCGCCGTGCCAGGTTCAGCGACGAGCAGGAGTCCGTTCGGGCCAAAACTGATCGAGGAGAGTGATTTGAATTCCAAACCGCCTGTCTGCGGCGATTCGATGAGCGAGGGCGAAACAGCGACCGGAGCCGCAGCAAGCGTGGTGGCCGCAAAGGCGGCGAGGAGCGTGATTTTCATGGCGGTACACCCATCGTAGGATGACCGCCGGTTCTTTGTCACGACCAAACTAGCCTTTCGGCGTGTGTGGCACGAGGACGTCCGCGGCGGTGTTTTGCTTGGCTCGCTTGGCGGCTTCTTTGGCAAAGACATCTTGTGAGCGGATGACCTTGGCGCTGGGAGTCGCTGGGATGACCCAAGTGCCATCGGGGCGGAGGATGCGGCCACGGGAGGTGTCTTTGAAGTGGGTCTCCAAAATGTGCGTGAGGCGTTTGCGGGCTTCTTTGTCCTCGACGGGCACGAGCAGCTCGACGCGTTTGCTCAGGTTGCGGTTCATGAAATCCGCGCTGGCGATGAAGACGGCGTTTTTGCCGCCCTGGCGGAACCAGAAGATGCGGGCGTGCTCCAGGTAGCGGTCGATGATGCTCACGACGCTGATGTTTTCGCTCAGGCCCTTCACACCGGGACGCAGGCAGCAGATGCCGCGGATGTTGAGGCGGATCTTCACCCCGGCGCGGGAGGCGTCGTAGAGCGCCTCGATCATCTCGCGATCTTCGAGGGCGTTCATCTTGAGCATGATCTCGGCGGCCTCGCCCTGGCGGGCACGCTCGCCTTCGCTGCGGATGAGGGAGACAAGGCGCTCGCGAAGGCCGAAGGGAGCCATGGAGATCTTCTCGAAATGCACGAAGCGGGAGCGGCCAGTGACGGTGTTGAAGAAGGCCGACGCATCACTGCCGAAATCGGCGCGGCAGGTGAGCACGCTGATGTCGGTGTAGAGCTTGGCGGTGGATTCGTTGTAGTTTCCGGTGCCGAAGTGCATGTAGCGCATCAGGCGACCGGATTCGCGGCGCATGACGAGGCAGACCTTGGCATGCGTTTTGAGCCCGGCGACGCCGTAGATGATCTGGGCACCCGCGTTGATGAGGTCGCCAGCACGTTCGAGATTGCGAGCCTCGTCAAAACGAGCCTTCAACTCGACGAGCACGGTGACGTGTTTACCGGCTTGCGCAGCACGGATGAGGGCGGAGATGATGCGGCTGTTCTTCGCGGTGCGATAGAGGATCTGCTTGATGGCAATGACGTCGGGATCTTCCGCGGCCTCCTCGACGAGCGAGAGGATGGGATCAAAGCTCTCATACGGATGCTGCATCAGGATGTCACCGCGCTTGATGGCGTCGAAGAGGCTCTCACCGGGCTGGATGGCGGTGCAGGGCTGGCTTTCCCAAGGCACCACTTTGAGCTCTTCAAAGCCCGCCAGGCTCGAAATGGCGTAGTAACCGCGAAGATCGAGCTCGCCATTCACTTCGTAGATTTGCGGGCCTTTGGAGCCACAGAGCTCACGGATGACCTTCACCAGGTTTCGCGGGGCACCGGCCTCGATTTCGATGCGGATGGCCGCGCCGCTTTGACGCTTCTCCAGGATGGCTTCCATCTCGCTGGCGAGGTCAAAGGCACCCTCGTCATCGAGGGTGATGTCGGTGTTCCGGCTCACGCGGAAGCGGGCGGTGGCGGTGACCTTTTCGGAAGGGAAGAAGTCGCCGATGAAGAGGCTCACGACGTCTTCGACATTCATGTAAAGGTGCTCGCCGCCTTCAGGATCGGGCACGGGGATGTGGCGCGGCAGCGTGGGGGCCTGCGGCAGCACGAAGATGACTTTCCGCTTCTCGGTGTGGCCGTTTTCACCGTTCTGAACGGTGCAGATGATCACGATGTGCAGCGCAGGGATATTCGCCCGCGGTTGCTCGGCATCCAAAGCCACGGGCGAGAGCACCGGAGCGATGTGCTCGACAAAGTAATCGTGTAGATGGGTGCGCTGGCCGGTGGTGAGTTCGGCGGCGGTGAGGCGGCGGATGCCTTTCTCGCGCAGCATCGGCAAAAGCTGGCCATTGAGGATCTCATACTGGCGGGCCACGAAGGCGCCGGCCTGCTGCTGAATCTGCTCCCAAAGCTGCGTCGGCGAGAGGCCCGCGTTGTCTTTGACGCGTTTGCCTTGCTCCCGCATCACCTGGAGGCCACCCACGCGGACCATGAAGAACTCGTCGAGGTTCGACGCGGTGATGGCGATGAATTTGACGCGTTCCAGCACGGGCAAGTCGGCACGAGCTGCCTCATCCAGCACGCGGGAATTGAAGGCCAGCCAGCTCAGCTCGCGGTTGATAAAGTGTTCTTCAGTGAAGACGAATTTCGGGGTCTCTGTCGGGGGCATTGGTCCCGTCATCATGGGGCGGGGCGGGACGGAGGCAAGTGACGTTCAGCGCTTGGTAGGCACATCACGGGCAAGCGTCCGAAAAAACCAAAGCAATCCAATGAGCGCAAGATTGCTCCCAAACATCCAGCGTTCCTCGAAAATCTCGCTCTTGAAGTGGTTCCAGTCCTGCGACCAAAAACAAGCGTCCCAAGCGAGAAAGCTCGATGAGAAAAAGAGGCATCCCAAAGCGATGACTGCTGCCGCAAAAGAGAGGACGAAAAGATGGTGAGCCGCACCAAAGGACTGCTTCCACCCCGCCCATATCAGCGACGATACTGTCAAAGCCAAGGAGCCAACTCCCACGATACACCAAGCCATGGCGAAGAGGATCGCTCCGATTCCACCGGGGTAGGATGTGGCAATCAAATTCATTGGTGAAGGAGGCGTGGGGGACTTAGAACCTGCTATTCAGCATCAAGCTCCTCCGGGCCTTGGATCTGAGGAACTCAAGCGCGGTACCTACGCTTTGATAGCTCTCCAGTTCCGTCGATTCTGCATCCGTCAACTGGCCGCCAGCGGCGCGGTTGGCGAGGGCATCGGCACGGTCTAAATCACGTTTGCTGAGTTTCAGGCCGAGCAGAGCCCTGGCAGAGCTGGGATCGAGTGTGCAGCGAGACGGCTGGATGGCACGTTCCCAGATCGCGATGCTGTTTGGCGGCGAGTTGACAGGCATGGGAAAAGATTAGCGGGGGGCATGGTGATTTGGCAACCGCGAAGCCATTCACCTCCTCCTCCTCTCCAGCTGGAAAGCCAGAGCGGCCAGCAGGAAGGTGCCAGCGATCATGAGGGTGCTCAGGGCATTGATCATGGGCAGGTTGCGGCCTTTCATCATGCTGGCGACACGCAGTGGCAGGGTCGTGGTGCCGGGGCCGCTGACGAAGAAGGTGATGACGTAGTCGTCGATGGACAGCGTGAAGGCCAGCAGACCTCCGGCGAGGATGCCGGGCAGCAGCAGCGGCACGAGGACCTTCCGCGTGGCGGTCCATGGCGAGGCACCGAGATCCCGCGCGGCATCGAGCAGGGTGAAATCAAAGTCCTGCAAGCGGCCGAGCACCACCATGGTCACAAAACTCACGCTGAAGGTCACATGGGCGATCCAGATCGTCGTCATGCCCAACTCCACGCCGAGCGCGACGAAGAAGGCGAGCAGCGACATGCCCATCAGGATATCCGGCATGACGAGCGGTAACGTCACCAGCATGGAGTGCAGGCTTTGCAGCCACGATTTGAAGCGATGCAGCGCCAGCGCCGCGAGCGTGCCGAGCACCATCGCGGTCACCGAGGAGACGGCGGCGATCTTGAGCGTGATGAAAAGGGCGTCCCAGACCTCGTCGGCATCTCGCAGCTTCTCATACCATTGCCAGGTGAAGCCCTCCCACTCGCCGCCAAAGCGGGAGGCGTTGAAGGAATTCAGCACCAGCATGCCCAGCGGGGCGAAAAGGAAGGCCAGCACGGCCAGCGTGACGAGGGCAGGGAACCACGATTTCTTCACGACGCGGCCTCCTTCCCAAAAATACGCCGCCAAAGCGCCGCGAGCAGCATCGGCACGAGCACGGCGAGCATCAGGCACGCGGCGAGAGCGCTGGCGTGCGGCAGGTTACGGTCGCCAAAGGCACGCTGGGTGATCTTGTTGCCGAGCATCTCATCATTCGGACCGCCGATGAACTGCGGGATGACATACTGGCCCAGGGCGCAGACGAAGACCATCAGCGCTGCCGAAATAAGACCGCGACGCACACCCGGCACAAACACCCGCCAAAACGCCCGCCACGGGCTGGCACCGAGATCGCGGGCGGCATCGAGGAGTTGAAAATCAAACTTCTCCGCCGCTGCGTAGAGCGGCAGGATGGCGAAGGGCAGTTGGGTGTAAACGAGCACCAGCAGCACGGCCCCCGCGTTGTTCAGCAGCATGGCATCCTCGGAGACGAGGCCGCAGCGGATCAAAAACTGCGTGAGAGCGCCTTCCGGATGCAGAAGGGATTTCCACGCGAAGATGCGGATGATGAAATTCGTCAGGAACGGCACCACCACGAGCAGCAGGAGCATCCGACGCCATTTCTCGCCGACGCGGGCGATGTGAAACGCCATCGGCAGGGCCAGCGTGAGGCAGATGAGGGCCGTCGCCGCACTCAGCCAGACCGTTTGCAAGACCACCGGCAGGTAATTGGCCTCCCAGACCGCTTTCAGCGTGTCGAGACTCCAGCCTTCCCCGATACCGCCACGAACGTCGGACGGTCGGAAAGCCATCGAAATGACCAAACCGGCCGGAACGGCGAAAAACGCCAGCATCCATGCCAGAGAGGGCAGGGTGAGGAGGCATTCGCGACGGCGGTTCATGGGTTGGGGAGGCCAAAGAGGGCGTGATCCCTCGGAAATCAAGCTGCCTGAGTCACAGTCGCTCTTGCCCATATAAGAGGGGAACATTACAACCGAGTGCCTTAGAATAGACATCATCAACTCCAGTCATTTTCATGAAATCTCTCCTCCTCGCGCTCGTGCCGCTGCTTGCTCTGCCGGCCATCGTCAATGCCCAAACACTCGAAGTGGTCGGCATTCAGCTCATTCAAAAGACACTTGGCAGCGAGGATTCGGAGAAGATCGTTCCCTTCAATACCTTCAAATCAGGCCTTGAGATAGCGATTGGCATTCAGCCACAAGATGGCACGATCATCGACATGGGGAACGATGAATCCATCCTAACGAAGTTTAGCGATGACAAGGGCACGAACCTGATTGTGGAAGAATTTGGTCGCCGGGGCTTTGGAGGATTTCCAAAGATCTCCAAGGATGGGAAGGCTGGAATGCTGAGCCTGACGACATCGAGAGTGCCTGCGGCGGGTGCCAGTGAAGTTCAGGCGGCTGGCTTTCTCTTCATCACGACCGCCAGTAGCAAGAAGATAGAGAAAACGGCACTCCTGGACTTCAAGAAGGGCACTGTCTTCAAGGTCGGAAAGATCAGCTTTACCATGACCAAGGCCGCCGTGGATACCGATGAAACAGAGGTTGAGCTAGAGACGAACAACGACCTCAAGGAGTTGGCGGGTCTTCGGTTCATCGGTGGAAATGGTGAAGTGCTGCCATCGGATCGACAGGGTTTTTCTTCGATGGGGTTCTCCGGGTCACGCACCATGACGATCGATTACTCGGTCAAAGGAGTGCATCCCAAAGTCATCATCGAAGCCGAGATCTGGCAGGACGCCAAAGAGGTGAAGATTCCGTTCGACCTCACGGTGAAGCTGCCTGTGGCAACACTGAAGTAAGCTCGACGGTAGCCTTCATCGTGTTTGGCGTGGCTCCCCGAGGAAACCAGCGCCCACTCTGAAGCCTTCCGTTTGAGAAGGCGTATTCTCCAGCACCATGACTCCTCGACTCCTCCTCGCCGCCGCCCTCGCTATCCCGCTTCTGGCCCAGGCCGAAGCTCCCAAGGCCAAAATCATCGATACGAAGATCATTTCGCCCCAACTCGATCTCTACCACGGATGGCCCACGGTAGCCCGGCTGGCGAACGGCGAGCTTTGGGTTTCCTGCTCGGGTGGTCGCGAATCGCATGTGTGTCCCTTTGGGCAGGTCGTGGCGATGACCTCTCGCGATGAGGGCAAAACATGGACCTTCCCCCGCGTGCTGCTCGATAGCGCCACGGACGACCGCGACTCTGGCGTGCTCGAAACGGCCAAGGGCACGCTGTTGGTCACCACCTTCACTTCGCTGGCCTACGAGGATAGTTTCAAAAAGGCCACCATGATGGCCGAGCACACCGACAAGGGCTGGGTATCCAAAGCCATGCCAGCGGAGCGTTTCGCCCGCTGGAAGGCTGCGCACGAGCGTCTCAACGACGAAGAACGCCAGGCGGAACTCGGCGAGTGGCTCATCCGCAGCACCGACGGCGGCAAATCCTGGTCGCCCCGCATTCCCACGGTCGTAAATAGCCCTCATGGTCCTATCCAGCTCAAGGACGGCCGACTTCTTTACCTCGGCAAGCAGCTCTGGACCGGTGACAAGAAGATCGGTGCCGCCGAATCCAAGGACGATGGGCTGACGTGGCAGTGGCTCTCGGAGATTCCGACCCGCCCCGGCGATGAAGTGCCGAAGGGGCTGCACGAACTGCATGCCGTCGAGGCCGCCGATGGCACGATCATTGCCCAGATCCGCAATCACAACACCGCCAACAAGGGCGAGACGCTGCAATCCGAGTCCAAAGACGGTGGCAAGACCTGGAGCATGCCGCATTCCATCGGCGTCTGGGGCCTGCCCAGCCACCTGCTGAAGCTGCGTGATGGCCGCCTCGTCATGACCTACGGCCACCGCCGCCCGCCCTTTGGCAACCAAGCCCGGATCAGCAGCGACAACGGGCAAACTTGGAGTGATCCCATCCTTCTCTCCGGCGACGGCGCAGGAGGCGACCTCGGTTACCCCAGCACCGTCGAGCTGACGGACGGCACGCTGCTGACCGTCTGGTATGAAAAGATGAAGGAGCATCCACACGCCGTGCTGCGACAGGCGACTTGGCGGCTGGAGTGAGGGAACCACCCCGCACGGCGTTCGACCCCTGAAGCTGACAGCAAATGGGGGCAGAAAATGAGATGAGATGGGTCGGCCAATTTCTCGCTCCCCCTCTGTGTTCCTTGGTGGCCTCTGTGGTCGAAAAGGGAGATTCACCATTGGGGGCACCGAGAAGATCAGAGACTTGGCAAGAGTCAGTTTTTTTGTCCCCGTGTGCTGTCCGCTTCTTTGGAGGTCGGCAATCCCCGGGAACACGAGGCCAATGGGCGGTGGAAAGGCGCAAAAAGGGCCTCAACTCGGCCATTGCGGGTTTTCCTTCATTGGCTAATCTCGGACACATCTTTGCGACAGAGTCTCAATTGCATCACCGTTCTACCTTCATGCCTTCCACCCTCGCTGAACTCCCCATCGGCACCGACGCCATTGTTCAGGCCATGCCCACCGGCCGGTCTTGCCTGACCCGCCTGCGGGAAATGGGCATCGTTCCCGGCACTCGCGTGCGGGTGACGCGTCGCGCCCCGCTGGGCGAGCCGATTGAGATCAGCGTGCGTGGTTCCCAGCTTTCCATGCGCAACCACGAGGCGGCCTTCATTGCCATCGCTCCCGTCGCCGCATGAGCACCGCCGCTGCTGAGACGCCGCTCATTGCCATCGTGGGGAACCCGAATTCGGGCAAAACCACGCTCTTCAACCTGCTCACCGGCCTCAAGCAGAAGGTCGCGAACTACCCCGGCGTCACCGTCGAAAAGAAAATCGGCGAGTGCTACAGCCAGCACGGCAAAAAGCTGCGCCTCATCGACCTGCCGGGCGCTTACAGCCTGAATGCCCGCTCCCCCGATGAGGCCGTTTTGCGGGACGTTTTGCTCGGCCGACGCCCCGAGACCCCACGGCCGGACCGCGTGGTGTGCGTGGTCGATTCGGCGAACATCGAGCGAAACCTCTACATGGTCAGCCAGGTGCTCGAACTCGGCCTGCCGACCATTTTGGTGCTCAACATGGCCGATGTGGCCGAGCAACGGGAGTGGCGCATCGACGCCGCGAAGCTCAGCCAGCTCCTCGGCATTCCCGTGGTCAAGACCCAGGCCGTCAACGGCCAGGGCCTCATCGATCTGAAAATCGCTCTGAGCCGCGAGGATGTGTCGGCCTGCAAGTGGCAGAGCGCCGTCATCCCCACCGGGGTGCGTGCCGCTTTGGAGAGCAGCCGCGGCCCGCTGTGCGAAACGGGGGCGATTCATGCCAAGGCCTCGCTGCTGGAGCCGCTCTACCTTCTTTCCGGTCACGATCCCACGCACTCCGGCCTCGCCGATGCGCAGATGAACCGCATCCACGAGCTGCGGCAGAGCATCGACGCCGCCTTCCCCGGCTGGGAGGACGATCTCGTGGCCGAACGCTACCGCAGCATCGAAACTCTCTGTGCCGAGGTGCTGAAGCGGCCCGATCAGGAGAAGGAAACGATCACCGACAAGCTCGACCGCATCTTCCTGCATCCCGTGCTCGGCTTTGTGAATCTGCTGCTCGTGCTCGGCATCCTCTTCTACCTCATCTTCCGCGTCGCCGAAGGGCCGATGGGCTGGATCGAGGGCATCTTTGGCGATCTCGGTGCGTGGGTCGAGACGCTCATGGGACCTGGCGACCTGCGTGACCTCATCGTCAATGGCGTCGTGCCCGGCGTGAGTGGCGTGGTCATCTTCCTGCCGCAGATTTTGATCCTCTTCTTCTTCATCGGCATCCTCGAGGACACCGGTTACATGTCACGCCTCGCCTTCATCATGGACTGGCTGATGAGCAAAGTGGGGCTCAACGGGAAGTCGTTTTTGCCATTTCTGAGCTCCTACGCCTGCGCCGTGCCCGGCGTCATGGCCGCCCGCACGATCGACAATCCCAAGGACCGCCTCATCACCATCCTCATCGCCCCGCTCGCCTCCTGCTCGGCACGGTTGCCGGTGTATTCGCTGCTCATCGCCGTTTTATTTCCCGTGGGGCAGGTGGGAGCGTGGACGCAGGCGGGCATCATGCTCGCGCTCTATGCGCTCGGCACTGGCAGCGCCTTCATCTTCGCGTGGATCTTCAGCAAGTGCGTCATGAAGGGCGAGGCCAGCCCGATGATCCTCGAAATGCCGCCGTATAAGCGGCCCGCGCTTAAATCCATCCTTCTGCTCGTGTGGCAGCGGGCGAAGGCCTTCCTCGTCCGTGCCGGCACCATCATCCTCGGCATCTCCATCCTCATCTGGGCCGCCTCCACCTACCCGAAGACCGATACCGAGGACAAATCCCTCCAACTCGCCAACAGCTTCGCCGGTCAAGCAGGCCACTTCATCGAGCCCGCGATCCAACCCCTCGGCTACGATTGGAAAATCGGCATCGGCTTGATCGGCAGCTTCGCCGCTCGTGAGGTCTTCAATTCCACCATGAGCGTCGTCTATGCCGTCGAGAGCGAAGACGACGAAAACCTCGACCCGCTGCGCGACAAGCTCGCCGCCGAGCGTCGCCCCGATGGCAAGCCCGTCTATTCCCCGCTCGTCTGCCTCAGCCTGCTCATCTTTTACGTCTTCGCCATGCAGTGCGTCAGCACCATCGCCATCGTGAAACGCGAAACCGGCTCCTGGAAGTGGGCCATGCTCCAGCTCGGCTACATGACCGGCACCGCCTATGTCCTGAGCCTCCTCGTCTTCCAGATCGGCACGGCGATGGGGTATTGATCGGAGGGCGGGATTTTATTCCCGCCCATTTGTCTGGTCTTTCGCTCACGCTCTCCTATGAAATTGATTTTCCACGTCTGCTCAGCGGTTCTGCTGCTGATCGTGTTTACGGTGCTATGTCTGTTCCAAGACGTTGCCGTGGGGGAAATCACCCACCGTTGGTTTTCATGGGGATTCTCCGGCGAGGGAATCTATGCAGGCTTCAACGCATTCTTCAGCGTCCTCATCACGGCGCTGATCTTTTGGCCTGGCTGCGCTTTGATGGGTAAGTTCAGGGGCAAGAAGTCGGAGGTGAAATCTCCCCAACCCGCTCGGGAAATCCTCTTCGCGTCTTTATGGGCTGCATTGGCCATCGTGGTAAGTTCCGTGCATGCAACCATGGGCTTTGTTCCTGCCATGAGTGAGTGGGTGGCCATCACATGCTTCCTCTCACTGGCATTTGGAATTGCCGAAGTGGGCGTGGCGTTCCATCGACGCGTTCGTGGTTGATAAGTGCCTTATCGCTGCTGCGGAGGGCGGGATTGCATTCCCGTCCTGTTTTCTGGTCTTTCGGTCACGCCACTGCCCACCGCTCCGCACCACCTCCGCCCTTCTGAAGTGGGCCGGAATGCAATCCGGCCCTCCGGTAATGCTCAGGAGGCTGGTGGAGCGCTTGGGCGACGAATGAAGTGAAGAAGTGCCTTCACCTGTTTCTGGAGATTGAGGGCTTCGCTGAGGTTTTGAAGCTCTATGGGCTTCACGAAACTCGTCCTCCAGATCGGCACCGCGATGAGGTATTGATCGGAGGGCGGGATTGCATTCCCGCCCATTTGTCTGGTCTATCGCTCACGCCACGGCCCACGGCTCCGCACCACCTCCGACCTTCTGAAGTGGGCCGGAATGGAATCCGGCCCTACGCATTTGATTTGTAGGGCGCTGTTGCTCGGTGGTGTTTCCAAGCACATCCTCTCTCCATGAACGAAAACTGGCAAACCCTCGCCGCCCTCGCGGTGGTTTTGATCACGGTGGTGCTCTTTACGATGCGGGCGGCGCGGAAGCGGAAGAAGACCGGCTGCGGCGGGGGCTGCGGTTGCGTGAAGTGACAGGTCAGCGTTCCGCAATGGTCTTGAGGGACTCTTCGACGTGCTGGAGGCCGTCGTCGTAAGGTTTGCCGGTGATGGATTCGATGCGGGCGCGGTTTTCCTCGTCGCTCAACGCCGGGGTGTCGGTGCCATCGCCGCGTGAGCGGCCGTGGTAGGTCACATGCCAGTCGAGGCGCTTCCAGCCGCCATCGACGCGTTTGAAGGTGTAGTGGAGCTTGGGCATGCGGTAGCCAAAGCCATCGTGAATCGGCCCGATGGCCACTTCGATGAAGGTGGGCTCAGAATCGGCTTTCTGAACGATTTCGACCGGTGTCTGGGAGCCATCGCCTTTGAGCAGAAACTTGGTTTCATCCTCTGTGGTGAGTCCATCGCGGTGGAAGGCATTGATGGACCAATCATAGGCGGGAATGGTCTGGGCGATGTCCCACATGGTGGGCTTTTCATCCTCCGGCAGCGGCACCACATCGAGCACCACAGGCTGCGCCATGGCGGGGCGCTTGAGCGTCAGAAGGCGCTCATCCTGCGCTGAGAGAGCGGATTTCTTCACGGGTAACTGGCAACTGCTCAGGATGAAAAGGCAGGGAAGAAGGGCGAGACGTATCATGCGGAATGGGTTGTTGGCAATGTAGAACCTTCCGGGCCAAGTCGTCGCCGAAAAAATGCTTCAGTGGCATGCAAAGGCTGGTCCAGACGGTTTGATGGTTGAAGACGGGGGCGGGCGGCGTATCTCGGGGGTGCATGTTTTCCCTCCAAAGTAAGAACGTCATCATCACCGGAGCCGGCTCCGGCATCGGTCAGGCCATCGCGGTGCTTTTTGCGAAGCAAGGTGCCCACGTCGAGGTGCTCGATCTCGATGAAAAGACCGCCCAGGTCACGGTGGACCTCATCACCGCCGCGGGTGGCAGTGCCAAAGCCTCTGCTTGCGATGTGAGTGGCGTGGTCGGCGTGAAAACGCTCTTTGACGAGATCGCGGCACGTCACGGCGGGAAGATTGACATCCTGGTGAACAACGCTGGCATCGCCCACATCGGCACCGCCCTCACCACGGCGGAGGCGGACCTAGACCGCCTCTATCAGGTGAACATCAAAGGCGTTTATGCCTGCGCCCATGCCGCCCTCGCCCACATGACCGCCAGACAGAGCGGCGTGATCCTGAACATGTGCTCCATCGCGGCTCAAATGGGCCTGCCGGACCGCTTTGCCTACTCAATGACCAAAGGCGCGGTGCTGATGATGACCTACTCCATCGCGAAGGACTTCCTGAAGCAGGGCATCCGCTGCAATTGCATCGCTCCGGCCCGCGTCCACACGCCGTTTGTGGATGGTTATCTGGCCAAAACCTACCCAGGCCGTGAGGAGGAGATGTTTCAGAAACTCAGCGAGGCCCAGCCCATCGGCCGCATGGCCAGGCCGGAGGAGATCGCCGCGCTGGCGCTCTACCTTTGCAGCGACGAAGCGGGCTTTGTCACCGGCAGCTCCTATCCCATCGATGGCGGCGCGGTGAATCTGCGCTGATGCGGGATGCCTTGACGGATGCCGCCTCCTGCCGGAGCATCCGTGTCATGCTCACCAGCATCCTCACCCTCGCGCTGTTCGGCATCCTGCTGCTCATGCTGGAGACGTTTCTGCCCGGCATGATCGCCGGGACGATCGGCACGCTCAGCCTGCTCGCGGCGCTTTGGCTCACGATGACTGCGGAGGATCTAAATCACTGGAGCGGCAGCCAGAGAGCCTCGCTCGCCATTGGCATCCTCGTGGGAACCTGCGTCATCATGTTGGCGTGGCTCAAATGGTTCGCGGTGAAGTTCTTCCGCCGGGGTTTCATGCTCGAAGCGGCCATTCAGGGAAGCGGGGAGGCCCCGATGGATGCCTCACCAGGTGCCCAAGGGATTGCCCTCACCGAGCTGCGACCGCTGGGCCATGCCGAGATCGGCGGGAAGCGCTTTGAAGTGCGCTGCCAGACCGGACATGCGCCCGCCGGAGCCAAGGTCGAGGTCGTCGCCGCTGAGTTTGGCTCGCTGCTTGTCCGTGCGATTTGAGTCCAAATTTCCACTCTCCCCTTTCTCAACACGCCTCCACTACTCCGCCAGTCCACCCTCCCACCTACCATGAAACCTCTCGAAATCTTCGGTATCGGCATCGCCATTGTCGTCGCCCTTGTTCTCTTCCTCCTCGTTGCGAAATTCTTCAATCTCTGGCTCCGCGCTCGCATTGCGAATGCGCCGGTGAGCTTCACCACGCTGCTTGCCATGTGGCTGCGCGGCGTGCCGAATGCGCTCATCGTCGATACCCGCATCACGGCGGCGAAGGCTGGCATCCCCATCAATACCGATCAGCTTGAGGCGCACTTCCTCGCCGGTGGCGAGGTCACGCATGTCGTGCTCGCTCTCATCGCCGCGGACAAAGCGGGCATCCCGCTCGACTACAACCGCGCCTGCGCCATCGACCTCGCTTGCAAAGGCACCGGCAAGACGGTCCTCGAAGCCGTGCGCACCAGCATCAATCCGAAGGTCATCGACTGCCCACATCCGGACATGGGCCGCGGCGGCAAGATCGACGCCGTCGCCAAAGACGGCATCTCCCTACGCGTGCGTGCCCGAGTGACCGTCCGCACGAATCTCGACCGCTTCGTCGGTGGTGCCACCGAAGAAACCGTCGTCGCCCGTGTGGGGGAAGGCATCGTCACCTGCATCGGCTCCTCGGATTCCTACAAAGCCGTGCTCGAAAACCCCGACAGCATCTCCAAGCTCGTTCTTCACAAAGGCGTGGATGCTGGCACCGCCTTTGAAATCCTCTCCATTGACATCGCCGACATCGACGTGGGTGAAAACGTGGGTGCGAAGCTCCAAACGGAGCAGGCCGAGGCCGACAAAAAGATCGCTCAAGCCATGGCTGAAATGCGCCGTGCCGCTGCCGTGGCTCTCGAACAAGAAATGTCCGCCCGCACCCAGGAGATGCGTGCGAAGGTCGTCGAGGCCGAGGCGCTGGTGCCTCTCGCCATTGCCGAAGCCTTCCGCAATGGCCAGCTCGGCGTGATGGACTACACCAAGTATAAAAACGTCCTCGCTGATACCGATATGCGCACCAAGATCGCCGGTGATTCACCCGCCGCGAAGTAAGCGAAGCCTCCGCCTTCACGCCTCATGACGCCAAACGTTCTGCATGCCGAAGTGGACACCGTTCAGGTGGCCATTGTCGTGCTCGCGGTGATCTTCAGTTTCCTCAAATGGCTGTGGGAGCAGTGGACCGGCAACAAATCCCAAACGCCGGATTACGGCGAGGAAGTCGATCCTAACGCAGAACGTCTCCGTGAGCTCCAAGAGGAGGCTCGCCGTCGTGCCGCCGCTTCGTCGCAGCCACCGCCCATCCCATCGAGTCCACCTCCAGTGCCCGCCGCCCCTTGGGAGGAGATTCGCCAAGCGTGGAAGGATGTTCGTGAGGCGGCCCAGGCTCAAAAACAAAAGCCGACGCCGCCTGTTTCTGCGGCGCAAAAGCGCCAGCTGAAGAGTCGCAAGCCGGCAGCATCACCTCCTCCAGTCCAAGTGCCAGCGCCTGCTCCTGTCGTGGTCGCTCCGACGTCACCTGCCTTCGTTCAAAAAGGCATCGAATCCCCCATGATGGCCTCGCTGCGTTCCTTGCGTCATGATCCCGCCGCCATGCGTCGTGCCATCGTGCTCGGAGAGGTGCTCGGGCCACCGAAGGCGCTGACGCTTGACTAGAGATTCTTTAAACCGACGTTCCGTCCATGGAAGCATCCCTCGACTACGCCCAGCTTCATTTTCAGCAGTTGCTTCGCCGCGTGGTGGGCGGCGAAGAAGTGCTTCTGCGTGAGGGGGGCAGGGCGGTGGCAAAAATCATTCCATTCGAGTCTTCTGCTGAGGTTTCTACTCGCCCGCGAGTCGGCGAGATTACTTCCGAGCCAGTGCGCTGGTGTTCAGATTCCTTTGCCGCTCTCGATGAGGATGGCATGAAAGCTCTTGGCCTGCTGTGAAACTCCTGCTCGATAGTTGTGCCCTCATTTGGCTGGCGAGTGAGCCTGCACGCCTCAGCATGACGGCTACGAAAGCGATCAATGATGCGGGCAATGAACTTTATATTAGCCACGCCAGTCTTTGGGAAATCTCCCTCAAGCATGCTGCGGGAAAGCTCACCCTGCCGGATGCTCCTCGATTTTGGTGGCAGGAGCAGATGGTGCGCTGGGGGATCATCGAACTTCCGCTAACTGCCGAGGTCATATTTCGCAGCTCCGAGCTTCCGACGCATCACAAAGACCCTTTTGACCGGGCCATTCTAGCTCAGGCTGGCATGGATGCTTTCCAGGTAGTGTCTCCAGATGGTGCGTTTCCAGACTATGGTCTTCCGATTCTCTGGTGAGAACGGATCAGAGGACTTTAGCCGCCACATCGCCCATCTTGGCATACACCTCGCGGCCAGCGGCACTGTGTTCGAGGAGATCATCGGCAAAGCGAATGCGTCCCGGCTCAAAGATCGTGATGCAGCAAGAGCCGCCGAAGCGGAAATAGCCTTTCTCATCGCCCTTGGCCACGCCTTGGCCGGGTGTAAAGCTTTGCACGATGGAGCCCACGCAGGTGGCACCGATCTCCAATAGCAGCACATCACCCAGCGATTCCGTACGCAGCAGGGTGATCTCCCGTTGATTCTCCCACAGGATCGACGGACGACGACGCAAGGCGATGGGACTCACCGAGTAAAATGGCCCGGTGACCACCTTCGAGGCCGCTGGGGTGCCACCATAGGGGAAATGAAAACGATGGTAGTCCACCGGGCACAACCTGGAGATGAGCATGCTCCCATGCTCAAAGCGTTTTGCGAGATTCTCATCCCGCAGCAGGGCAGCGAGATCAAAGCGCACGCCTTTGACGAAGAAGGCCTCACAGGCTGCGATGTCCGGCAGGACCAGATGACGACCATCCGCAGGCAGCGCGATCTCCTTGGCTCCCGCGGCGATGGGGCGGGCGGAGGGCTTCAGCTTGCGGTAGAAGAACTCGTTGAAGGTGCGGTAGCTCTGAGGCACATCGGCCAGTTCGCTCACGTCGATGTCATACTGCTCGATGAAGGGCTGGACCTTTTCACGGCTTGCCGCCGCATCCATCCGGCTGCCATACCAGGAGGAAAAAAGCCGACGCTTCACCAGCGCATGCAGAGGGAGGGAACCCAGTGGATTCTCATACACAAAGCGCAGGAAGCCCTCGCCATAGACTTGCTCGGTTTCGAGGCGGCCGGTGAGACGATGGTGGAATTCGATTGGCTGAGCGGGCATGCGGGGCAGGGGAAGAGCGGCGGTGAACTACCCCTGTTTCCAGAAAACAGCAAAGGCTTGGGTTTGCCTGTTCGTGGTGGCTGCGAAGCCTTTTTAGAGCGTCTTTGACGCTCCGCCGCATGGCACACTTCGTTGAAGTGGCGACCCCTACGAGAATCGAACTCGTGTCGCATCCGTGAAAGGGATGTGTCCTAACCGCTAGACGAAGGGGTCGTATTTTGCGGGGCGCGGATCATCGGGGAAAAGCTCGATTTGGCAAGAGAAATTGTGCGATAAATGTTTTTGGCTTACGCTCGAAACATGGTGCCGAGTTTTTTCCCGAGAATCACTCCGGCGGCGAGGATGGTCACGCCGAGGAAGAGCATCGCCCAGACGCCGAGGGCGCTGGCGATGCTGGGGCCATTGCCGAGGCCCATCATGAGGGAATAAATGGCCTTGGTGATCGGGAAATGAGTCGTCTGTTGGGCGAGCACCATCGAGTCACTCACCTCCAGCATGGCAAAGGAGAAGGCCAGCAGGCCCCCGGCGATGAGATTGGGCGTGACGAGCGGCAGGGTGACCCGCCTGAGAGCACGTTCCGGAGTCGCCCCGAGGTTTTGCGCGGCTTCTTCGAGCTGCGGGCTGACCTGCTGAAAGCCTGCGGCCGCGCTGCGCACCACATAGGGCAGCCGCCTCACGGCGTAAGCGATCACCAGCAGCAAAACCGGATCTTCGCCGAGCATCAGCCAGGAGAAAGGCTGGCCGGGACGGGTCATGGCGAGGTAGCCAAAGGCCATCACGATGCCTGGGACGGCCAGCGGCAGCATGGCCATGGTGTCGAGGGCCCGACGGCCCCAGAGGCGAGTGCGCACCGAGACATAAGCCACGCCGATGCCGAGCACGAGCGCCACGATGACGGCGATGCAGGAGTATTTGAGGCTATTGGAGATCGACGAGAGTGTGAGTTCATGCCCAAGCGCCTCCTGATAGTGTGAAAGCGTCAGCGAATGCGGGATGACCGTCTGATACCAGTCATTCGAAAGGGAGAGCAAAACGACGCCAAGGTGCGGGACGACGGCTAAGAAGGTCACGAAGGCAAAAAGAGCGGTGACGCCCCAGGCTTGTTTTTGGGGTAGCACCTTCAATTCGCGTGCGGTGGAGGCTCTTCCTCCTCCCGTGGCGCTGCCTCCACTGAAAAAGAATTTTCCCGTGGCATAGAAAAGCGTGCTGAAGCCCAGCATCACGGCCACGAGGGCATACGGGAAAGGATTCCCGCTGAGGTCATTGATGCCGCGGAAGACCTGCACGGCGGTGACCCGCTCGAAATCAAACACCAGCGGCACCCCCATCTCCGTGAAGGCCCACACGAAGACAATCGTGCCACCGGCAAACACGCCCGGCATGATCAGCGGCAGCGTGATGCGCTGAAAACGCCGCCAACCGGTGCAGCCGAGATTGGAGGCGGCCTCCTCCAGTGCCGGATCGAGATTGGCGAGGGCAGCGGCCGTATTGAGGTAGATGATTGGGTAAAGGTGCAGGGACTCCATGATCACGACGCCGAACATGCGCCCCTCGCCAAGCCAGTTCACCGGGTCCGCAGGATCCATCAGGCCGAAGGAGATGAGAAGGGCATTCAGTGCGCCTGCCTGACCGAGCATGGCTTTGACCCCGATGGCACCCACGAATGGCGGCAGAATCATCGGCAGCAGCACCATGGAATTCAGCAACCCACGACCTGGAAACGCGCAGCGCACCTGCAGCGCCGCCAGCGGCAGGGCGATCACGAGGCTCAGCAGCGTGCTCCAGATGGCAATTTGGAAGGAATTGAGCAGCCCCTCACGGTAGAGCGCATTCATGAAGACCTCCGCCACATAGGCGAAGGTGAATCCGCCTCCCGTGCCTGGCTCGATGAAGGCCTCTCGCAGGGCCGCCCAGATTGGATACACAAAGAAGCACCCGAAAAAGACGGTCATCACCACATAGACGACGAGGGAAAGCGGGCGGGACATGTTTGGAGGAAAAAGACGGAGGGCCGGTTTAGCGCAGCGGACCCCTTTCGACCAGCATTTCCTTCCGCTGCCTCACTCCTGCCGCATCAGCGTATGCTCGCGATCCCAGACGTAGTAGGCCAGCAGCAGGAAAAAGCCGAAACCAAAGGTGAAGAGCCACACATCATGATTCGCTAACGGATGCATCACCAGGCCGCCGATGTCGCGGATCAGGGAAAAGGGTCGCGTGAGGATGTCCCAACTGTTCCAGCGAAGGATGCGCCCGAGGTAAAGGCCGAAACCTGTCAGCGGCATCACGACGAGCACCATCGCCCAACCGAGACGAGGGCCGCAATGGCGGGCAATCCAGCGCTGCACCAGCCGAAGCGAGTGAAAGCCGATCCAAAGCGAGGTGAAAGCAAAGGCGAGGATCATCACGAGATCAAACCACAACGGCACGCCGGCCCGCTGACGCAGGTGAATGAGATCGGTGAGCACATACGGGGCATTTGGGAAGAAGAGCAGCCACACCGCGAGCACGGGGATGGCTCGGCTAAAGTGCCGTTGGCGTGGCAGCAGCATGGCAAAGACCAGTGGCAGCGCCGCGAGGAAGAGATTCCAAAGCAGGAAGCCGAAGTAGTAGTTGCCGGTCAGGCGCACGCGAATGAGGAAAAGAGCCGCGCAGGAGAGGCAGGCAGCGGCTTTGAGAAGCAAAATGCGAGGAGGCATGATTCGAATGTCCGGCCCATGCCATGACCGCGCAAGCCTGCGAGCCTTGCTTCACGAACATTTCACGCAGGCTGTCACGACGTTGCGAAATTGGCGGTAAATTGCACTCGCATGACAAGGTCAGCACGACGAGAAACGCGCCGCCATGCAAAACGCTCCCTCTTCCACGCACAATCAGCTCATCGGTTACATCCTCTGGCTCTTTGGCTTCACCGGCTCGCATCGTTTCTATTTTGGCAAGCCCAAGACCGGTATCCTTTGGTTCCTCACCGGTGGCTTTTTCCTCATCGGGTGGATCGTGGACCTCTTTTTGATCCCCAGCATGGACCGCGAGGCCGACCGCCGCTTCGTGGCGGGTAGTATCGAATACTCCGTGGCTTGGCTGCTGCTCACCTTCCTCGGCATTTTCGGCATCCACCGCTTCTACATGGGCAAATGGGGCACCGGCATCCTCTATCTGCTCACCGGCGGGTTGTTCCTTGTTGGCGTGCTCTATGACTTCTGCACACTGAATTCCCAAGTCAGTGAACTGAACTCCCGTGACAAAGCTGCTGCGTGAGGAGGGGGCAGGAGCCGTTCGACACGATTGGTGATTCATAAAAACACGGCACGGAAAGATCATCAATCCCCTCCGCGAAGCTCTCGATCACCTCCGTGTGCCCTACACCATTGATCTCGTGGACTGGCATCAGTGCTCCGAGGCGTTTCGGGAGGTGGCAGTCCCGCAAAGGGTGGGTGTGTCTTGATTTGCGAAGCGTCCCGGAATCGAAGCAAAGCGGATATAGACAGGCTGTTGAGAGGAAGCCACGCAACGAATGTCATGCGGACGGATCGCACTGGACGACGATGGTGCCAGCGATGACGTCGTGCAGGCAGCGTCTTTCCTCCCGGAAGATCCATAAAAAGTCCGCCAGAGCGAAGATGGCTCCTAGCAGCGGGATCATGCTGATTAACTGCGGCACCAAGTTACGCATGAAGATGATTTTGTTGATACCGGGCAGTTCACCGTTGTCTTTGTTGACGATGCGGATGTGCAGCAGCTTCTTGCCGATCGTCTGGCCGCGCACTCGCACCAGATATAGCTGGTAAAAGATCATCCACACGAAGGCCGCGACGGAGAGCCACTTCCAGAACTCGGAAGACAGCAGTATCCCCGGCAACATACAAACAAAAGGCATTGCACCGTCGGCCAGCGCGGCAAGGAGGCGCTGACTGTGGGTAGCGAGTTCTGCCGTCCCCCTATTTTCGGGGCGGGTCAACTGCCGCGAGGCTGGCGGGGCATAGGGATTGATTTCCGCCGTCGGCATCGGCTCTCTCGCCAGTGCTGGAGTGCTGCGGATGCGGCTCATGTCCTGCCCCGCATACTCGGTGAGTGGCTGGCTTTGTGTGACTGGCGCTAGCAGGGAGGTATCCGTCCGAGCCACTGGCTGCTGGAAAGGCTGTGGGCTGGGCAGCGGCTGACTCATGCCAAATCGAGCTCCTAGCGGCATCCAGCCACTCATACCCTCAGTCCAGCAAAGGTCAGCCGCGACGAGGCCGCCAGTGTGCAGGTACTGCATGACTTCCTGCTCAGGCAGCGGGCCGACGGTATTGCCGTCACGGGCGACGTAGTAACTCATTTGATTGTGTTGGGGAGAGGTGGTCTTTAATTTCCATAATCACAATATCTTTAGCAAGCTGATTTCAGCTCGAAACCTCTCATGCCCCACGTCAATGAGGCGAGTAGCAGTCCCGAGAATCGTCCTGCCTATGCTCACGGAACTGCAAATCAGGGTCCCAGGCCCCTCACCGACCTCTCAAGTCGAAGAAGGTGCTTGGGTTCGGATTCCTGCGTCATGAAACGAGGCTCCGGCGACTCGTGCAGGAATCCTGCACGGCACTCCCAAGGCTCGGCCATGACGTGGGTTTGGCCGAAACTCGCGAAGCGTCGTGGAATCGAAGCGGAGATAAACAGCAAGCAGTGCTGCTCGAAGGGTGAGCGGAACAGATCAATGCGGTGGCAGAGATGCAAGGGCACCCTTGCATCGGCGACACCGCTGTCGAGTGCGGGGAGAAGGCCGTCCGACACGCGGCAGCGGTGTCGCGCCAAGGCTTGCCACCGCACTCCACGACGCTGGCGAGTGGTTTGAGGGTGCGGCTTTGCAGTTGCAGGCGTTCGGTCAAGACGGTTTAATGCCTTTGCATGGCAACAAAGCTCCAAACCCTGCTCGACCAGCTTGGTCAGATCACCGCGCAACTGCGTGAGGTGCTCGGCATGGAGGCTTCGCAGGTGGTGATGGATAGCTGCGTGCTACGTTTCGAACTGGCCTACGAGGTCATGTGCAAAACGCTCCAGGCCCATGCCACCTGGCAGGGAAAGCTGGTGCAGTCGCCGCGTGAGTCGCTGAAGCATGGCTACCGCGCGGGATTCATCACGGACTGGGACATGGCGGAGGAGATGATCAGCGACCGCAACGTCTTGATTCACACTTACGACCTGGAAGCCGCCCATCGTATTTATGCGAAGCTGCCAGCTTATCTCAATTTCATGCAGCAGGTGCTCACGGGCCTGCAAAACGACGCCTCATGATTCTCGCCGACCTTCCAGCCGAAGAGCAGCGCGTGTGCGGCCTTGTGCGCTAGGAGGCGAGGCGTCGCATGGCTGCGGAGAGGCCGTTTTCGCTCTACCTCGTCGGTTCCCGTGCCACCGGCGAGGCGTGGCCGACTTCGGACTTTGATTTCGTCATCGACGCGGAAGAACCACTGCCCGGAAAGGTCATCAATCCGCTCCGCGAGGCGCTGGAGCAGCTCCGCGTGCCCTACACCATTGATCTCGTGGATTGGCATCGTTGCTCAGAGGCGTTTCGAGAAGTGGCGGGGCCGCAGCGGGTGGGCGTGGCGTGATGCGCGAAGCGTCGTGGACTGCGATGGCAGAGATGCAAGCCCCCCCCTTGCATCGACGACACCGCTTTCGAGCGCACGAAGAAGGTGGTGGGGCCAAAGATCGCCGTCCGGCTGACCAAAGCGGTGTCGCGCTTCGCTTCCCACCGCATTCCGCGATGATACTTGGGACTTGTCGGCCGTAATGATCATAGTGGCGGGTCTTTCATCTCTAACGGATAGGGAGAAAGCAATCTTGGCTTCGCCTAGAAACGATGATTTGAATACAAGGCTATACGGAATTCAAGATGCGATGGGTAGACCACTTGGTCATTTTACGCATCAATTCAGTAAGCTTGATTTTGTCGATATGCTCTCGAGGCCAGCCGACTGACAAGAGTTCAGCATCAGTATCTGCCATGAAATCGAGGAAATCGGCGAAAATCGTCGCCGCAGGAGCACTATTCACGTTGGCTTCTTGGACCAGCCAGTCTCGCACCACTTGGATGAGGGTCTCGGGATGGCCATTGTGATGCTCGGTATCACAACCCGCTAGGTCTGAGATTGCGGGTTTAGTTTGGTGCTTGGTGTGCTCCAAGATCAAAATACGCTTAGACTTCATCCCCCGTTTGAAACGTCGACAGGCGTAGTCGATGCCTAGTTCCAATGGCATATTGAGTCGATAATGCTCGCCAGCTGTTGCTGCGACACATCGGGAAAGATCATGGATTCCAAAGCGACAGCTTTGAATTAGCTCCACTATCTTATCTATCCGGGTCTCGGCCGAGTCGGCCCGCTCAAGAGCAATTCTGGGTCTAAAACCCATATGCAGGATTGTGAATACCAGAGGTCGGAGCAACGACCTGTAATCATCATCGAATGGGCAGTTGATGAACACGTTTCGCTCGCAGTCTTTGGGACTTTTTGGCATCGTGCTCGAACAAGGTTAAAGCGTGGCTACAGCGTAATTCTCACGTTCACTCACCTTGCCATCCAAGGCATGAACAACCATTTCGGCTCCGTGAGTGCGTGCGATTTCACGAGCCGCAGAAATTGCTGCCGACATGGTCGCATGCACGGACTTTGCCCTCACAGACCGGGCAGGTCGCACAGCCCATGAGCCGTTTTGCCGCGAATAAACATGGTATGTTTTACTCATGGGCACATTCTCTTTTGTCTCTTAAAACTGTCAATCATCAAATCACCCGGTCATTCCCGCCATCCACCGGAATCTGCGCACCGGTGACCTTCGCGAACAGCGGTGACGCCATCGCGGCGACCATGTTGCCGATGTCTTTGGAGCGGATCTCGACCTTCATGAGGTTCTTGGTCTTGTATTCCTCGACGGTCATGTTGTAGCGGGCGGCGCTCTTGGCGAGGGCTTCGGGGGTCCAGAGCTTGGTATCGAAGACGGCGTCGGGATGCACGATGTTGACGCGGATCTTCCAGGGGGCGAGTTCGAGGGCGGCGACGCGGCAGAGCTGCGTGAGAGCGGCCTTGGAGCAGGAGTAGGCGCTGGCACCAGGGCCGGGGGCTTTGAAGTTGCGGCTGCCGACGAAGATGATGCTGCCATCGACGCTGTGCTTCACATACGGGATGACCTTGTTCATCAGCTTTTGATGGCTGGTGAGGTTGATCATGAGGGTGCGGTCCCAATCGGTCTGCGCCATGACGTCGAGGGCGTCGTTCTTCGGGAAGATGCCGGCGTTGCTGACGACGATATCGATGCCGCCGAACTCGCGCACGGTGAAGTCGATGGCGTCCTGCACGGGCTGGTCCTCGGTGAGGTTCACGACGATGCCGATGGCCCCGATCTTCTTCATGATGTCGGGGATCTCCTTGTCGATGTCGAGACCGACGACCTGGGCGCCCTGCTCGGCGAGCGATTCAGCGATGGCGAAGCCAATGCCGGCGGCGCAACCGGTAACGAGGGCGACTTTGCCCTGATGCACCTTGCGGGCGGGGCCTTTGCGGAGCTTTGCCTGCTCGAGGTCCCAGTATTCGATGTCGAAGATGTCCTTCTCGCTGAGCGGGGCCCAGCCGCCGGTGCGCTCGCCGAGCGCGACGGTGGCGGCGGTGCTTTCCGCGATGTCGGCGACGATTTGGGCGTCCTTCAAGGTATCGCCAAAGCTGACGATGCCATTGCCGGGCCAAACGACGAAGCGCGGAGCGGCGTCGAGCATGGTTTGCGTGGTCGCGTGGGCTTTGAAGTAGCTTTCGTAGTTGGCGGCGAAGGTTTGGATGCTGGCAGCATGGTCATCACCAAGCACGGCGGGGATTCGTTTGGTGCGGATGCTGTGATCGGGCGTCAAGGGGCCGCGAGCGCCGCAGTCGGCGATGTTGGGGAGGTTTGAGTAGGTCAAAGCGGCCTTGCTGGTGCTGAGGCGGGCGATTTGCGGGAAGCCGCGGGTCTTGGAGACGAGTTGGCGGAGCTGGGCGAGCTGTAACAGGGGCATTCCTGCCCCTTCAGGCGCAGACGGGCCTGGAATGGCCCGATTACTCAGAAACTCCTCGGCCTTGGTGACGAGTTCGATGTGCTTTTCGTAGCTGGCCTTGGCGTCGTCGGCGAAAGTGAAAAGGCCGTGTTTGAGCAGGACGATGCCTTCGATGCCTTCTTGGTGTAGATCGGTTTTTTGGAGGACTTCGAAGACCTGCTTGGCCAAAACGAAGCCGGGCATCACATAAGGCAGCACGAGCACTTTGGAGCCGAAAAGCTCCTGAGTGCGGGCTTCGCCGTCTTTGGCGCAGGTGAGGGCGGAGATGGCATTCGCGTGGCTGTGATCGACGAATTTGAACGGCAGGATGGCGTGCAGAATGGCCTCGATGCTGGCGGCGGGCGCGTTCGGGTTGGTCATCGCGGCACGTTGCTGCAGGACCATGTCTTCATCAGTCATGGAGGGCAGTTGGGCCATTTTGAGGAGGGCTGCCATGCGAACGGGGGCAAAGCCTTCACGCTCGATGGTGGCGAGATCCCAGCCGCTGCCCTTCACATAGCAAATGTCCACGGAATCGCCGAAGTAGTCCTTCTCCGTGACCTTTACCGAAGTATTTCCACCGCCATGGAGCACGAGAGCGGGGTTCTTGCCGAGGAGGCGGCTGGTGTAAACGCGTTGGCCGAGGGCGTCGGTTCCGAAAGTGGCGGCTTCAGTGTCGTTCCAAAGAGACTGCATCGAGTTTTAGATTTTAGATTTCAAATTTTAGATTTTTCCGGCTCAGATCATGCCGAGCTTCATTTTGCCCTCGATGGAGATCATGTCTTTGTTCCAAGGCGGGTCCCAGCAGAGCTCGACGGCGGCGTCGTCCATTTCCTCAATGGTCATGATGCGGCTCTGGGCGTCGGCGGCGATGGTGGGGCCCATGCCGCAGCCGGGGGCGGTGAGGGTCATTTTGACGATGGCTTTGTTTTTGCCTTCGGCGTCGGCTTCGACCTTGCAGTCATACACGAGGCCGAGATCGACGATGTTGACCGGGATTTCGGGGTCATAGACGTTTTTGAGCTGGTTCCAGACCTGGCCTTCGAGGTCGCTGACGTCGGTGGGGACGTTGGAAGAGGTGCTAGCCTCGGCTTTTTTGTCCGCGGCGGGGTCGATGCCGAGGGCGTCAGCGTCACCGGCCTGGATGCGGGCGAGGCCAAAGTCCGTGGCGACGGTGTAGGTGCCGCCGAGGGATTGGGTGATGATGACCTTCATCCCGAGTGGCAGCTTGATGCTGTCGCCGCTGGGAATTTGGATGGCATCGACTTCGCGTTTGAGTTCGAGGGAGGAGTGCATGGACGTGGGGGCGTGGCTGTTAGCGCGGCTTTCTTCCTTTCGCCTCAAAAAAATGTCTTGAAACCAATCGCGCTTCCCGGCGTAATAAAGGGCGCAGTCACTCCTGCATGAAACAGCCCATGCAATCCCTCGCCCGCCACCCCTCCCGGAGTTTTTTTCAACCGGCGGGAATATCTGTCGCGTGGCTGCGTCTGACCAGCGTGGAAATGGATCCCGCCAGCCTTCCTCGATGACTTTGCTCCGGTAAACGGAGTCCCTGCCGGTGCGACAGTTCCTTCGCACCAACACACACGAACCCATAAACCAATCATACCAAACCATGAAGAAACTCCTCACTCTCGTCCTCGCCTTGTTCGCCACCGCCGCCATGGCCTCTGAATACCCGGACATCAGCATCGCCGACCTCAAGAAGGCGATCGCCGACAAGACGGTGACCATCATTGATGTGAACGGCGCGGCTTCCTACTCGAGGGGCCATGTTCCCGGCGCGATCAACTTTGCCACGGAAAAGGACAATCTTGCCGCCAAACTTCCATCTGACAAAGACGCTCTCGTCGTAGCCTATTGCGGCGGCCCTTCCTGCAGCGCCTACAAGACTGCTGCCAAAGTCGCTGAAGAACTTGGCTACAAGAATATTAAGCACCTCTCCGCAGGTATCTCCGGCTGGCTCCAAGCCGGTGAAGCCACCGAGAAGTAATTCACCTCCGCGTTTCCCTCACGCCGGACGCCTGCGAAAGCGGGCGTCCGGTTTTTTTATGCCTTGAAGCTTACTTTTGGGCCTTCACCGGGGCGGCGTTCCAGACTTTGACATCGTCAAAGCTGCCCGTTTTGCCCGCCACGCCGAGTTCGATCTTCGATTTGGTGGCGTGGGCAATGCCGGAGGACTTCAACCAGGCCACGCCTTTGCCGTCCAGGCTCACACGCATCTCATCACCCACCGTTTCGACGACAAGGGCATACCACTTGCCGTTTTCGAGCTTCACCGGGTAGGTGACCTGACGGCCTGCGAGCAGTTTGGCGACCTCCGCTTTCTTGGCCGGGTCCTTTTTCATGGCGTAGATGTCGCTGCGCATGTTGCCGTCCTTTTCGTCGATGATCGTGACGCCATTCAGGCGCACTTGGGCGCGGCTGAGATGGCCGTAGTGGCTGCCGGTGAACTTTCGGTCGTCGAATTCCACATCTATCATGGTGGCGCCGTCAAATTTGATGCGGCATTCCACGACGCTGTCCTGCGTGGGGATTTCGAGGCCGTGGACGGCGGCGTGGGCTTTGATGATCTTGCCATCGGGAGCGGTGGCGTCCTTCTCACGCGTCTGGGTGCCTTTCAGCTCGCCATTTTCAAAGGTGAAGGTTTCCACCACGCGGTGCCAGGGCTTGGCGGGTGTGCTGGCGGAGAAGTCGTCTTCAAAGAGCAGGTCCTTCTTCACGGCGATGGGTTTGGAGGGGACCCGCGGCAACTTGGGATTATCCGCAGCGACGGCGAGGCTGGCGAGGCAGAGGAGGGCGGTGCAGGTGAGACGGGTGGTCATAGAGAGAAAGAGCATGATGAAGGGCGAAGCGGCGCATGGCTAACACTTTGCCCCCTCTTTCAGCAAGTGGGCTTGCCAAAGGCGGCGTTTTTTCTCAAACTCGCCGACCTGATGAAATTCGCACCTTTGCTCCCCACTGTCGCCGTCCTTGGTTTTGCCGCTCTAACCAGCCACGCGGAGGTCAACGTGGTGGAGAAGGTGGCCGAGGATGTCTATTTCCACGAAGGTGAAATCCGCCCCTCTGGTCACTGCAACAACGGCTGGGTTGTCTTTGAAGATTATGTGCTCGTGATCGACGCAAATTTTCCGTCCGGTGCCCGCGTGATCATCCCAAAGATCGAGGCGATCACGGACAAGCCAGTGCGCTTCGCCTTTGATACCCATCACCACGGTGACCACGCCTACGGCAATCAGGTCTGGCTGGAGAAGGGGGCCACGCCCGTGGCGCATGAAGGCGCTCTCGCCGAGATGAAGAAATACGAAACCGGTCTTTTTGGTGACAAACCGGGTCGCTGGGAAGAGGCGGCCAAGAACCGCAAGGATCTTCAAAGCAGCAAGCTGAAGGCTCCCACGCTGCTGTATCGCAACGAGCTCATCTTTGACGATGGCAAGCATCGCGTGGAGCTGCTTCACTTTGGCACGGCGCACACGCATGGCGATGGCTGGGCCTGGCTGCCGAAGGAAAAAATCCTCTTCACCGGCGATGCCTGTGTGAACGGCCCCTACAATTTCACCGGCGATGGCAACATCGGTGAATGGATCGAGACGCTGGAAGCCGTGAAGAAGCTCGGGGCGCAGGTCGTTTGCCCCGGCCACGGTCCACGCGGTGGTCCAGAGATGCTGGAGAACCAGCAGAGCTACTTCAAGGCCTTGGTGGCTGAGGTGAAGAAGTTCAGCGGCCAATCGGCGAAGGACATCGAAGCCGCTGTTCCCACCATCATGGCCACCTTGAAGAAGAACGAACCCATCGCCCACTACGCCGGCAATTTTATTCCCGCCCAGATTGAAAAAGCCTGGGGCGAACAGGGCGGGGAAGCCTGGCCCAAGCCGGAGATTCCGGGGAAGAAGTGAAGCTGCTGGCGAACGGGGAGGGAAAACACACGTTTTCCCCTACGACTCAGCGATGGCTTTGGGCGGGATCGTAGCGGCTGGCGTGAGCCTGCCGAGAGGGGAGGGAAAACGAACGTTTTCCGCTACGACTCTGCGATGGCCTTGGGCGGGATCGTAGCGGCTGGCGTGAGCCTGCCGAGCGAGGAGGGAAAACGAACGTTTTCCACGACAGCGGAGACGCGAGTTAATCTTCCTCTTCCCACTCGGCCATGAGACGGGCCAGCTTGCGCTTGAGGCCTACTTTGGCGGCGGCGGACATGCGGTCGATGAACAGCACACCGTTGAGGTGATCGATCTCATGCTGAAAGGCGCGGGCAAGGAGTCCATCGGTCTCCCAGGTCTCGGTCTCGCCCTGGAGGTTCATGAAGGTGACGGTGATGGCTTCGGAGCGGCGGATGTCACCGCGGAGGCCGGGGAAGCTCAGGCAGCCTTCTTCGCCGGTTTCTTTGGCGTTGCCGAGCTGGAGCTGGGGATTCAAAAAGACGACGGGCATGTGCTTCACCATCTCAGCTGGCTGTCCGTTGACCTTGAAATAGGAGATGGAGTCCGGGTTATGAGCACAATCAATCACGGCGAGCTGCACATCCTGAGCGATCTGCGGCGCGGCCAGACCGATGCCATTGGCCTCACGCATGGTTTCGAGCATATCCGCCGCGAGTTGACGGATCTCAGGCGTGACCTGCGTCACGGGGCGGCATTTGGCACGAAGAATGGGCTCGGGATGGCGAACAATGGGAAGAACCATGCGCGGCATTTACCCGAAGATACCGCTCGCTCAACTGCGAACCTCAGCCTGAGCACGAAACATCCGCTCGAACCGCGAGACGAATTGACCGATACAGAAGATATCCTCGGTGGGGAGGCAGAAGCGTTTGGCCAATTTATCCCATCAAGGCACGCAGCAGTCCGCCGCGCCGTCCCCATCGAAATCGAGGGCTTTTTTCATCTGCTCCAAAGTCTTTGGGCCGATGCCTTTGACGCGTTTTTCCATGTCGGCGGCATCGGTGAAGGGGCGCAACTTCAGGATGCGGTCGGCGATCTCGGGGCCGACCTCGGGGAGCGTCATCAATTGCTCTCGCGTGGCGGTGTTCGGGTTCACCGGCTGATTTTGACCACGCTAGAGGAGGAAAAGCACCACCAGCACGACCGCGATGCCGCCAGCCACGATGAGCCATTTTTGCTGACGGGCCTCCGCAGCGGAGCGCTGCTGGCGTTGTTCGAGGAGTTTTTGAAAGGCTTCACTCATGCAGCGGTGCCCAACGAAGCGCCGAAGCCTTCGCAAAGGCTTTTTTGCGCTTCGGGCTTCACAAAGCGCCTTCGGCTACGTATTCACATGTCACATGAAATTCGCCGCCGTGCTCCTTTTTGCCTACACCAGCCTTTTGCATGCCCAGCAGCCCGTGGGAGATGGCAAGGCGGACGACACCGCCGCGCTGCAAAAGCTCTTCGATACCCAGGGCAGCGTGCGCCTCGCGAAGGGCACCTACCGTCTCACCAGCACGCTGAGGGTCGATTTGACCAAAACGGGCTTTGCCGCGCTTTCCGGTGATGGCACGCCGCGCCTCGTCATGGAGGCCGCCGGACCGGCGATCCATTTTATCGGCACGCACGAGGGCAGCGCTGCGCCGAGCACCTTCAAGCCGCAGGTCTGGGAAAACGAGCGCACGCCCATGGTCGAGGGCGTGGAAATCATCGGCAGGCATCCAGAGGCCGATGGCATCGAGGCCACCGGCACGATGCAGGTCACCCTCAGCCGCGTCGTCATCCGCGAGGTCCGCCACGCCACGCACTTCACCACCCGGAACCGCAACGTCCTCATCAGTGCCTGCCATTTCTATCACAACACCGGCATCGGCGTCTTTTATGACAACGTGAACATCCACCAGACGAATGTCATCGGCAGCCACATCAGCTACAACGAAGGTGGCGGCATCGTCTCCATCGGCGGGAACGTGCGCAACCTGCACATCGGCACCTGCGACATCGAGGGCAACCATGCCGCCGAGGGCAAACCAGCCGCGAACATCCTGCTCGACTCCACCGGCGGCTCCATCGGTGAGGTGGCCATCACCGGCTGCACCATCCAGCACACCAACAAAGCGCCTGATTCCGCCAACATCCGCATCCTCGGTGCCGGCACGGATACCTCCCTCGAACGTCGTCAGGGCCGCCCGAGCACCCGCGAGGGCAATGTGACCATCAGCGCCAATGTCTTCTCCGACGTGCAGGTGAACATCGAGATTCGCGACTCCCGCGGGGTGGTCATCACCGGCAACACCTTCTGGGAGGGCTTCCAGCACGATTTGATCGTCACCGACAGCTCGAACGTCCTCGTCAGCTCCAACAACTTCGACCGCAACCCGCGCTACCTCGTGAATGGCTTCGACAACGCCGAGAAGAACGGCCTCGTCTTTCTCCGCTGCGAAAACTCCAGCGTCAGTGACAATACCATCTCCGGCGTCTGGAAAAAACGAGCCGCCCTCGACATCCAGGCCTGCGACCGCTTCCGCGTTTCCAACAACAGCGTGCTCGACAGCGATGGCACCGGTATTCGCCTCGAAAAAGTGACCAACAGCTCCGTCATCGGCAACCTTGTCCGTGACGATCGTCTCCTCGAAAAGCGCAGTAAGGAACCGTCCATCGCCGTCATCGGCGGCAAGGCGAACATGATCGAGCTCAACAACCTTCAGAACAAGCTGGTGGCCCGTTGAATCCAGCGTGGCGGATGATAGCCTGCCCGCATGAACCTCCAGCAGCCCCGCATCGAAGTCAGCATCGGCATGCAGACCCTGCGCCTTTTTGATGGCATCCGCCTTGTCCGCGAGTGGCCCTGCAGCACCTCGAAATTCGGGCTTGGCACCGTGGAGGGCAGCAACAAGACCCCGCTGGGCCGTTTCATCGTCCGAGAGAAGCATGGCGAAGGAGCGCCAAGCGGCACCATCTTCAAAAGCCGCCAGCCCGTCGGCCTTTGGACGCCCGGCATGGATGCGAAATCCGATTTCGTCCTCACCCGTATCCTCTGGCTGCACGGCACCCAGCCGCACAACGCGAACACCTACCAGCGCTACATCTACATCCACGGCACCAACGACGAAAAAGCCATCGGACGTCCCGCCAGCCACGGCTGCGTGCGCCTTCACAATCGCGCCGTCATCGACCTCTACGACCTCGTGCCCGTCGGCACACCCGTGTGGATCAGCGAGTGAGACCAGATGACCTCGTAGCGGAAAAAGTCAGTTTTCCGATCTCCCCCGGCAGGCTGACACCAGCCGCTACGAGCATGCTTTTGCTCCCCCGTAGCGGAAAACGTCAGTTTTCCGATGCCTCGCTCTCCACAAACACATCCGCCACCGGAGCCTTCTCCCTCACCCAAGCCAGCGCCTCCTCTTTCGTCGTCAAAACTCCTTCGAGCTGCAGCGTCTGGATCGCATTCAAAAGGCGTCCCAGCGCCGGTCCGGCATGCCAGCCTAGTTTGATGAGATCCGCGCCATTGATCAGCCTCGGCGGCACGAGCGGTGCCTTCGAGAATTCCTCCCGCTTCGCCAGCACAAACTCATAGTTATCAAGCTTCCCATTGCTCCCGAGGCAGTCCACGCGATGTAGCGCCAACTCGTCGTCAAAGCTCGGACGGCTCATGAAGCGCTTCAGCGTGGCGGTGCGCATGCGTTGCACCTCCATGAAGGTCATGTGATGCTCCACAGCCACCACCGCCGGCTCGATCACATCGTTCGGAAACTTCATTCGCCGCATGATCTCGCCCGTCATCTCCGCGCCGAGCTTGTCGTGACCATTGAAACGAATGCGGCCCGTGTCCAAGTCACGCGTCTGCGTGGCTGGTTTGGCAATATCGTGAAGCAGCACACTCATCACCAGCGGCAGGCTCGCTTCGGCTGGCAGCAGGCTCAGCATCAGGCGTGTGTGAACGAAAACATCGCCCTCCGGGTGAAACTGCGGCGGCTGTTCGCAGCCTTGCAGCGCCAGGATCTCCGGCAGGATGTGCTGCATCAGGCCGGAGTTCACCAGCAGGTCAAAACCCCGCACGCGGTTCTCGTGCAGCATGATCTTGATGAACTCATCCCGCACCCGCTCGATGCTTACGCTGGTGATTTTGTCCGCCAGACCACACACCGACTCCCAGGTGGCATGCTCAATGTCAA
The DNA here is from genome assembly GCA_943373155.1 of Akkermansia muciniphila. Classification (GTDB taxonomy): domain Bacteria; phylum Verrucomicrobiota; class Verrucomicrobiia; order Verrucomicrobiales; family Verrucomicrobiaceae; genus Prosthecobacter. The sequence goes on along the minus strand of CALSBJ010000018.1, from coordinate 27,120 downwards.
AGCCGAGCACCGTGGCAAAGCGCACCGCACGCATCAGCCTCAGTCGGTCTTCCTCAAAGCGCTGTGCCGCCACGCCGATGGCTCGCAGTAAGCCCATCCTGAGGTCTTTTTCACCGCCCACATGGTCGATGAGCTTTTTGGCCAGCGGATCATAAAACAGGCCGTTCACCGTGAAATCACGGCGCTCCGCATCCAGTTCGGGGGTGGAAAAGATCACACTGTCCGGGCGGCGACCATCCGAGTAGCTGCCATCACTGCGAAAAGTGGCCACCTCCACAAAACCATGCTCGCCCGCCCGCACCACGACCACGCCGAAATGCGCTCCCACGGTCTTCGCGCCGGGAAAAAGCTTCACCACCTGCTCCGGCGTCGCACTTGTGGCCACATCGTAGTCCTTCGCCTCGCGGCCCAGCAGCATGTCACGCACACAACCGCCTGCCAGCAGCGCGGTGTGCCCTGCGGCGGTGAGTTTTTCGATGATTCGGATGGCGGCCTCTCGCATCCACCCACCTTGGCAAGGGGCGACGCCTTTGCCAAGCATGGCTCACAGATACTGAGAAGACCAAATTCCGACAGGGCAGGGGGCAAAACCACCCAGCGGACGGCGTTCCCGCGCTTGCATGGACCGCTGCTCTTCGTAAAGGCTGCCCCTTCCCCATGACCGCCCAAGAAGTCGCCGTCCTCGATTACGGCTCCCAGTATTCCCAGCTCATCGTCCGCCGCGTTCGCGAGCTTGGCTTCGTTTCGCACCTCTATCCGCCGGCGGAGTTGGCCAAGCTCACCAACCCCGGAGCCATCATCCTTTCCGGCGGCCCGCGCAGCACCTCGGAGAAAGACGCCCCGGATGTCGATTACGACAAGCTGATGTCCTTCGGCGTCCCCGTGCTCGGCGTGTGCTACGGCATGCAGCTCCTCAACATCAAGCACGGCGGCACGGTGAAACCCGGCGTCACCCGCGAGTATGGCCCCGCCAAACTCGTCGTCACCGACCACAGCGACCTCTTCGACGGCATCTCGCACGAATCCCAGGTCTGGATGAGCCATAGCGACACCTGCGCGAACCTCGGCGACACGACGAAAGTCATCGCCACGAATGAAGACGCCGTTCCCGTCGCCCTGAAATGGTCCGACCGCAGCTGGGGCATCCAGTTTCACCCCGAGGTCACGCATTCCCACGAAGGCACGGCCATCCTGAAGAACTTTCTCACCAAAAGCGGGGCCAAGCTCGCCAAGTTCGACATCCAGGAATTCAAAGCGCAGATGATCGAGCGCATCAAAGCCGAAGTCGGCAATCGCGAAGTCATCTGCGGCGTCTCCGGCGGCGTGGACAGCACCGTGCTCGCCGTCCTGCTCGCCCGTGCGGGCGTGAAGGTGCGCTGCATTTACATCGATACCGGTCTGATGCGCCTGAACGAAACCGCCGAGGTGAAAGCCCTCTTCGGCGAAGTCGGCGTGCCCATCGAGCAGATCGACGCCAGCGCCATCTTCCTCGGAGCCCTCAAAGGCGTCACCGACCCCGAGCAGAAGCGCCGCATCATCGGCACGCTCTTTGTCGAGGAGTTCTGGAAAGTCGCCGACAACGTCGAACTCCTCGCCCAGGGCACGCTTTACCCCGACGTCATCGAAAGCGCCACCAGCGGCAGCATTGCCAGCAAGATCAAGACGCATCACAACCGCGTCGATCGCATCATGGAACTCAAAGCGCAGGGCAAAGTGCTCGAACCGCTCGCCGAGCTCTTCAAAGACGAAGTCCGTGCTCTCGGAGCCAGCCTCGGTATCCCGCACCGCGCTTTGTGGCGTCATCCTTTCCCCGGACCCGGCCTTGCCGTGCGCATCCCCGGCGAGATCACGCCCGAGCGCGTCGCCATCACCCAGCAGGCCGATGCCATCTTCATCGGCGAACTCCGCCGCAGCGGCTGGTATGAGCAGACTTGGCAGGCCTACGCCGCCCTGCTCCCCGTCAAAACCGTGGGCGTCAAAGGCGACGAACGCAGCTACGAGCAGGCCATCTCCCTCCGCGCCGTCATCAGCGAAGACGCCATGACCGCCGAATGGGTCCGGCTGCCCTATGAAGTGCTCAGCAACGCCTCCAACAAGATCCTCAACAGTGTCAAAGGCGTGAACCGCGTGCTGTATGACATCAGCACCAAGCCACCTGCGAGTATTGAGTGGGAGTGATGGGACTCCTGAATTTAGATTCCTGATTTCTGATTCTTCAGAAACCAATCTGAGGGCCGCCCTGGATCTGAGGGAGCTTTTCCGGGCTGCTTGTGGCTGAATTTTTTCTTGGTAGGCACAAATGCCCCAGCGGCCGAGGCCGGTCTTCAGGGCGTGGCTGGTGGCTTCGCAGAGGGTGAGGCGTATTTCAGTCGTGCCTACGTTTCCTCCAGTAGTCTGGGCGGCGCTTGCTATGGGCAACGGCATCAATCCAGATGCGGTCCTCCAGTTCCTCAAAGATGATGAGGTAGGGATACCGAGCTAGGCGGAGTGCCCGTTTGCCAGTGTCTCTTAGGAAGGCATGTGCTTTGGGCTGTCGAGCAATGGCATGGACACCTGCCTCAATGGCTTCCTCGAAACCACGGGCAGCCTTGACGGAGCGTTCTGCATAGTAAGCGACGGCGTCGTCGAGTTCCAAGATGGCCTCGGGGTGGAAAACGATGGGCTTCATACCTCAGAGGTACTTGCGGCGAATTTCGCTAAAGACTTGCTCCGCAGGTATGCCCGTGACTTTTCCAGACTGGATCTCATCGGAGCGTTTTTGCAGCTCCGTATCCCATGCTGCCTCGTAGCCCTCCTCCGGCTGAGCGGGAGACTCATCCATGGAAGCGATCAGCCAAGTGGCGATCTCTGCACGATCCGAGACGTCGAGCGGCTCTAGAAGCGAAAGGAGCTGGGTGGCGACGGCTGTCATGGCTCCGAAAGAATGATGGAAACATGAATCACGTCAACCGATCACATCCGCTCCGTCGTCTGGATGCCGAGGAGGCCGAGGCCGGTCTTCAGGACGCGGCTGGTGGCTTCGCAGAGGGTGAGGCGGGTGTTGCGGGCGGTGCCTTCGGCGCGGAGGACGTGGCAGGCTTCGTAAAAGCTGTGGTAGGTGTCCGCCAGCTCGTAGAGGTAGTTCGCGAGCAGGTTCGGGCGATGATCTTCGAGGATGTCGTGCGCGTTTTCGGCGAACTGGGCCAGTTTCATCGCCAAAGCACGCTCGGCGGGCTCGGTGATCGCGAGATCAGGCGTGAGCGTGACAGCGCCGTCGAGCTTGCGGAAGATGCTGCGGGTGCGGACGTAGGCGTTGAGCAGGTAGGGCGCGGTGTTGCCTTGAAGGCTCAGCATCTTGTCCCAACTGAATTTGTAGTCGGTGAGGCGGTTCTGGCTGAGTTCCGCGTATTTCACGGCTCCTGAGCCGATGATGCGGGCGATCTCGTCTTTTTCTTCGGCGGTGAAGCCTTGCTCTTTTTCATCGGCAGCAGCGCGGGAGCGTTCGATGGCCTCGTCGATGACCTCCAGCAGGCCGACGGTCTCACCGCTGCGTGTTTTGAACATCTTGCCGTCCGGGCCCAAAATGCTGCCGAAGGCGATGTGCGTCATTTTGGTGGTCACACCGCGACGCTGCGCGGCGGCGAAGACCTGGCGGAAGTGGAGCTGCTGCGGTGCGCCGACGACATACCAGATCTCATCGGCCTTCCATTCCTTCACGCGGTAGTCGATCGTGGCGAGGTCGGTGGTGGCGTAGAGGAAGCCGCCATCGCCTTTGCGAATGATGCACGGGGCGGCTTTCCACTCGTCCTTGTCTTTGATGAGGAAGGGATCGTTCTCCGGCTTCACGCTGCCATCGCTGAAGACAACCGTCGCGCCTTCGCTGACCGTGGCGATGCCTTTTTCGAGCATCTCGGCCACCAGAGGAGCCAAAGCCTCGTTGTAGAAACTCTCACCGAGGTAGTGGTCGAAGGTGATGTCGAGCGTGCTGTACACCTTTTCGAGCTGCTCGAGCGTGAGGCGCACGCATTCCTTCCAGATGCCGAGATTTTCGGTGTCGCCCTGCTGGAGCTTCACGAGCTCGGCTTTGCAGGTCTCCAAGACGCTCTCGTCGGCCTTCGTGGCGGCGTTGACGGCTTTGTAAACGCTGACGAGTTCGTGAATCGGATCGGCTTTGAGCTTCGCCTGATCGAGTTGGGTCTTCCAGCCGTGGATGATCATGCCGAACTGAGTGCCCCAGTCGCCGACGTGGTTGTCGGTGATGACCTTGTGGCCGATGAAGCGTGCCACGCGGGCCAGCGAGTCGCCGATGAAGGTGCTGCGAATGTGGCCGACGTGCATCGGCTTGGCGATGTTCGGCGCGGAGAAATCGACAACGATGGTCTTCGGCTGCGCCACGGCTGGAACGCCGACTTTGTCATCCGAGACGATCACCGCGAGCCGCTGCGCCAACGCAGCGGCGCTCAGCGTGAAATTGAGGAAGCCGGGGCCGTCGATGCTGGTCTTTTCGCAGAGGTCGCTGACGTCGAGTTTGTCCACGATCTGCTGGGCCAGCGCACGCGGATTGGCCTTCACCTGCTTCGCCAAAACCATCGCCGCATTGCTCTGGTAGTCGCCATAGCGCGTGTCGGAGGCGATGACGACATTCGGGGTGAAGCCAGCGGGCAATTCGATGCCAGTCGCGGTGAAGGCGGCTTGCAGACGGGACGTGAGGATGGCGCGAAACATGGGGCGCGGAGTTTGAATGACGAATGGCGAATGTCGAATGCGGAATGAGGGGGCATTTCTCGCACTCAGGTCCCCAATTCACGCGAGGCTTGTTTGCTTGCTGCGTGGCAGGAACGGCACGAATCCTGCACAGGAGAAAACCCCTCCCACTACATGACACGACACGACACCCTCCTTGCCTGGATCGAAGAAACCCGCGCTCTTTGCCAACCCGACTCCGTCCGCCTGTGCGATGGCTCCCAGGCTGAATACGATGAAATGTGCGAACTGCTGGTGCAGAAAGGCACCTTTCGCCGTCTGAATCCCGAAAAGCGGCCCAACAGCTACCTCGCTTGGTCGGATCCGAACGATGTGGCCCGCGTGGAAGACCGCACCTACATCTGCAGCCGCCGCAAAGAGGACGCTGGGCCCACCAACAACTGGATGGAACCGCGTGAGATGAAGACCACGCTCAAGAATCTCTTCGCTGGCTGCATGAAGGGCCGCGTGATGTATGTGGTGCCTTTTTGCATGGGCCCGCTCGGCTCGCCTTTCTCCGTGATCGGCATCGAGATCACCGATTCACCCTACGTCGTCGCCAGCATGCGAATCATGACGCGGATGGGTAAAGCCGTGCTCGATCAGCTTGGCGAAGGCGGCGATTTCGTGCCTTGCGTGCATTCCGTGGGCAAACCACTCTCTCCCGGCGAAGCGGATGTTACCTGGCCTTGCAGCAGCACGAAGTACATCGTGCATTTCCCCGAGGAGCGCAGCATCTGGAGCTACGGCAGCGGCTACGGTGGCAATGCCTTGCTCGGTAAAAAGTGTCTCGCTCTGCGCATCGCCAGTGTCATCGGTCGTGATGAAGGCTGGCTCGCTGAGCACATGCTCATCTGCGGCGTGCAATCGCCCGATGGCCGCAAAAACTACGTCGCCGCCGCCTTTCCGAGTGCCTGTGGCAAGACGAACTTTGCCATGCTCGTGCCGCCCAAGAGCTACACCGAGCAGGGTTGGAAGGTCAGCATCGTCGGCGATGACATCGCGTGGCTGCGCCCCGGCAAAGATGGCAAGCTTTGGGCCACGAATCCCGAGGCGGGCTATTTTGGCGTGGCTCCTGGCACCTCGTATGACTCGAACCCGAACGCGATGGAGACCATCAAGTCGAATACCATCTTCACCAACGTGGCTCTGACCGATGACGGCGATGTGTGGTGGGAAGGCATGACCAAGCAACCGCCCGCGCATCTGATCGACTGGCGTGGCCAGGACTGGACGCCGGACTGCGGACGCCCCAGCTCGCACGCGAATTCACGCTTCACCGTGCCCGCTCGACAGACGCCCACCATTGATCCCGATTGGGAAAAGCCCGAAGGCGTGCCCATTGATGCCCTCATCTTCGGCGGACGCCGTGCCACCACCTTCCCGCTCGTCTTCCAGGCCTTCAACTGGACGCATGGTGTCTTCCTCGCTGCCAATATGGGCAGTGAGATGACCGCCGCCGCGGCTGGGACCATTGGCAAAGTGCGGCGTGACCCGCTAGCGATGCTGCCCTTCTGCGGTTACAACATGGGCCACTACTTTGCCCACTGGCTGCGCATGCGCCGCTTTGTCAAAGAAGTGCCGCGTGTCTTCCACGTGAATTGGTTCCGCAAGAACGCCGAGGGCAAGTTCCTCTGGCCCGGCTTTGGCGAAAACATGCGTGTGCTCGAATGGATCGTGAAACGCTGCCGTGGCGAGGGCAGGGGACATGAAACCGAGCTCGGCTGGATGCCCCGCTACTCCGAGGTGAATTGGAACGGCCTCGACTTCAGCCGCGAGCAGTGGAACGAACTCATGCACGTCGATCCCCGCGAATTCCGCCAGGAGATCATGTCCACCGAGGAACTCTACCTCGACCTCTACGACGACATGCCGAAGGAGCTTTACTATCAGCGCGAGCTGCTCGCTGGTCGCTTCTGATGCCTCATCCAATAAGGAGGGCGGGATTTCATTCCCGCCCTTTTTTAGCTAGGGAATCAGCGACACGACATCGCATGAGACAAACAGGATCTGAATGGCGTCGGTGTGGCTCTTCCATGCTCCGATGACGCGGCATGAGCCATTGAGCATCGTCAGACCAGTGGACAACTCAACTTGGTGGAAATCCGTTAGAGGCACACGGATGGCTTTCCCTGTCCCGGCATCGGTGATCTGCTCCGCATGCTCTTGAGGCGGCTCGAGTTCGTGATGGAATGTGACGCTCAGTTCCACCGTTTCGCCATCTGGACCGACCGTGGGCTCAATCTCGAGAACGGTGCCGGTTTCCCGCCTCTCGGTGGTCAGCCGGGGCACGCCTTGATCGGATATGCCGAGTTCGGTGACATGGATGCGCTCCTTCACCTCCTTGGAGATGGCCTTGTATCCTCCTTTGGTCTCTACCCTCATGCTGGCGAGCGTTTTGCCAATTCCCTCCTGCGACCAATCAATCACCTGCTGGAGCCATTTGCCATGATCAGCCTCTTCGCGGCATGCTTTGAGCAGATGCTGAGCTTTGGCGGGTGGGAGTTCCGCCAGATGTGCGGTTAGCACGACCGCCTTGGGGCCGTTCTTGTTGATCTCGTCCACATAGAACTGAATGATTTCGAGGTTCGCGTTGGTGTTTTTGACTGTCAGAAGGGTTCCATCCAGCCGGGCTGTCGCACCTTCTGGAAATGGAATGCCGGCGCCCTTAAGTATGTCGGCAGCCTTGGGACGTTCGGACTCAGATGGACCGCTGGTGGACAGGAAGTCAGGTGGAACACGAAAAATCCGCGTCTCCCATGCATCGGGATTGGGAGCCGCCTTTGGCTTCACCGAGGGCTTTGGCTTCGCTTTTCGGCCGGCGTGAGGAAAAACGATGTCCTGATGAACAAAGGCCGCGATACCCTTTCCGGCCTTGAGGAGTTCTTCGCGGCCTTCCGGCTGCCAGATGCCGAGTAATCGCGTGTGGTTCGTGCTGACATAAAAGTCCGCCTCGGAGTGTGCGATGTGAAAATCCGTCATCGGCAGATCAAACGTTCGCATGGCTCCCGAATCGCGGAAGACGGCCCTGCGACGTATCTCCGGTGCTGGCATGAAACTTAGGGAGACTTGATCCTCCGACGAATCCTTCAACAAACCAAAACCAAATGAGGTGCCGATGTGTCGGCGTTTCAGGAGTAGGTTGGGGCGGCCGTCGGGGGCGAGATTGAGTCCGTCGATGAAGCCGTGATCACGTCCGGTCTTGATCCGGGCATCGTCATGATGCTTGCCTTCGATCCACTGGAGGTCGGCAAGGCGTGCTGTTCTGTCTTCCAAGGCTCCTTCCAGCTTTTTCCAAGAAGCCGCATGGTCAAAAACTCCACCGCACTCGCGGGAAATCGCATGCAGCAAAGGCCAAGGTGCCTCCACAAGTTGGAGAAGCATGCGCGTGGATTTTGGCGAATCCTCCCGTAGTCCCCAAAGCAGATGGTCGATACGCTCCACGGTTTCGGGAGATGCTTCGATTTCCAACATGCCCTCATCCACAATCACTTTTTCATCCTGCGTCAGCGGAATACCCTCCTGAATCAGCACCTTACGAATTGGCATTTTACGAGCAGAACCGACATCCTCATCGCGAAGAAAGAGGTCTGGATGCGCCGCCCGCCGGACACGCAGCATCCGTGTATTCAAATCTTGCTCACGGGAGCGAGGAACTATGCCCGCGGGACTGACTGGCACTGCTGATACATGAAGAAAAACAGCCCAAAGCCGTTTTTCTCCCGCGATAGGCTGCAATGTGCCGATCAGCTTGGTCATACCGCTGGACAGGGTGGTGGAGAAGGTCAGCTCCTTCAGGACCATCTCAGCGACGGGGAATGAAGCCTCCTCTTGGCTAGTGACCTCGGTCACAGTGACCATGCGCTGAGAAGGCGGCAGCGGATGGAGCAGAAGGCGGCAGTTCACATCTATGGTGCTTTTGTCCGGCCCCAGGGTGGTGGAAAGCTCGGCCACCAGTCCAGCCAATCGGTGGGCAAATGGCACCGATACTCGTTTCCGCATGTCGAAGTGAATCGTCTCGCAGACAGAATGCTCAGTCGCGTTTTGATAAGTCACGTTTCTGCCTGAAGGAGGCGCAAACGGCACGTCGGCGATCACTTTGACCACCGAACCTTTGTTCGCAGCCTCGGACAGTAATTGCTTCAGTTCACGACCACACTCGGCAGTCTCCTTGGTGGTGCTCTCTAGCGCTCTCAACCGGTCGGCAGGTAGCTCCAGGACATGCAGCCGCATTTGCAAGGTGCGCTGGCATTCATTTAAGAAGTGATGCTGCAGTTTTTCCATCCGGCGCAGTTCATCGGACGAGTTCCGGACTGTAAGGCTTCTCGTCGGGGCGTCGAAAAAAGAACCTGCCCCACTCAGAAACCTCATGCCCCAATCCTCCAAGGCAGACCGCGAGGTGGGTCGATTCGCGCGTGGTTTGCTCGGTGGACGATCTGGAGTGGCGAAAGGATCTACAGGTGAGGCTGGAGCTGTTTCTTCGTCGGACTGAACCGCATGCCGCAAGAAGTCCGCAGGGACCTGAAATACTTTCGTCGCCATCTCTTCGGCCAGTGCCCCCATGCCGGAAATCAAGATCGCCAAGGCAGCCCAGCCGCAGGTAAGAGCTTGAAGGTTGATACGCCAGTGCATGAGATGATGCTACCCGGCTGGCCATCTTGAAGGCAAGCGCATTTTACACGGTGGTGTTGTTACCTCGCGCCGGTTCCATTCCACTGCTTCCCGACCATCGGGTGAAACTGGCCGTTTTCCCACTGCCGGTAACCGGCGAGGTAGCCGTCGCGAAACGCCTGCTCCGTGGCGGGTGTGTAAAGGTAGATGTGGCGGCTATGATCCTCGCTTATGCGACTTTGCACATCGCTCCAGCCACGAGCCAGACCTTGGTTGTAGGCGGTCTGATTCACTGGCTCGTCGGATTTTAACAAAAGGGCCTCAGGATGCTGCCGGGCGTAGTCCGGGTGAATGGGCAGGTCATCGGAATCAGCGCAGTGGGCCAGCAGTAGCGCAGGGAAGAGTATCCAGAGGCGTTTCATGCGGGGGAAGATTCAGGGTCTCATGGGTGTGAGCTCGCATGTGATGAAAGCGGCTTGAAGGCGCTTTTCGGGGCTGGTGGCGGTCGGCTCCCAAATGCCAATCAGCCTCGCCGTGCCGTGGATCATGTTGAGGCAGGTCTTGATCTCGACACGATGAAAATCGGTGAGAGGAATATCGATCCGGGTGCTTGTTTTCACCTCGGTGATGTGTTCCAGGCGTTCCACGGGTGGTGAAACATCGTGATGTAGCTTCACCTGCATCGCGACTGTGTGCCCATCGGCCCTCACGACGGGGGATGCCTCAAAGATCAAGCCCACATCGCGTGTCTTGACCGCGGGACGGAGATTTTGATTGGAAGGATGCTTGTATTCGACGGCCTGCTTCACCGTGGCGGACGTTCCGCTTTTGGTCTGGAGAAGGGCGGAGGTGACTAGGCGTGTGTTACCATCACCCAGCAGTGCGGTCAGAACAGGCAGGTGATCTGCGATGGGGAAGCACTCCTCCACTCTCCTCAAAATGGATGGAGCAGCGGCTTCGAAGACGTGCAGCTTGATGGTGATGGATTTCTCCTCGGTGCGCCAAAGATCTTCGACGAACTCGTCAATGAGGCTGAGGTTCCCGGCGGTGTTTCTCACAATGAATTGAGATTTGTCGGCTTGAAAGGCTGCCGAACTCCCCTCGCCAAAAACAGCCCCTGAGGCTAGTAGTCCGTGTCTTGGGCTGAAAATCCCGCAGGATTGAGAATTGGGGGGGGCGAATGGATCGGCGTATGGATCGAGAGGAGGAGCTTCAGGCTGACCAAAACAGGATGTGCTGACTTTGAGGAGGAAATCTCGAGGCACCTCGTAGGTTTTCGTTTTTAACGCCTGAGAGTTTTCGTCTGGAAGACGATCACCTGTCTCGAAGACACCTCCACGTGGCAGAATCGCGATCTGCTGATGACGGAGGAAGGCGGCATACCGGCGGCCCTGAGCTCTCAATTCAGGTTTACTGGCGGGATGCCAGGTGCCGAGAAACTTGGCGCAGCCATCAAGAATCATCATCGTGCGAGCGAGGATCGCACGATGGAATTCTGTGAACGGAACGTCATAAGCACGGCTGCTGGCGTTATCTCGAAGCGACGCATGGCGAAGCGTGGGCAGGCTGGAATCGACCTCGAAGCGAACGTGAGTTTCCATATTCTGTTCACCGACCTGAGTTTGATCGGAAACGCTCCAGTCTAGGCCAGTGGATCGAAGCCCTAGCAGCGCACCGGGGTGCGAATGGGACTCCATCTGCAAGCCTTCAATATGTGCATGTTCAGCGCCTGCGAGAATAGAAGCCTCACCGCTGGTGACCGACCAGGAGGTGTGGACGATGCTTGCACGGCCCGCCTGGATCTCCTCAGCGATCCTTGTCCATTCAGAACTGTGGTCGGTGTGCGACAAGGCACGAGCGGCATTCTCATCGAGGAACTGGTCATTCGCCTCGACGACGTGGAGCACGAACTGACTGTCTTTCGGGGCTTTTTGGTGCAGCCGGGTGAGCATGGCATCCACCCGCTCGATATTCTCGAGGGTGTTTTCGATTCGGATCTGCCCGCCACTCATTTTGAAGCTGCTGCCAGCCTGAGGTGGAATTCCCTCACGCTTGAGAAAGAGATCGATTGGTTCGAGAGCAAGGTCTTCCTGGGACAACTGAATCTCCTTGGCGAATTGCTTATTGATCCACTGTTCGAGTTGTTTGGACCTTGGAGGGATGGCGGCCACCTGTAGCAGGCCGCTGGGAATTTTTCTTTCCACCTGTTGCAAGCCGCTTGGAAGGGGATGTGGCGTCTGCTCGCGGCTTTTTTCTTGGTGAGTATTCAAGAGTCTCCCCTCGGCAAAAAAGAGCCAGAAACGATCCGACGTGTCAGAAGCCAGAGTGGCGGGTTTGGGCAGTGCGGCGAGCAGCTTCTTCTCCCCATCCGCGATGCGGACGTGTGTCTGCACGAGGGCTTTAGCGAACTCCGCCGTTGGGGAGGACGTGCCGGATGCAGACAGCTCCTCCGAGGGGCTCAAGGTGAGTTTGAGCATACCTTCGGCAGTTTGTCCGTCGGCCATAATGACCGGCGAAAATTCCAGGCCGTCTCCGGTGGCACTCCTCGCCAAGGGTTTGCTCGGGGCGGAGGAATCGATGTGCAGATCGTCCGCACCATCGGTGATGCTTCTCAAAACTGCTGGTCGATTGTTCAAAGAGTCGATCCACAGCGTGTCGATCAGCCGGGCCGTTCCATCCGACCGGCCTGCCACGGCAGTCACCTCAGTAAGGGAACTGGCTGCCGCCTGATCAGACTTGATGGCGGTCCAGACTTCGCGGGAAACCTCAAAGATTCGGATGAGTAGGTGTACTGTTTTCGCTTCATGTCGGTGCAGTTCCTCAACATACACCTCTGTGACTTCGAGGTTCGGCTGCGTGTTGCGGATAGTCAGGTTTCCTGTCTTGGAATCCCAGAATGAGGTGGCACCCCCCGGGAATGTTATGCCAGCGGATTGAAGAATCTCACGCGAACTCAAGCGGCTGCGCACAAACCCAGGAGGTGGAGACTCAACTGGTGATCCGAAAGGATCCGGGGTGGTCGGTTCAGCCTGATCATACGGCAAAAACATGAAGCTCGGCGGCACATGGAAGACGCGTGTCTGCATTTCCTCGACCGCCAGTACGGCATCAAATGCCAGACACAGTGCTGCAAGGATCAAAACTCGTGCCTGAATTCGCCTGAACATGCTTCCAGCCTACCTAAAACCTGATCAACATGGCAATCGTTTTCTAGCCTGCCGCCACACAGGACGAATTTTTGAAACGCCTGCCTCGCACAGGTAGAAAGAGCGCAGTGCTCCAGTTCGTTTTTGCCCGCTCCGCATTCTCCCACGCGAACGAGACAAAAAACGCGTTGCCGCGCCTTCATACCTCCCGAATTTCATCTGCCTCGACTTTCCTTATGCAACCACGCTCCTTCCTCTTCGCCATCAGCTCCTTGCTCTTCGCTGCATCCCTCTCCGCCAATGACTGGACCAACTGGCGGGGTCCGTTGCAAAACGGCGTCTCGCTGGAGCACTACACCGGCGCTGGAAAACTCGCTGATGCTCCCGCGTGGACCTACGCGGCCCGCAGCCGTGGCACGCCGGTCATTTGCGACGGCAAGGTCATCCTCTGGGGCTACAAAGGCGAAACGAGTGACCTCATCGAGTTGCTCACCTGCCTGGACGCCAAAACGGGTGCCAAAATCTGGGAGCACGAGCTTCCCGACTACCTCAGCGACTCGATCTACAACCGCTATTCCATCGGCGCACCCACCATCGATCCCGAGACGAAGCGCATCTACCTCGTCAGCAACGCCGGCACCTTCTACTGCTTTGAGTTCGATGGCAAAAAAGTCTTCGAAAAGCCCCTCATGGAAGACTTGGGCCGCATGACCTTCCCGAACAGCCGCGTCGGCAGTCCCGTTATCGAGGGCGACAACGTTTTGGTGCACTACATCTTCTCAAACTGGGGCGCTGACGGCCCGGCCGCGGATCGCATTTACGGTTTCGACAAAAAAACCGGTGAACTCATCTGGTGGTCCCTGCCGGGTGTCTCGCCACCTGTGGACAGCTCCTTCTCCACCCCGGTGATCGAAACCCGCGATGGCAAACGCGTCGGCTACTACACCACCGGTTGCGGCCACATCGTCTGCGTGAACACACGGAACGGAAAACCCTACTGGAAGTTCCCCTTCTGCAAAAACGGCGTCAATCCCAGCGTCGTGCTCCACGGCGGCGACAAGCTCATCGCCATCCACAACGACGAAAACGTCGATAGCAGCGACAAAGGCCGCATGATCGCCCTGAAGCTCCCCACGACGCTCACCGCCCCCGTGCCGCCCGCCACCGAATCGGCCACGTTGGAGCCCACTGCCGAACTTTGGCGCTTCGCCATCGGCGCGACGAGTTCCTCGCCTGTCGTCGTCGGTGACACGATTTATCAGCTCAGCGACGGCGGTGAACTTTTCGCCATCAATGCCAACACCGGAGCCGAAATTTGGAAAAAGAAGCTCTCGAATGCCAATCTGCACTCCTCGCCGCTCTACGTCGATGGCCTGCTCTACTGCCCGATGATGGCTGGCAAGCTCGTCGTCATCAAACCCGGCGAAAAAGACGGCGAAATCGTCCAGGAGATCGCTCTCGACGGTGAATGCCTCGGCGCACCCAGCGTGTGCGATGGCGTACTGTATGTCACCACCACCGAAAAGCTCTACAGCTTCCCCATTCCGAACAGCGGCATCAAAGTGGACGCCGCTCCTGTCGTCGAGATCCCGAAAGCTGGCAAAGCCGTCGCCTTGCAGATCATCCCGGCCGAAACCGTCATCCTCGCCGGTGAAAAGCAGGCCTTCCGCATCCGCAGCATCGACGCGAACGGCTTCGTCGTCGAAAACGACATCAAAGGCGTGAAATGGGAGTCCTTCATCCCGCCCACCGCGAAGGTGAAAGCCACCATGGACGGCAAATTCAACGACGCGGGCGAACTCGTCGTCGCCCCCGATGCCAAGATCAGCGCCGGCGCCTTCAAAGGCACCGCACCCGATGGTCTCTTCGGCACCATCCGTGGTCGTGCGCTGAAAAACCTGCCCATCACCGAGGACTTCGAAGGTTACACCCTCACCGAAGAATTCCCCGTCGATCCGCAGAACAACCCCGCCTACAAATTCGCTTACCCGCCGCTCCCTTGGATCGGTGCCCGTTTCAAATTCCAGGTCATGGAAAAGGACGGCAACAAGGTCTTCGGCAAGAGCTTTGACCGCCTGCTGTTCCAGCGTGCCAGCGTTTTCCTCGCCCCGTCGCATCTGAAAAACTACACCATGCAGGCCGACGTTCTCACTGAGGGCAACGCCCGCTCGAAGTCCGACATCGGCTTCATCCACCAGCGTTACCTCATCTGCCTCCGCGGCAATGCCGGCAAACTCGAAGTGTCCTCCAATCTGGAGCGCCTCAAGCAGGAAGTTCCCTTCAAGCTCACCGCCAACAAGTGGTACACCTTCAAAACCAGCGTCAGCGCTTCCGCTGATGGCTCCGGCGTCGTGCAGGCCAAAGTCTGGGAAAAAGGCACCGCCGAGCCCGCCGCCTGGACCATCGAAGTCAAACTCCCCCGCGTCCACGCCAGCGGCAGCCCTGGCCTGTTTGGCTTCACCCCGCTGAATCAGCGCCGCATGTACATCGACAACCTCAGCGTGACGCAGAATTGATCATCAGCCGCTCTTGAAGTAGTTTCAGCCATGGTCGCCACAGCCTCCAGCTTTCCTCTTCCCGAAATCGAAAACGCCGTCTCGCGTCTTTCGCGGGGAGAACTGGGCGAGTTTCGAGACTGGTTCTCACGCTATGATGCCAAAGCGTGGGATACGCAGTTCGAGGAGGACGTGAAGGCCGGACGCCTCGACGCCCTGGCGGATGAAGCTCTCGCTGACTTGCGTGCAGGGCGCTGCCGCGATCTATGAAACACCGTGCCTCGGCCAAGTTCTGGCACTTTTACGAGCAACTTCCCGCTAAAATCCAAACTCTGGCCGATGACAACTTCGACCTCCTCAAAGCCAATCCACGCCATCCTTCGCTCCACTTCAAAAAAGTGGGCCGTTTCTGGTCTGCACGAGTTGGAGATCACTACCGGGCCATCGCGGTCGAAGACGGTGATGACTTCGCGTGGTTCTGGATCGGCCATCACAGCGAATATGATCGCCTGATCCAACGTTAATCTACCTGCTCTTCGCCTCTGACCCCAAGCCCCTTGCTCCAAGCCCCACGCTTCTTTCCATGACCACCAAACCCACCCTCCTCATCGCGTTGGCCCTCGCGGCCACGCTCCACGCTGCCGACTACTCCCAGTGGGGTGGCAGCAACACCCGCAACATGGTGTCCGACGAAAAAGGACTGCCCATCGATTTTGATCCCGGCAAAAAATATGGCCCCAAGGCCGCTCCGAAGGAAGCCGGTCGCCTCCGTCCGAATGCTGAAAAGGCCAACAAGGCCCCCGGCGCTGAGGACATCGACATGAGCACGACCAAGAACTGCCTCTGGGTCGCCAAGCTCGGCTCCCAGACCTACGGCACGCCCGTGATCGCCAACGGCCAGGTCTATGTCGGCACGAACAACGAATCCCCCCGCGATGAAAAGCACACCGGCGATCGTGGCATCGTCATGGTCTTCGACGAATACACCGGCGACTTCAAATGGCAGCTCGTGTCCCCGAAGATGGGCACCGGCAAAGTGAACGACTGGGAATACCTCGGCATCTGCGCCAGCCCCACCATCGTCGGCGACAAAGCCTACGTCCCCGGCAACCGCTGCCAGATCATCTGCTTTGACGTGAAGGGCCTCTCCGACGGCAACCAGGGCATGCAGGAAGAAAACACCTTCATGGCCCCGCTCGACAAGGACGGCAAAAACACCGCCCCCATCCCTCCGGGCAACACCGATGCCGACATCCTCTGGGTGTATGACATGTATAAAGAACTCGGCGTCTTCCAGCACAACGCGACTGCCGGCTTTCCCCTCGTCGTCGATGGCAAAGTCTTCGTCCCCACCTGCAACGGCGTCGATTGGACCCACACGAACATCCCTTCGCCGAACAGCCCCAGCTTCATCATGCTCGACGCTGAAACCGGTGAACTCCTCGGCGAACAGGACAGCATCGCCTCCCAGCGTGTGCTTCACTGCTCCTGGTCCTCCCCGAACTACCTCGAACTCGGCGGCAAAAAGCAGGTCATCTTTGCCGCTGGTGACGGCTGGGTCTATTCCATGGCCCCCGAGACCAAGAAGAACGACGAAGACCTCGACATTCTCGTCGAACACTGGCGCTACGACGCCAATCCGCCCGAGTATCGCAAGAACTCCTCCGGTGAACCCATCAAATACGTCGAATACGATGGCCCTAGCGAAATCATCGCCACCCCCACCGTCGCCGACGGCCTGATCTACGTCCCCATCGGCCAGGACCCGGAGCACGGTGAAGGTTTGGGCATGCTCAGCTGCATCGACCCCAAAGGCACCGGCGACCTCTCCGGCAAAGCCGTTTGGACCTTCAAAGGCATCGAGCGCTCCATCTCTACCCCCGCGGTCAAAGACGGTCTCGTTTATGTGAGCGACTACACCGGCCGCCTCTTCTGCCTCGACGCGAAGACCGGCAAGGAATACTGGAAGTTCGACACCAAAGGCCACATCTGGGCCAGCCCCCTCGTCGCCGACGGCAAAGTCTGGATCGGCAACGAAGAAGGCGAACTCTTCATCCTCGCCGAAGGCAAGGAACTCAAGGAACTCAAGACCATCGAATTCCCCAGCCCGCTGCTCAGCAGCGTCGTCGCCGCCAACGGAGCCGTGTACATCACCACCCACACGCACCTCTACTGCTTCAAAGAAGGTGCGAAGACGCCTGTTGGTCAGTAAGGTCGAATCAGTTTAGGTTTTTCTGTCAATCCGCCGGATCAGAGCGATCCGGCGGATCTTTTTTATCCCACCCATGAAACGTCGCCAATTTCTTCAAGTCGCCGCCGCCACAGCGGCCATGCCATTGTCGGTTTCAGCGAGTGTTGCGGCCAGCCGCATCGTCGATACGCACACGCATTTCTACGATCCCGCGAGGCCTCAGGGCGTGCCATGGCCGGGGAAGGGGACGAGTCTGTATCGAACGGTTCTTCCCGCGGATTGGTTGGCCTTGGCCAGTCCTCATGGCTGCCGTGAGACGGTCGTCGTGGAGGCTAGTCCGTGGGTGGAAGACAATCAGTGGATCCTCGATCTCGCGGAGAAGGAAAAGTCCATCATTGGCTTCGTGGGGCATCTGGATCTGGGGCCCGAGTTTGCGGCGAATTTGAGGCGGTTTGCGAAAAACCCCATCTTTCGGGGCATTCGCTGGAGCAGCAGCCTGCTGGTGGACGCCTCAAAACGAGTCGACGTGCTCTCTGGGGCCAAGCTGCTCGCCGAACACGGCCTGGAGCTGGATTTGAACGGGCCAGCCTCGGCACTTTCGGCTGTCGCCCAGCTTGCCAACGAGGTGTCGGACCTCCGAATCGTGATCAACCACCTGGGGGCCCCCGGTGATCCGAAAGCTTTGCGGCCCGAGTGGAAGCCCGCGGTCTCAGCCGTCGCTCAAAAGCCCAATGTTTACATGAAGGTCTCCGCCCTCGTGGAGCAGGTGAAGGGGGCCGAGGGGAGCGCACCCCGCGATACGGCCTACTACCTGCCTATCCTCGACCATCTTTGGGAGCAGTTTGGCCCGGACCGCCTCATCTATGGCAGCAATTGGCCCGTCTCAGACAAAGGTGGATCCTACGACGTGGTTTTCGGCCTCGTGCGAGAGTTCTTCACCTCGAAGGGCCTGGAGGCCTGCGAGAAGTACTTCTGGAAAAACGCCCAAGCGGCTTACCGCTGGCGCGAGCGGTCTTGAGCAGGGAAATTCACTCATCTTGAACGAAATGTCCGCGTAGCTGCCAAAGTAGGCCAGCCGTGTGATTGGGTGACGATGTTGTCGTTGGTCAGGCGGCGACAAGGCCCGTAGGGGGTAGTCATGAGATTTTCCTTCGTATTCAAAGATAATGGTTGCCCCAAAGTGGCTATTCCCGCTACAAAATCATAATTCCAGCCCAACCCCTCATGTCCGTGCGCTCCCTGCTTTACTGGTTCATCTGCTTCACCTTCGCCGTTTATGTGGCGCAGGCTGCTGAACCGCTGAACCCTGATACGATGGCGGCTTTGAGTGCTGGGAAGGCGCTCGACTCCAAGCTCCTGCCCGTGCCGGAACCCGGCCGTGCTTTGCTGCTTTTCGCCGGTGTCATGGCCATGGCCTTCACCTATCGCCGGGCCTGGCTGAACTGGAAGATGGAGCCGAAAGCCTAACCGGCCTCATTTCAGCTCCTGGATGCGGATGTTCCGCCACATGACTTCCTTGCCGGCGGCTTCGGTTTTCTTGCCGATGCCGTGAACCTGAAGGGCGATGACGCCTTCCTTGGTCAGTTCGTCGGTGAAGTCAGCGGCGGGCACGCCATTGATGAAGGTCTTGATGCTGCTGCCGCGGCATTCGATGCGAGCGACATTCCATTCGCCCTGTTTGAAAGCCTTTCGGGCGGCCTCATTGTTCTTCAGGTCGAAGAGCCAGCCGCGACGGCCTTCGTCATAGACGCCGCCCGTGTAAGCACGGGCACTCGGATCGATCTCAAACTGGTAGCCATGCACGCGGTCCGCTGGAAATTTCTTCTTTTTGCCCGCGATCTCCACCTCCGTCTCTTGGGTGTAGTAATTGCTGCGGAACTGAATGCCGGAGTTCATGGATGGATCGACCTTGAACTCGACTTCGAAAATGAAATCGGAATACTTCTTCGCGGTGCAAAGGAAGGAGTTACCCGTGTTCGGCACCGTTTTGCCTATGACGGATCCGTCCTGCACACGATACTCAGCGGTGCCACTGTGCTGCTCCCAGCCGGTGA
Organism: Akkermansia muciniphila; assembly: GCA_943373155.1. GTDB lineage: Bacteria > Verrucomicrobiota > Verrucomicrobiia > Verrucomicrobiales > Verrucomicrobiaceae > Prosthecobacter. The sequence goes on along the minus strand of CALSBJ010000018.1, from coordinate 7,901 downwards.
GCGTTTTTCCATCAAAGAGAGTCGTCCAGGCTTCTTCAGCAAGGGCAGGGGAGGTGATGGCAATGACAGCGAGAAGGGGGAGGAGTCTTTTCATGGTGGGAAGCCATAAACAGGCGGCTCCTCACGGTTCTTTCCCTTGAACGCGGATCGTGGCGGAGGGCGGTTCATAATCGACAGGCACCTGCTGGGCTTGGGCGGCATGCAGCACCTGCATCGCCATCGAGCCGAACATGTAGATCAAGCCTCCGCCAAGCCCCGCCGCGATGGCGATGAGCCTGCGCTGCCACACATTCTCCCGGCTGATCACCCACCAGAAGCGCATGCAAAACGCGATCCATAGCAAGCTGGCCCCGAAGATGATGATTTGGTCTCTCATGGTTTCATCCTCCCGCAAAGCGAGCTCTCAGACAAGTTAGACTTGTCCCACCCACTCCGCCCCCGGCAGCGCAAAGGGCCGGAAGACCTCCATCCGGGACTCGTGCTCGGAGTAAAACAGCGCACGATTGAGGCCCAGCGATCCGGCTTTGGGCGAATCGATCAGGCTGGCGCTGTCGTTGGCGCTCATTTGGAAGAGGACGCGCATGCCGAGTTCGCTCAGCGCTTTGCGGCTGAGGCAGCGCTGGATGTTGTTCAGCGTGTCGAGGCTGGTGATGAGATGGATGCCGAGGGACGGGCCTTCGTTGATGATCTCGTTGAGCTGGTTGCCGGGTTTGGGCGAATCGTCGCCGCCGAAGGAGAAATCCTCCTCGTAGCGCAGCTTGCGGAACTTTTGCAGGCCGTGCACGAGCAGGAAGATCGGCGGATCGCCCGCGCTGCCTTCGTCGCTGCGGCGTTTCATCTCGGCGTGGACCTCGGCGATGTAATCGGGCGCTTCGTGGCCCTGCGTGACCTTTGCGCGGCCCTTGGCGGCGGCGGCTTCGAGGAAAGCGAACTCCGGCGTGTCGGCGAGAGCGCCGTGGATGAGGTAAAACGCGGGCGCTTTGTCCTTCGGATGCTGCGCGGCGAGCCCGATGATGGCGAGACCGAGGATCGCGGCGATGGCTTCATCGTTCTGGCCGACGAGCAGCAGGTGGCGGCCACTTTGACGCGGGAACATCGCATCCGTCGGACCTTTGATCGCATTCGGCAGGCCCAACCACACGCGAGGATCGGCGGGAGCCTTCGCAGGCGGATTTTCGAGCGCAGCAGCCAAAAGCAGGTTGTCGCGAACATCGGCCGGCATGTTGCCTTCGAAGACGATGGGCCGTTTTTTGCCGAATCCGCGTGTTTGAGCGAGTGCAGCCACATTGAGGAGATTTTCGTCGCGTTCCTCGTCGGTGAGCCAGACGACCTGGAAGGGCGAATTGCCCTCCAAAGCGCCCGCAGCATCGTTGTAGATGCCTTCACCGGGTCGCGAGAGCATGCGAGCCGCCGTGTTGCCTTCGTCCATGATCAGCGCGGCATCGGCTTCATTGCATTGAAGCGCGATTCGGATGACCATCTGGCCCAAGGTTGTGCGAGCGAGCGTGTAGGCGCCGCCGAGCGTTTGCGAGCCGAGGAAGACGTGAATGCCGAACGCACGGCCCTGACGCACAATGCGGTCGAGCAGCAACGCGGCTCCTTGAGCCACCGAATCGTCCTCGACGAAGAACTCCTGGAACTCGTCGATGATGAGCATGCTGCGCGGCATGGGCTCCGTGCCGCCGGCTTTCTTGTAACCGGCCAAATCCTGCGCCCCGAGTTTGCGATACAACTCGCCACGGCGCTTCAATTCCTCGTCGATGCGTTGCAGCACGCTCAGGGCGAACTCACGATCGCTTTCGATCGCGATGACCTTGGCGTGCGGCAGCTTCGCATCGGCGTAGCACTTGAACTCGACGCCTTTTTTGAAGTCGATGAGGTAAAACTCGATCTCGTCCGGACTGCACGTGAGGGCGAGATTCGTGATGATGATGTGCAGCAGGGTCGATTTGCCGGAACCGGTCTTCCCGGCGAGCAGCGCGTGCTGCTTCGTGCCTTTGCCGATGGCGAGCATCTGCAGCTTCGTGGCACCAGTGCGGCCGATGGCGATGCGCAACTCGTTGGTGGTGCTTTCGCTCCACATTTCCTGCGGCGCGACGACCGAAAACGGCACCTGCACGCGATTCGAGTCGATGCTGGCCTGCCCGATCTGATGCGCGAGGTCGGCGGCGATCTCGTCGCTGACGAAAGGATCAAGTTGAAGCGTGGAAATGCCGCCCAAGCTCACCACGCCCTTTTCGCGAACGAGACGGACGGTGAATTTGCGCAAATCCTCGGCGCTAAGACCTTCCGGCAGATTTTGACGGCGATCCCAATGCACGAGCGTGAAGACGCCGCAGCGTGGCCCGCTGGCGAGGATGCTTTTCAGCCGCGACATGGCGCTCTCGCTGAATCCCGCAGGCAGTCCGGCGATGACGAGGAAGTGGTATTTCTCCGCTACGCTGCCGGCTTGCTCGTTGTACTCGGTGATCGTCGCGTATTCGTTGCGCAGGTACATCTGGATGACCTTCTCGACGTGCTCGTTGAGCTCTTGAAGGCGCTCTTCGATATGATCACGCTGTGTCCAGATGCGGCGGTTGATCAAAGCCGGCTCGTAATCGGCCAGATGCATCAGACCCGCGAAATTTTGGCCGAGGCCGACGGCGTCGATGATGGTGAAGTGCGCCTTGCCGGGAGGTGCGCTCTTCAAAACGCGGAAGATGAGGCTGTTCATCACCTCAGGCACCCACTTGCCGCCATCGTCATCCGTTTCGATGAGCAGCGAGGCTTCTTGAGGAAAGGTCAGCGCGAGCGGCAGCGAAAGGTGCTCATGGCCCGCGAGGCTCAGCGGCGTATCTTTGGCCAAAACGGCAGCTTCTTGGCTCAAATCGAGCGTCAATTCGCCAAAGCGATTGTGTGCCGGGAAGGTCGTGGGAGCGGTGTATTCGCGATTCCATGGCGTGGAGCCGATGGGGGCTATCTCGTCGATTTGAGCGAGCAAATCGGGGATTTTCGCCTGCCATTCGGTTTCGAGGTCAGACCAGCGTTTTTGAGCCTTCGCATCAAAGGCTGCCATTTCGAGTTGATGGCGTGATTCGAGCTGATGGCGGCGGTCGATGAAGGGGGATTCCGCCAGGGCAAGGTGAGCGGTCTTTTGCTCGTCGAGATACTTCAAATTGCGCTGAAGCAGGCGCTCATTGCGTTGCAGGCAGGCGGGGATCTGCGTGGCGAGACGCTTCTGCATCGCCGCTTTGAATTTCTGCGCCATTTCATCGGCGCGATTCCATTCAAGGGTGATTTGAGCATCGATGACATCGTGCGCGGCCTGCGCTTCCGCGTTGGCCGTATCAATGGACGCGTTCAGCTCGGCGACGGCGGTTTCGTAATCGTGAACGGAGGCGCTGAGCTGCTGGAGATCGACCGCTGGTTTGCTGAACATCTTCAGAAGGCCGCCGCCCTTCGTCGCGAGCTGTTCTTCGTAACTGCTAGCTTGGGATTCGATGCTCTCGACCCGGGCTGGCATCTCGGCGAGCGTTTTCACCTTCGGCGTCGGTGCTCCCTGGCGTGTGAGGCGGCCTCCGATGGCCTTTAAAGCAGCCAGCAGCTGGTCCTTAGCCGCCGTGAGGCGCTCGGTGAGAGGTGCGGCGGTGGCATCGATCTCCGCAAGGCTCTTTTTGAGCTGGGCCTGCGCCTGGATACGGCGCAGTTGCTGCTTGCCGAGCCATGACTCACGCTCCTTTTGCATCATGGAGGGAAGGTCACGCTCGATGCGGTGCTGGTAGCGGGCAAAGAAGTCGGCGCGGGCCTGATGGCGGGCGCGGAACTGATCCTTGTGCCCCTCCCACTGCGCGGAAACGGCGGCGCTCGCCGCGGCGGTCTCGGCCGTCAGTGCTTCGAGCTTTTGCAGATGGTCCTGCTCGGCGGTGTAGCGCTTGGCCCGTGTATCCCGAGCGATCAGTTCCGCCCGCTTGGCAAAGTCGATGGCACCTGCGTGGAGGGAGGTGTGGAGCTGGAGAATGCGCGAGGCGCGGAGGTCAGTAGGTCTGCTCACAGTCTTTGCGGATCTTTTTAATGAGGGTTTCGAGTTCGCTGAGCATCACACTGGTCTTGGACACCATGCCGGGCAAGGCTTCCAAATACTGCTTTTCAAATTCCTGCGCCTTGGCGTCTCGCCAGTGGACCTTCGTGGCGTGCCAGCGCTCGGCGAGTTCGCGGGTGTTTTGGGTCAGATTCATGATTCAGCAGGGGCGGGGGCTGGAGTGGTGGCTTCCGCGTAGGCACCAAGGATCTTTTGAACCTCGGTAAGGTAGGCCACGGCACGGGTGAGGTCGTTTTCGAGGTAGTCGCGGAGGCTTTCCACCTTTTTGGCGAGGGGGGAGATGAGGCGGTCGTAATCGCGTGCCCAGGTTTTGGTGCGTTCGAGGCGCTGCTGGGCCTCTTCGAGCGCGTAGCGGGCCTTTCGCACCGCCATCTGTTGCACCGTGGGGCTATCGACGAATTCGGAGAGCCGGGCGCTCATCAGCTCCGCGTTGGCTTGATCGAGCTTTTTTTGTCGCTGCTTGATCTGCGCCATCCAATACTGCGGCTGCTCGGTTTGCAGCCAGCCACGGGTCTTTTTGACGGTATCCTGCGCCTGATCCAGCGACTGCTGCGTCTTCGAGATGAAGACGATCAAGGCCGAGCGAAAGGCGTCGATGGCGTCGAGGTTTGAAATGCGTGCTTGGTCAGCCATGCGGAGATCGGTCGGATCGGTCGGATGGGACCGATCTATTTCTGATTCAGATAGTCCTCGATGCGCTGCGCCTTGCGCAGGAGAAAGGGGGTGTGTTGCTCGCTCATCTCCATGAATTTCTTGATGGCTTTCATGGTGGTGAGGAATTCAGCGCCGAACTTTTCATGCTCGGCATCCTGCCAGGTCTCGCCGAGGGCGGAGAAGCGGCTTTGCAGGGAGGAAGCTCGCTGCTGCATGTCGGTGTTGAAGCGTTTGAGCTCCGCCGCGAAACGACGGACCTCCTCGGGATTCATGATTGCCTGGGCCATAGGCGCAGGATAGGGCAGGGGAGGCGGCGGCGGCAATCAGTTTCCATGGCGAAGGCGGCGTCCGGTCTGAAACCTGCAACTTTAAACTTGGAACTTGCCCCCATCTCGCCTTCTTCCGCGCCCCTATGTCCAGCGAGCAGCGCAAAGCCTTCCCTTTCTCCGAGTTTGAACCGAAATGGCAGGGCGAGTGGGAGGCGAAAAAAGCCTTCCGCACGCCCAACCCCGGTGATGCCGACTTCGATGCCTCGAAGCCGAAGTATTTCGTGCTCGACATGTTCCCCTATCCCAGCGGCAACGGCCTCCACGTCGGCCACCCGGAGGGCTACACCGCCACGGACATCATCGGTCGCTTCAAGAAGATGTCTGGCTTCAACGTGCTGCACCCGATGGGCTGGGACGCCTTCGGCCTGCCTGCGGAGCAGTATGCGATCAAAACCGGCACGCATCCCCGCGTCACCACCGAGGCGAACATCGCGAACTTCACCAAGCAGCTCAAATCGCTCGGCTTTGCCTACGACTGGGACCGCGAGGTGAACACCACCGACCCCGGCTACTTCAAATGGACGCAGTGGATCTTCCTGAAGCTCTACAACTCCTACGTCGGTGACGACGGCAAGGCGCATCCGATCAGCGAACTGGAAGCCAAAGGCCTCTCGCGTGAAGAGATCGACGCCAAACGCCTCGCCTACATCTCCTCCGCGCCGGTGAACTGGTGCCCGCAGCTCGGCACCGTGCTCGCCAATGAAGAAGTCGTGGACGGCAAAAGCGAAGTCGGCGGATTCCCCGTCGAGCGTCGCCCGATGCGCCAGTGGATGCTGCGCATCACTGCCTATGCCCAGCGCCTCATTGATGAACTCGACGGCCTCGACTGGCCGGAAAGCATCAAGCTGCTCCAGCGGAACTGGATCGGCCGCAGCGAAGGGGCTCATGTGCGTTTTAATGTGGTGCAGTCCTCTGGACTGCCCTCTGAAGCAGCCGAGACGGCTGCACCACACTCCATCACCGTCTTCACCACGCGTCCCGATACGCTCTTTGGAGCAACTTACATGGTGCTCGCTCCCGAGCACGCGTTGGTGCCACAAATCACCACCGAGGCTCAAAAAGCTGCCGTCGAAGCCTACCAAAAGACCGTCTCCTCGAAATCCGATCTCGAACGCACCGAACTGGCGAAGGAGAAGTCTGGCGTCTTCACTGGCGCTTACGCCATCAATCCGGTCAACAACGAGCAGATCCCGATCTGGATCGCCGACTATGTCCTCACGGGCTACGGCACCGGAGCGATCATGGCGGTGCCTGCGCATGATGAGCGGGATTGGGAGTTTGCGCAGAAGTTTGGTCTGCCGATTAAGCATGTCGTCGCAAAGCCGTATCCGGTTTCAGACGGGCGGACTATGATTGATTGGCGTCCGCAAGGGCCAAAGCCCGCACACTTGGTCGAGGCCGATCCTTCAAAGTCTAATACAGCAGGTTATTCCGATCCGAATGTTTGCTACACGGACGAAGGTGTCGCTAGAAACTCGGGCTTTCTGGATGGTTACCTGACCTCCGAAGCCAAAAAGCACATCACCGTCTGGCTCGAAGAAAAAGGCCTCGGCAAAGGCACCACCAACTTCAAACTCCGCGACTGGCTTTTCAGCCGTCAGCGCTACTGGGGCGAGCCCTTCCCGATCGTGTGGGAAGATGGCAATCATCGCAGCCTTCCGGAAAGCGAACTGCCGCTGATGCCGCCGACGCTGGAAGACTTCAAACCGACTGGCACGCCCGAGCCTCCGCTCTCAAAGGCGACCGAGTGGGTCCAATACTCCGCCACCGCGAAGCGTGAACTCAACACGATGCCGCAGTGGGCGGGTTCGTGCTGGTATTACCTGCGTTATTGCGATGCGCGGAACTCGGAGCGCTTTGTCAGCGAGGCCGCAGAGAAGTATTGGATGGGCGGCGGCAAGCCTGGTGGGGTCGATCTCTACGTCGGCGGCACCGAGCATGCGGTGCTGCATCTGCTTTACGCGCGATTCTGGCACAAGGTGCTCTTTGATCTCGGCTACGTCAGCACGCCGGAGCCGTTCCAGCGTCTGGTGAACCAGGGACTCATCCTCGGCGAGGACGGTCAGAAGATGTCGAAGTCCCGTGGCAACGTGGTGAATCCCGATGACGTCGTGCGTGATTATGGCGCCGATGCGCTGCGGCTGTATGAGATGTTCATGGGCCCGCTGGAGCAGGTGAAGCCGTGGAGCATGAAGGGCGTCGAGGGCGTGTATCGCTTCCTCGCTCGCGTGTGGCGTCTCGTCATGGAAGTCGATGACGAAGGCGTGTGGAGTGTCTCCAAGGCGCTGCAAGACGTGCCTGCGAACAAGCAGCTCACCAAAGCGCTGCACGAGACGATCAAGAAGTGCGGCGAAGACATCGAAAAGCTCAGTTTCAACACGGCGATAAGCCAGATGATGGTCTGCACGAATGCCTTCACCGGCGCGGAAGTGAAGCCTGCGGGAGCCATCGTGACCTTCCTGAAGGTGCTCAGTCCTTTCGCACCGCATCTCGCCGAAGAGCTGAATGCGATCATCCGCTCCCAATTCCCTGCTTTGGCTGCGAAAGGCTTCCTCAGCGACGAAACGTGGCCCGTTTACGATCCCGCCGCCCTCATCGAGGACGAGGTGGAGGTCGTTTTCCAGGTGAACGGCAAGCTGCGCGACAAAGCTCGCGTGCCGATCCAGGCGACGAAGGAGGAGATCGAGAAGATCGCCCTCGCCAGCGCCCGCGTGCAGGAATTCATGGAAGGCAAGCCTGCCAAGAAGATCATCGTCGTGCCCGGCAAGCTGGTGAACGTGGTGGTTTAGGAGTGGAGAGCGGACGCCCTCGTCCGCCTTGGCATCGAAATGATTGCGGAC
>CALSBJ010000017.1:0-92471 GCA_943373155.1 Akkermansia muciniphila | reverse complement strand
GCCGAAGGAATCGGCTGCTGTTTTTTCCTTGGCGACGATTTGATCGCGCACAACGGCGGCACGGGTGGCTATCGCACGCTGCTTCAAGCGAAGCCCAAGACCGATCAGGTGCGCATCGTGCTCATCAACAATGCCGAGATGGAGCCGGTGATGGTCACGCGGCCGCTGGATCGCGAGCAATTCAAGGCGGTGGAAGGTCCCAAGCTCAGCGAGGCGGAGCTGAAACCTTACGTCGGCGTCTTCAAACTCGGTCAGGAGGGCAAGCTGACCTTTGTCATCCGCGATGGCGGCCTGTGGTGCAAACTCACCGGCCAGGCCTTCCTGCCTTACCTGCATGAGAAGAAGGATGTGTTCTTCCATCGCGGCGTGGCGGCGCGGCTGATCTTCGGCCGCGATGCCAGCGGAGCCATCACGAGTGTCACGCTGGATCAAAACAACCAGAAGCAGGTGGCGAAGCGGCTCGATGAAAAAGCACCCGAGTATCTCTTTCGACCGGCGAAGGAGCTCGAAGAATACACTGGCGTGTATGACTTCTTCCCGCCGGACAAGGTCTTCACGATCGAGCTGCGTCGCGGCACGCTTTTTGTCCAGCTCACCGGCCAGCCGTTCTTGCCGGTGTTTGAGACGAAGAAGGGCACGTTTGAGTATGACGTCGTTTTTGCCTCGTTGGAGTTCGAGCGGGACGAGACGGGCCAGATCAAGCGCCTGCACATCACGCAGAACGGTCTGAAGCTGCCGGCGTTGAAGAGGAAGAAGTGAAGGGGTTCGTTGTTCACGCTTGAGCGTGTCAGCGAGAGTCGGAAGCACGCTGAAGCGTGAACAACGTACTTTCCTCACGCGTAAAGCAGATAGCCCTGGCGCTGCGAGCGGAAGCTCTGCACCCAGCCCTGCCAGCGCCCGGCGATGACGTGGCCGGGCGTGCCGCGGAGGAGGTCGCGATGCAGCGATTCGCTGCCGAAGACCTTGTTGAAGAGGTTCAACTTGGAGCCGCTCATGTTGCGGGCGGCTTTGCCTCCGGTGAGGCGGTTGATCTCGGCGAGGAGCATCACGTCGAGGCCGGTGAGATCGGCGGAATTGCGGGGATGGATGTGCAGTTTCACGCCGCCGAAACCTTCTTTGCTATATGGCGAGTAGGTCACGCCGGGTGTGTTCCAGCGCTGGCACACGGCGAGCAAGGCATTCGGATTCACGCCGCTGCCGCCGGCATAGCCGAAGGGATTGTCCGAGCCGATGCCGACATCCACGGCCGCCGCACCACCGAGGATGCCGGTGGCGACGTAATAGAATGGGGAAGTGGCATACGGAATATTCGGCGAGGTGGGATGCCAGCGCAGGCCAGTATCCTGCCAGGTCATGGCGCGGTTCCAGCCCTGCATCTTCACGGTGGTCATGCGCGGGACGCGGCTCACCCAGCCGCGAGCACAGGCCATCTGGGCGATTTCGCCCGCCGTCATGCCATGCACATACGGCACGGGCACCTGGCCGACGAAGGACTTCCACTGCGACTCCAGCGGCGGACCTTCCACCCGCCAGCCACCCATCGGATTGGGTCGGTCGAGCACGACGAAGAGTTTTCCATTCTCCGCCGCGGCCTCCATCGAGACGATCATCGTGCTGATGTAGGTGTAGCTGCGGCAGCCAATGTCTTGAAGATCAAACACCAGCACGTCGATGGGTGCGAGCATCGCCGGAGTGGGCTTGCGGGTGGGACCGTAAAGCGAGTACACGGTGAGGCCGGTGACGTTGTCGCGTCGCGTGGCGACGTGCACGCCCGCCTTGATGGAACCATCGATGCCATGTTCCGGCGCATAAAGCGCGGTGAGGCCCCCGCCGAGCGTCCGCTGCATGAGCTGTCGCGTGCGTTCGCCACGGCCGGTGAGGCTGGTGTGGTTCGTGATGAGGCCCACGCGTTTTCCGCGCAGCAGGTCAAAGCCACGTGAGGCCAGCACATCCACGCCGAGCATGAAGGGCCCGCCTTGTGGAGCTGCCTGTGGCTGCTGATAGGCCTGCGGCATGGGCACCTGGCAGGCGGGGAGCAGGGAGGAAAGAGCGAGACCGGAGGCGAACTGACGACGCGTGAGATTCATCGGCGCTGCCTATCGCCGAGGGACGGCTCGTGGGCAACCCGGACTGCATGGGAAGCCTATTGACACTTCCTCACGAATTTGGTGAAATGCCGTCGTCAACCCAACCAAACACCATGAAAACTTTCTTTCTCTGTGCTTGTGCTCCTTCTGCGGCGGTCGTCTCTCGGATGGCCGCTTTTTTTGTGTCTGCTGGTTCCCTCTTCGCGGCGGATGACCTCAACGCGGCGTATCAAAAAGGCCGCGAAGCTTTTCACAAAGGTGATTTCACCACGGCGCAGGCTTTTCTCACGCAAGTGGCCGCCGCCAATCCTGGCCACACGGATACGCAGAACATGCTGCGCTACATCAAAGCCCACGCGAAGCCGGAAGCCTCCACGCTGCGCCGTGACTACGCCGGGGTGACGATCCCCAAGATCGAGATGGAAGAGGTCACCCTCACCGAGGCGCTCGCCGGTCTGCGGGTGCTCTCGAAGAATGCCTCCAACGGCAAGGTGAGCCCGAACGTCATCGTCAAAGGCGCTGATCTCGGCACCAAGAAGCTGACGCTCTCGCTTTCCAATGTGCCGCTCTCCGAGGCGCTCGAATACTTGGCGCAGCTCACGGGCTCCAAGGTGAGCTATGAAAAGCATGCCGCCATCCTGAGCGACGCCACCGTGGCCGTGGAAACAGCTTCGAAGGAAAAGTGAGGCCGTTTTGAGTTCGTAGTTCGGGCTTTAGCCCGCTTCACGGAACTCCCAATCGCGGCCTGAAGGCCGAACTACCAACCATCAACGTCACTTGCGCTCCGGGTGTGAGAAATGAGGCTTCCCCTACGCCGTGCGGCTGTAGTGGAAAACGTCAGTTTTCCCCGGGATGTCTCACATCTTCCACGACGGGTGCTGGCCGCTTCCCGCGCGAGGTCGCGAGGCCTACGAGCATCGTAACCGCGCAGCCCAGCAGGCTGAACCACACGAACGAGATCATCTGCGGGGGCTTCGTCGTCGTGAACCAGCCGCTTTGATAGAAAAAGACGCCGAGAAGCACGGCGAAGCCACTGAAGCAGCCCGTCAAGGCACCGCGGGTGGTGGCTCGCTGCGTGAACATGCCGAGGAAGAACAAGCCAAGCAGCGGTCCGCCGATGAGGCCGATGACCGTGTTCACCGATTCCACCAGATTGCCAGGCATCGCCGACACGGCAAAGGCGAGCGCCATGACGAGCACGCCGTAGCCGACGGTGATCCAGCGGGCATTGCTCACCTTCGTTGAAGAGGCACCATCGGCGACACCGGAAAGGCGTTGTTGGAAGTCGACCACCGTGGCGGAGGCGAGCGAGTTCAATCCGGCGCTGATGGTGGACATGCTGGCGGCATAGATGGCGGCGATGAGCAGGCCGGGAAGACCGGCGGGCAATTGCGTGACGACGAAGTAGGGCAGGATTTGATCTTCCTTTTCGATCAATCCAGCCGCCAGAGGATCGCCGTGGATCTTGTAAAAGGCGTAGAGCACCAGGCCGGTGCCGTAGAAGAGCACCAGCACCGGCAGCACGAACCACAGCTTGATCCACAGTGAGCGTTGCGATTCCTTCAAACTGCCAGCGCTGAGGTAGCGCTGCACGCTGACCTGATCGGTGGCCATTTGCACGAGATGCAGGAAGGCACCGGCGATGAGGATCGCACCGAGGTTCACGCGTTCGGCGGGATTGAAGGAGAGGCTCACATTCATGCGGCCATCGGCCACGACTGTTTCCCACATGCCACCGAGGCCGCCGGGGATTTTTCCCAATGCCACGATCACGATGAGGAGCTGGCCGCCAAAGAGCACGATGAGCTGCATCACATCGGTCCAGATGACGGCCCGCATGCCGCCGAGCGCGGTGTAGAGCGTGGTGAGCGTGCCGGAAGCCAGGATGGTGAGCCACAGTGGCAGACCGGTAACTTTTTCCAGCGCCAAAGCGGGCGCGTAAGTGGCCGCAGCCAGCCACAAGGCCACGCGGAAGATGAAGAGGCCGGAGGCGAGCAGGCGCGTGGGCAGTGAGAAGCGCTCTTCAAGGAACTGATAGGCGGTGAAGTAGCGTGATTGATAAAACTTCGGCAGCATCCACAGCGTTGTGAAGGGTGTGGCGATGAAAAATGCCAGCACGATGTAGGCGAAGGCGAAACCGTTCTTGTACACATCGGCCGGACCCGCGAGGTAGCTGATGCCGGAGAAGAGCGCGGCAAGGATGGACATCGCCACGAGAATGCTGCTCATGCCGCGACCCGCGAGAAAGTAGTCGCCGAGTGATTTGGAGCCGCGGGCGGAAAGCAATCCCACGCCGACGGACGCGGCGAGATAACCGCCGAAGATGCTGTAATCGAGCCAGGAGAAGTGTGTCATGCGGTGAAGGCTACGGGAAACACCAACGCAGCGGCAATGCCTCATTTCGTGGTTTCCTCGCGGAGCCACTGGTTTTGCCGGAAATGTTTGTAGTTCGGCCTTTAGGCCGTGATTGGGCGTTCCTGAACGGGCTAAAGCCCGAACTACAAACAAATCGAAAGTTCCGCCATGCTGACGACGACTCCACGCCATGCCCGCTGACTCCGCTCTGCCTTACCTCGACACCAAACCGGTGGGGCATGCCGATTTCTATTTGGCCACCAACGCCACGTTTCGCTTTATCAAGCAGTGCCACGGCATGGAGGGCTTGCGGCGCTACTGGCAGGACATCGGGCGTCAGTACTACCGGCCGGTGTCGGAGCAGTGGACAGAGAAGGGGATGAGTGGCGTGGCAGCTTATTGGAGAGCCTTCTTCAAGGCGGAGCCGGGTGCGGAGGTGGAAGTCCATGCCACGCCGGATGAGGTGACGCTGGAGGTGAAGGTCTGTCCGCTCATCCGGCATCTGCGGGAGCATCGGCGCGAGATCGTGCCGGAGATCTGCCAGCATTGTTATTTTGTCAGCGAGGCCATCGCGGAGCCGGCGGGACACGCGGTGCGTGTGTGCGGCGGCAATGGAAGCTGCTCGCAGCGCTTTGTGAAACGTCACGCGGCCTTGGAACCGCAAAACCTGGAGGACATCGCCACCGCGTCATGATTGGCTGCTACGACTTCTGCGGGCACTACGAGTGGACCTTCGAGTGGCTGAACCGTCTCGGCGGTCACGAGTTGGTGAAAGCCTACTGGGACGAGGCCATTCATCAGGATTCACAGCTTCACGCGTCGGAATTGATCGGGAAGAAGGGCTTCGAGGGCATGAAGGAGTATTGGGGACCGACGCTGGCCGATGAAGGGGCCGTTTATGAGCGCACGGTGACGGAAAAGGTCTTCCGCATCGACATGCACGAATGCCCGTCGAAGGGCTTTTTGATCCGCAACGGCCTCCTCCAATACAGCGACTACTGCGATCACTGCATGGGCTGGATCGGCCCGCTCATGAAGGAGGCCGGTTTCGTCATCGATCACGAGCACAACCACCGTGGCCAATGCTGGTGGGAGATGCGTCGCAAAGACAACCCCGCGCCCGCCAGCGCCCCCGGGGAACTCAGCGGCGAAAGCGATGTGCGTTTGATGCCCGGCTGGAAATCTGAACACACCGACCACTATGAGCGAGCCACTAATCCTGATGACAAAACAGCTCTCTGAACCTCTTCGGAACTCTGCGGTCAGGCAGCCAGGAAGAACCACAGATAGCGCAGAGTTCCGCAGAGGTAGAGTCAATTGGACCACAGAGGTCACGGAGGGACACAGAGGTTTGTTTCTGGGCCTCTGTGCCTCTCTGTGCGCTCTGTGGTCGATTCCCGCGTTTGCTCAGCCTGTTTGGGAGCAGCTCCCGCCGCTGCCGGAGCCGAATGGGGGGTTTGTTTGCGGTCACCAGGACGGGAAGATTGTTTTGATCGGTGGGACAAACTGGAAGGATGGAAAAAAGCACTGGTTGAGCAAGAGGCACACTTTTGACCCTGCCAACAAATCATGGAATACGGACCCTAAAGTTGATGTCACGGTGGCGTACGCTGTCTCAATGCAGAGTGAGCGAGGCTTTTCATTTGCCTGCGGGTTCGATGGTACCAAGGCCCGCCGCATTCCAACCGGTGTCTTGGCTGCTGGTGGCAAAGTCTCTCGTTATCAGGTGATTGTTGGAGGCACGAATGATCCCGCGAACATCAGCGGGTTATGCCGGGACGTATGGATTTTGAGCAAGAATGACCGGCGAGCAGCAGATTACCCAGGCAAGCCCGTTGCAACCGCAGCATCGACAGCAGTTGGCAGCGAACTTTTTGTGTTCGGAGGCATGAACTGCGATTCAGGAAGCAAAACACCCTTGAACACCGATGAAGCCTACGCTTTCACGCCGATGCGCAACACTTGGCGAACGCTGAAGGTTTTGCCTTGGAGAGCACGCGGGCTAAGCGCTGTTACTCTGGACGAAAACCACATCTACATTGCCGGCGGGTATCGGGAGGACTTCACGGCGGAGGCGGTGATCTATGAGGTGAAGGCGGACAGCTATCGAAAGGCTCCTTCCCTGCCTTATGCGGCCATGGTGGGCTTGGTGAAGATGGGGGAGCATGTCTATTGCCTTGGTGGGGAGGACAAGAAGCAGTCGCGCACGGACAAGTTCTTCCGCCTCCCGGTGGCGGAGCTTCTCAAGTGAGGAGCGATTGCAAAACGGCGACTCAACGGCAGTCTGGCGGTGTGAACGATCATCAACTGCTCATCGACGTCGGCAATGGCCGCACGAAATTTGGATTCGCCAACCGCGAGGCCATCCTCGACCGCCGCGAGCATGCGACGCGGGAGATCTCTCCCGAGAAGGTGCGGGAGCTGACCGCAGCGTGGTCGTTTGATCGCGTGGTGCTGTGTAGCGTGGTGCCGAAAGCGGTGGAGGCTTTTCGAGAGGTCTTCGGAGATGCTTTGACGGTGCTGCGGCATGACACGCCGATGGGCATCGGCATCCGCTATCCGAAACCGGAAACCATCGGCCCGGATCGCCTCGCGAATGCCGTGGCGTTGGCGCACATGCATGGTGCGCCGGGCATCGTGATCGACTTTGGCACGGCAGTGACTTTTGATATCCTCAGCGAGGACAAGCACTACATCGGCGGTGTGATCGCTCCCGGGCTGCGTTTGATGACGGACTATCTCCATGAGCGCACGGCGCTGCTGCCGCGAGTCGATTTGAGTGAACCGGTGACTGCCATCGGCACCTCGACGAAGGATGCCATTCTGGCGGGTGCAGCCATCGGCTATCGAGGCATGGTGAAGGGCATTTTGGAGGCGCTGCGAAAGGAACTGGCCGCTCCAAAGATCGTGGCGACGGGCGGTGATGCGGCTTGGATCATCAGCGGGATGGAGGAAGACATCGCGGTGGATGCAGACCTCACGCTGCATGGGCTGAGGCTGGTGGGGAATCAGGCGGCGGTATGCCTCGACTGACGTTTCGCGGCTCGTTTTTCGAGTTTGGGAGCGGCGAGATGATGCCCACGAAGATTGAGTGCTTCACGGCTTGGCGTGCGGTGCCAGTCGGTTTCGAGTGTGGTGGCGACGAGGTCGCGATCTAATTCGGCTTCATTGACCAAAAAGTCGAAAAGGGTCTGGGCGAGCACGTGGAGGGCGATTTGATGGGTGCGGGCGAGTTTGGCGTGCAGCCAGTCGCTGAAGCGAAGGAACTCGGCGAAGGGCGATTCGGCATTTTGCCACATCAGCTTCAGTGTGCCGGTGAAATGGCCGCTGTTGGCGACGATGTCCCAATACCGCGCGAAGCGGCGCATGCGCTGCATCTGCTCAAACGGGATCTCACGCGTGGAAAGGATCTCGTAGGGCGGATGCGGCGCATAGATCATGCGATACTCGTCATCGTGTCGAACGATGGGCGTGCCGCGCAGTCGCTTGAGGATGCCGATTTGGATTTCCTGCGGCCCGAGCCGCACGAGGCGGTCAAAGCCGCGCCCGAAGCTCTCGATGCCCTCGCCGGGCAGGCCGACGATGAGATCGGCGTGGATGTGCACACCGGTTTCCTCGCGGAGAAAGCGAAAGTTGTCCGCGAGGCGGTCGAGGTTCTGTCTCCGGCTGATGTTTTTCGAGGTGGCATCATCAAAGGTCTGGATGCCGACCTCAAACTGCACCGCACCGGCTGGGAACTGCCGGATGAGGCTGCGGAGTTGCTCAGGCAGTCGATCCGGCACCATCTCGAAGTGCAAAAAAAGCCCCTCACGCCAGCGATCGAGGAAGAACTGCAAAATCGCGGTGCTCGTCGGCAGATGCAGATTGAAGGTGCGATCCACAAATTTGAACTGCGTGGCTCCACGATCCAACAGGCGTTGCATCGACGTCAGAAATGCCTCCGTGGGAAAGGCGCGGACGGGAATGTCGAGCGAGGAGAGGCAGAACTCGCAAGTGAACGGGCATCCACGTGAGGCCTCGACGTAGATGACACGGTTTTTGAGGTCTTCGTCCGTGTAGAGTTCGTAGGGTGAGGCGAGTTGAGTGAGAGCGGGAAGCTCGGCAGCGATGATGTGAGGCAGACACTCCTGTCTGCCATCTGAGGCTTCACTGACAGGAGTGTCTGTGTCACGCAGCAAGCCGCGGCATACTTCCGCAAACTTCACATCCGCCTCACCTGTGATGACGTGATCGGCGAGGGCCACGATCTGCTGGCCTTCGGTTTCATAAGACACCTCCGGGCCACCGAGGACGATGATCAGCTCCGGGCGAATGCGTTTGAGCAGGGCGACGACTTCGGTGGTTTGCTCGACGTTCCAGATATAGACGCCGAAACCGACGAGGCGCGGCTCATGCGCCAGAATGGCCTCGACGATCTCCAGCGGTTGTTGATTGATGACAAACTCCGCCATGCAGGCGCGATCACGCAGTTCCCCGAGGTTCGCCATGAGGTAGCGAAGGCCAAAGGAGGCGTGGATGTATTTCGCGTTGAGCGTGGCGAGGACGATGTCCGGCATGGGCAGTCACGGTGGCCGAGTCTTCGCGATACGGCTACTTTTTCTTCCCTTTGCGCTTCTTTGCATTGCCTGCGTTGCCTTCCATCAAATCAGGCAGCGGCAGGTAGTCCCAGTCGAGAATCATTTTTTCGGCGAGGGCGGCGCGGAGTTCGCGTTCGGTGGCGGCGAGTTCGGGTTGGCCGCTGAGGTTGTTGAGCTCGGCGGGGTCGGCTTCGAGGTCGTAGAGTTCATAGACAGGCCGTGGCGTGGTGAAATAGGTTTTCACCATGCCGGGCGGGAGTTTGCCGGCGGCATGGGCCTCCTGCATTTGCTTCCAGGCCTGACCTCCGGCTGAATCGACGGGCGAATAGGGAATCCAGGGTGTGCCGTTGTAGATGAACTTGAAGCGATCACTACGCACAGCGCGGGCGAGATCGTAACCGGCATTGGTCATGTCCGCCTGCACGGGCGCGGAGCCATGCGGGCCGCGCTCGACGAAGAGGTGCTTCCTCGGCGTGTGCGTTTCACCTTTGAGCAGGGGCAGGAAGCTCACGCCGCTCATTTTGGCACCGGGTGCGAGGCCGGCGGCAGCGAGCAGCGTGGGCGCGAGGTCTTCGCCGCTGATGAGGGCACGCGAATCGCCGCCGGGCTTCACGACGCCAGGCCAGCGGACGAGGAAGGGCACGTTCGAGCCGGGATCATAGAGTGAGCCTTTGCCGTGTGGCATGGCCATGCCGTTGTCGCCGCAGAAGACGATGAGCGTGCTGTCCATGAGGCCGCGCTTTTTGAGCACCTCGAGCACGCTCGCGACGGTGCGGTCCACGCGATTCACCTCGGCGCAGTAATCGGCAAGCTGCTCACGCACGCCG
Organism: Akkermansia muciniphila; assembly: GCA_943373155.1. Classification (GTDB taxonomy): domain Bacteria; phylum Verrucomicrobiota; class Verrucomicrobiia; order Verrucomicrobiales; family Verrucomicrobiaceae; genus Prosthecobacter. Next base: position 82,625 of record CALSBJ010000017.1, on the reverse strand, counting down.
GGCAGATCCGGCCAATGCGCGGGCACTTGAAGTGATGCGGGGTCGGGGCGGAACTCCGCGGGGGCGTTCCAGTCGTGGTGCGGATCGCTGAAGTTCGCCCACATGAAGAAAGGTTTATCATTCGGCTTCTTGTCGAGAAACGCGGCCACTTGTGCGGCCACTTCGTTGTCGGAGCAGGTGTTCAGTGAGTCCACGCGGTCGATGAAGGTCTTCAACTGGTGTTCCTGGAAGACGTTCGCGGCTCCTTGGCCGATCTTTGTCGCGCCATCGAGATGGAAGCTGCGGCCGCATACGCCGGTGAAGTAGCCGCCTTGGTCGCGGAGCAGTTCCGGCAACGTGATCTCATCGCGAGGCAGCGGCGCGGAGAATCGCGTCATGCGAGCGGCCACAGGCGAGCGACCGGTCATGAGCGTGGCACGAGAGGGCACGCACTGCGGCGCACCGGTGAAGAAGCGGTGGAACTTCATCCCCTCCGCCGCGAGCTGATCGAGCGTCGGTGTTTTGACGTTTGGGCTGCCGTAGGTGCTGAGGAAGGGGTAGCTATGGTCGTCGCTGAGGAGGAAGAGGATGTTTGGGCGCTGCTCCGCAGCGAATGACGAAATTAGAAGGACGAATGACGAAAGAAAGATGAGGAGGCACTTCATGGCGGCGATGAAACGGCGAGGGGCGTGCGAGTTTGCGGCGAATCCACGCGTGACCTGAGACCGGCCGAGTCGTTCTGAAGTCACGATGACAAGACAAAGAACAAAACGCCGTGTTTGGCTCAAGCTTTGAGGCAGGTTGGCAACGGGAACGAGCATGCTACCAGACCGCCCGCCTCGAACTCCAGCATAACTTGGTCTTGTTTGGGCAACTCATGTTGCGTGCGCCGCGGCAACCAAAGGGGTCGTGACGCGAACGTCACCCAATTGTTTCGGCGAATGTCACATTCCCGCCTTTGACAGAGCGAGGGCCAGCCGCTCTAAATGGGCCGCCTCCTCACGGAAGGCTCACTCTCCCACCTACTGACCATGATCTCCCTTCAAAAGTTTTTTGGTAAAACGGACGTCTTTTACGACCTCCTCGAACGCAGCGCCAAAGAAGCGCAAAACAGCGTCCACCTGCTGAAAAGCCTCCTTTCCAAGCCTGCGGGCACCCAGGACTTCGAGAGCCTCAAGGATGCCCGCCGCAAAGACAAGGCCATTACCCAGGAGATCGACGAGGCCCTCTGCAAAACCTTCGTCACCGATCTGGAACGCGAAGACGTGGAGGCCCTCTCCATCGCCCTCTACAAGATCCCCAAGACCGTCGAAAAGATCGCCGAGCGCTATGAAATCTGCGCCGGCAAGCTCGACGGCGTGGATTTCTCCAAGCAGATGGCCTTCACCGAAGCTGCCGTGGACATCGTCGTGACCATGGTGGCCGAACTGCGCCGGAAGATGCAGTTGGAAAAGATGAAGGAGCACAACGCGAAGCTCCAGCAGGTCGAGGGAGATGCCGACAAGCTCGTCCTAGCCCTGCTGAAGGACCTGTATCAGGGCAATCACGATCCCATCCGCGTGATCATGCTGCGTGACCTCTACGACCTGCTCGAAAAGGTCGTGGACCGCTGCCGGGATGCCGGAAACGTGCTCTCCCACATCGTTTTGAAATACACCTGATCCGTCACCACGCGACTCATGACGACCGCCCTGTTTCTTTTGTTTGTGGTGATGTTCGTCGTGCTGGCCTTTGAGTATATCAATGGCTTCCACGACACCGCGAACGCCATCGCCACCGTCGTCTCCACGAAGGTGCTGACGCCTCGCCAGGCCCTGCTGCTGGCCTCCATCACCAACCTCATCGGGGCCTTCTTCGGCCAGGCCGTGGCGAAGACGATCCACAGCGGCATCGTCGATGACAAAGTCGTCGCCGTGACCACGCTGACGATCTTTTGCGCCATGATGGGCGGGATCATCTGGAATCTACTTACCTGGTGGTTCGGCATGCCCTCCAGCAGCACCCACGCCCTCGTCGGTGGCCTCATCGGGGCCAGCCTGGGTGCCTCGAACGGCAATTGGGACGTGCTCATCTGGTCCCGTGAGAAGATCGACAAGGTCAGCGGCAAGGTCAGCATGGAAGGCATCTACCACAAGGTGGTCATCCCGATGATCAGCAGCCCGCTTTTGGGACTGACGATTGGACTGTTGGTGATGGGGCTTCTGTTTGCCATCATCAGTCACTGGAAGCCCAAAATTACCTGCCCCCTAGGCGGTATGGTTGGTGGATTTTTAGGCTGGTATTTCCCCACTTTGTTGGTGTCGCTTTTCGTTTGGTTGACAGGTGGTTCGGCGGGAAGCCTACACCTTTCCGTGGCGGTAAACGTCATCTGTGCCGTGATTGGCTTTGCGTTTGTGACTCGTGCCTGCTGGCAAATGGGTTCTTGGAACAACGCCATGGTCAACACCACCTTTAGCAAGCTCCAGGTATTCAGCGCCGGCTACATGGGCTTCGGCCACGGCATGGCGGATGCGCAAAAAACCATGGGAGTCATCATGCTGACGCTTTTTGGGGCCACGGCCGCAGGAGATCTCGACGCGCTGCCTTCCTGGCTCAGCTTTCTCAAAGTCCCGGACAAATCCGCCTCCATTCCGCTGTGGATCATCATGACCTGCGCCCTCACCATGGCCGCCGGCACCTACGCAGGCGGCTGGCGCATCATTAAGACGCTGGGCCACAAAATGGTCAAAATGAAGCCTGTGCATGGTTTCGCCGCGGAAACCACGGCCGCCACGATTTTGGCCGTCACCGGAGCCATGGGCATGCCGGTCAGCACGACGCACACGATCACCACCTCCATCATGGGCGTAGGGGCCGCGAAACGCTGGAACGCGATTCAGTGGAGCCTCGTCGAGCGCATTGTGTGGGCCTGGGTGATGACCATTCCGGCCACGGCGCTGCTGGGCTGGCTGATTTACAAGGTTTGTGGTCTGTTTGGAGCCTGATTTCAGGCAAAACAGGGCCCGCCTGACATTCATCTTACAACTCACTCACAATCGTCTGACGCATCTTCTGGCAGTTATGGCAAGATGACATCATTCCAAGTGAGTGGATCCTTCTGGCTGTTGGACTAAACTCGATGATCGGGGTGGCGTGAAAGCGCCACCCCGATTTGTTTTCTAGAATTTATAAATTTTAGATGACCAAATCTCCGGCGGACCTAAATTATGCGGCTCATTAATGCTCCGCCGTCGCTCCACCGTCCTTTTCATCGTCCTCGTCGCCCTGCCGCTGGCCCTGCTGGCCTGGCTGGGGACGTATTTGATGCGGGACGCCGCGAAACGCACGGATGCCTCCATGCAGGCCATTCTCGCGGAACGCCTCTCCTCGGCGGATCACCAGCTCGTGCACGACCTACGGCAGCTCACGGATGAACTCGACGAGGTCTCTGTGGGGGCAGCGAGTGCTGCGACCGCCTCGGCCGGGCTCATCCAGCACCCGTGGACGGCTCGGGCTTGGTCGCTGGATGCCAGCGGAAAGCTCAGCGAGCTGAACGGTAAAAATGCCTTTGATCCGCCTGTCGAGCTGCAGCCGGTGGAGTTGATGACGGAACTCAGGAACCGGGCACTCTCCTTCGGCCCAAGCCCGGAAACGATCGTGGCTGATCCGCGTGGTGGGCCTCCCTTTCAGCGGATTTCTCCCCATTTCATCGCCAACTCCAGCACAGAACGCCGAAAAGCCCCCTGGCAGACGTTTCAGAAGCTCGGCGGCTATCACATCCACGAAATCACCACGCCCTCCTCGACTCCCCGCGCCGTCAGCGGCTGGCATGTGGCGGAGCAGACCTTCATCTATTGGAAGAAATTCCCGGATGGTAGCTTGTGCGGGCTGCTGCTAGATACCCACCGGCTTATGCAGGGCCTGTTTGCCCGCCTGCCGCATCCAGGACTGGAGGTGCCACCGGGACGGATGATGCTCGCCAGCCTTCGTGGGGTGCCCCTACACCAGTGGGGCAAGCGACTCGAAGGTTCTGAGCGGCCTCCGGCGGCTCACCGGGCCTGTTCGGAGCCTCTCAGCCAGTGGGAGCTGGCCTACACCTCCGCCGATGAAGAATTCCCGAAGCCGTATCTTTTCCCCATCCTGCTCGGCATGGGCTCCGGGGTGATGCTCATCATCGTGCTGGCCTGGCTCTACTTCCATGAAAGCGCTCGCGAGCTGAGCGTGGCGCAGCAGCGGGTGACTTTTGTGAATCAAATCTCGCACGAGCTTAAAACTCCGCTGACGAACATTCGCCTCTATGCGGAGATGGCAGCCCACCGGGCCGAATCCTCGGGGGATGCGACGATGAAACGCCAGCTCTCCGTGGTGGAAACCGAGACCTCGCGCCTCGACCGGCTCATCCAAAACGTGCTCAATTATGCCCGCCAGCAGCGGGATAAGCTCACCATCTCGCCCAAACCCGTCTCGATCGACGACATTGCCACGCGTGCCATTGAGTTTTGGAAGCCGATGCTGGAGGCAAAGGGCTTTGAGATTCACCTCGATCTGCACGGGCCACCCATTGTTCATGCCGATGCGGATGCCATTTCGCAAATCCTCGGCAATCTGCTCTCCAATGTCGAGAAATACGGCCTCGCGGGCCGCTATGTGGGCCTGCGCACGGAGGTGGAGGGCAGCCTGGCCCGCATCATCGTGGAAGATCGCGGCCCCGGCATCCCATCGGGCAAGCGCAAAGCCGTCTTCGAGCCCTTTGAGCGCCTCCGGAGCGACCTGAACGAAGGCGTCAGCGGCACAGGCATTGGATTGACCATTTCCCGCGAACTGGCACAATTGCACGGCGGCAAGCTCGTCGTCTGCCCGCAGTATCGTGAGGGAGCACGTTTTATTCTCACCCTTCCCATTCACCTCACCACTACACCATCATGACCAAGATCCTCATCGCCGAAGACGACGAACACACACGCGAAGCCCTCCGCGAAGTGCTCACCATGGAGGGCTTCCAAGTCGTGGCCGCCGCTGACGGGCTCCAAGCCGTGGATTTCTTCCGTGTGGAGAATCCCGATTTCGTCTGCCTCGATGTCATGATGCCAGGCCTCAACGGCTACGAGGTCTGCAAACAGATCCGCAAGCAGGACGAAAAGGTGCCCATTCTCTTCCTCACCGCCAAAGCCGAGGAAATTGACACGGTACTCGGCCTCGAACTCGGTGCCGATGACTACATGACGAAGCCCTTCGGTGTGAAGGAGATCATTGCCCGCATTCGAGCCATCCTGCGCCGCACCGCCACCCGTGTGAGCACCAGCGTCACCACCAAAGGGGATGAGGTCTTCACCATGGATGACCTCCGCATCGTGCCGGACGAACTCCGCGCCTACCGTGGAGAGGTCGAAATCCAGCTCTCCCCGCGTGATGTGAAAGTCCTGCGCCTGCTTTTTGATCGCCGTGGCAAGGTGGTGGACCGCAACACCCTCGCCGACGAGGTTTGGGGTGTCGATTATTTCCCCGAAAGCCGTGCTCTCGATCAGCACATTTCGCAGCTTCGCAAACGGGTCGAAAAAGACCCTTCTCAGCCTCGCGTCATCCGCACCGTGCATGGGGCGGGCTATCGCTATGAATAAACTTTGAGCCATGTCCTACCCCGGCCCGCCACCCCATTCTGCCCTATGGCGGCTGGTGAGGCCGCTGATGCGGGCGGCGGAGGAACTGGTCTTTCCGCCGGTGTGCGTGGCCTGCACGAAACCGCTGGAGCGGTTGGCGGAACGGCATGAGGAGGTGAATTGGCTCTGCCAGGCCTGCTTGGAAGCGATCGAGCCGCAGGTGCCGCCGTATTGCTCAAAGTGCGGAGAAATGTATGATGGGGCCTTCACGAATGCCTTCCGCTGCTCGAACTGTGAGGGCCAAAAGCTAGAGTTCGACTTCGCGGTGGCCGCCTGCACCGCTCGCGGGCCGGTGCGGGAGCTCATCCACCGGTTCAAATATGGCCGCCGACTGCATCTGCGGTCTTCGCTTGCCGTCCTCCTGCGCCGGGTGCTCGACGAGGAGCGACTGCGGACCGAAAAACTCAGCGAATGGCTGCTCGTCCCGGTGCCGCTGCATCCCGAGCGGGAATCCGACCGTGAATTCAATCAGAGCTGGGAGCTTTGCGTGCGACTGGAGCAGTTCACCGGCATCCCGGCCGTACAGGTGCTGGAGCGCCTCCTCCCCACCGTGAAGCAGGCCAACCTCAACCGCCGTCAGCGACAGGAAAACCTCCGCGGGGCCTTCCGGCTGCGCCCGCCCCGCTGGTGGCAGTGGCATCTGCCCCGGCCGCCGGACCTTCGCGGGCGGAAAATCCTCCTCGTGGACGATGTTTTGACCACCGGCAGCACCACCAGTGAATGCGCCCGCGTGCTCAAGAAAGACGGCGGGGCTGAAAAAGTGGTGGTCATCACCGTGGCACGCGGCTAGCATCGCCCTCCGCGCCCGGCTCAGGCTGGTCCGGTCCTGTGTGCTGGCAGGGCGGTTTACCCCGCTTTGTCGATCCCGCGAGTGCCATTTCGGGGAGAGCCGCTCAGGTCTGGTCTGCCACCGTCGGAAGCCACTGAACGCCAAACACTACACCATGGGATTTTTCAAAAAACGCAGCGTCGATGAACTCGGCGAGAAGAAGAAGGACATGCCGGAAGGTCTTTGGACCAAATGCCCCTCGTGCAACGAGAGCCTCTTCGAGGACGCCCTCACCAAAAACCTCCGCGTCTGCAACCACTGCGGTTACCATTTCACCATCAGCAGCGGCGAGCGTCTCGCCAGCCTCGTGGATGAAGGCAGCTTCCAGGAGATGGATGCCAAGCTCGACAGTGTGAACGCCCTCGGCTTCAAAGGCTACCTCGACAAGGTGAAGGCCTACCAGAGCAAAACCGGCCTCGGTGAGGCGGTGGTGACCGGTCGGGCCCAGATCGAAATGATCCCCGTCCTGCTCGCGGTCATGGATTTCCGCTTCCTCGGCGCCTCCATGGGCAGCGTCGTCGGCGAAAAAATCACCCGTGCCATCGAAGCAGCCACCGCCGAGCGGAAGCCCGTCATCGTCTTTTCCGCCTCCGGTGGTGCTCGCATGCACGAGGGCATCCTCAGCCTCATGCAGATGGCGAAAACCAGTGGCGCCCTCGCCCGCCATGCCGAGGCACGCCTGCCTTACATTTCCGTCCTCACCCATCCGACCACCGGCGGCGTGACCGCCAGCTTCGCGACCCTTGGCGACCTCATCATTGCCGAGCCAAAGTGCATGATCGGTTTCGCCGGTCCTCGCGTGGTCAAGGAAACGACTCACGCCGACCTGCCCCCTGGCTTCCAGACCGCCGAGTTCATGCTCCAGCACGGCCTCGTCGATATGATCGTCGACCGCAAAGACATGCGTGCCACACTGGCGAAGGTGCTGCGTTACACGGTGAAGTAAGCCTCCGCCACTCAGTCGAGCCAGTTTTCAAACCGCAGGTCAGGCACCTTGGCGAAATCGACCGCGTTGCGGGTGAGCAAGCTCACATCATGGGCGAGGGAAATGGAAGCAACCTTCAGGTCCATGGTGCCGACTCGGACTCGTTTCGCCTTCAGGTCGCGAGAATTCTCGCGCTATCCGCATCCCAGGGCAGCACCAGAAAGGCGGCTAGGAACTCGATACGTTCCACCAGCTCGGCGTAAGGTTGGATTTGTTCGTCAGGATCATGTTTGGCGTGGAGAGCTGCCAGAAGGCCACTGAGCTGCTCATCGACGTTCACCACCGTGTAGCTACCTCCTGACCTGATTCCGCCAGCCGATCCAGTAGTCGCTGCCCGAGGGCATTCCGGTAGCCCAAGGCTGTCAAATGGTCAGTGTCCAGCACAAGCATGACCATCAACCTTCCTGCTGATTTTGCCTCTGGCGATACTCCCTCCCGAGGCGGTCCACCTCACGGGCGAAGGCCGTGTCACGCAGCTTTCCAGCCGCAGCCCGCCAGTCTTTTTTGACGGAGGTTCCACCGAAAAGCGCGTGCCTCATTTCGGCGAGCGACTCTTCGACGAGGCCCAAGCGTTGTTCCACGGTAGCTTTCATCCTCCTAGAATACGCTTTCACCTCCGCACAGGCAAGCCTCGGATCAAGGCGGTTGGCGAGCCACTTGCGCTTTCCACCGCATCGGCGAGACTCCGCGCCCTTTTTTGGGCTGCCCCATGCCGTTTGAACTTCTCGCCACCGATTCCTCGTCCCACGCTCGCCGTGGCCGGTTGACGACGCCGCATGGCGTGGTCGAGACGCCGGTTTTCATGCCGGTGGGCACGCAGGGCACCGTGAAGGCCGTGCATCCGCAGGAGCTGAAAGCGCTGAATTCACAGATCATCCTCGGCAACACCTACCACCTCTTCGTGAGGCCCGGCATGGAGATCATGAAAGAGGCCGGCGGCCTGCATGCCTTCTCGAACTGGGACCGGCCCATTTTGACAGACAGCGGCGGCTTCCAGGTCTTCTCGTTGGCGAAACTGCGCAAAATCAAAGAGGAGGGCGTTCACTTCCAAAACCACCTCGATGGCACGCCGATGTTCATCGGGCCGGAAACCTCGATGGAGATCCAGGCGACGCTCGGATCGGACATCGCGATGCTTTTTGACGAGTGCACGCCCTACCCCTGCGAGGCCAAAGAAGCCTCCAAAAGCCTCGATTTGACGCTGCGATGGGCGAAACGCTGCCGCGAGTGGATTGATCAAAACCGGCCGCAAACCGGCGGCGGACCGCAGCAGCACTTCGGCATCGTGCAGGGCAGTGTGTATGAGGATTTGCGCAAAAAATCCGCCCGCGAACTCGTCGCGATGGGTTTTGATGGTTACGCCATTGGCGGTCTGAGCGTCGGCGAGCCGGAGGAGGACATGATGCGCATCGCCGAGTGGGTGACGCCGCTCCTGCCCGCGAACCAGGCACGCTACGCCATGGGCCTCGGCACGCCGCCGCAGGTCATCGAGCTCATTGCCCGCGGCATCGACATGTTTGACTGCGTTTTGCCCACGCGGCTGGCCCGGAACGGCACCGCCTTCACCCACGACGGGATGATGAACCTGCGAAATGCCTGCTACGCCCGCGATTTCCGCCCCATCGCCGAGGATACGCACCCGCTTTGCCAGGGCTTTTCACGGGCCTACATCCGGCACCTTGTGATGGCTCAGGAGATCATGGGTTTGCGGTTGATTTCTCTTCATAACCTGCATTTCTACGCGTCCCTCACGTCCAGGGCACGTCAAGCGATCGAACAGGGTTGTTTCGCCGAGTTCCGGGCGGAGGTGGTCGCCCGCTACAAAAACACTCCGTCCCCCGAAACCGACTCATGATCTCCCCGCTCTCTCATGCCCTCGTGCTGGCGCAAGCCGCAGGTGCTCCGCCCGCCGGTCTCGGCAATCCGCTGTGGATGTTCGTCATCATGATCGTCATGATGTACTTCATCGCCATCCGTCCGCAGCAGAAGCGCATGAAGGAGCACCAGGCCCTCATCGCCAGCGCCAAAGTGGGCGACCATGTCATCATGGAAGGCGGCGAGCACGGCATCATCACCAGCCTCAAGGAGCGCACCGCCATGGTCAAAGTGGCCGACAACGTGAAGATCGAATACGAGCGCACCAAGATCGCCGTCGTGACGAAAAAGTCCGATGTCGTCGAAGCCGAGGCAGCCTAACATTGGCCTCTCCAGTTCCCTTTTTAGCTTTCCCCAACCATGAACGCCTACGCTACCTTCCTTATCGGAGCCACCCTGCTGCTGATGCTGCTGATCTATGTCGGCACCGCTGTCCACAAGACCAAGCGGCTTGTCGGCACCCTGCTCATCGCCCTCACGGCGGCCTCCTCCCTGCTCACGATCAACACCGTGGGCCTTTCCTTCGGCATCGACCTCCAGGGCGGCAGCGAGTTCATCGTCGAGCTGATGCCCGGCAAATCCGATGACGGCACGCTGAAGCCTGTCACCTCCGCCTCCGTGCAGCAGGCCATCGGCATCATCGAAAAGCGCCTCAATCCCGAAGGCAACAAGGACATCACCCTCCAGCCGCAGGGAGACACCCGCATCGTCATCCAGATGCCCGGTGTGAAGCCGGAGGAAATCGACGGCATCCGCAAAAAGATCCAGCAGGTGGCTCACCTGGAGTTTCGTATGACGCACCCGGATTCGGGTTATCAGCAGAAGGAAGACGAACTGAAGGCCGCCCAGGCCAGTGGCGTGCGTGACCCATCCTTCGAACTGCTTCCCCAGAAGCCCCGCAAGGACAAGGCCGGCAAGGAAATCCCCCAGCCGGACCTCGTGGTGAAGCGCCGCGCTGAATTTGAAGGCAAGCATGTGGACCGCGCCGGTGCCACCTTCGATGCCGAAGGCTGGACCGTGCTGCTCAAGATGAACAGCGAGGGTACCAATCTCTTCGATGCCACCGCCGAGGTCAATCAAGGCCGCCGCATGGCCATCATCGTGGACGGCGTGGTCATCTCCGCTCCGGTGCTTCGCGAGAAGAAATACGGCGGCAACGCCAGCATCACGGGTGACTTCGACCAGGAAGAGGCTTTCACGCTTTCCACGCTGCTAAACAATCCACTGGAAAACCCGATGGCAATCCAATCGGAAGCCACCGTCTCCAGCGCCTATGGCCAGTCCTCCATCGATCAGGGCAAGTGGGTGGGCATCGCCGCCTTGGCGCTCACGACCTTGTTCATGGTCTTCATCTACCGCCTCGCCGGTCTTGTGGCCATCATCGGCCTCGTGGTGAACATGTGCATCCTCTTCGGCGCGATGGCGCTGTTCCGCTTCACGCTCACCATGCCTGGTATCGCTGGTCTCGTGCTCACCATCGGCATGGCCGTGGATGCCAACGTGCTCATCTTTGAGCGCCTGCGAGAGGAAATGGAGGCGGGCAAGACCCTCGCCGGCGCTCTCGAAGCTGCCTACGAGAAGGCTTTCTCCGCCATCGCTGACTCGAACATCACCACGCTCATCTCCGCCGTCATCCTCTTCGCCATCTCTGGCGGCCTCGTGAAGGGCTTCGCCGTCACGCTGATGATCGGTCTGCTCTCCTCGATGATCGGTGCTCTCATCGTCACCCGCGTGATCTTCATGTGGGTGGTGGACAAAAACATCCTCACCAAGATCCACACCACCCGCATCATCCCGGACAAGGTCTTCGACATCCTTTCCAAAGCTCCCGCCTTCATCATCGCCTCGCTCGTCGTCACCGCGATCTCGTTCGGCACCCTCATTTACAACGGCACGTCCAGCCTCGGCATCGACTTCCGTGGCGGTGGCCGTGTGGACGTCGTTCTCGCCCCCGGTAAAACCCTTGCCGACACCGATTTCGACGCCGTGATCAAGCCGCTCAGGCAGCCCGTCACTCAGGAAAAGCCAAAAGGAGCCGACATCGGCACCTACTACATCCAGCGCAAGGCTGATCCGGCCACCGGAGCCACGAACATCTCCATCCGCACGGAAAAAGACAGCGCACCCGTCATCGACGAGGCCATCAAGGCCAAGTGGACCAAGGATGGCACCGTCTCCGGCACCAGCATCGCCACCGTGGGTGCGGTCATCGGGGATGAGGCCATGGTTTCCTCTCTCTGGGCCATGGCCATCGCCCTCGTCGCCATCTTCGTTTACCTCATGTTCCGCTTCGAGTTCGCCTTCGCCCTCGGTGCCAGCGTCGCGCTCTTCCATGACGTGCTCATGGTGCCAGGTCTCGTCGTTCTCTTTGGTCAAGAGCTCAGCATCATCCACGTCGGTGCCCTGCTCACCATCGCCGGTTACTCGATCAACGACACCATCGTCGTGTTCGACCGTATTCGTGAGGAGATTCAGCGTGGTGTGGGCGGCTCCCTGCGTGAGACGATGAACGAAGCCATCTGCAAAACCCTCTCCCGCACGCTCCTCACCGGCCCCACCGCCCTCGCTCCGATGGTCGTGCTGCTCTTCCTTGGCAATCCGGCCATGCTTGAGTTTGCCCTGCCGATCACCATCGGCGTGCTGCTCGGCACCTACTCCTCCATCTTCATCGCCTCCCCGCTCGTGCTCTGGTATGCGAAGAAGACCGGCACCAGCCTCAAGCGCCAGGTGCTCGACGCCCAGATCGAGCAGATGAAGGCCGAGCAGGCCATCGCCGCCGCCCAGGCTGCTGGTGCCAAGGTCTAACAGCCTCTCGATAGTTCCGATCTCTCATCCGGCGGACCGCTCAGGTCCGCCGGATTTTTTGCATCCAAGGTTTTCTGATTGCTGCCTGCAGGTCTTTTCGGTAAAAGCGCCGCGCCATGCATTACCACGTCGCCAAAAATGGAGCCCAGCTCGGGCAGATGTCCGAAGAAGAAATCACCGGCCGCCTTGCTACAGGCGAGCTTTCCTCTGGCGATCTTTGCTGGACGGATGGCATGGCCGAGTGGCAGCCGCTCGGATCGAAATTCCGCTCCCCTGTCTTCGCTCCGCCGCCTTCCGCCGCCGCCAGCATCAATCCCTACGCGGCACCCGCATCGAATGTGCTGAGGGCACCGGGAGCTATCGCGGCGCTGGAACTGGCAGATCGTGGCACGCGGCTGGGAGCCTCTTTTTTAGAAGGCTTCGTTTTCCTACTCGCGGCACTGCCGATGATCATTGCTGTCGGCATGTCAGAAGCATCTTCGGTCGACGCAGAACCTGCCGAGATGAATTTTCTATTGATCGGGCTTGGAGCGCTTCTCCTACTCGGCGCCTTCATCTACCAACTCGTCCTCCTGGCCACTCGCGGCCAGTCCATTGGCAAGCGCATCGTGGGTATTCGCATCGTCACCCATCCCGAGGGTGACAATCCCGGCGGCGTCAAAACCATCATCATGCGCGGCTTTTTGCCCGGCATCATCTCGAACATTCCTCTGCTTGGCCCCATCTTCTCCATTGTGAACCTCTGCTTCATCTTCCGTGAGGACCGCCGCTGCATCCACGATCTCATCGCGGGCACGCAGGTCGTGAAGGGCCAGCCGCCCCAGTAAATCGCCTCACTTCAAAACAGCCTTCGCCATCATCGGATCATCCGTGGTGATGCCATCGAGGCCGAGTTTGGCATAGCGGGCTACATCCGCAGGCTTGTTGAGAGTGTAAACGACGGCGGTGAGGCCTGCGGCATGGATTTGGGCTACCATCGCCTCACTCCAAGCCCAATCGGCACCGAGATCGAGGCCGTCGAGGCCATCGGCTTTGGCTTTGGCAATGACCTCGGTGAGATCGATAGGCTGCTTCGACTTCCTGTCCTTGCTGCCGGAAAGCTGAAGCACCGGAATCCATGGCAGCGCCTTCTTCGCGGCGATGCAGGCCTCCCGCTGAAAACTGATGATGGCGAGCTGCTTTGCTCGCGGTTTCAGCGGCTCCAGTATCTTCATCAGCGCCGGAACAATCTCCGCGCCGGTTTTGATCTCGATGACGAAGCGTCCACGGTCCGCCGGCATCGTGGCGAGCGCCTCGGCGAGTGTCGGGATGCCCGGAAGCTCCGCGAGCTTCGACGAGGCGATGACCTTGTTCTCGCCGGGGAAGGTGCGTTTGGTGTCTTTGTCGTGAATGACGACCACTTCACCATCGGCTGTGAGATGGATGTCGAGCTCACAGGCATCCGCACCGCTCTTCCAGGCCAGCTCAAAGGCCTCCATGGTGTTTTCCGGCGCTTTCGCCGAAAAGCCGCGATGAGCGATGATTTCGACCGCAGCAGCGTTCATGGCGAGAAGGAGGAAAAGAAGGGTTTTCATCGAATCGAAGATCGAGACGCGTCAGAGGTGAGAAGTTAGAAGTGAGAAGGGAGACGTCTGACATCTCACTTCTTACATCTTACTTCTCACACCAATTCCGGCCGCGTGAAGGCCGCCACCACCGGATACCCCTTGCTCTCGATGTTCTCGCGGCCGCCTTCCTGGCGATCGACGAGGATGAGAGCGAAGGCGACCTTGCCGCCTTCTTCTTCGATGGCCTGAATGGCCTTCAAAGTGGAGTCACCCGTGGTGATGACGTCATCGACGACGACGATGGCCTGATCCGGCGTGAAATTGCCTTCGATGCGCTTGCCACGGCCGTGGCCTTTGGCTTCCTTGCGCACGACAAAAGCCTGCACAGGCTTTGCATCGCCCGCCATGCTGGAGCTCATCGCCACGGCGAGCGTGATCGGGTCCGCCCCCATCGTGAGACCGCCAAGCGAGCCGATGCTGAGGCCGCGAGCAGCTTCTTCTTGGCGCAGCAGATCATGCAAAACGCGACCGACGAGCACGGCACCGCGTGAATCGAGCGTGGTGACGCGGCAATCGACATACAGATCACTCTCCTTGCCCGAGGCGAGGGTGAATTTGCCCGTCTTCACGGACTTGGCTTTGAGGATCGTGCGGAGTTCTTCGCGGTCAGCTTGCAGGGACATCGTCAGTGGGGGTGGGTTCGGGGTTGGGAGGGGTTTCGGATTCTTCGGCAGGAGCTTCTGGAGTGTCGGACTGGTCAGACACGTCCGACACGTCGGCCGGTTCAGCGGGTGTTTCCGCCGGCACGACGCCATCGACCGTCAGCGTCACGCCGACGGCCTTCGCCGCCTCGACAGCAGGGCCACCGAAGGCCAGGATCGTGGCCACTTCCTCCTGCATCTGCACGAGTTCATCGAGCTTCAGCTCGGGATCACGCACGATGAAGATCTCGCCGGTCTTCTTGTTCTCGTAAAAGAGCATCTTCTTCCCATCGATCTCCTTTTCGGCGGTCTGGGTGAGCTGGCGTTTCCGTTCCAGCATGAGGGCGAGGATGTAGCGGGCGTCTTCGGTCTTGGGATCACCCTCCTCAATGAAGCGCTGCAGCAGCTCCTGGGCACTGGCTTTGGGAGCGATCTCCGGCTTCGCATCCGGCTCCACCTTTTGGTAAAGCGTGCGCCAGGCAGCGATGGGCTTGCGAACTTCCTTCTCAGCGGGCCAGGCCTCGGCGCAGATATCGCGGCGGGCATACTCGTTGAGGTCCGGATCGAAGTAGATGGCGGTGTGGAAGACCTCGCCGTCTTCGAAGGGTCGCTCGGTGACGGCGCAGGCATGGGCTCGGCTGCGGATATGCCAGTTCTGTTGCATCAGGCTGTCTTTATGAGTTCCAAGTTCAAGGTTTCAAGTTTCAAGTGGCCGCGCCCTTGGTGAACGGGCCGTCTTGACGGTTTCGAGGCCGGGAAATTTGCGTGGTTTTGCGCTTCTTCGGCAGCAGGCGGAGCTTTGGCAGGTCGCGATTGTTGGAGCGGTAGTAGAACAGAATCAGGCCCAGGCTGCCAAAGAGCAGATGCGGCATCCAGACCGTGAGCCAACCCGGCAGGTGGCCGCCTTTGCCGAGATTGAGGAAGAGGTTGTTCACGAACATGAACACGAAGAACACAAACATGCTGCCCGCGATGCCGCCGACCGCGCCGCGTCGCGAGTAGGCCACGCCGAGGGGCACGGCAAAGAGCACCACGGCCAGCGCCTGCCACGGCAGGGCAAAGCGATGCCACAGATGCGTGTGGAAAGGCGCCAGCTTGTCGTTCGCCGCTTTGGGATGCGCTTTGAGATAGGAAAGGATTTCCGGCACGCCCATGAAATCCGCCTTCAGCGCATAGCTGACGAGGCTCCACGGCGTCTCCTCGATCTGCGGCGCTTCGAGGACGAACTGACCCTGCCTGTCCGGTGAGAAGGGCGGCGTGCCGACGGGATTGCCATCTTGGTAGAGTACCTCGTTGCCATCGAAGAAGCGCCAGCCACCACGCGGCGTCCAAGTGGCCGAGCCCGCCAGAATCGTGCGCGAAGGTCTGCCATTCGGTGCTTCCTCACGCATCTGCACGCCACGCATGCGCTGGTTCCCGCCCCGCAGAGAGACGGGGAAGGTGCCCACATACCAAGTGCGGCGGCTTTGCGGGTTCCGGAACATGATCGAGTCCGCCATGATCGAATCGGGCGAGTTCTCCGTGAGGGCGCGGACCACCGCCTTGCGATTTTTTTCCGCCCGCGGCGCCCAGTAGTAGTTCGCCACCATGCTCAGAAACGCCGTGTAAATCGTGGCGAGAAAGATGGGGCGCAGCACGCGGGCGAGGCTTTGCCCCGTGCCGAGCAGGGAGATGAGTTCGTTCGCCCGGGACATCTTCGTGAGCGAGTAGAGCGTGGCCAGCAGCAGCGCCACGGGGATGATCGTCACATAGATGTAGGGCAGCAGCCCGGCGTAAAAGCCAAGTACGTCGGCGAGCTTCGAATGCGCTTCCTGGAAGTCTTTGAGATTGTCCAGCAGGTCCGCGATGATCCACAGCGAGGTGAAGGAGACGAAGCAGAACACCAGCGGCTGGAGAAAGGAACGCAGGGTGTATCTCTCCAAGATGCCGCACTTCAAATAATAGCGTAGCGCCACCGGCATGGAGAGGACCGCCACGGCCAGCAGCACCTGCTTGAAGTAAAACGCGGCCGGCACCGGCGGCTCCCCCATCTCCGTCATCTGCGCATGGGCAATGTAATCGACCAGCTCGCTGGCGATGGCCCATCCGGCGATGGAAAAGGCCGCCACGGTGATGGGGAATTGCAGGCGCTTCGGCTGATTCCACCGACGCCACACCACCAGCAGCAGCACGGCAGAGCCGATGGAGATCCACAGATTCAGATACGGCAGGATGCGGGCCAGGCGCTCAATGCCATACGGCACCGGCTGGCCGGAGCGGGCAGCCATCTCGATGGCCTCGTCCACATCTTCATCGGGATGCGTGCGATGCCAATCCTGCGAGATCGCCACCATCAGCAGGCCCAGAGCGAGCACGAAGGACCCTCTCCCTAAATAAGGAAGGTGAATCACCCGCTGCCACGCGGCTCGTGCGCTTTGAAGCCATTTCATGCCGTAAAACCGTCACTTCGGCCATGCGCCGGGATGCGTCAAGGCTCGTGGGCCGGATGTGTTCGGCGGGTTGGAATCCGCCAGCAGGGCAGCCACCTTCGCCGAACTATCCGGCTGGTTTGGGAGCGTTCGCAGGCCATGCAGCCTCCGAGGGCCTCCTGCAGCCGGATAGTTGGGCGAAGGAAATCTGTCAGCGATGCGCCATGTTTTCCGCCCAACACATCCGGCCTACATCAATCGGCTCGCCGCCCCGGTTGACGGCCCCCGCCGCCCGAGCCAGAGGCTCCGGCATGCCCGCCCACCCGCTCATCCAGGCCGCCGAAACCCTCCGCGAGGCCCTGCGCCCGCTGAAATTCGCCCCGCCGGTCGATTCTGTGTATCAACCACTCGATTACGCCTGGGCCCCGCACACCGCCTACCTCTCCCGCTTTGGCAGTGGCCGCAAAAAAGTCGTCTTCGTCGGCATGAATCCCGGCCCTTTCGGCATGACGCAGACCGGCGTGCCCTTTGGCGAGATCGCCGCCGTGCGTGACTGGATGAAAATCAACGAACCGGTGGGCAAACCGCCTCGTGAGCATCCCAAACGCCCCGTGCTCGGCTTTGACTGTCCGCAGTCCGAAGTGAGCGGCAGACGGCTCTGGGGCCATTTCGCGGCCAAATTCGGCGCTCCTGAGCATTTCTTCCGCGAGCACTTTGTGGCCAATTACTGCCCGCTGGTCTTCATCGAGGCCGGCGGCAAGAATTTCACGCCCGACAAGCTCCCCGCCGCGGAGGCCGCCGCCCTTAACGAGCCCTGCGATGCTCATTTGCAGGCCGTGATCACCGCCTTGCAGCCTGAGTGGGTCATTGGCGTGGGTGCCTATGCCGAAGCCTGCGCCGTGCGTGCCGTCGAAAACCTGCGCGGCCCCTTCAAAACTGGCCGCATCCTGCATCCAAGCCCCGCCAGCCCCGCCGCGAACCGCGACTGGGCCGGTGCGGCCACGAAGCAGCTCGAAAAACTCGGCGTGTGGTAGCCGCGCGGTTGACCACAACCTGCTTCGCCCGCAGCTTATGGTCTCCCGATGCTTGAACCCTTTTCCACGCTCCAGCAGTCTGGCCTCGCGCAGCCTCACGGCGGCGCGGATAAGCTCGACGGCTGGTCGCCCGAGCTTCTCGTGAGCCTGGATTGGGTGCGCCTGGCCGAACTGGCCCGTGGCCTTGCCGCAGAAGCTGGGTGCGAGCTGGCGGGTTCACGCAATTTCCACGATGGCAGCGTCATGTTTGCCATGATCGAGCGACCGCGCAGCACCACGCCGCAGCGGGCGCTCGTCAAACTCGCCCCCTGGAACGAATGGGGAGCCACGCCGGAAACCGTCGAGCAATTCGCCCGAGAAGTCGCCACCGCCAGAAACTCCCGCGGCATCCTCATCGCCCCCGCCGGATTCAGCACGGCCGCCTTTCACACCGCCCAAAAGCACCGCATCGAGGCCGTCGATGCCACCACGCTATGCTCCGCCCTCACCGCCCTGCGACCGGAGAAGAGCGAGATCATGTTCGCCGTCGCCACCACGGGTGATTACGACACGCCGACCTGTCCCATCTGCAACAAGCGCCTCCACCGCACCGAGCAGATGACTGCCTCGCTCCCCTCCCGCACCATGGATGTCTCCGGCCTCATTGCCGATTCCGTCGTGTGTGATCAACTCGTCATCACCGAAAGCGCCGAGGCCACCTTTCTCCAGGAGGTCCGCTGCTGCTCGCTCATCGTGCGAGGGCAGGCCGACGGAAACTTCGTGTGCCACGGCCCTGTCACCCTCGAATCCGGCGGCATCCTCTCTGGCACCGTTGCCGCTCGTTCGCTGAATGTGCGAGACGGCGGCCAGCTCTTGGGCCAGTTTCACATCCTGGAAGGCAAGCTCGAGTCCCTTGTCAAATCCACCGCTCGCTGGCACTGGCGCTGCGCCAATGCCGAAAACGCCCTCGGCTGCTCCCAGGTGGCTTTTGAGCCCCACGACGTTTCCTGAGCTCTCGCTGTCCTTTTCTTGCCCCCATCTTGACCTCGCCTTGACCTCTTGACCCGCCTTTTTACCTCTCACGCCCCCATGTCCGCCAAAATCATCTACACCCTCACCGACGAAGCCCCGCTCCTCGCCACGTATTCGCTGCTTCCCATCGTCAAAGCCTTCACCAAGGCGGCGGGCATTGAGGTCGAGACGCGTGACATCTCCCTCGCAGGCCGCATTTTGGCGCAGTTCGGGCAGCAGGACGATGATTTGAGCTACCTCGGCAAACTTTGCCTCGAGCCGACCACAAACATCATCAAGCTCCCGAACGTCTCCGCGTCGCAGCCGCAGCTCAAGGCCGCCATCGCCGAACTTCAGGCCAAAGGCTACCAACTACCCGATCTGCCCGAAAACCCGCAGACCGACGAGGAAAAGGAGATCAAAGCCAAATACGCCAAGGTCATGGGCAGCGCCGTGAATCCCGTGCTGCGTGAAGGCAACAGCGACCGCCGCGCTCCAAAGGCCGTCAAAGACTACGCCAAGGCCCACCCGCACTCGATGGGCAAATGGTCCGCCGATTCGAAGACCACCGTCGGCACCATGGGCAAAGACGACTTCTTCTCGAACGAGAAATCCGTCTGCGTCGCCGATGCCACCGAGGTGAAAATCGAGTTCACCGGCAAGGATGGCAGCACCAAGACCCTCCTGCCCAAACTCGCCCTCAAAACCGGTGAGATCATGGACGCCACCAAGATGAGCAAGAAGGCCCTCGTCGCTTTCTTCGAGCAGCAGATTGCCAAGGCCAAGGCCGATGGCGTGCTCTTCTCGCTCCACATGAAGGCCACCATGATGAAGGTCAGCGATCCGATCATCTTCGGCCACGCCGTCAGCGTCTTCTTCAAAGACCTCATCGCCAAGCACGCCGCCACGCTCGCCGAGATCGGCGTGAACTTTAACAACGGCTTCGGCGACCTCATCGCGAAGCTCGAAAAGCTCCCCGCCGACAAAAAAGCCGAGATCGAGGCCGACATCCAGGCCGCCTACGCCAGCGGCCCTTCCTTGGCCATGGTGAACAGCGACAAAGGCATCACCAACCTCCACGTGCCGAGCGACGTCATCGTCGATGCCTCCATGCCCGCCATGATCCGCGGCGGTGGCAAGATGTGGAACGCCGCCGGCAAGGAGCAGGACACGTTGGCGGTCATTCCGGACAGCAGCTACGCCGGTATCTACCAGGCCACGATCGACTTCTGCAAAAAGAACGGTGCTCTCGATCCGAAGACCATGGGCAGCGTGCCCAACGTCGGCCTCATGGCCCAGGCCGCCGAAGAATACGGCAGCCACAACAAGACCTTCGAAGCCCCCGCCGACGGCACCATCAAAGTCACCGACACCGCAGGCAACGTGCTCTTTGAGCACAGCGTCGAGCAGGGCGACATCTGGCGTGCCTGCCAGACGAAAGACGCCCCCGTGCAGGATTGGGTGAAGCTCGCCGTCAACCGCGCCCGCGCCTCGCAGACCCCCGCCGTCTTCTGGCTCGACAAAGCCCGCGCCCACGACGCCCAGATCATCGCCAAAGTCGAAAAATATCTCAAAGACCACGACCTCACCGGGCTCGACATCCGCATCCTCCCGCCCGCCGAGGCCTGCACCTTCAGCTTGGAGCGCATCGCCAAAGGTCTCGACACCATTTCCGTCACCGGCAACGTCCTGCGCGACTACAACACCGACCTCTTCCCCATCCTCGAAGTCGGCACGTCCGCCAAGATGCTCTCCATCGTCCCGCTCATGAATGGCGGCGGCCTCTTTGAAACCGGCGCCGGTGGCTCCGCGCCGAAGCACGTGCAGCAGTTCTGCGAAGAGAACTACCTCCGCTGGGACAGCCTCGGCGAGTTCTTCGCCCTTGCCGCGTCCTTCGAGCACCTCGCCGACACCTTCAAGAATCCGAAGGCCAAAGTCCTCGCCGACACCCTCGACGCCGCCAACGGCAAGTTCCTCGAATTCGACCGCAGCCCCGGCCGCAAACTCGGCACCATCGACAACCGCGGCAGCCACTTCTACCTCTGCCTCTACTGGGCCCAGGAACTCGCCGCCCAAACCGCCGACGCCGACCTCGCGAAGACCTTCAAACCCATCGCCGAGTCCCTCACCACCAACGAGGCCAAGATCGTCGCCGAACTCCTCGCCGTCCAAGGCCAGAAAGCCGACGTCGGCGGCTACTACAAACCCGACAACGCCAAAGCCGATGCGGCACTCCGCCCGAGCGCGACGCTGAATGGGATCTTGGCGGGGGTGTGAGGCTTCAATAAACCCGGTCAACATTGGCGTGGGAGCCATGAGCGTATGATTTGAATAGTCAGCGCTTATTAATCTTGTTAAAACACCCGACGTGTTACCTGCCGGAACTATCGCTTATTCCCTTGGCAATCCTCCTGTTATTGGGACGGGTGTTACTTGGTCCGAGCAGGAGACGGCGACGGCTGTAGCGGGGCCGGTCGCCTCGGTGGTTTATGATGATGCTGGGACACAATTCCTGACCTCGCTTTTGAGTGGCTTGCCTGAAACCGGGTTCACCAGTGCACAGGTGCAAGCCACACTATCTCAAACGGCAACGGTGGAGAACTGGCGGGTGGGTGAGGCGTTGGCAGAAAGTTACCTTGTCCATCATCGTGACTGTCATTTCCCTTGGCCGGATGGGCGAGATATTCGGAAGAACGGTTCCAGCCTTCCCGGTGCTGATTTGGTTGGATTTCAGAAGAGCGGAGCTCAGCATCGCTTCGCCTTCGGAGAGGTGAAGACCTCCGGCGAGAAGGAGTATCCGCCGGGAGCCTGCTACGGTGTAACTGGATTGAAGCAGCAACTCGAAGACCTGCGGAATGATCTGGGGATTCGAGATGACTTGGTGAAGTATCTGGGTCACCGAGCGGCGAGTGGCGCAGGGTGGAAGGACCAGTTCATGGAGGCGGCAAGGTTCTACTTTGCCGACAAAAACGATATTCGAGTGTTCGGGTTACTGGTTCGGGACGTGCAGCCGCATGTGGATGATGTGAGGGTGCGTGTGTCTTCCCTGGCCAAGGGCTGTCCGGCGCTGATGGCCATCGAACTGCTGGCGATCTACCTGCCAGAGGCGAGTATCGAAAAGCTGGGCAAACTGGCGGCGAAATCGCGGAAAGGAGGTGGCTCTTGAATGTGACCCACGAAACCCTGGACAGGGTGGATCAGCACTGGGCCGTGATGGCGGTGGGCGCGTCCGAGCGCCAACGCGGATTGGAGATCGCGAACGTGCGTCTCGTCACCAAGGCTGTTGGGGAACAATTGACTTTGGATCTGCCGAATCCGCATTCGAGTGATGAGGACCTCTTGTCGCGTCTGGCACTTGCCTACGAGATGGCGGCGATTGAGGGCTTGAGCGCTTTCTTGAACACCACCTCGGGAGACCTGGAGCTTCAGAAGCAATGCGCGGCTGGTGCGTGGCGTGCCTTTGAGATTGGACGAATGACTGATCCGCCAGAAGGAACCGACCGCCGGGTTCTGCATCTGCTCCACCTTTCGGCGCTGGCCTATTGTGGTGATCGCTGGACGGACCTGCGCCGCTGGTATCGCGATGAACCAGCACTTTGTGCCATTCCTTCGGTAGCAGATGCTAAGTGGGACCGGCGGCTGGTCTATCGGCTGTTCGATTGCTGGGTTCGGCTCTTCCGCAAACAGGACTGGGATGATCTGGACCGCATCCGTGAGATTGTGGTGGGTCTGCGCGAAGATCAGAAGGAGTTTGAAGAGACGGTGCTCAAATCAGGCAGCGATGCCGAAGACCGTGCCATAGCACTGCGGTTGGTGTCTCTTTACCATTGGGCGAAGGCGACGGAGTTGCTGGCGAAATACATGCTCCAAGGGGAGCCGGTGGGTATCAATGCGCTGCTGTCGAAGCATTACGACGCGTCCATTGCTGCCGCCACGGCAGCGGCGGATTCTCAACTGGAAATGCTGATGCGCTGGCTCCATGCGGCATCATCGCAAATGGTGGCAGGATCAATCTGGCGTGTGGCGAGGGCGGTCAATTCCCGTGTGACGAAGTTCGTCCATGAGGTCACAAAACAGCAGGGCTTGTTTGAGCTGTTGCCGCCGCAGCGTGCCGCGTGGCTGGAGCAAGGCCTACTCGACCAAGCGGCCACGGCGGTGGTGATCGATATGCCGACCTCGGGAGGCAAGACTTTGCTGGCTCAGTTCAGAATTCTCCAGGCACTCAACCAATTCGATGCTGAGAATGGTTGGGTGGCCTATGTGGCTCCGACTCGGGCACTGACGGCTCAACTCACTCGTCGTCTGCGCCGCGACTTCAGCCCCATCGGAGTCAAGGTGGACGCACTGACAGGCGCGGTGGAGGTGGATGCCTTCGAGGAAGAGCTACTGAAGCAGACCGGAGACAAGCGTGGATTTGACGTGCTGGTGTCCACACCGGAGAAGCTGCAACTGGTGATCCGCAACAAGAAGGTGCCGCGTCCGCTGGCCCTAGTGGTGATGGATGAGGCCCACAACATCGAAAGCGAATCGCGCGGAATGCGGATGGAGCTGCTGCTTGCAACGATCAAGCAGGAGTGCGCCCGCGCCAACTTTCTCCTGCTCATGCCCTTTGTTGAGAAGGCTGACAAACTGGCCCGCTGGCTGGCTGAAGATGCGAAGGCGGGGCGTACCATCAGTCTGGGAACCACGGCATGGAAGCCGAATGAGCGGATCGTGGGCATCTACCATGCCGAAGCCGACGAAAGTGAGCGTGCCGGGTGGCGGATGCGCTTCGAAACTCTGATTAACACGCCGAAAGCGATGCACCTCAAGGGCGTGCATTATGCGGATGGGGTGAAGCCGCTGGACGTGGCGAGATCGAAAGTTCTCAGCAAAGGCAAACAGTGTGGTCCTGGTCTGCAGACTGCGGCCATGGCGAAAATCTTTTCGGGTCGCGGAAGTAGCATCGCTGTAGCAGACACAATCCCTCATGTGTGGTCGATGGCTCGCGAGGTTGCCAAAGCGATGCCGCTGGTGAGAACGCCAAACGAGAACGTTCGATTGGTGCAGGACTTTTTGCGTTCCGAGATCAGCCCAGACTTCGAACTCATTGCGATGCTCGAAAAGGGAGTGGGAGTTCACCATGCAGGGCTATCCGATGAGGCCAGAACTCTGATGGAATGGCTCACTGAGGAGGGTGCAATCAAGGTGCTTTGCGCCACCACGACCATTGCGCAAGGAATCAACTTCCCGGTTTCCTCCGTGTTCCTGGCGACGAGGCACTTCAAATTGAGTTCTTTCCCCTTTAACAAGGAGATGGAGGCAAGGGACTTTTGGAACCTCGCCGGTCGTGCTGGCCGAATGAATCAAGACACGGTGGGTGTAGTTGGCCTGTGCGGAGGAACGGATCCAGAGTGCGTGAAAGCGTTTGTTAGCAAGGCGACCGGAGAACTGGTGTCGCGTCTGCTTTCAATGGTGGAAGATCTTGATCAGGCGGCAACGGATCTAAATCTTCAAAAGGTGGTGGTCGGGGAGCAATGGGAGGACTTCCGCTGTTACGTGGCACATCTCTTCAACGAAAAGAAGAACCTGGATGCTGTCCTGGCCAGCACGGAGCAGTTGTTGCGCAATACGTACGGCTATGGCGAGCTTCGCAATGCACCCGGCGGACGGGAGAAGGCAGAGAAGCTGTTGGCCGTGACCAAAGCCTATGCAACGAAGATTTCCGTGCATCCTGAGCGTGCTGCCCTAGCAGACATGACGGGGTTCTCCTGCGAGGGTGTCGGTGTTGCTCTTGCAGCAATGGGCGGCCTCGAACGGAAGCTTACTGCTGCCGATTGGACGCCTGAAGGGCTCTTTGGTAAAGGGAAAGGCATGGCTGATCTCTTTGGTGTGATGCTGAGGATACCTCAGATCAAGCGGGGCTTGGAGGATCTCACCACGCCCGGCATCGACCGCACGCAGATTGCGGGGATCACGAAGGCCTGGGTAGGTGGAGAAAGCATTCAAGCCATCGCGACCAAGTTCTTCGAGGGAGCTGATGGCGGCACCGAAGCGATCACCAACACCTGCAAGGCCATCTACAAGACATTGGTGAACAATGGCACTTGGGGGCTAGCAGCGTTGAGCAAGTTCTCAGGGATCGACTTCGAGAACCTGAGTGACGCCGAGCGTCGGCAGATCAATGCACTTCCGGCGATGATTTACCACGGGGTGAAGACAGAGGCAGGTGTGCTCATGCGCATGAACTCGGTGCCTCGTAGCGTGGCTGAGAAGCTGGGCCAAGTCTTCGAGAAAAAGGTGGGTGCCGTGAATGAAGGCCAGGGCGTGCAGGCGGCTCGTGGTTTCCTCAAGGACCTGGATGCTACTGGATGGGATTCAGTGAAGCCCGCCAATGCAGCGCTGTCTGGAAGTGATTATCAGCGCTTGTGGGAAATTTTGTCGGGAGAAGGTCGATAGTCACAGCAAGTGTCGTTTGATGCGGACGCAACCAGCCGTTTTTAGGCCAGTTTTCCAAGCTCATCGTCAGCACCTTTCAGCCAGAGTTTCGGCTCGCTCAAGACGCGATTCACGAAGGCATCCTTCTTCGACTTCTTCAGCCGCCACTCATCCACCGTGAGGCAGTGAGGATTGATCTCCCGGCCCAAACGCTCCGAAACGCCTCGCAAAGCCGGTGTCACCTTCAGCAAACCCGCCGTACCGATTAGCATCGCAACCATATCGCTGACAAAAATTGAAAATCAGGTGGAACCCATTTTTCGCCGGCTAATATTTCTCTCAGCGATCAACTCAAGCCGAACTGGTTCGTCCTGGCGGCAAATCCTGCGGCTGCCTTGCGAAAGCAAGGTGGCCGCAGTTGGTTTCAGACACCGACCATGGGTGTCCTTGCCGAGGGTCCAGCGAGTAGAACCGTTCCTTGACACTTTCGACTGCTGAGGCTTACACTCATCCCGTTAACCCCCGCTGTAGCTTCGGCGAAGCGGTCTTGGGCCAGCGCGAAAGCGCTGGCCCTTGTTTTTGCCCCTGTAGTTTGCATGAGAACGATTGCTTATGTGGATGGATTCAATCTCTACTTCGGTGCTCTCCGCAGGACGTCGCATCGCTGGCTCGATCTCCAGCGGCTCGTGGAACTGCATTTGAAGCCGCACCATCAGATCGTCGGCATCAAATACTTCAGTGCCAAACTGAACTCGCGCCCCAACGACCCTGATGCACCGGCTCGGCAGGCCACTTATCTACGCGCAATCGCCACGCTGCCGAACCTCGAAATCACGCTCGGCCACTTCCTGACCAAAAACGTGCGGATGCTGCTCGCCAACCCTGCCCCCGGACAGTCACCGACCGTCGAGGTCGTGAAGACCGAGGAAAAAGGCTCTGACGTGAATCTCGCCGTCCAACTGCTCCACGACGCGCATCTCAACCGCTTCGACTGTGCCGTCATCGTCAGCGGCGACTCTGATCTGCTGATGCCGGTGAAGATCATTCGCAACGAGCTCCACAAGGTCGTCGGCGTCCTCAACCCACAGGTTCATCCATGCACGGTGCTCAAGTCGAACGCGACATTCTACAAACACCTTCGGCCAAACTTCGTCGCCGCCGCTCAGTTCCCACAAACGCTCACCGATGCACAGGGAACCTTCACCAAACCGCAGAACTGGTGACAGCCTCTGTCGCCGGAATTTCACAGTGCTCAAACAACGACCGCACCCTCAAACCTCTCCGCCAGCCGATAGCTGCGTCCCTTCTTCGATGCATTGGCGACGGCTAGAAAGCCTTCCGACGCCCATTTGGCACACTGATCGCGGCCTTGGCGTGGCGAGAGGCCGAGGTAGGCGGCGAGTTCGTTCGAGGTGACGATGCGATGCTTCGCGAAGAGGCCGAGGGCCTGGCGTTGCAGCGGACGCAGCTCACGGAGCAATGCAGCTTTGTCCTGCGGCGCGGACAGGCTGGAGGCCTCGGCGCGAGCGGCGACCTTGGCGAAAGCATCGGACATGCCTTCGCAGAAGTATTGCACGAAGCCGCTCACATCTGCCTCGGCACGACCGAGGTGGTAGTTGTGGCTGGGCCCGACCGAGAGCGCGTCGTAGTAGCCGCGCAGATGCCTGGCGTAGTATTCCTCCAGCGAATAAATGCCCTTCAGCCCGTAGCCGCAGCGGTGCAGGATCAGCGTGGTGAGCAGCCGCGCGGTGCGCCCATTCCCATCGTAGTAAGGGTGAATCGTGGCGAACTGGTAGTGCGCCAGCGCGGCGATGACCGGCACGGGCAGGTCGCGAGACTCGATCTCGTCATTGATCCACGCCACCAGCTCGCCCATCAGCCCCGCGACCTCTTTCGCCTCCGGTGGCAGGTAGGTGATGGCACCGCTGGCACTGTTGCGGATCACGTTTTGACCGTGGCGATAAGGCGTGGGCCGCTTTTTGCCCTCGAAGGCCAGTCCGTGAATGGTCTGAATGTCCTTCTCGGTGAGCTTGCGCTTCAGCGCCGCGAGCGACTCGACCTCATCCGCTGCCTTGTAGTAGTTCTGCACCTCCCGCTCGTCCCTCTCGCGACCCGGAAAGCCGCCACCACCCGCGATGACCTCCTCCACCTGCGGCAGCGTCAGGCGGTTCCCCTCGATCTGCGTCGAGTAGTGCGTCGTCAGCAGCCGCGCCGACTCCCGCAGCGAAGCGATCATCTGCGGCGTCACCGGCAGCCGATCCACCGCCACCCGCGAAGCCTCGATGGCCATCAGCGCCTTCGCCGAGGTGGGCGTGATGCGGTAAACGGGCTGGAAAGGCATGGCTGCCCGAAGATAGGCCCCGTTATTAAAACGTCAATAAACCGTCATTAACCGGCAGGAAGGCGTCATAAGCATCACAGCCGGATCTTGAGCCCCATCTGATCCTTCATCGTGAGAAGAGCCTCGGCGTTGCCTTTGGCGTCATCGACGGGGTGGTGCGTGTGTTTGGTGCGGCGGAGGTGCTTGAAGTTGGGGGAGGTGTCCTTCACGAGGCCTTTGTAGAGGCTGCCCAGGTTCGTGGAGGAGAAGCCGAAGGGATTCCCGCCGGTGAAGTGGTGGAAGTACCAATTCACAAATTGCCAGTCGAACCCGTTGTTGTCGGAGATGAACATCGGGCGGTCCCGAGAGATGCCGCGCAGCCAGTCGGCGAAGTTTTGCATCACCGTGGCCGGTTCCGGGAACTGCAAGGTCTGCTCCCGCGTGAAGCCGCTGACCGCAAGCGCCTCGGGAATGAACTTCTCCGAGATCGGCCGCAATTGACCATAAAACGTCCGCTCCAGCCCCGGCTCCACGACGACCGCGCCGAAGCAGATCATCGAGTAATCTCCCGGGATCGGGCCGTCGGATTCAATATCGACCATGATGTAGCTCATATGGATAAAGTGGGATGGTGTGCGCGAAGCCAGCTTATCACGGCTTCATGAAGCTCCGCCGTGGATACCCTTAACTCATCCGCCTCAGACTGACTCACCGTTCCTGCCACATCATACTCTGCGGTGTTTCGTTTCGCACGACAGGTATCCAGATAGTCGGCATCATCATCCCGATCCGTTCCGAGGATTAGCGGCAGCGCTTGGAGCGTGCGGTAGTGGGCGAGATTCTTCTCGGGCCGATGACCGCTCGCATACAGCAGAATGGTACAGAGCTTCAAAGCGGCGTTGTAGGCGATGCCGAACTGCCAGTCTGCCGAGACGCTGGTATTGCGTGCATCAGCTAGATCACGCTCCACGATGGCCAGCTGATCGGCGATCTGTTGACGGTTCGTCTGGTGTGGACGCAACCAGCCGTTTTTAGCCCAGTTTTCCAAGCTCATCGTCGCTACCTTTCAGCCAGAGTTTCGGCTCGCTCAAGACGCGATTCACAAAGGCATCCTTCTTCGACTTCTTCAGCCGCCACTCATCCACCGTGAGGCAATGAGGATTGATCTCCCGGCCCAATCGCTCCGAAACGCCCCTCAATGCCGGTGTCACCTTCCGCAGTCCCGCCGTGCCGATCAGCAGCACATCCACATCGCTCTCCGCTTTCGCCGTTCCCGCCGCCACCGAGCCAAAAACGAAGGCCAGTTCGATCCCCGCCACCTTCTCCAGCGCCTTTCGCAGTTCCGGCACAATGCCCGTCGTTTTCACCACCAACCCACGAAGCTCCGCAAACAGCGGATGCGTTGTCTCCGCCCGAAAATACAGCCGGTTCCCATCTCGCTCGCCCTTCACCAGTCCGATCTCCTGGAGATACCCCAGCTCCTTCTGCATCGCCGCAGGCGTCATCCCCGCCAGCCGAGCCAGATCGCGAACATGCGCCTCCTTGCCCGGCTCGGCAAAAAGCAGCCGGAACACCTCGGCACGCGCTTTGGGGAAAATGGCGGTCAAATCCATCATTGTTCATCAAAAGTAAACGAACGGCCACTTTTGGTAAACAACATTGTGCAGCTGCGCCTGTGTTTATCTACGCCTTCAACGTCCCCTCAAACCTCTCCGCAATCGATAGCTTCGTACCTTCTTCGAGGCATTGGCGGCCCTCATGGAGAAGCGGTGATGCCATTTCCGTAAGCGGAGCATGCTGGGAATCGACGATAGACATTAGGCGATAGAGGGCTACTCCGAGGGCGACACTTTGCCCACATGGACGCCCCCCAACGACCGAAAAAATTTCTACCGCACCCGTTCCACTACCATCAGGAGCTGGAGGTGATCATCGATAACCTCACGAATGAAGGCACGGGGGTGGCTCGCGTGGATGGGTGGGTCGTTTTTGTGCCTTTCACGCTGCCGGGCGAGCGGGTGCGCTGTCGTGTCTTCCGCAATCACAAGAACTACAGCCAGGCGGATCTCATGGAGGTGCTGGAGGCCTCGCCAAAGCGGCTGCAACCGCCCTGTCCGCTGTTTGGTCAGTGCGGTGGCTGTCAGTATCAGCACCTGGCGTATGAGGAGCAGCTCATCTGGAAGCGAAACCAGGTCACCGAACTGCTGAGGCACATGGCCAAGATCGAGCATGAGGTGCTGCCGGTCATTCCCTCGCCGGTGGAATATGGCTATCGGTCGAAGATCACCCCGCACTTCCAAAAGCCGCGTGAAGGCCAGATCCAGGACATCGGCTTTCTCCGCATCGGCACACGCATGTCCATTCTGGATGTGCCTCAGTGCCTGATCGCCATGCCAGCCATCAATGAGGCGCTGCCCGCTCTCCGCGAGGGCATCAAAGCGAGGTCGGATCAATTCAAACGCGGTGCCACGCTGCTGCTGCGTGCGGCAAAGAACGGCGTGCTCACGCAGAGCGATCAAATCGCCATTGAGGAGGTGGACGGTATCAAGTTCGAGTTCCAGGCCGGCGATTTCTTCCAAAACAACCCCTTCATCCTGCCTGCGTTCGTTCAGCACGCGGTGGACGAGGCCAAAGCCTGTGGCGCCCGCTTTCTGGTGGATGCCTACTGCGGAAGCGGCTTGTTTGCGCTGTCCGCCGCGAAGGCCTTTGAAGAGGTCATCGGCGTGGAAATCTCCGAAACGGCGGTGGTGAAAGCCACCCACAATGCACAGATCAATGAGATCACGAACTGCCGCTTCCTCGCTGCGGATGCGCAGAAGGTCTTTGAAGTCGTCCCGCATGCCGGAGCGGATACCGTGGTGCTCATCGACCCTCCGCGGGCCGGGTGCAGCCGAGAGTTTCTCGATCAGCTCTTCGTCTTCGGCCCGAAAGCCGTTGTCTATGTGAGCTGCAACCCCGCCACGCAGATGCGCGACCTCGTTCTCTTCCACGAAGCCGGTTTCAAGCTGAACAAGGTCCAGCCCTTCGACCTCTTCCCGCAGACGAAGCACCTCGAGTGCGTGATGACGCTGTCGAAGTGATGGTTACGAATCGCTAGCTTGGCGCTGCTGATTCTTGGCATCGATCTTTCTCCGCTTGTTGAAAGCCGCCAATTCATTCCGAAAGCGTGCCAAGGCTGCCTTGTCGTCGATGTGGCGGTAATGCAGACGCTCTTTTCGGCTGCGCTGATGGTGCGGAAGTTCGATGAACGCTCTCATTTGTGCCTCCTCAGGCAGCAGGGCTCGTCTTTCGGCCAACCACTCTTTGCAGATCTCGTCGCCGTAGATCCAAAGACAGACGGAGCATTGGCGGCTGAGTTCCACGATGCGCAGCAGATCGTCGATGATGTGCTGAAGTGCGTCGGGTTTGAGGTTCAGATTCTCAAGGACTTCGTCGTAGTGACGGTAAAGCAGGGCCACAAGGTTGAGGAGGTGGGTGCGCAAAGCATCCGATTCCTCGCTGCATACGCTGTCCCTACCGAAGAAGCTGTAATGATACCAATACCAGGAGTCATCGAAGAGCATTTTCACCTTTCCTCCCTCAATCGCATCATCGAGACGGACAAACCAGTCTGCCTCGAATTCCACATCCATGAAGTAGAGCTTCTCCATGATCATATCTTCCTTATTGGTTGATCACTGTCCTCCCAGAGGTCCTCGACAGGCTCGAGGACTACGGAAAGGCGAACGAGGCGGTCGGCTTCGCCGAGGTCCTTGGGGAAGGCGTCGTGTGTCATGCTCGCATCATGTTACTTGGAAAATATGGACGTGAGGTCCTCACCATAACTCAAAACTGGCTGCGGATGCGCTCCATCTCCGGCAGGAGTGTGGTCACGCTGTTGCCGGCGGCTGCGTCGTGGCGGTAGATGGCATTCTCGCCGGCTTTGAGCAGCACCTCCTGCTTCTCAGGGTGAATCCTGAACCAGGTGCCGACGCCGAGCGCCTGGTTAAAGACGGCTTGGATGGATTGGGGACTCATGTCGCTCTCGTGCATTTTGGAGGCGGCGTGCTCGTTCACGACGGTGCTGGCGGACTCCTGCTTGCGCACCGCCTGGTGGAAGTCGATCACGGCATATTTCACGGAGGCTTGCGCCGCTGTGACTGCGAGCATGTTTCTCACCCGTTGGTGGGCGGAGTCGAGTGAGATGGAGGTGGTGCGCAGGGCGGTGTGCGTCATGCCGGGGAGCGCACCGGCTTTGGAAAAGGGCTCGACATGGCCATTGTAGGCATCAATGACGATGAGGATTTTCCGAGGGGCTTTGTCCTGATGAAGCAGGCGGAGGGCGGTGACGGTGCCGAGATTGTCCGCCACGCCGCCATCGAGCAGGTAGAGGCGTGGGTTTTTCGGATCGCGGCTGCTTTTGAGCGTGGTGGCGGGGATGGCGACGGGGAAGGAGGCGCTGGTTTTCAGCCCCACGGCGAGCGGAAGGTCGTAGGGGTCGTCCAGCGGGTGGTTCCGCATGCGATGCTTGTAGCCGTTGATGTGGTAGGTGGCGAGGATGTCGGGGGTGAAGGGAAAAATGGCCCCGTTTTCATAGATGGTGCCGTTGGTGATCCAGTAGGGCACCTGAGGAGTGCCGCCGCCCTTGGGCACAAAGACTTCACGCAGGGTGAGGGATTTGCCGTCGTTCAATCCGAGCACGTTTTCGTCGAGACGACCTTCGAGGATGTCGCCACGGTCCAGATTCGTCATCATGAGCGGATTGAAAAAGGAGCCGGCGATGGAGGCCTGGTAGTTTTTGGCCAAGGCCTCACGCCAGGAGCGTCCGCTCTCGCTCGGCGAGGCATGTCCGCGTTGTGAGAAGGAGAAGCCCGCCGCGTTCCGATCCTCGGGATGCTGACGGCGGTACTCGAGCAGATGCGTGATGTAAGAGCCTGCGGCCATGCCGCCGCCGGAGACGGTGGAGAAGTAATCGACCTCGCGAAGCAAATTCGAGCGGCTGCCGCCGGGACCGGGCACCTGAACCGATTCCAGCGCTTTGAGCACGCCTGCGGCGAAGTTTCCGGCACGCATGCCGCCGCCGGAAATGGCCACTGCGAGGGCGATATCGCTGCGCTGGCCGGGCCGGCGCTGTACGCTTTCGTAGGCGTTGAGATGGATCGTGGGCTCCTCAGCTGGCCAGGCGTCTCCGAGCTCGATTTTCGCACTGCGAGTGGCGCAGGCGGCGAGTGAAAGGCTCACAGTCAGGAGAATGGAGGTGCGTAGAGGCAACATGGAGGGGGGAAAGGCTGTTGGTGTGCTGGGCACTAGAACTGGAGCGAAAGCTGGGCGTAGCCGAAGTGGGCGGTATCGCTGGCCCCAGTCTGTGCGAGGTAGGAGCCGGGCAGGAAAATGGCGTAGCCGGTTTGCAGAGCGACGTGGGCGTTGAAGCTGTACCAAGCGTTGAGGTTGAGTTCCGTGCCGCGGTAGTTGTCGGCGCTGCGAGCGGCGGCGTTCACGGGACGCACAGTGGTGCTGGTGTTAGAGCCATACCACGCGTCGTTGTTCGTGGCATTCCAGAAGGCCATGGCGTCGAGGCTGAGCTTCAGTTTCGCCGTGGGCTGGATGGAGAAATTGAGCTGAAGGTTGTGCATGTTCATCCAGGCGGTGGTGTCCATGTAACCAAAGAGGGCGTGGTTGCCGGGGAAGAAGTTCTGGAAGGTCGAGCTGCGGCCATCGGCGGCATTTTCATCGCCGCTGGCATAGTTGTACTGCACGCCGAGGCGGGGTTTCCACGCGTCTTGGAAGTTGTAGCCGCCGCCCCAGTGGCCGGCGAAGGCGCGATGGTCGAGGCCGGCCGCTTTGCCAAACTGGGCGGTCATTTCGAAGTCGTAATCCCAGTTGGCGAGGTGTTTGGGATCGCCCTTCATCATCGTGCCGATGCTCCAGACATTCATGTGGCCAACGGCACCGAGAGGAGCGCCTGCGGCTCCGGGGACTTTGTTGCTCACCTGATTGAACACATAAAAGTCGGTTTTGCTCTGCCACGGGATCAGTGAATTGGAGGAGAAGTACACGCCGCTATCCACCGCGTTGCGGCCTTCGTTGTCGTTGAAGGTGTCCGACTTGTTCCACTGGTTGTTGGTGAAGGTGACAGGGCTCCCGGTGAAGAAGTCCAGGTCCCAGGAGGCCGTGGAATAGCGCAGACGCACGGCATCCCAGGCGCGGGACGAGTTCAACCACTGCGGATTGCTGATCAGGCGCTGGCTGCCGTAGTTCAGCGGCTGGCGGCCCACACGCAGGCTGAGGCCGTCGGCGTCATGACCGATGTCCACCCAGGCCTGCAGGATGTCCATGACGTCATCCCCATCGGCACCAAAGGTGCCCACGTTGTTCGGACGGCTGCCGCCGAGCTCGCGGATGTCCTGGCCCTGCACATAGACCTTGAGCCACTCGTTGGCGTGAAACAGGACGCCGAGGCGCAGGCGCGTGAGCTGCCACGAGGCGTCCTTGGGATCGTTGACGCGGCTGTCGAAGTCGTTGTTGTTTTCCCGAATCTCGAAACGCGTGTTGAAGGCCGCATCAAAGACGAGACGGCCACCTGCCAGCGAGTAGCGGTCCTTCAAATCGGCGCGGCCATCGGCGAAATTCGTGGGGTATTTGAAACCTGCCGCCTGAGCGATGCTGTGGGCATTGCCGCCGGTCGTTTGGGCCTGCGAACTGAACGCGGCGGTGAGAGTGGCCGCGGCGATGAGAGCGCCGCAGCGCAGGTTTTTCCCGCAAAGGGTCTGAAGTGACATTTTCATGGCTGGTGTCGAGTGTGGACGGCGATGTCCAAAAGAGATTACTCGGCTGCCTTGCTCTGCAAAAGGCGAGTCCGGAGCGAACGACCATGCAGTGACTGCACGGGACGGTTGCTTTTGCCCAGCTTGGCTTCAAAGGCCGCCAATTGCTCAGGGCTGGCAGTGATGGGATCTCGCAGCACCATCCAATCCACATTCTCCGTGCAGGGCGGCGTCGTCAGGGAGCCGGAGTAGTGATAGGCGGCCACGTTGTCCGGCAGATGCATTTTCAAATCCAGCTCCACGTCCGCCACATGCTTGGTCTCGCCCTTGGCGGTGGGGAAATGGGTGATCAGCTTGGCCAGATTTTCATTCGCCGGACCTTCCCGCACCATCACGCCGACCACCGCCAGCTTTCCGTCCGCGCTTTGATGCACGAAGTGCATCTCCATGGGCATGTGTGTGCCATCCACGGTGTGCTCGCTCGGCGTGTGGAAGTGGAATTGCTTCAACACATAGGTGTCCTTGTCCGTCGTCAGCGTGCTGCCACCGTCCACCGTAACCTGAATGGTGTGCCCGTTGTCGATGATGTCATCCACATGCGCATGATGGGAGATTTTGAGCTTGGTCTTTTGATAGTCGAGCTTCCAGGCGCTGGACTCTCCGGCCTCCGCTTGGGTGATGTTGATCGGTGACTGGCTCTTGCCTTCGCCACAGGCCGCATACACGGGGCTCAGCTTTGGCCAGTAAGGCGGGCCGTCCTCACCCTCGTAGCCCCAGTGCGCTGGCCGGGCGGAATCGGCTGCGGGGGCCGCTTTGGTCGCGGGTGCGTCAGCAGCAGTCTTTTCAGCAGGTTTGCAGGCGGCGAGAGTCAACAAAGCCGACAGTGTCAGGAGACGATTATTTTTGAGCATCGATACCGTGATGCCATGGCTGACGATGACATGTCAACCAGGCATGCTGTCGAGGCAGCAGTTTCATGGCCCCGGAACGAGATCACTTCTTCTTCAGCGCCTGATCAATGTCCTCCCAGAGGTCCTCGACATGCTCGATGCCCACGCTGAAGCGCACGAGGCTATCGGTGACGCCAGCGGCTTCGCGGACGTCTTTGGGGAAGGACGCGTGCGTCATGCTGGCGGGATGCGCGACGAGGCTTTCGATGCCGCCGAGGCTTTCGGCTTGGGTGAAGAGGCGGAGACGACGGATGAAATCGAGCGTCTTGGCGTAGCTGAGGCCGAAATCGGCCAGCAGCATGCCACCGCCGAGCTTCATCTGCTTCTTGGCGAGCTTGTACTGCGGGTGGCTGGTCAAAAACGGATACTTCACGCTCTTCACGCCTTTGCGATCCTGCAGGCGTTTGGCGAGTTCGAGGGCGTTGGAGCTGTGGCGCTCGATGCGCACGGCTTCGGTCTTTGCGCCGCGTGAGACGAGCCACGCGTCGAACGGGCTCGGCTGCAAACCGAGGGCCTTTTGAGCGAAGATCATCTTTTCCTGCCACTCATCGCTGTTCGTGCACACCGCGCCGCCGAGGCAGTCGCTGTGGCCGTTGGTGTATTTCGTGGTGCTGAGCTGGGAAAGGTCCGCGCCGAGGTCGAGCGGCTGCTGGAGCAGGCTGGAGGCGAAGGTGTTGTCCACCGCGACGATGCTGCCCACCTTGTGCGCGGCATCGGAGATCGCTTTGATGTCGAGGATCTTCAAAAGCGGGTTCGTGGGCGATTCGATCCAGATGAGCGCGGGTTTGAGGTCCTTGATGAGCGCGTAGTTCGCCGGGTTGGTGAGATCGGCATATTTGATGCGGATGTCGAAGCGGCGCAGCACGCGCTCGAACAGGCGGTAGGTCGCGCCGTAGATCTGCTGCTCGCTGAGGATGGTATCGCCCGCTTTGAGCGAGAACATGATGGCGCTGATGCTGCTGATGCCGCTGGCGAAGACGGTGGCGTGCTTCGCATTCTCCAGGCTGGCGAGCGTGGCCTGGAGGTTGCGGAAGTTGGGGTTGCCGCTGCGCGTGTAGTCGAAGCCGCCGGGGTTTCCCGACTCAAAGGTCGAGGTCATGTAGATCGGCGGGATCACGGCGCCGGTTTCACTGCGCCAGTCCTGCCCGACGTGGATGGCACGGGTCTCAAAACGGGCGTCGGCGGGGATGGTGGGGTCGTCCTTCATGTGGCGGCATGCATGGCGCAGCGGGTAAGGCTTTGCAAGACGGCGCGATTGTGAGTCAGGAATGCTCAGGGGGCAATTGATTCGCGGACGTGGCCGACTAGGGTTCTTCATTCTACGAGAAATCCAACACGAGATCGGAATCCTGCATCTTCGCTCCGCCATCGGACTATCCGGGCATCCGGGGCTCTCATCCGTCTATCCGCTACCCATTGATGTTCCGGGTGACTATCGAATCACCGGCGTCACGGATGAAATCATGCGAAAGAGGCGCGTCAGCGTCATGTCGGTGTCACATGAAAACGCAATGGCATCCGCATCAGACAACAGGCTCATGATAAGTCCGGGCGCACACGGAGGCTTCATGCTTGGCGAACACGACGATCTGACGGCCATCAAGAGCTACTTCGACAACTCGGTCGAACACGATGAGAATATTTGGAACTTGGTCGCGTGCGGTTTCACGGATCAAATCCTCGAAGTGAAGGCCGATTCAAGCCGCCCTGCCTCTTTCTTTGGCATGGTGGCGGCTCAGGAGTATCTCATTGCCCAGACGCATCGGATCAACGGCCTGATTTGTGGCTACACGTTCTTCTGTGACTGCGACTCAGAGGGCAATCAATCGGAGCCCAACTGGCCTCGGTGGCATGAAGTCGAGAGTTGGGGAGAAAAACCGGCCCAAGACAACGGACGTGGTGTCGTGAAGTGCCCCCACTGTGGCATCAGCTTCAAACTGTCCTCGCCGAGCCTCTGGAACGGTTTCCGCCACCTCAAGTGCCTCGGAAGGATCAAATTGAATGCCGCGGCCAGTGGTGCCCCCATGTCGTCGGTTAATCCTCCTGCGCAGTAAGCACAGAATTGGCTTTGCAAGCCTCCTCGCGGCGGCGGGCGTGTCTTTGCAAGGCTGCGAGGCGTCAGTTACTGGTGACTCGGAGGCGGACGAATTTGGCTCCGCCGAGATCGAGGGACGGCGTGACGCGAACGGTGACCGTCTCGGTGGTGTCATCGCCGGTGGGAACGGCGGATTTTTCGACGACGCTGGCTCCGGTGTCATCCCAGGTGAGGAGATCGGTGCTGGTCTCGACGATGTAGTTCAGGCCCGCTCGCTGGATGCGGCGGCGGAATTGCATGCACAGATACTTTTGGCCGCTACCGCCATCGGTTTCAGTGAGTGCCGCGGGGAGCATGCTGCGGGCATTGGCGGAGCCTGCGGGGATGCCAAGGGCGTGCTCGAGGAGTGCATCTATGCCGTTGTTTTCAGGATCGCCGCCGGGTGTCGCAATTCGGAAGACGGTGACGGTGGTGGTGGCGGTGTTGGGCGGGACGGCGTTGTCCGCAGCGGTGACGGTGATGGAGTTTGTGCCGTCGGTGAGGCCGGTGAGGGCGGAGGTCCAGTTGGCGAAAGCGTTCGAACTGCTGGCGGCATTGCCCGCAGCAGTGACGCTGGCAATGCCACTGGTGGCATCACTGGCGGTGCCTGCGAGAGTGGCGGTGGCCGACGTCGTGGTGAGCTGCGGGACCGTGATTAGCGGCGGCGTGGCGTCCTGGGTGGAGGTGACGGTGTTAGACCAAGGACTGGTGATTTTTGCCGCAGGGCTGACCACATAGCCGATGCTCCAGTCACGAAGGTAGGGCGTGCTTGATGAGTTGGAGGAGGCGAGATTTGCCCTTAAGCGCAGCGCGGTGTGCGAGGCCACCGCAGGGAGGGATGCGAGGTTCGTGCCTGAGGCGACACCGGCTGCGAGAAGGTTTCCTGCGCCGTCCAGCACATCAATCGACCCCGAAGAACCCGGGCTGGAAGTATCCAGCGCGTATGAAAGCGGGCCCCACTGATGGCGGTAAGCCGGTGAAACGACTGGGGATGTCACGGAGCCGCTCGAGACAAACACCGGTGTGTTTTTGGTGACGGTGATGTCGTCGAAATAGCAACGTCCCGCGGCAGCAGAGAAGTAAACAGAGGGTCTTCCAGTGTTGAAGGTCGTGTCTGAGCGAACCATGGAAGTGCTCCCGCCGTCAATCACCAGAGGAGTTTCGACAACAACACCTCCACTGACAGCGACCCGCCACGCTTGAAGGGTGAGAGTGTTGCCCTGGGTGGTGAGCCGCAATTTGAGATTCTCGGAAGAGGACAAGGTGATGCTGGTGGACGAGGCTCCCAATGGATTGAGGATGCCATTGAGGAGAACCTGAATCGAGAGGGTGACCGAGGTGCTATTGAATGAAGCAAATGCAGCGTAGCCTTGAATGCCGCCCGTGGCCGACAAGCTGGATCGCATGAGCAGGCTGCCATAGAGGAATCCCGTGATGCCTTCTGGAGCCAGATAGCCCTCGATGGAGCCATCCGCGAATGTGTAAGTGGAGGTGGCAGGCATGAAGGCATAGCCAGTCGATGTGCCGGACGCACTTCCGATGCGGCCCTCCAGATCGCCGCCTTGGTTTACTGGAAGTGCGGGGGTGGTATTGGGGCCCGCTGTCATGGCCTGCCTTTCCATGGTGGCACCGCCGCCAGTGACCGGGAACACGGTTTCTGCCCAGGAAGTGCCAGCGGCGTCGAAGTTTTCTGTCCAAGTCTCCGGCGTGGAGCTGCTTGAGGCGAGAGAGATGTCATGCACGGAGAGAGACCGGCTGGTGCCGGAGAGTGTCGCGGTGGCGAAGTCCGCGTAAGAGGTCTGCTGCCACTCGGCGAAGGACGCGGGCGTGTCATTGGCCGCGACGCCACGAACGCGGTAATGATACAAGGTGCCATCTTGGAGGCCGGATTGGGAACTCGTGGTGCCTGCGATGCCCGGAGTGATTACTGGCGAGGAGAAAGCTGGGAGAAGATCCCGCTCCAATGAGTGGCTGCCCGCTCCCGGTGAGGCGGACCAAGAAACCGTATTGCTGGTGCCACCCGTAAAGGCCGGCTCCGAGGCCAGGACGGGGCTGCTGTATCCGGAAACGAGTGGCTGCGAAACACCAGATACACCCGATGCAATCGCATTCAGGACCACTGCCGGATGCGTGGCATTGACCGTGAGATTGCCAGACCA
This sequence comes from Akkermansia muciniphila, assembly GCA_943373155.1. Taxonomy (GTDB): domain Bacteria; phylum Verrucomicrobiota; class Verrucomicrobiia; order Verrucomicrobiales; family Verrucomicrobiaceae; genus Prosthecobacter. The sequence continues at coordinate 43,173 of CALSBJ010000017.1, read as the reverse complement.
CTGGCTGTTGACGAAGGCGCCCGTCGTCGCAGGAGTGACGGACAAGCCCGAGTCACTGACGAGACGGATTTGAGGCCGCTCGATGGCGGTGAAGCGAGGTGTGGAGGTGCCGCTCCAGGTCGTCGGTGCGCCGGAGGTTGGCGAGTAGTAGAAAATCATCCCGATGTCATGGCCGGTGGGATCACGGCGGAGCCACGCACCCGTTCCGGTCGTGGCGTTGTCCGTGCTGATGTCGAGCATGAGATTGTCCACGCCGTTGTAATCGAAGGGCGTGGTGAAGGTGAAGACCACCCAACCGGTAGTGTTGAAGGTATGGTTTCCCTGCCAGACCGTCGTCCACCCAGATGTCTCCCAGTTCTGGGAGGCGTTGAAGTTGCTCAGGAGGGTGTGTTTCAGGCGTAGCGTGAGGCTGTTGTAAACAAAGGTGGAGGATTGCGAGATATTCAGTGCCAATCCGGTGATCCGCCGGGCTGGCCCTGCTTCGGAACGTTTGTAGATGATCTGGCTGCGGCAGTCAGACTGGAAGGTGTAAAGCGGCACCGTGCTCTGGAAGAGGCCGTCACCGATGGTCGTGGTGGTGGAGAGGGGGCTGGCGACGGACACACTGGCCGATCCTGAGAAGACACCCGGCGCTCCATCCGCATCCACGGCCGTGAGAGTTACCGGGAAGGGTGTCCCGGGCACCACATGAGCCGGCTGGCTGGTCCAGACAAAGCGAGTGGCCGGGCCCGCCGTGACGGCAAAACTATTGCTCGTTCCGGTGGTTCCGGCTGGTCCTGTGACGGCGAGCGTGACATTGGTGGCCGATTGCGTGGCGGTGATCTGGCCGGTCCACACGCCATTGACGAAGGTTCCCGACAAGCCGGGTGTGACGGGGAACGAGGAGCCCGCAGACTGCGCGGACAGTGAGACCGTGCCGATGAAGCCGGTCAGAGTGGCGTTGGCGGCGTTTTGGGCCGTGATGGTGACACTGAACGGCACATTTTTGGACTGAGCTGAAATGGTGGAGATCGCGAAGTGATGCGGATCATTGTCCAGGACGGAAATAGAGACACTGCCGGAGGTGAAGCCTGAGCTGCTGGCCGTGATGGAGACCGGCTGATTGCCATCCTGCAAAGCATCATCGATGACGTTCAGGGTGAATGCCGCCGAAGTCATGCCAGCGGGAATGACCACGGTGGCGGTGGCCGGTTCCGCCTCGGTGAGATCGCTCGAGGAGAGGCTGATCGTGGTATCGGTGGCTTGAGCTGAAGCGAATGACACACTGCCGGAGACAGTGCCGGCGGATTCCGATGCCGTCGCTGGCAGGCTCACGACCAGCGGAGGCGGTGCAATCACGTTGAAGGTGTTTGAGGCTCCGCTGGTGGCACCATTGACGGCACGCAGGCGGACGCTGGAGGCGGTGTCTGCCGCAGAGACGTTACCGCTCCACACGCCATTGGTGAAGGTGCCGGAGACCGTCGGCGTGACAGGCACGTTGACTCCCACGGTGCCAAAGCGGATGTTCGGCAGCACGAAATTCGTTGCCGGTGTGGGGTTGGTGGTGCCGGACCAAGTGAGCGGATTGCCGTAGTCAGTGTCGGTTTGCAGCAGGGTGGTGCGGCTCGTGCTTGAACTGGTGTAGCGTGTGTAGCCCTGCGTCACGCCCGTCGAGGCGTTGTAGTAGCTGAAGTCAATCATGAGCGAGCTCGTGCCGTTGTAGGCAAAGGGCGTGCTGAAATCGAACTGACGCCAGCCGGTGCTGGAGATGGTGGTGTTGGCCTGATACACGGTCGTCCAGCCGGCGCTGTCCCAAGAAGCCGTGGCCGAGGTGGCCGAGGTGTGCTTCATGCGGATCGTGTAGCCGGTGAAGGGGCTGCCAGGGACGGCATCGACGAAGAGGGCCAGGTTGTGAATGGTGCGGGCGGCTCCCACCTCGGAGGGAAGGTAGATGACTTGCATGCGCTGCGAGCGGCTTTGTGATCCAAGCGGGATGGACCATGTGAAGGTGCTCGTGCCTACGATCACTTGCGATGAGTCACTGGAGATCGAGAGGGCGGCTGTCTGGTTGAAGGACGTCACCGTGTTGTTGCCGATGTCCTGGGCGGTGATCGTGACCGGGACCTGGATGCCAGTCACCACAGTGGCAGGCATCGGCGAGATGCCAAAGTGGTCCAGGCTGCCACCGCTGACAGCGAATGCATTGCTCGTGCTGCTGCCGCCCGTGACCGGATCTGTGATGGTCAGCACCGCATTGGTGGCGTCATTTCCCACGCTCACGCTTTGAGTTTTCACACCGCTGCTGAAGCTGGTGAGCGTGCTGGGCGTGACAGAGATCGGCGAGGCTCCGTCCGCCGCCGTGAGCACGGGTGATCCCGCGTAAGTGGTGATGGTGACATCGTTGATGTCCTTGGCCGTGAAGGTGACGTTGAACGGGGCGTTTCTCACCTGCGGGCTGGCCACCGCAGAGACAGTGAAATGATGTGCATCGTCGTCGAGCACGCTGATGGCCGAACTGGTGGCACTCGTGAAGGTGGCGGCACTGGCGGTGATCGTCGCGGTCTGGGTGCCGTCGAGGGCCGTGTCATTGACCGGTGTGAGGGTGAAGTAACCACTGACGGACGATCCCGCGTTGATGGTGACGGTGCTGGAGACATTCAGCTCGCTCGTGTCGCTGGAGATGAGATTGATCGTCAGCGGGGCTGGGACGGAGCCTGCAAGGGTGATGTAGCCGCCAGTGGTGTTGGCAGCGCCTCCTTCTCTCATGCTGGTGGTTAGCAAAATAAAGCTCAAGGCACGGCTTTCATTATCGGTGACCTGCACGGTGCCGGTGGCAGGCGTGGAGCCGGCCAGGGTGGCGGTGATGACCGCGTCCTGATTGCCGTCGATGACGGAGTTGTTCGGAGCGGTGAGCGTGAAGGCGGCGCTGGATTGACCTGCGGGGATCACCACGGAAGCTGGCACGGTGAGGCGGGCGGTTAGTGAGGAGGAAAGGCTGATCGTGAGGTCTGCCGCTGCCTGCGTGGCGAGTTGGACGCTGGCCTGCCCGGTGGTGCTTGAGGTGCCTTCGGCGAGCGTCGCTGGCAGCGTGAGGGTGAGTGTGGTGGTTTCGTTATCGTTCACCGTCGTCGTCGCCTGCGCCCGATTGTAGGCAGGGGCGGTGGCGCTGATGACCACAGCTTGTGCACCATCCAGCAATGCATCTTCAGGCAGATTGATCGTGAAAGCGGCACTGGTCTGGCCGGCCAGAATGGTGGCACTGGCGGAGGGCACGGCTTCCGAGGTATCAGATGACGCAAACGTCACGGTCAAATCCGACGCGGGGGCCACACTAGCGGTCAACGTGCCATTTAGAGTTCCTCCCTCGGTCCCGCTGGCGGGTATCGACAGGCTCAGCGAGCCTGTGCTGGTCACAGCAAATGCATTCGAGCTGCCTGTCACCAATGGATTGAGCATGTGATTGGCGACCAAGGAAAGGCTAGTGCCGGAGGACTGGGCGGCGAGGTCACCAGTCCACACACCGTTTGTCAACGCGACAAGCGAAGGTGAGCAGACCACCAGCGGCTGCCGGCTAAAGCGGACGGTGGTCAACGATGAGTAAACCGTGCCCGATGGGGTGGTTCCAGACCAGTCAACCGGAGGACCGGCGGCACCTGTATCGGCGTAGTTCAGGACACGACCTGTCGCTATTGTTGTCGATGCGGTATTCCCGCCGGACGAAAACCCCGTGTTATTGAAACTCATATCCACCATCAGATTCGAGCTGCCGTCGTAGTCGAACGGCTGGGTAAAACTCAGGGATCGCCATCCGGACGCTGTAACCGTGAGTGCGCCAGAATAAACTGTAGTCCAGCCGGTGGAATCCCAGTTCGCCGCTCCACTGTACGAAGCCATGACCGTGTGTTTGAGGCGGATTGTCACGTTCGCGTGTGTCACTGTTGAATAAAAGTTGAAGCTCATGCCCCCGATGCGGCCAACCATGCCGACTTCAGCCGGCAGGTAGATGCATTGAGTGCGGCTTTTGCTCTGGCTGGCAGCCCAGAAAGGATAGAGGGTGTTATTGGTCCCCGCACCGCTGCTGACTTCACTCACTGGTCCGAACAATCGCAGGGCTGCATGCCCATTAAATCCCGTCAGCGTGTTTCCAGCACTATCCTTCGCTGTCAAAGTGGCGGCGAAGGGCACGTTGGCCACCTGCGGTGAGGGAATGGTGCTCCAGTCAAAGTGATGCACCGGCGCGGTCAGGGTGAAGGTGACGGGAACATCCTGCTGGGGGGACGCGGGATCGTTCGAGGTGAAACGCAGGGCGGCGTTATACACACCTGCCGTGAGGACGCTTGGAGTGAATGTGGCGGTGACGTTGGCGTTTCCGCCTTGAACAATCGTGCCGGACGAAGACGACAAGGAAAGCCATGGGGCGGAGCCAACGATGGAGGCGCTCCAGTTCAGCAAGCCGTTGCCGGGGTTGCTGAGTGCGAGAGCCTGGCTCATGGGGCCTTCACCTTGTAGCGTGGTGACGTTTAACGCCGCCGGCAAGATGGCGAGGGTGGGGCCGGCGATCACATCAAAGCTGTTGCTGCTACCGGTAAGGCCTCCTGTGGCATTCGCAGCGAGGGTGACGGCGGAAGCCGGTGCCGGGAAAGTCACCGCGCCGCTCCAAACGCCGTTGATGAAGGTAGCGGCGCTTGTCGGAGTCATGCTGACAGTTCCTCCAGCATTGGCGGCAGAGAGCGTGGCGGTGCCGGTGAAGTTCGTCACGGTCTGGTTATCGATGGATTCGGCACGCAGAGTGATGGAGAAGGCTCCCAGGGCAAGCTGAGGAGAGCTGATCGGATCGAAGGCGAGGTGATGAACTTCATCGTCGAGGACACTGATGTCGTGTGAGTCACCCGTGAGGCCGGAGGCGCTTGCGGTCAGCGTCACGGTGATGGCACCATCACTGAGAGTGTCGTCCACCGGTGTGATGTCGAAAGAGACACTGCCCGCACCGGCGGGGATGACCACGGTAGCGGGCACAGTGAGCTCGCTGGTGTCCGAGCTGACCAGGGTGACAGTCACATCGGTGCCTGCAATGACTGGCGGGGCAAAGCCGACAGTGCCGGTGAGTGGTGCGGCGGATTCGAGCACGCTAGTAGGCAGGGTGATGACCAGCGGCGCGGAGGCGTCGTTGTCCGTGAGGGAGACGGCGGCGGTGTCACTGCCGGAGCCCACGCTGGCAGTCACGGTGGTGCTGGCGGGTTCCAGGATGGTGTCATTCTCGGCCTTCGTGAGGTCAAAGGAGGCGCTGGTGGCTCCGGCGGGCAGAGCGACGGACGCTGGCAGCGTCAATCCATTCGCCGGGGAGGCGGAAAGGGCCACGGAGAGGTCAAACAGGTTCGCGGAGGTCATGGAGACACTTCCGCTGATCGTGCCGCCCTCGGCCAAAGTGGCTGGAAGGCTCACATCAAAGCCTGCGGGCGTTTCGTCGTCCAAAATGGCCATTTCGACCACGCTGCGTCGAAAACCCTCTGCGGTGGCGACGACCTGCAAAGGCAGGTTTCCGGTCAAAAAGGCGTCTTGAGCCACTGAAATGGCAAAATCCGCCGAAACGGTGTTTCCGGCCAGAATCGTGACCGTGGCAGGCACGGTGAGGCCGCCGGGCCGGTTCGTGGCGAGTGTGATGACGGTGTCAACCGCCTGCACGGCAGGCAGGGTGACGTTTGCCATGGCACTGCCGCCCTCCGCGAGGGTGGCGGGAGCGCTCAGCACGAGCTGCTGCTCTGGACGGCCCGTCACGCGGATGTTGTCGAAGGCGAAGCCGTCGCCATTGACCCACGAAGAGTTGTCGAAGTGGTTGAAACGGATTCGGAAGTCTGCGCCGGGGGTGAAACCGAAGGTGGTGGCCGCTGCACTGAGATCGACGGTGAACTCCTGATAGGTGTTGTTGGAGACAGCGCCGCGCAGTGCCTGCACCTCATACCAAGTATTGCCATCCGTGCTGACGGCCACGCCGTCGAAATTAGCTCCTCCTGTGAAGGGATTGGTGGGCGGCGCCTGGTCCTCGTCGTTGTTCTCCTTCATCCAGAACTTCAGCGTGAGGTCCTGATGGCCGGTGACATCGAGCGTGAGCGTGGCCTCATTGCGTGAATCACCGGTGGTGTGCACATCCATGAGCAAATGATAGACTCCACGCGGCGTTTGCTGGTTGGTGATCTGGGTGCGGTGGTTGCCGGTGCCGGTGATGGCCCATTGCGGCCTGAAGACGCCGCTCTCAAAGTCATCCTCAAAGAGCGTGGCCACTGGCTCTGGCGGCGTGTAGGCGTTGGCAGTGACAGTGATGTCGTCGAAAGCAAAACCGTCCGAGCCATAGGTGAAGTTGTCGAAGTGGTTGAAACGGATTTTGAAGGCGGAGTTGAGGCTGAGGCCATGGGTCGTGGCGGCGGCGCTGAGGTTCACCTTGAACTGGGTGTAGGTGCTGCTGATGCCATCGGCGGTGCGCAGGCCCTTTACCTCATACCAGGTGTTTCCATCACTGCTGATGGCCACGCCGTCGAAGTCCGCGCCGCCTGTGAAGGGTAGGGTGGGTGGTCCGCTGTCCTCGTCACCACTCTCCTTCATCCAGAAGCTCAGTTCCACGTCTGATTTACCGGCGAGGTTGAGGGTTAGAGTGGCTTCGTTGCGGGCGTTGGAGCCATCCGAGGTGGAATCCATCGTCATGTGGCGGGTGCCGGTGCGCGGGCCGTTCGCGGTTGTGATGATGGTGCGGTGGGTGCCGGTGCCGGAGATGGTCCATTCCGGTTTGAAGGTGGTATCTTCAAAACCATCCGTGAACATGACCTGCGGCGGCGGGTAGGAGATGGGCGCTGGCGATTGGATGGCAAAAATGCCGCTCTGGCCGGTGAGGCTGCCTGCCGTCCCTTCCAGGCGCACGGCGGCGAGGCCGGCGGGGACGTAAAAGCTCGTGCTGGCGGCACCATTCACGAGCGTCAGGCTTGCAGAAGCCACCGCAGCCCCACCAGGGGAGGTGACGAGCTCCACGGTGACGGGGCCTGTCGTTTCATTCACCAGGATACCTGCTGCATCCACTGCGCTGACCTGCACCGGGATGGCAGTGCCAGCGGGATGGGGCGAGGTGACAGGGGCAAAGGCTAGAGCCATCGCCGGGCCGCCCGTGACCACTTCAAAGGCATCTGACGTGCCCGTGGCACCGTCCCCGCCTGTGGCCAGGAGTGTCACGCTCGTGCTCGCTTCTCCAACGGCCAGATTACCGCTCCACACGCCATTGACAAAGGTGCCGGAGCTGGCGGCGGAGAGTGGTAGGGAGGCACCTCCTGAGTGCGCCGAGAGTGCCACGCTGCTATTGAATCCAGTGAGGGTACTGTCCGTGGCATCACGGGCGGTGAGGGTCACGGCAAACGGTGCGTTACGCGTCTGTGGTGAGGGCACGATGGCCCACTCAAAGGAGGCGGGGTCATTGTCCTGCACCTGCAGACTGGCGCTGCCATCGAAGAACCCGGCGGCGGTGGCGGTGAGCGTGACGCTTTGCGCACCGTCCTGCACGCTATCTTCCACCGGGAAGACTTGAAAATTCGTGGAAACTTGGCCGGCAGGGATGAGAACGGTGCCAGCCACGGTGGCCTCCGAGTTGTCACTGGAGACCAGCGTGATGCTCGTATCCACAGTCCGTGGACCGGACAGTGCCACGGTGCCGACACCAGGAGCACCGCCTTCACTCAGCGTGGCGGGTGGGGTGATGGTGAGCGTAACGGTTTCATTGTCGAGCACGTCCAGGCTGCCGCTGGCGGAGACGAGCCCCTGCCCGCTGGCGGTGAGACTGACTGTCTGCGTGCCATCGAGCCGCACATCATTGACCGGCGCGATGGTGAAGGTGGAAGATCGTGCTCCAGCGCTGATGGTGGAAATGGAGCTGACCGTGGCCTCCGCCGTGTTTCCAGAGATCAAAAACACCGTGGTGGCCACCGGCTGCACGGGCTCGATAAAGACGGTTCCAGTGCCGTTGCTGCCGCCTTCCGTCACACTGGCTGGCAGGGCGAGCGTGAGCACCGACTGCTCATCATCGACTACGCGGATGTGCGTGTAGCTGGTGGTCTGGCCGGTGGCGCTTGCGGTGACGATGACTCCCTTGCCTACGTCTGCGAAGACGTTTTGCGGAGCACTGATGGTGGTGCTGGCGCTCGTCTGCCCGGCGAGGATCGTGACGGGCGACGCGATACTCAGGCGGGCGGCAGCATTCGAGGTCAAGGTGACGCTCGTATTGGACGCTGCGGCGGCAGGCAAGGTCACGGTCACTGATTGGTTCAAGGTACCCTCGGTGATCGCAGGCGGCAGATTCACGGCAATGGAAGTCGTGGGATTGGCCTTCACCGCCACGTCGTCAATGCCGATGCCGTCATTGGCGATGGCCTGATCGTCATACTGGGAGAAACGAAGCTGGAAAGTGCTATTGAAACTCCAGCCAAGGCGTTGAATGACCGGATCAAGGAACACCCTTGTCGCCGAGGTGCCGTAGCTGGAAGAAAGAAAGCGCAGCGCACTCACCTCCACCCAGGTGACGCCATCCTGGCTGATGGCCACGCCGTCATAATTCATCGTGGAGCCAAAAGTGCCCAACGGACCCGTCAGAGTCGGAGCATGGGAATCATCAGCAAAGCTCTTCGCGAACCATTCTAGTGAAACGTTTTTCCGTCCGGCAAGGTTCAGTGTGAGCGTGGGCCGGTTCGCTGCGAAGGTGCCCGTGGTTGAGCTCGTGGTGTCCATGGTGAGATGGTAGGCACCGGTCTTCGGGGTGTTCGCGGTGGTCACCTGCGTACGGGCGGTGGCTCCGCTGTTGCCCGCCGTGCTCCATGAGGCACCGAGGACGCCCGCTTCAAAGCCATCTGTGAACACCGTTTCCGTGCCAACGGTGGTACTTGGGTTGGAAATGATGATGAGATTGCTCAGGCCCGTCACTCCGGAGGGCGCGGTGGCCCGCAGCCAGATTGAGGCCTGAGGAGAGAATGCTTGGCCGCTCCACACCCCGCTGGTGAAGGCCACGGGCGACGCAGGGATGGCACCAAGAGAACGTGCTTCGTTGAATAGCATCGTCGGTAGCTCATTAGAGATCACGGGCACGGGGCCGGAGGCTGCGGTCCAAGTGGTGGGATCACCATGAGTGCTGTTGCTGGTGCCGCTGAGCATGCGGTTCGTGGTGGCGGGTGTCTGGCGCAGGGTGCCAGCGGTCGAGGCGGTGGTATTATCAAAGCTGATGTCCACCATGAGGTTTCGCACCCCATCGTAGGCAAAGGGCTTCAAGTTGAAGGTGTGGAACGTTCCCGACGCGGTGAAACTGGTGGTAGTATAGACCGTGGTCCAGCCGTCCTCTTCCCAACTACGGCCGTCAAAACTGTCCAGCGTGGTGTGTTTAAGCCGGACCTTGTAGTTCAGCATCGCCTGTCCGCCGGTGGTGAGGCGGGAGACGCTGAAAGCGGAGATTAGCTTCGGCGCGGCACCCAGCTCCGCCGCCGTATAGATAATCTGAGTGCGGGAATCATGTGCGGCGGTGTTGTGAAGCTTGAGCGTGCCGTTGGTGGTGCTGGTGGAACCCACCGTGCGGTCAAAGTAAGAGCCGAGGATCTCCACCACGGTCGGATCCGTGTAGCTTGTGAGTGCCGTGCCCACGTCATCCACGGCGGTGGCGGTGGCGTTGAAGGTCGTGTCCGCGAAGGCGCTGGAGGGCATGCCACTGAAAACGAAGGTGTCATGCGTCACTGGCTGAACGTCGAAGGCATTGCTGAGGCCGGTCTTCCCTCCCGCATCGGCAGCGCTGAGTGTCATGGCCGTGGCGGTGGCCGTCACATTCACCGCTGCGGTGGCTGCACCATTGACGAAGCCACTGACGCTGCCGGGTGAGAAAGGAACCACCCCGCCGGATGACGACGAAGTCAAGGTGACGCTGCCGCTGTGATTCGTGATGACCGCGCCATTGATGTCCCGCGCCGTGATGACCACATCAAAGGGCTTGTTGCGCTTTTGCGGGCTGGCGATGGCGGCAAACGTGTAGGCGCTCACCTCATTGTCCGCGATGCTCACCACGCGTGTCGCGTCCGGGAAACCGGCATTGCTGGCCGTCAACGTGGCGTTTTGAACTCCATCGAGCACCGCGTCGTCCTGCGGAGCCGCGTCAAAGTTGGCGCTGAACTGCCCGGCGGGGATCACCACGCTCGCAGGCACAGTCAGCTCACTCGGGTCGCTGCTGGCGAGGCTCAACGTGCGGTCCGTGGCCTGCACGGTGTTCACGGTGACGGTGTAAGTCTGCGGCCCGTCTCCCTCCCGTGCGGAGGAAGGTCCCGTGAGCACCATGGCGGGCGATTCGTCATCATTCACCGTCACGGTGGCCGTGCCGGGCGTCCAATTCGCCACGCTGGCGGTCAAAACGACATTTTGCGGCCCCTCGGCCAGCAAATTGTCCGCCGCATCAAAAGTGAAGTTTACCGGCCCGGTGCTGCCGGAGGGGATTACCACGCTCGCAGGCACCAAAAGCCGCGTAGAGGCCGCGCTGAGCAGTACCGTGACATTTTGCGTCGGTGCGGCGCTCACGCTCACACTGCCACTCAGCCCCGTGGAGCCCTCGGCGGCGCTCGCAGGCGCGGTGAGCGTCAAAACAGCCGTTTCATCGTCCGTGACGGCCAGGCTGTGCGTGCCCGTGCCGATGAACGGGGCGGAAGCGGTTATCACCGCCGACTGCGTGCCGTCCAGGTTCGCATCATCCACCAGGGTGATCGTGAAGGTCTTCGAGGTCTCGCCGGCCAGCAGCGTGAGGCTCGCAGGCACCGTCGCCGCAGCCAGGTTGCTGGAAGAGAGGTTCACCGTGACACTCGCGTCCTGCGCCACGTTGAGATTCAGGGTGGCGGTGATCGGCGAGTCCGACTCCGCCGCGGTGGAAGCCGCCGCGATGCTGAACTGAGCCGTCGGCTCACCGAGAAACTCCACGTCATCAATGTTCCATCCCGAGTAAGCCGTGCCCGCGACCACATTCTGATAACTCCAGCGCACCTGCACGGCTGGCTGCTGGTCCGCGATGGAGGAAATGTCATACTCCATCGTCTGCCAGGCATTGTCCGTGATGGCCGTGCCTGGATTGACAAACACCTCCCGCCAGGTCGTCCCATTCGTGCTGACCTCCACCGTCGCCCGCGTGCTGCTCAGCACGTTCGTGTTCAGCCAGCGTTTAAACCGCAGCCGCGTCGTTTTTCTCGTCGAAAGATCCACCGGTGTGCTCGTGAGATAAAACGGCCCGCCAACGGCTGTGGCGGCATTTCCAGCCAGATTCACGCCGAACACGCTGCTGCCTGTCGCCCCGCCTGTCGGGTCCGCATTGCCCGCGCCACCGGCGGCGCTGCCACCGCTGCCTGTCGGTGTGCCATAGGCCCACTGGCCGCTGGTGGTCCAGCCCGGATCAGTGCCCAAATCAAAGCTCACCGCCACCGGAGGCGTCACATAGAGACGGATGCCGATCGGTTGGTTGAAATTGGAGCCCGTATTCGTGAATACGAGGTTCGTACTGTGGAAACCGGGCTCCACTGCGTTCGCCTGAGTCGTCACGGTCACCGTCACATTCGCCCCAGGGGCCAGCGAGCCGCTTGCGGGACTCACACTCAGCCAGGAGACGTTCGGATTGGAACTCCAGTTGATCGTTGAAGCACCGTCATTGCTCAGCGTGAGCGTCTTTGTCGCTGGCGTGAAGGGGCCACCCTTGGTGCCCTCGATGTTCCAGCCGCTGCGGTCGCTGATCTCCAGGCTGTCCGGCACGTCATACTGCTCCACGATGCCCGTTGTCGTGGTGCTGGCCGGTGCCGTGGCTCCGTCTCCCATGCCGCGCTTTGCAAACGCCGTCCACACCTCGCCCAAATCGCCCGGATGGTTCACCAGCGTCGCCTGCAGGATGCCATCGCGGCTCTGGATGAAACTCGGATTCGCCGGGCCGTACTTCATGCCCTCCGTCACCAGGAAAAGCGCCCGGTCATTGCCGATGGCGAAGCCGTGCTTCAAAATCAGATTCGCCCGCAGGTCCCACAGTGCCACGCACCACACCGTGCCCTGGTAGTGCACCTGCGTGGCATCCTGCGTGGCCGCGTAGGTTGGATTTCGCGGCACGCTCGTGTGCCAGTCCACCTGATTCGGGTCGATGTCCCGCAGCGTGTGCGGATTCTTGAGCATGTCCGTGCTGTAGCTGTAGCGACGGGCCCCGTAGTAATAGTTCTCCGAATACCAACCGCTGCTCAGATAGCGGCTCCAGGCTCCGCGGGACCAGTTCCCGTGGGGATTGTCGGAAGCCTCCGCTGTAAGCGCCAGACCATAAAAATCACTCCACCCCTCACCCATGCCGCGCGTGGAAAGGGCGGAGATCGTCACCGAAGGGCCGCCGACGAGCCGGTTGCTCACGCCGTGGCCATATTCATGAAGCACCACCTCCGCCTCAAACGAGCCATCGCGGTCCGGCGTGGCATTCGTCCAGTTGTACATTTGCATGCGGCCGCGACCGCCATCCACCGGGGTGGAGAAGTTCGCGTTGTTCGTGCCACTGCCGTCCTGTGCCTCCGAATTCACCGGATCATTGCCCACGCCGCCCCGGCCGAAGTTGTCCGTCTGGAAATTCCCCGCCGCCTCTGTGAAACCGAGCTCATACATCCGGTCATGCATGAAATTGGACCAGTAGAAGAGCTGCGTCACCGAGGCGTCTTTGAAGTTCGATGGCTCCTGCGTCAGATCATACGGGAAATCAAACACACGGCTCGTGCCCGTCGTGCGCGGCAGATCCGCCGCATTGTCCGCATTCGTGTCCGTGTAAGCATCGGTGTTGTTGCCGCTGGTGATGTTGTCCCCGTCATTGATCCAGCCGTTCGGAGACGCAGTCGTGTTCAGCGCCGGCGTGGTGACCAGCACACGGTTCGTCGGCAGCGGTTGCAGGCTGGAGGGCTTTTCATGACCCGGCGACATCGGCGTGGGACTTTCCGTCGTGAAAACGCGATACGTCGCATCGCTGATGTAGGCCGTCAGCGCCTGCCGGACCAGCACATCGCCGTTTTCGGCATCCACCAGCACCCGGTACATCTCCGCACGGCTGCGGCTGGTCAAAGTCACATCCCAGGCCAGCCGCATGCTGCTTTCATTCATCGGCAGCCACGTCAGCTTCGCATCCGCGTCCGTCAGCATGGCTGCACGAAACTGCTGCCGCTGGTCCGGCTGCGCCGCAGGCGGGCCGATGGGGCGCACGCTCTCCGCCGTCATCTTTTCCCCCACATTCTGGCCCGCCGCCGCCACCGCCTGCTGCACGTTGAGCCCGGGCTCAGGCACCGGAGCTGCTGACAGACCGGCCTGCGGCATAAACTGGCTGCCGATGTTGATCAACGCCGCCTCCGTCGTCAGGTTCGCCTGCAAAACGGCCTCGAAAACATCAATGCCTGCGTGCTGTTGGTGCCACACCACCTTGCGCGAAGGGCCGCGCTCCGTCGCATAGTCCGTCACCCGCCGTGCCGACTCCAGCGCCCGTGCATCATGCCCGAAGATCTTGCGGTTGGCGTCGATGAAGGCCCGCACCGGCGCGTCCTTGTCCCTCGCCGCCAGGTCCTTCTGCGGGCCCGTCAATAGCGCCGCGTTGGACCCGATCCACTTCGGCGAACCTGTCACCGGGTCAAAATCCACGGACAAGCCAGAAACGAGTCGCTTGAGCTCAGCTACCGCCTCCGACCGTCCCGCCGCCGCACTCTTCTTTTGACGCAGATCAATGTCCGGCAGCGGCTCGCTGCGAGCGGTCTTCTGCGTCGTCTTCAGCGCCACCGGCGTCATCTGCGCGCTTGTATCGGCCCCCTTCTTGGGCAGCTCATTTTCCGATGTGGATGGCTCGCTGGCAGGTCGCTGCCACAGAAGCGTCAAGGCAAGCGCTAGCAGAGCGAGCACGGAAAAGAGCAGCGGGAGTGCGGATTTTTTCATGGTTCAGAACCGGGTTGGACGCGGTTTTACCAAAAAATTTCCGCGGGAAGCAACCCAAACCTTTTGCAAACCACCAGCCCCTCAAATGCGGTGCTACCGACGGCAGATTTACCTTTGCAAGGCTCGGCGCTGCATGCTTTATGGTTCAACTTCGCTTCTCCGCATGTCCGATACCACTCCTCGCAAATTCCGTCGTGTTCTTCTTAAACTCAGCGGCGAGGCATTGAGGCAGCCGGGCAGCACGGACAACATCAGCCCGCCCATCGTCGAGGACATGGCGGCGCAGATCAAAGCCGCGCATCAAACCGGCCTCGAAATCGCCCTCGTGGTCGGCGGTGGCAATTTCTGGCGTGGCGTGAGCGCCTCAAACAAAGGCATGGAACGTGCCACGGCCGATTACATGGGCATGTTGGCCACCGTGATGAACAGTTTGGCCGTGCAGAGCATGCTGGAGGCCATGGACGTACCTACCCGCGTGCAAAGCGCCATCAAGATGGACAACGTCGCCGAGCCCTTCATCCGCCGCGTGGCCATGCGTCACCTGGAACTCGGCCGCGTGGTCATCTTCGCCGCCGGCACGGGAAATCCCTTCTTTTCGACCGACACGACGGCTGCGCTGCGTGCCAGCGAGATCAGCGCCGACATTGTTTTGAAGGCCACGAAGGTGGACGGCATCTACGACGCCGATCCGAATAAAAACCCCAACGCCGTCAAATTCGACCGCATCAGCTTCCACGAGTGCCTGACGCGCCAGCTGAAGGTCATGGACGCCACCGCCTTTTCTCTCTGCATGGAAAACAACATGCCCATCGGCGTTTTCAGCATGAACGAGCCGGATAACATCCGCCGCGCCCTCACTGGCGAGCACATCGGCACGCTGGTCGATGCGGCGGGGGCGTGAGGCGAAGGTCGAGGAATGCGCTTGAGCTTCCCGGCGGGAGCGTCCAAGAAAGGGTGAACCAACTTATCCCTGATCTCTATGGACGCTGAACTCACCATCATGGAATGCGACGAATCGATGACGAAAGCCGTCGAGCACGCCATTCACGAATTTGCCACCGTGCGCACAGGCAAGGCGAGCCCCGCTCTTGTCGAGAACATGGACGTGCATGTCCATAGCTACGGCAGCCACATGAAGCTGAAGCAGCTCGCCATGATCACCACGCCGGACGCACGCCTCATCCGCATTGAGCCGTTTGATTCTAGTACGCTCCAGGACATCGACCGCGCGATCCGTGAGTCCCGCCTCGGCCTGAATGGCAGCATCGAGGGCAAGGTGATCCGCCTCCCGATCCCCGCCCTGTCTCAGGAGCGCCGTGAGCAGATGGTGAAAATGGTGAAACAGCTCGGTGAAGAGGCCCGCGTCCGCGTTCGCAGCGCCCGCCGCCATGCTTTGGAGACTCTCAAAGCGGGTGAGAAGGACAGCAGCATCACGGAAGACGATCTTCACCGCCTCGAAAAAGATGTACAGACGATGACGGACAAAAAGATCGCCGAAATCGACCAGCACGTCGTTTCCAAGGAAAAGGAAATTCTGACGGTTTAAGGCGCGCCGAGAACAAGACTGGATATGAAGCAGGCAGTCGCCGATTGGTGGTGAAGGTTGCACCTGCGGTGATTTGATCGAAAGAAGGCCGCATGGCCTCCCTCGCCGATCAACTCCTCTCTCTTCTCGGCCCCGACCGCGTTTCGACCACGGCGGCCGATCTCGCCACGCACAGCACGGATAAATGGTTTGCCTCGCATCCGCCGGAGGTCGTGGTGCATGCGCAGAACGCGGACGATGTCTCCAAGACGCTGCGCTTTGCCAATGAGCACCAGATTCCCGTGACGCCACAGGGGGCCCGTGTGGGTTATGTGGGAGGTTGTGTGCCGTCACGTGGGGGGATTGCTCTCTCGCTGGCGAAGATGAATCGCATCGTCGAAATCAAAACGGAGGACGGCGTGGCTGTCGTGGAGCCGGGGGTGATCACGGGGCATTTGCAGGCCGCCGTGCGCAAACTGGGCTGGTTCTATCCGCCGGACCCCGCCTCGCTGAAGGAGTGCAGCCTCGGTGGCAACATCGCGACGAATGCGGGCGGGCCTCGGTGCCTGAAATACGGTGTCACGCGGCATTACGTGCTCGGTTTGCAGGCGGTGCTGGCGGATGGCAGCATCCTGGAGGCAGGCGGTCGGTGTCACAAAAACAAAACCGGCTTTGACCTCGTGGGCCTCATGGTGGGCAGCGAGGGGCTGCTCGGTATTGTCACGCAGGCCACACTGCGCATTATTCCGCATCCACCGATGCGGGCGATGCTGTCGGCGGGCTTCAATTCGTTCGCGGAAGCGGCGAACGCCGTGCAGCGCATCCTCGGCAGCGGCTTTTTACCCTCCGCGCTCGAGATTGCGGACAAATTCACGCTTCGTGCGGCTCGTGAGTATCTCGGCGAATCGGTCACGCCGAAGGGCGATGCCCATTTGCTTGTCGAAATCGACGGCCAGGCCGAATCGGTCAAAGGTGAGCTGCAACTGCTGGCCAAGCTCGTGCGTGAGCTCGGCTGCATCTGCCTCGAAGAAGCCATGGGCGAAGAGGCTTGCGAGGCGTTTTGGAAGCTGCGCCGCGAGTTCAGCTACAGCCTGCGCAACACCGGTCTCATCAAGCTGAACGAAGACATCGTCGTGCCCCGTGGCAAGCTCGTTGAACTCGTCGAGTTCGCCGAGCAGTTGCAGGCTGAGTTTGGTTTTCCCGTGGCCTGCTTTGGTCATGCGGGCGATGGCAACATTCACGTCAACATCATGGTGCCCACGATGGACGATCCGCCGATTCGCGAAAAGGCCGAGGCGGCTCTCGACCGCCTCTTCCATCAAATCATCGCCTGGAAAGGCGCCATCACCGGCGAGCACGGCATCGGCATCGCGAAGGCGCGCTGGTATCCACATGCGGTGCCTGAGGCGGCGCGGGCGATGCACACGGCACTGAAGAAGGCGCTCGATCCGAACGGGATTTTGAATCCCGGGAAGTTCATTTCTTGAGCTTCGAGAGCACGTCTTCCTGCTCCGGGGCATTCTCATCCAGCGGAGCGATCTTTTCAGCGATGCGGAAGATGACGAGGATCAGCTCCACCGTCACGCGGGCCACGATGGCATAGGCCAAAAGGGCCAGGGGAGCCGTGATGAAGCCCAGGAAGCTATCCATCCAGCGCCAGGTGTAGATCACAGCCCCCACGAGGCTCAGCGCATAGACCACCCGGATGAGCTTTGGTGTGACGAGGCGCTTGAAGCTCAAATCGAGCACGAGATCGAGGATCGCCCGGATAAAAGACCACAGGCGGGTCACGGGAGAACTGGGGGCTGGATCAGTGGGCATGGCGGTAGCTTACGGCAGCCACCAAATGCGGCAACCGGCCAAAATACGGGCTTCTGAAGCATTTTGGTGGCTCGGAATATCCGTTTGCGCTTTCTGGCTAGCGAGACAGAATCCGCGCCTCTTTTTCCGGCCCGCCGATGCGGGCTGCTTGAAAACATCCTTCGGAACTCAATACCCTGCCCGTCCATGCCTGCGAAAAAGTCCAAAGCAGCGGCCAAGAAGCCTACTGCGAAGCCCGCCAAGAAAGCGCCTTCTAAACCGGCAGGGAAGCCGAAGGGGAAACCTGTCCCCGTTAAGAAACCCGCTTCCAAAAAGCCTGCCCCCCAACCTGTGAAGAAAGCCCCTGCGAAACCCGCACCCAAAAAAGCCGCCCCGGCGAAGAAGCCAGCGGCCAAGCCGGCCCCCCAAAAAGCCGCTCCTGCGAAAAAAGCAGTGCCTGCCAAAACCACCGCCCCAGCTAAGAAGCCAGCGGCTCCAGCCAAAAAAGTTTCGGCACCCACTCCCAAAGCGCCGGTTAAGCCAGCCGTGAAAGTCCCTGAAAAGAAGGCTGAACCAACTCCAACTCCCGCACCCGCGGCTCCGGCGAAGCCAGCGGTTCCAGCAAAGGCTGCCAAGCCAGCCTCCAAGGCGCCCGTGACGATTCCGAAGGGGAAGGTCAGCACCGGACCGAAGACCGGCACGCCGCGCCGCGTGGCCGAGGAAGAAGGAGCTACCATCGAGATCGCCAAAGGTCCGGTGAAGATGACCCCTTTCCTCAAAAAGCAGAAGCAGCGCCTCATCGAGCTGCGTGATGCCTACATGAACTCCATCGAAGGTGTGGCCAGCGAGACCATGGGCGGCGGCGGTGATTCCTCCGCCTTCGGCATGCATCAAGCCGATGCTGGTAGCGATGCCTACGACCGCGATTTCGCTCTTAGCCTTCTCGGCAAGGAACAGGACGCCCTTTACGAGATCAACGAGGCGCTCAAACGCATCGACAATGGCACCTACGGCATCTGCGAAGGCACCGGCGAAAAAATCATGGAAGAGCGTCTCGAAGCCATGCCCTTCGCCCGTTACGGCATCAAATGGCAGGAGAAGATCGAACGCGAAGGCCGCCGGAACTCCTGGAATCGCCCCGTCCACAGCCTCTTCGGCCTCGATGACGGTGCCGATGACGACAAAGACGACGATAAAGACGAGGAAGAAACCACCACCACCAGCTCAAATTCCAACAACTCAGGAGAGTCGCTTGACTTTAGTAAAGAGTAACCTAGCCTCCGCGCCCCAAAATTTATGCCGCGAGACATCATCATCCTTGAATGCACCGAAGCGAAAGCCGCAGGAATGCCGACTTCACGCTACGTGACCACGCGCAACAAGAAAAGCGTCCGCACGCCGAACCGCCTCGAGAAAGTGAAGTTTAATCACTTCATGAAGAAGCGCACCCTGCACCGCGAAATCCGCTAATCCGTCCCTTACCATGCAACCGAAGACCAAAGAACGTCTCTCCAACCTGCGCCGTCACAACCGCAAGATGCCCCGCCGTCGTGTGGACATCCCCGTGGAGAAGGTCGTCTACACCAACCCTGAGATCCTGGCCCGTTTCACCACGGAATCCGGCAAGCTCATTCCTCGCCGCGTTACCGGCCTCCCTGCCTGGCTTCATCGCAAGGTCGTCCGTGAGGTCAAGCGTGCGCGCTCCATCAACCTCCTGCCCTGATCTGGTCCGGCGTTGATTTTTCATCTTGATCCCACTGTTGCTCCGGCGGCAGTGGGATTTTTGTCTCCCAGCCTTCCCTTCCATGTCCGCCCTCACTGACACCCAGAGCGAACGCGATGACCGCCAGCTTCCCATCGACCGCGTAGGCGTTCGCAGCCTGCGCTTTCCCCTGCGCATCCGCGATCGCGATAGCGCCGTGCAGCACACCGTGGCCACGGTCTCCCTCGCCGTTGATCTGCCGCATCAATACAAAGGCACGCACATGAGCCGCTTTGTCGAGGTGCTGCATGCCCACGGCGCCGAGCTCACCGTCAGCACCGTCGCTGGCATGCCGCGAGAGCTCATCAAGAAGCTTCATGCGGATAAAGCGCACATCGAGCTGCGCTTCCCCTACTTCCGCGCCAAAAAAGCACCCGTCAGCGGTGCCGAGGGCCTGCTTGATTACGGCGTCATCTTCGAGGTGAATGCCGACAAAGAACAGACGGACTTTGTGTTGACCGTCGAAGTGCCCGTGACCACGCTCTGCCCCTGTTCGAAGGCCATCAGCGCCCGTGGAGCGCACAATCAGCGTGGCATCGTCACCCTCGCCATCCGCTTCAGCGAGCCAGTCTGGATCGAGGACCTCATCGAGCTCGTCGAGACCTCCGCCAGCGCCCAGCTTTACAGCCTGCTGAAGCGTCCCGATGAAAAATTCGTCACCGAGGCCGCCTACGACAATCCCGTCTTCGTCGAGGATCTCGTGCGAAACGTCGCTCAGAAGGTCAAAAGCCATCCCCGAATCACCTGGTTCCGCGTCGAGGCCGAAAACTTCGAGTCCATCCACAATCACAACGCCTGGGCCATGATCGAAAGCCCGGCACGCCCCTCATGAGCGACATCCAAACGACCATCCTCCCCACCGACGAGCCACCGCTGCTGCATCATGCCGTCGAGGAGGCGGTGCGTTTGCTGCGCAGTGGAGAGGTCGTCGCGCTGCCCACGGAGACCGTCTATGGCCTCGCGGCCAATGCGCTCGATGCCGCAGCCGTCGCAAAGATTTTCGAGGCCAAAGAACGGCCTACGTTTGATCCGCTCATCGTGCATCTGCCGCACAAAAACCAGCTCGATACCGTCGCCGAGGTGCCGGCGGAGATTGCGCAAGTCGTGAAGCAACTCTCCGAGCGCTTCTGGCCCGGCCCGTTGACGATTTTGCTGCCGAAGAAGCCCATCGTGCCCGATCTCGTGACCGCCGGGCTGCCCACTGTGGCCGTCCGCGTGAGCAGCAATCCTGTTTTTCGCCGCATCATCGCCGCCTTGGAAAAGCCGCTCGCCGCGCCGAGTGCGAACCGCTTTGGTTCCATCAGCCCCACCAGCGCGGCGGCGGTCCAGGCGGAACTCGATGGACGCATTCCGCTCATCGTCGATGGCGGAGCCAGTCTCCACGGCCTCGAATCCACCATCATTCGCATTGAGGCCGCTAGTCCGAAGCCTCTGATCACCATCGTGCGGCCCGGCCCGCTCACACCGGAGGATTTGAAGCCCTACGGCAAAGTGCAGCTCGCCCCGCGAACCTTGCTTGATGAGGCCTCGGATGCTCCCGGCCAGCTCGCGAAGCATTACGCGCCGCGCACCCCGTTGCGTCTGCTCACCCGGCCCTCAGACTTTCATGCCGAAGAAGGCAAAACCTACGCCTTGCTCAGTCTCAGCGGTGAGGAACGCGATGGTTATGTCGGCCTGCATGATTGGGAAGAAGTGATGATGCTCAGCCCCGGCAGCGGAAAGCTGCCCGAGGCCGCCGTGCGTTTCTTCCACTGCCTGCGCCGGCTGGATGAACTCGGCGTCGATGAAATCATCGCCGAGCCGATGTTCGAGCACGGCATGGGCATTGCGATGATGGACAAGCTGCGCCGCGCCTCCTTCAACAAGCCGAAGCCCGTTCACGGTCATCATCCTCAGCAGCGCCGCTGATCACTTCTGCCACTGGGCAAAAGCTCCGCAGGGTGCTGGTGGCACACCTTCGCCACCGCGCAGCAAAAGCTCACCGCAGGCAAAAGTGCCGCCGAAGATGCTCAGCTCATGCTTCATGAGGTTTTGCAGCGTCGTCGCGGAGAGATTGCCCTGGCGGCAGACCACCACGAGACCCAGCGGCGTGTCACTGAGCAAGCCGCTCGCCGTGGCGATGAGTGAGGCAAGGTCACGCTCCGGCTCGAAGCCATGCTTCGCTTCCCGCGAGCTGTGCGGATCGACGATGACGAGGTCATGGCGGGCATTTTGCGCCTTCTCACGCTGCGCAAACTTCACGGGATCATCCAGCACCCAGCGAATGTCACGGCTGGCGAGCGTCGTGGCATTGAGTGTGGCATTCTCACGAGCACGCGAGAGAGACTCTTGATGCGCCTCCACATGCGCCACGCTCGCTCCACCCTGCGCGGCGGCTAGGGTGTGACCGCCCACGCCGCCAAAGAGATGCAGCACCCGCGCCGGACGACGCATCTTCGCCGAAAAGGCCGCGCACATTGCCGTCACGCGATCCCATGAATCACGCAATTCGGGGCCAAGAGCCCGCGGGCTGCCTCCGGGGCCGCCGATGAGAAACACGAGCTGGCCGAAGCGCACCTTCTGCGGCTGCTTCAGATCGCGTTTGAGGTCCAGCGCCTTCTTCCACTCGCCACCGGGCAGTTTACGCCGCCACCAGATTTGCTGGCCCGGTCTCGCAAAGACCGTGTGTCCCCATTTTTCGAGCACACGACCTCCGCCGCTGTCCAGCAGCTCGTAATTGTCGTTCGGGGCATCGGTTGGTTGCGTTTCGTCCATCTGGGTCATCACTGCATCGCTGCCCTTCCGGCTCAAGAACCTTTCCATGAAACCCCATCTGCTCCTGCCCCTCCTCTCGTTGCTGGCTTCCTGCGTCATGCCCGGAGCCTATCTGCCCTCGCGAAGCGGCGCGGATCTCGTGCTGCCGCTGCATTTCCGAGCAGATGCCCCGCATGTGAATGCCAGCATCAACCGCCACCGGCCCGTTTCCATGCTGCTCGATACCGGCGCCTCCGTCAGTGTCATTGAATCCAACCTCGCCGCCATGAATGAGATCGCCCAGACCGGCCGAGGCACGAGCATCAAAGGCATTCACGGCAGCGCGGCGGCCCGGCAGGGCATCATGCGCAGCTTCGATCTCGGCCCTTGGCACACGGAGAATGTGAGTTGCTACATCCGGGCCAGCACGAGCCAGCGGCCCGGCGGCCTTGGCAGCGCCATTTTGGGCATCGATCATCTCCGGCGGTCCTGCAGCTTCGTCACCTACGATTACCGGGCCCGCCGCGTGGAGCTGGGATTTGGTCGTTCCTTCATTCCGAATGGCAGCCGCCTCTCGCGGACACCTTTTCGCTGGGTGAATGGCCTGCCGATGATCCGTGTGAGCACCGGAGGCATCTCCTGGGATGCGGTGGTCGATACCGGTTCATCGTGGGGCATTGTCATTGATCAGAGCACCGCCGCCCAGCTCGGCCAGGCACGTGGCGGACTCGACATGGGACGTGGGTTGATGCTCAGCGGTGTGGGCGGCAGCGTTCGGGCGGATCAAGCCGGAGCCCGAATCATTCGCGGACCTGCCATTTCGCTCTGCGGCCAGACCTACGCTGATCCTCAACTGTATGTGATGCCCGGCCCAAAACGCATAGGCTCCCGTTTCTGGCATGGCGGCCGCATGACGCTCGACTTCCGCACCGGCACGCTGTGGCTGGAGCGATGATGCGGACAGCGCATGGGGACAGCAGAACCCAGATAACATTTTCTGTCCCCATGTGCTGTCAGCGGCCTTGGAATCTACGTCGAGAAGAGCTGTGCAGAGGCTTACTTTCGCGTCGGTGCCGCGACAATCTCATCCATCTTCGCGATCATCGTTTTCAGTTGCTCGGGCTGCTCGGCACTGAGGTCTTTGAGCTCGGTGGGATCATCCAGCAGATGGTAAAGGCGGTGTAACGGGGCTTGGCTTTCATCGCGGGTCTTCATTGTGACCACGGCTTGGGATTTGCCCTTGGTCTTCATGCGCACGAGCTTCCACTCGCCCATGCGGAGGCCAAGGTTCGTGCCGTTGTTGTCCTGCTGGAGCAGTGAATCGCGGCCTTTGGCACCTTTTTCGCCGAGGAGGGCAGGGAGGATGTTCTGGCTGTCGAGGCAGGCGTTTTCAGCGAGAGGCGTTTCGGTCAGTGCCGCCAAGCTGGCGGCAAGATCGACGGTGCAAACAACCTCATCCGAAACGCCCGGCTGGATGCGAGAAGGCCAGGTGGCGATGAAAGGCGTTCGCGTGCCACCTTCATAGACGCTGTATTTGCCGCCGCTGAACGGCCCGGCAGGTGTATGGGAGCCGAGTTTTTCGACCGCGCCATCGACGTAGCCGTCGTCGAGCACGGGACCGTTGTCGGAGCAAAGCACGATGAGGGTGTTGTTGGCCAGTTTGAGGCGTTCGAGCGTTTTCATGATCTCGCCGACGCTCCAGTCGAACTCGACGATGGCGTCACCTCGATAGCCGAGCGTGGTTTTGCCCTGAAACCGCTCGTGCGGCATGCGCGGCACATGAATGTCGTGGCTGGCGAAATAGAGGAAGAAGGGCTCTTTCGCATGGGCTTCGATCCAGCGGTTCGTTTCGTTGATCCAGGCATCGCCGAGGTCTTCATCGCGGAAGCGTGCGGCGTTGCCGCCGGTGTAAAAACCGATGCGCCCGATGCCGTTGTGGATCGTCTGGTTGTGACCATGCGTCCAGTTCATGCGCAGTGTGCCGCGATGCGTGATGCCAGTGGGATGATTTTCGTCGGGGGCCTTGTCGCCGACCCACAGCGGGTCTTTCGGGTCGAGATTGCGCACACGATGATCATCCACATAGACCTGCGGCACGCGGTCGTTCGTGGTGGGCAGCAGCAGGCAGTGATCAAAACCGATCTCCAGCGGACCGGGCTTCAAATCGCCATTCCAATCCGGTTTGGGATCGCCGAGGCCGAGATGCCATTTGCCGATCACGGCGGTGGCATAGCCTGCTTTCTTCAAAATAGAGGCGATGGTCTCCGTGCCGGGTTTGATCAGTGCCGGACCATTCGGTGGAGCCACGCCGGTGCCTTTTTGGCGAAATGCAAAGGTGCCTGTGAGCAGTGAAAACCGCGTCGGCGTGCACGTCGAGGCGCTGCAGTAGCCGCTGGTGAAGCGCAGGCCCTTCGCGGCCAGTTGGTCGATGTTTGGCGTCGTCACCGATTTCGCGCCGTAGCAGCCCAGATCGCCGTAACCGAGGTCATCGGCCATGATGACGATGATGTTGGGCTTTTCAGCGGAGAGCAAAGGGCTAAAAGCGAAGAGGATAACGGCAAGAAGTCGGGACATGGCGTGCAAACGAGCCGTGGATGGGGCGCATTGCGAGGAAGTTTTGAGGCCCTCCGGCGTTCACGCCACCATGCGCCTGCTGCTTTTCCTCCTCGCCTTCTGCCCTTCGCTTTTCGCGGCCCAGCCGAATTTCCTGCTCGTGATGGCCGATGACCTCGGCTTTTCCGATCTCGGCTGCTATGGCGGGGAGATCGACACACCGAATCTGGACCGGCTCGCGGCGAATGGCGTGCGTTTCACGCAGTTCTACAACACGGCGAAGTGCCACTCCTCTCGGGTGAGCCTGCTCAGCGGTCGCTGGTGCCGTCAGGCGGGTGATGAGAGCCTGAAGAACGCGGTCACCCTTCCTGAGGTGCTGGCTCCGGCGGGCTATTTCACCTCGATGACGGGCAAATGGCATCTGAGCAAGGAGCCGACCGATTTCGGCTTCCAGCGCTTCTTTGGCCATCTCTCCGGCGCGACGAACTACTACCTCGGCGACAAAACCTTCCGGCTGAACGGCGGGAAGTTCGAAGTCCCGGCGAAGGGCTTTTACACGACGGTGGCGAATGTGGATCACGCGTTGAAATTCATCGCCGAGGCCCGCGAGACGAAGAAACCGTGGTTTCACTATGTCGCCTTCAATGCGCCGCATGCGCCGCTCCAACCGCTGGAGGCCGATTATCGGAAGTACCTCGGTCGATACGACCTCGGATGGGATGCGGTGCGCACCGCACGAGTCGCCAAACAGAAGCAGATCGGCCTGCTGCCCGCCGATTTGAAGGAAAGCCCGCGTCCGGAGCATGTGCGTGGCTGGGATCAGCTCACGCCAGAACGCCGGGCCTGGGAGGCGAAGCGCATGGCGGCCTATGCGGCGCTTATCGACCGCGTCGATCAAGAGATGGGACGCCTCATTGCCGATCTCGAAAAGAGCGGCGATCTGGCGAACACGGTGATTCTTTTCATCTCCGACAACGGCGCGTGCCCCTACGATCGCGGCCGCCCGGAGCCGGACTCGCCGCCTTTTGATTCCAGCACGAGCTGGAGTGACAGCACCGGCTGGGCCTGGGCGCGGAATTCACCCTTTCGCTACTTCAAACAGAACCAGTTCGAGGGCGGCATCTCCACGCCGGCGGTGCTGCATTGGCCCGCAGGCCTCAAACAGAAGCCGGGCAGCATCATCGCCTCGTCCGCACACCTCGTGGATGTGCTTCCTACCTTTGCCGAACTCGCCGGAGCGAAGGTGCCGGAGACATTTGCGGGTCGCGAGCCTTCCCCGCTGGCCGGAACCTCGCTCGCTCCCATCCTCGCCGGGAATGAAATGAAGGCACGTCCGCCGATTCATCTGCTTTTCGGCTCGGATCGCGGCCTGCGAGAGGGCGATTGGAAGCTCGTCAGCTTTCAAAGCCAGCCCTGGGAGCTTTATCACATGCCCGATGACCGCACGGAACGGCGCAACGTGGCAGCCGAGCATCCCGACCTCGTGCAGCGACTCGTCAAACAATGGCACGACATGGCGAAGGACGTCCTGCACGCCACGCCGAAGGAGTGCGCCCCAGTCGCCGCGTCACCGACGGAGCAAAAGCACCGCGAGTGGACGAATTTCGACAAGCCGTTCATCGAAGGAAAGGTGCGCCAAGGCAAGAAAGCGGCCACCGAGCTTCCCCGGGCACGAAAAGGCACGAAGCTGGCCGTGGAAGGCGCTCAACTCATCCTCCAATGCACCGGCGAGGATCCCGGACTGGCTTTTGAGCGACTTAAAATCGGCGAGGTTGGCCCGTACCACCTCGAATTCCGCCTCCAAAGCCACGCGAAAGGCTCCGGCGAGATTTTCTGGACCACCGACGCCGAAACAATCCTTCCCAAAGGCAAAAAACTGCCCTTTGAGGTCGTTCACGATGGCCAATGGCACGACGTGAAGCTCTCGCTCGAAGAGGCGAAAACCCTCTGCGGTCTGCGGCTCGATCCTTGCGGCGGCCCCGGGGAGGTCCGTTTGGAGGGGCTGACGCTCAAAAAGGCCGATGGCCGGGTGTTGGCGAGTTGGCCTTGAGGCCGGAAACAGCCTTCCTTGAAGCACTGATTGACAAACTGGCTCGTCCCGGTAGTCTCCCGCCCCTTTTTCCGGGGTCATGGCGTTTGCGGCGTGACCCTCGATGATCGGCCTTCCCGCCGTATAAAACTTTTTAACCACCCCAGAACACCATGCCCAAGACCTTCAGGACCTACCAACCCTCCAAGCGCACCCGGAAGCAGCAGTTTGGCTTTCGCGCCCGCATGAAGACGGAAAACGGCCGTGACATCCTCCGCCGCCGCCGTGCCGCTGGCCGTAAGCGCCTCCTGCCGAAGGGCGTGGAAGTCCACTTCAAGCGCCACACGCAGCAGCACACCTGATTTTCCGCCCGCCGGGCATGCCGGCCATGCGCCTTCCCTCCCATCTGCGGTTGAAGCACGCGAGCGACTTCGCTCGTGTTCGGGAGAAGGGAGCGAGTTACGCAGGAAAGTATTTGGTTTTAGGTGTCCTCAAGGACGAGGGAGTAGCCGAATTCGGCTACGGCCTTATCACAGGCAAAAAGCTAGGCATTGCTGTGAAGCGAAACCGCATCCGCCGCCTGCTTCGCGAGGTCGTACGAGCCCATCAGGCGGAGATCGCCCCCGGTTGGCATTTTGTCGTCATCGGGCGCTGGCGTGCCGCAGGAGCCACCTTGCAGGAATTGGAACGCGACTGGCTGAAACTGGCCAAACGTCTGGGCATCCTCCTCTCTCCCACTGCGCCTTCCGCGTCATGAAATGGGTCATTCGAGTTCTCATTCGCTTCTACCAAAAGATCATTTCACCCGTGATTCATGCTTTTGGAGGTCCCGGCTCCGGCTGCCGCTACACCCCGACCTGCTCGGCCTATTTTCTCGAAGCCGTTGAGACCCACGGCGTGCTTCGCGGCTCCTGGATGGGCCTTTGCCGGATCGCCCGCTGCAATCCCTGGGGTGGTTGCGGTCACGATCCGGTGCCACCCAGAAACCCGTCATGACGCTGTCAAATAGCCGCCAAAGAACGCGAGGATCGCGAAGCACCTCAAATCTCTTCTATGCGCTTTCTGCGCTCTTTTGCGGCCATTCCTCTGTCAGGGCCGGTTCGCTGAAATCCGAATGATTCCTCACTTTTCCGTCGCCACCGCCGCATTCACGGCCATTCATCCGGCCCGCTAATTCCCAAACCTCACTCTCCTCTCCCCTTAATTTCATGGATCGCAAAGGCTGGATCGTCATCATCACCTGCATTCTCCTCATGGGGGTGAATTTTTATTACATGCAGGAGAATCAGAAGCTCGTGGCCGCCCAGCGGACCGCCGAGGAGGCCAAAAAGAAGGCCGAAGCTCCCCAAGAAGCAGCCGCAGCCACTCCCGAGGCGGCCAAATCGACCGCCCAGGTCACGGCGGCACCACTTTCTGCTCCCGAGCAAAAGCACACCCTCAAAACCGAGACGGTCAGCTATGAAATGAGCACCAAGGGCGGCGGGATCACCCGTGCCATTTTGGGTGCTGCGGATCACATCACGCTCAACGAGCATGCCTTGGAGCCGATCGGTGCCATCCGTCGCGAGCCTGCCGGTGCCGATGCCATCACTTACCAGATGCTGGAGCAAAGTGACCGCTCCGTGAGCTTTGAAGGCACTACCGCTGAGGGCATTCGCGTGAAAAAGACCTTCACGCTGACCGAGGGAGCTTCAAGTGATGATCATTTGCTGAATCTCACGGTGACCTTGACCAACACCGGCACCGCGCAGCATCGCTCCGAGGAGTATTACCTCTTCGCGGGAGCCTCCACGGCGCTCAATCACGCGGATGAGCGTTACCAGAGCTTCTTCTGGAATGACAATGGCAACGCCGATTACAAGATCTCCAGCTACTACGGCAAGGGCTGGTTCAGTGAGGCGGCCACCGAGTTCCGCCAAAGCTACGCCAACCTGCGCTACGCGGGGGTTTCGAGCCGCTTTTACTCCCACATCCTCACTCGCACGACGGATGACAAAGGCGTGCCGGCGAAGTTTTGGTCCTCCCGCCGCCGCCTAGCTACACCGCTCGCCGGGCATCCGCAGAACGCAGCCATCGAAGACTATGCCTACGAGGGCTCCATGAGCCTCCCGGCCATCGATCTGGCCCCCGGTGCCAGCAAGACGGAGACATATCAGGTTTACCTGGGCCCGAAGGAGTATCACCGCCTCAGCAAGATCGACGAGGAAACCGACCGCCAGCGCCGCTACGCGATGTTTTACGGCTACTTCAAGCCGGTGAGCATCGGTCTTGTCATCGTCATGCGTTGGATGCACGGCGTGACCGGCAACTGGGGCGTGGCGGTGATCCTGCTCACCATTTTCGTCCGTCTTTGCATCTGGCCGATCCACGCCAAATCCATGCGCACCATGAAGCGTATGGGCCTGCTGGCCCCAATGATGAAGGAGCTGCAGGAGAAGTATAAGGACAAGCCCCAGGAGCAGCAGATGGAGGTGATGAAGCTGTATCGTGACTACGGCGTGAATCCTCTCGGCGGCTGTCTGCCGCTCCTGCTCCAGTTCCCCATCTTCATCGGCCTCTACAGCATGCTCGAATACGCCGCCGAGCTTCGCGGCCACGGCCTCTGGTGGGTGAAGGACCTCTCCGCCCCGGACACGGTCGCCCAACTGGCTGGTTTCAACATCAACCCCCTGCCAATCATCATGGGCATCACCATGGTGGCTCAGATGAAGCTCACGCCGCAGCCACAGACGGTGGACAAGATGCAGCAGCGCATCTTCATGTTCATGCCGCTGATCTTTCTGTGGATCAGCTATGATTTCGCCTCCGCTCTCGCCCTTTACTGGTCCACTCAGAATCTCTTCAGCATCGCCCAGACGTGGATCATGAAGCTCTACGTCCCGGATCCGGTGCTCGAAAAGGTGAAGCGCGAACCCAAACCGGCCCCGCAAAGTCCCTTCTTCAACCCCATGGGCCACCCAAAGGACAAGAAGAAGCCCGGCAACAAGCCGCCGAAGCTCGGAGGTTAGTTCGAAAAGGCGAAGAACGAATTTCTGAATGACGAACTGGCCCGGATCGCATACCGGGTCAGTCATCATGAACGCTTCCGCCCTCGAACACGCCCAGCACATCCTCGATGCCATGCTCGGTTATCTGGGCTTCACCGCCCAGATTGAGCAGGATGATGGCCCGGACGGCCCCACACTCCAGGTTTTGACGAAGGACAGCGATGCCCTCATCGGCCGCCGTGGCGAGGTGCTGGAGGACATCCAATACCTCGTGAACCGCATCCTCTACCGTCACATGCAGGAGGCCCCGCGCATTCGCGTGGATGTGGAATTCTACCGCTCCATGCGGGAGGACAAAATGATCGCCCGAGCCAAAGAACTCGCCGAAAAGGTGCGGGCCACCGGCCAGCCCGCCGAGCTTCCGCCGATGAATAGCTACTACCGTCGACTCATTCACAATGTCTTCGTCGATGACGCCGTGGTGACCAGCGTTAGCGAGGGCGGCGAGGCCCGCTTCAAGCGCATCATCCTTCAGCGTCGCCAAAAATAATCCCTTCCTGCTCGAATCCGCTCTTTACGAGCGAGGTGCTTTTTGATTATTTTTCCCGTTCATCCCGACTTTTCCCGAAATCATTCCCAACACCATGAAACTGAGCCGTTCCCTGCTTTTCCTAGCGCTAGCCGCCACCTCCACCGGCCTGCTTCGCGCCGATATTGTCACCCTCAAGGATGGCAAGAAACTCGAGGGCACCATTTTGGAGCAAAAGCCGGAAGGCGTGCTCATGAAGTACAAGGTCACCGCCAAAATCATGGATGAAAAGTTCATCCCCATGGCGGAGATCGCCCCCGGCGGCATTTTGAAGGAGAAGCCCGAGGAGGTTGAGATCAAGGAGCTGCGCAAGCTGGTGCCCACGGTGGACCTGATGACCGCCGAAAAGTATGAGCAGCTCATTCAGGACCGCCTCCGCCCCTTCGTGAACCGCTACCCCGGCACCCCGCAGGCCGATGAGATCAAAAAAATGATCGATGAGCTCCAGTTGGAAAAGGAAAAGGTCGTCTCGGGAGGCATCAAGCTGGAAGGCCGCTGGCTCAATGCCCAAGAAGCCCGGGCGGAGAAAGCCAACGTGGACGCCTATCTGATCCGCCAAGCGATGAATGAAAAAGCCGCCGCAGGAGACTTGAGCGCCGCGCTGCGTGAGTTTGATCAGCTCACGGACAAAAGGAAATTCCACCTCGCATCCATCTACTATCCCAAAGCTGTAGAGGAAGCTCTCGCCATCCTGACCAACTACGACGCGAAGCTTTCGCAGATGATCAAGGACCAGCCCGTGCTTCAGAAGCAGCGCGACGAAAGCCTCAAACGCCTCGTTGAGCCTGACCTCACACGTGCCAAATCTGCCATCGACAAGGAAGTAGGCGATGCGGATACCCGGAAGGATCTGGAGCGTA
This sequence comes from Akkermansia muciniphila, assembly GCA_943373155.1. GTDB lineage: Bacteria > Verrucomicrobiota > Verrucomicrobiia > Verrucomicrobiales > Verrucomicrobiaceae > Prosthecobacter. The sequence goes on along the minus strand of CALSBJ010000017.1, from coordinate 12,388 downwards.
AGGATGGAAGATGGCTCACGCCCTACAAATACGATCTTAAGCTCCTTCAGGAACTGCAGAAGAATGTCTTCGCTGAAAAGACCAAGCTACAGAAGGTGAACATCCCTCAGATCACGAAAATCTGTGAGCACCTGCACCAAGCCACCATCCACTTCTACGGTGACAAGATCGTCGATGGTGAGCTGGCCTTGGCGGAAGCAATCAAGGCCGCGCCGGCAAACCCGGAGTATGGCCCCATCATTCAACTCTACATGAGCGGTTTCCAACAGAAGCGTGCGGAGTATGCCTCGAAGCAGCAGGCGGCAGCGACCAATGCGATTATTGGTGCTCCAGCCGTAAATCCTGCTGCACCAGGCGTTGGCGCACCCGGAGTCGATTCGGCCGTCGCTCGTGCTTTGGCCGTGGCAAGTGGTCAGGCGCAGCCTACCCAGCCCAACGCGGCCATGCCTCAGTCAGTTAACGCCGCCCCTCAAGGCGTTGCCGGCCAGCCCCAGCAGGTGCCTGTTGGCACGATGCCCGTGCAGCAGCCGATCAATCCTGGCATGACACCGCCACCTGCCGGTGGAGTTCCTCAGGCAGGTGTCCCCATGCAGCAGGCTGCTTATGCTCAGCCATTGGCACCTGCTCCGGCTCCAGTAGCCCCAGCTCCCGTCGAGGAAGAGTCCACCATCAGCATGGATACCATTCTCATGGTCGCCGGTGGGGCCGTGGTGCTGGTTCTCCTTCTAGTGGTCCTTCTGGGCAAAAAGAAGCCGAAAGGGGAGTAGTTTGGTCATCGCATCGATTTTTTTCCGAGGGGGCTGACGCATCTGCGTCAGTCCCTTTTTCGTGAGCTGGGAAGGATGCGAACTTACGCCACCGCCGGAAAACATGCTTTCAAAGTGTCACAACGGCACTGAAAAAGCTATCAACATTAATGTCGAGTCGGATTGAATGGCTTGGAGACGACCAAATCACGGTTTGACACCCGCAGGTGAACTCGGCACCATCGCCGCCCCTTCGCCGGGCTGGCTCTTCTGCCTGCCTTGCAGAGCGTGAAAACGACCCCACCTCATCTTGATCGCCTCCGTTCCCCTCTGCATCGCGTTTGTGTGTGCCAGCACGCTCACTGGAAAGCTCCAGCCTCCAGCCCAGACTCCGCCCGCCACATCAGCGCCGATCCGCTCAGCCGGACAGATCATCCCAGGCGTTAGAACCACCGCCTACACCCATTCCGAGGCGGACCACCTTCAATACGGTGCCCGCTCCGCCGTCGGCACTCAGCTGAAGGCCGGTGCCATCCGGAGTGCGGCCGCAGATTGGTCGATTTATCCTTTGGGCACGGTCTTCCAAATCCAGGGTGATCCCAGCGTCTATGTGGTGGATGATTACGGTCGCGCCCTTGTCGGCACCCGCACCATTGATATTTACCAGCCCACCACAGGCCTCATGAATCTTTGGGGTACCCGCAACGTAAACATCCTCGTCCTGCGCTGGGGTTCGCCGGCTAAAAGCCTCGCCGTGCTCAAACCGCGTGCATTTAAGGCCCAGCACGTCCGCGAGATGATCTCCCGCATTCAGCCCCAGGTCCGACCAAGCTGAAAAACGGCTCAAGGCCGCTCGTAAAGCGCCGTGATATCCGCCTGCGCCAGTTCCACCAGGTAGGAGCCGATCTTGGCTCCGAGCGCTTCGAGGTAGCGTTGGCCTTTTTCAGCCGTGGAATGCTGCGGATCGCCGCTGCCGGTGTCGTTGGTGGCTTTCAGCCAGTCACGCTGCGCCCAGGCCCATTTTTCGTTGATGGCTTTAAGCTTCCAGCGGTTGTCCGTTCCAGGGCCCCACTCGCTTTTTGGCAAAACAAGGTTCGGGTGGAGGTGGAGGATGAGGCTGGTTTCCCGCTCGTCGGCGTGATCACCAAGGATGTCGAAAATGTCGTCGCCTTTGACGACGTTGAACCAGCTCACGGTGCTGAGAAACATCTTCGGATGCTTACCTTGCAGCTCGCGGAGCATCTGGCGGAAGTCATTGCCGCCGTGGCCGTTGAGGATGACGAACTTTTTCACGCCCACGCCTTCGAGGCTCGAAATGACATCTTCGAGCACCATCATCTGGGTGCTCGGGTTCATGTTGATGCAGAAGGGGATCTCGAGCTGGCCAGTCTGCACGCCGAAGGGAATGTTGGGCAAGATGGCGACCTTTGCCCCAGCCTCCCAGGCCACGCGACCTGCCTCGGCGGCGATGGCGTCGTTTTGCAGCGAATCGGTGGCGTAGGGCAGGTGCCAGTTATGCGCCTCCGTGGCCCCCATTGGCAGCACCGCCACCTCGTAAGGCGTCTCTTTGACGTGCTTCCAGTTCGTTTCGGCAATGATCCAGGGACGAGGGCTCATGAGAGAAGGATGGCGGATTATTTCTTCTCGTCCTTGAGCTTGCCCTGGTCTTCCAGGGTGTGCTTGAACTTTTCCGCCTTAGGCGTGACCACGCCACGGACATAGCCTTGGTTCGGATTCCGCTCCTGGAAGTTCTGGTGGTAGTCCTCTGCCTTGTAAAACTTCACCAGCGGCACGATCTCGGTGGAGATCGGATCTTTGAATTTCGGCTGGAAGGCTGTCTTGGAAGCCTCGGCGATCTGCTTCTGCTCGGGGTTGGTGTAAAGAATGATGGAGCGGTATTGCGTGCCGTAGTCGTTGCCCTGGTAGGGGGTGCCTTTCGGGAGGAACTTACCGTGCTTTTCCATGGGTTCCTTCGTCACGCTGGTAGGATCGTGAGCATCCCAGAAGAGCTCCACGATCTCTTTAAAGGTCGTCACCGCTGGATCGAACTCGATTTCGATGACCTCCGCGTGGCCGGTTTCTCCGGTGCAAATGTCTTCATAGGTCGGATTGATCGTTTTGCCGCCGGAGTAGCCGCTGACGACCTTCTTCACGCCCTTGAGCATCAGGTACTGCGCCTCGACGCACCAAAAGCAGCCGCCACCGATGTAGGCTTTTTCGGTTTTGGCAGCGGCAGCGGGAGTATCAGCGGCGGAGGCGGGGAGGCTCATGGCGGCAAAGAGGGCGGTGGTGAGGAGTTTAGCGAGGGATTTCATGGCTGGTGTGATGGCGTGTGCATCATGCGTGAGGTGAGATGGAAAACTTTCGCCGGAATTCCCGGCCTGGAGTCATTTTTTCATTGGAGCGGTCTTCCAAAGTGTCCAGAGCTCGGGCGGAGCGGCGCTGCGATTCACCGGACGGAGGTGCTGCACCTCGAAACGCCTCGAATCGAGACCTGCGGCCCATTGGGCGATCTCGCGGCTCTCTTCCGCCCCGCCCTCATGGCCGGGATAAACCGCCAGCGTGAGGATTCCGCCTGGTTTCAGGAGCTCGATGGCCTGCGCCAAGGCCGCCAGCGTGGTCTCCGTGCGGGTGATGCAGGTTTTATCTGAGCCCGGCAGGTAACCGAGGTTGAACATGATGGCCGCGATCTTCCCGTGAAGCTCCACCGGCAGGTTTTGCGCCATCGTTTCATGCCCGGCATGGAAAAGCGTGCTCATCTCCTGTGGTACCCTCTTCCGCGTTTCCTCGAGTGCGGTGGCCTGCACATCAAAAGCATACACCTGACCGCCCGGCGAGACGCACTGACTCAGGAAGAGCGTGTCATGCCCATTCCCCATCGTGGCATCCACCACCACATCACCGGGCCGCAGGCGGTCCGCCAGCATGAGCTGCGCCCAGCGGACAGATGAGGGTAGGCCGCCGGTGAGGCTGGCAAGGTGGGGCAGGGGAGAATCGGGGGGCATGAGGGCGGAGGGCCGCCATTGAAACGGCTTTCGCCGAGGAAAGCAAGGCAGCGCCCCGCCCCGAACTTCGGCCTTGCCAAAACGACGTTCGCCCCGACTATGGCGGCCCTCTTGTCCGGGCACCCTCTGGTGCTGCGGGACGAAAGCCCGCCGTGTGCCTCCGGAGCGGAAGCACATCAGCGGTTCACCCACCGAACGCTCCCAACCCGTAAATAACATCACATGAGTGCAAACGCATCGCTCGCCGACCTGATCGCAGGTTCATTCCGCGAGCTCTCCGAGGGATCCATCGTCAAGGGTCGCATCCTCGAAATCAAACCCCAAGTCGTCCTCGTGGACATCGGCTACAAGTCCGAAGGCGCCATCCCGTCGAACGAATTCGAAGACGAAGACATCCAGGTCGGCGACGAAGTCGAAGTCCTGCTTGAGCGTCTCGAAAATGACGAAGGCATGGTCGTTCTCTCCAAGGAGAAAGCCGCCCACCGCCAGAACTGGGAAAAAATTTACCACGTCTTCAAAGACGGCGGTCTCGTCAAAGGCAAGATCAAGAGCGTCGTCAAAGGCGGCCTCATGGTCAACGTGGGCGTCGAAGCCTTCCTGCCCGGCAGCCAGATCGACATCATCCCGCCGAAGGATCTCAACGAGTACGTCGGCAAGGTGTTCGAGTTCAAGATCGTCAAGATCAACGACGAGCGCAAAAACATCGTTCTCTCCCGCCGCGAAGTCATCGAGGCCGAGCGTTCCGAGCAGCGCCAGAAGTTCCTCGATTCCGTCACCCCGGGCGACAAAGTCACCGGCATCGTCAAGAACATCACCGATTTCGGTGTGTTCGTGGACCTCAGCGGTATGGACGGCCTTCTTCACATCACCGACATGTCCTGGGGCCGCCTCAACCATCCTTCTGAGATGGTCGGCATCGGTCAGGCCGTGGACGTCGTCATTCTCGAAGTGAATCGCGAGAAAGAGCGTGTCTCCCTCGGTCTCAAGCAGCTCCAGAACAATCCCTGGGAAAACATCGAGAACCGTTACCCCGTGGGTCACAAGGTTCGTGGCAAGGTCACCAAGCTCGTCGCTTACGGTGCGTTCGTCGAAGTGGAAGAAGGCGTCGAAGGCCTCATCCACGTCTCCGAGCTCTCCTGGACGAAGCGCATTGCCCGTCCGTCCGATGTTCTCGCCGTGGGCCAGATCATCGAATCCGTCGTTCTTGGCATCAACAAGGACGAGCGCAAGATCAGCCTCGGCGTGCGTCAGCTCGATGCCAATCCGTGGGACGATATCGACGCTCGCTACCCTGTGGGCACGAAGATGACCCGCCCGGTCCGCAACCTCACCGCCTACGGCGCCTTCGTCGAACTCGAAGAAGGCATCGACGGCATGATCCACGTGTCCGACCTCAGCTGGACACGCAAGATCAACCACCCGTCCGAAATGCTCAAGAAGGGCCAGGAAGTCGAAGCCGTCGTGCTCGGCATCGACAAGGCCAATCAGCGCATCTCCCTCGGCATGAAGCAGCTCGAAACCGATCCGTGGAGCGAGATCGACGGCCGCTTCAAGGTCGGCGAAGTCGTCAAGGGCCGCGTCTCGAAGATCGCCAGCTTTGGTGCCTTCATCGAGCTCGAAGACGACATCGACGGCCTCGTGCACATCTCGCAGATCAGCGAGGAGCGCATCGAGAAGGTCAAGGACAAGCTCAACGTGGGCGACGAAGTCGAAGCCCGTGTCATCAAGGTGGACAAGGTGGAGCGCCGCATCGGCCTCTCCATCAAGGCCATGAACTACAGCGACGCCGACATCCAGAAGGAAAGCGCCGCCTTCGAAGCCCTCAAACCCAGCACCGACCTCGTCGGCCTGGAGCAGGCCTTCAAGTTCGCCACCGAAGAATGGCGCCCCGGCGGTTCGTAAGAGCCTCCAGCATCCAGTTCCATCCCGGAGGGGACGCCGCGAGGCGTCCCCTCTTTTTTTGCCGGGGAAATGGAGGGGTGGAGTTCTGGAGTGCTGAAAGTGGCATGCCCACTACCCCCAAACTCCATCACTCCACCACTCCATCGCTCCGCCCCTCGAAGCACCCCTTGCAACTCCCGCCTTCGTGCGGACGTTCGCTCCATCCCCCAACCATGAGCGAAACCACCCACAACTCGCCCAAGCACACCAACGCCCTCGCCCAGGAACGCTCGCCCTACCTGCTCCAGCACGCCCACAACCCCGTGAACTGGCTCCCGTGGGGCGAGGAGGCCTTCAAACTCGCCAAAGAGCAGGACAAGCCCATCTTTCTCTCCTCCGGCTACTCGACCTGCCACTGGTGCCATGTCATGGAACGCGAGTCCTTCGAGAACGAGGAGACCGCGAAGCTGCTCAACGAGAGCTTCATCCCCGTCAAAGTCGATCGCGAGGAGCGGCCCGATGTCGATCTCACCTACATGACCTACGTCCAAGCCGCCAGCGGTCAGGGCGGCTGGCCGATGAGCGTCTTCCTCACGCCCGAATTAAAACCCTTTTACGGCGGCACTTACTACCCGCCGGACGACACGCCGGGCCGCATCGGCTTCAAACACCTGCTCACCGAGCTCTCGAAGATCTGGAGCGAGGATCGCAAAGGCGTCGAAGAACGCGCCAGCAAGTCCGTCGAGAAGCTCCAGGAGCATCTCGACAACGAAAACAAGGAAGTCACCGGCATCGATCCCGCCGCCGTGCTGCAAAAAGCCTACGACGACCTCAGCGGCAGCTTTGATTACCACGAAGGCGGCTTCGGCGGCGCTCCCAAATTCCCGCGACCCACCGGTTTGAACCTCCTCATGCGCATTCACCGCGCCTTCGCGAAGCGCGAGGACAAATCGAGCAGCCACGAGAGCGATTGGGCCATGGAGATGACCGTCAAAACGCTGCGTGCCATGGCCAATGGCGGCATGCGCGATCACCTCGGCGGCGGCTTCCATCGCTACAGCGTCGATGCCTACTGGCACATCCCGCACTACGAAAAGATGCTCTACGACCAAGCGCAGCTCCTCAGCGCCTACATCGACGCGTGGAAGCTCACCGAGGGCAACGCGCTGTTTGAAACCATCATCCGCAGCACCGTCGCCTATTTGAAGCGCGACCTGCGCCACGCCGATGGCGGCTTCTTCTCCGCGGAGGATGCCGACAGCCTCGCCACCGCCGATGCCGCGCACAAAACCGAAGGTGCTTTCTACGTCTGGAAAGCCGCCGAGATCGACGAGATCCTCGGCAAGGAGCACGGCAACATCTTCCGCTACGCCTACGGCGCCCGCCGCGATGGCAACGCCCGCCCCGAGAGCGATCCGCATGGTGAATTGAAGGGCCTCAACACCCTCTACCGCACCGTCTCCTTCAAAAAGACCGGCGAGTACTTCAAGAAGACCGCCGAGGAGATCAAAACGATCATCGACGCCGCCTTCGACAAGCTCATCGAGACCCGCAACCAGCGTCCGCGCCCGCATCGCGACGATAAAATCATCACTGCCTGGAACGGCCTCACCATCGCCGGACTCGCCCGCTGTGGTGCCGCACTCGGCGATGCCGAAATGATCACGCTCGCCACCCAGGCCGCGCAGTTCATCCACGATCAACTCTGCACCACACCCGGCAAAGACCTCCACCGCTCCTGGCGTGAAGGCCAGCGCGGCCCCAAAGCCTTCTCCATCGACCACGCTTGCCTCATTCACGGCCTGCTCGATCTCTATGAGGCCACCTTCGACGTGAAATGGCTCCAATGGGCCGTTTCACTGCAAAGCGAAATGGACGCGCAGTTCCTCGACAAAGAAAACGGCGGCTACTTCAGCGTCCACACCGACATGCCGAACAGCGTCCTCCGCATCAAAGAAGACTACGACGGCGCCGAGCCCTCCCCAAACTCCCTCGCCGCCCTCAACCTCGTGCGCCTCAGCGCGATGCTCGCCAAAGACAGCTACAAAGCGCAGGCCGAGAAGATTTTCGCCCTCTTCGGCTCCACCTTGGAAAAAAACACGTCCAGTGTGCCCGTGATGGCGATCGCCTTCGATCTCGCGCATCGCAGCAAAACGCAAATTGTCCTCGCCGGCGACAAAACAGCCCCCGAGTTCCAAAAACTCGCGAATCACCTCCGCCGCCAATTTTTGCCCGACGCCGCTCTTTTGCACGCCGATGGCGGTGACGCCCAAAAATGGCTCTCCCAGCACAACGAAGCCCTCGCCGGCATGAAACCCCTCAACGGCCAACCCGCCGCCTACATCTGCCAAAACTTCACCTGCCAAGCCCCTGTGACGACGGTGGAGGAGGTGGAGAGGCTGTTGGGGAAGTGAACGGTCACTCAATCTCCAAAAAGATGCGATTCAGACTCTTCTTCTATCTCGCGACCATCCTGTGCATCTCAAGTTGCGGCTCCCGCAAGGCCAATCTGCCTGAACACCCTGAGGTGGTTCGTGCGAGAGAGGAAGTCTCAAAAATTCGGGAACTCGAAGACAGCGCGTGGGCCAAGTTTCGTGAGAAATACAAACCTTATGAGTGCAGCCGGGATGACGTGCCGAAAACGCAGGAGGCCAGCTGCCCCGGGGGAAAATTCAAGTCAATGCAGTTCGGCGATCATGTGGTTCTCAATCTCAAGCTAGGACGAGCAATCCATGCGGATGGCACCCCCTACGGACCGACCCGAACGGAATCACGCTACCAACTTTATTGGGATAACGTGCGTGTTGCTGAAGCTGAGAGTTTGTTTTCGCTGCCTATCCATGACGATCAAGGTAATCATAGCCGCTTCTTCTACAATGCCGCTGACCACACGGTGGTCATGTTTGATGATTTGTGTTGGTCCACGAATCGCTTTTGTGTCTTCGAGAGAGCGGTTAAGCCCGGCGGGAAAAGCCAATGGACGGTCAAATACTTCTGGGTCCCCGACAAACCAAGCAGCCAACCACTCCCTGACATGGCACGTATTTTGGGAGTGGGAGGCGGAAAGGTTTATGTAGAGGTAGAGGCCAACGGCCAGACATATGCCTTGCCGTTCGAAGACTTCTTGATTCAAAAGCTCGAATTCACCGTCGGCTGACCTGAAATCGCCTCTTGAGCCACCTTAATCTCCTCATACTTTCACCCCATGGTCATAGAGCAGCATCCCTCTCTTCATTCCCTGAGTGCTGAAGACAAACTTCAGCTCTCCGAGGAGCTTTGCATGGACGCGTTGCTGGACGCGGAACGCAATCCAGCTCTTCGCGAGACTGTTTGGCAGCGTCTGGAGGATTTTCGCAACGATCCCGACAGCGGAATCACCTGGGATGATCTCAAAAGCCGTCTCCTCTCCCGACAGAAAGTCGCATGAAGCAGATCATCTGGACCGCCGGAGCCGCGCGGGAGCTTCAGGAGGTTTTCGAACAATTGGAGGACTTTTACGATGGTGCCGGAAACCGGTTGCTCGATGAAGTGCAACGGTTGACGGCGCTGTTGTCCGCCCAGCCGTTGCTGGGCAGTGTTTTTGAGAGCCCAGTGCGAAAACTGCTCGTTGCCCGACGATACGGCATCCTTTACTCCCCCGAGGCACGAGGTGTGGTGATTTTGTGCTTCGTGGATCTGCGTCGCGATTTGCAACCTATTCGGAAACGCCTGCGCGACTGGTTTGGCCGACGAGAATAGCTCGCAAGAGGCAGCTCCCGGTTGGCGATTCCTGCCACCACCATGAACCGCCGCTCTTTCCTTCATCAAACGTCTGCGCTTGCCGCAGCTTCTGCCGTCACCCGAATTCGTGCGGCGGATGCGGCGCAGAAAAAGCTCAAGGTGGCGGTGGTCGCACTCGGCCGCGGCATGCAGCATGTGAGCGCCTTGCTGAAGATCCCGAATGTGGAGATCGCCTATCTTGCCGAGGTGGATTCGAAGCGTCTCGAAAGCGGTCTGAAGATGGTCAATGCCACGCAACAGGTGTCCTGCCAGGGTGTGAAGGACTTCCGCAGCTTCCTCGATGACAAGACGCTCGACGCCGTCTTCATCGCCACGCCGAATTTCTGGCACACGCCTGCCGCGCTGCTTTGCATGCAGGCAGGGAAGCATGTGTACGTCGAAAAACCCGGCAGCCAGAACGCCAACGAGGCCGAGTTGATCGTCGCCGCAGCGACGAAATACGACCGTCTCGTGCAGATGGGCAACCAGCGCCGCACCTGGATGAAGGACGCCATCACGGCGCTTCATGAAGGAGCCGTTGGTGAGGTGCGCTTTGGCCGTGGCTTCTATTACAACAGCCGCAAAACGGTCGCCGTGAATGAAAAGCCGGCACCCGCGGATCTCGACTTCGATTTGTGGCAGGGACCCGTGCCGGATGATGCGAAGCACGATCCGAAAAAGATGGCTCACTACGACTGGCACTGGTTCTGGCATTGGGGCAATGGCGAGCTCGGCAACAACGGCATCCACTCGCTCGACATCCTGCGCTGGGGCCTGAAGGGCGAGTATCCGCTGCGCACCACCTACAATGGCGGCCGCTACTTCTTCGACGACGCCCAGGAGACCCCGGATACCGGCACCGCCGTCTATGACTTCGGTCACGCAGGCTGTGAGTGGTTGCAAAGCTCCTGTCATCCTCGCGCCGCGGAGAAGAACCTCGGCGAAGTCGTCTTCTATGGCGACAAAGGCACGATGGCCATCTCCCGCGACACGTGGAGCATCTACGACCCGAAGGGCGTCGAGGTCAGCAAGGGCAAAGCCAGCACCGCCGGCACCGGGGATGTCTCTCACATCGGCAATTTTCTCGACGCCATCCGTGGCGAGGCGAAGCTCAACAGCCCCATCGACGAAGGGCAGAAGAGCACCATGATGTGCCACCTCGGCAACATGGCCTACCGCACCAACACCGTCGTCCGCTGCGATCCGAAGACCGGCAAAATCATCGACAACGCCGCTGCCGAGGCGCTCCGAGGACGCGAGGGCGGTTACCGAAAAGGCTGGGAAGTGAAGCTATGAAAAAGCGGCCATGAAACCCGTCCGCGATCCCTTTGCCGTCACGCATCGCTTCACGGCCACTCTCTTTCATACCGGCGGCAAAGGCGGCTGGACCTTTGCGCCGCTGCCGAAGAGCCTCCAACTGCCCGTGACCGGTTCGTGGGGCATGACGCCGGTCATGGCCAGCGTGGATGGCAAAACATGGAAGACCACGATTTGGAATGACACGAAGTCCGGCGGCCAGTTTCTGCCCGTGCCGAAGAAGATTCGCGGCAGCAAAGCCGATGGCGACAAGGTCGCCGTGGAGCTGAGCATGGATCGAGAGCGGATTCTCGGCCCGGTGCATCCGCTGGAGTGATCAGTGGATCGGCAGGCAAAACTCCATCACGGAATCCGGTGACTCGGGATTGAATTTCTCGCCGTAGATTTCGAGCTCGGGTGCTGGGCGGAGCTGATGCTCGGAGCGAGGCAGCCAGGAGCCATACACATAGCCGAGCGTGCGGTCGATGCGGCTCATGGAGCCTTGGTGAGTGAAAACGGCATGCCTGCCGCCGGAAAGCTCGCGGCTTACCATGCCTTTGGGCACCTCGACAGCCGATGAAACCTCCACACAGGCCAGGTAGCGGCATGACGCATCTTCGCCCTCGTCGCAGAAGATGCAGCCGAAGACCAGATCCCCGCTCCGATGCGGAATCGAGTCGATGCACGGCCCAAAGTCCTGCCACAGGCGTGGAATGACGAGGTGGTTGTTTCGCTTGGGCGACAGCGCGGAGATGAAGGGACGTTCGATGCCGATGACGAGACGTGGAGGCAGCGTTTTGATGCGAGGTGTCATGGTGATGCGGTGGTGGAGATGAAACAAGGACTCGGTCGTGATTTCGGGCACGGCTTGCGGCAGGAGGCCGTGACCTCGCTGCTTGCGGCAAACACCGGGCGTGATGCCGAACATGTCTTTGAAAGCCCGTGTGAACGCCTCCTGCGATCCGAAGCCATGATCGAGAGCGATATCGAAAAGGCTCTTTGGCGTGCCCGCGAGCTCATCCATCGCCCTGGACAAGCGGCGGCGGCGCACATAGTCCATCACCGGCTGGCCAAGGGCAGCGCTGAACACCCGCTGAAAATGCCACATCGACATGCCTGCGTGTTTTGCGATGCGATCCGTGCGCAGTTCCTCACCGAGATGGGTCTCGATGTAGTCGATGGAACGCTGGAGCTGCCGCAAGTAGCCGGTCATGCCGCAGATGCTAGCTTGCCGTGGCTTTCCGTCTTGATGGATCGTGCTTAAAAACGCCGCACGGCAGCCGGTGGCTCATGGGTTGGGCGGCTTGCAGTTACAAGTCTTGCTCCTTCACAACTGACCATCGCGAACGACCCAAGCTCAGCGACCCAGCGTGCGAGGCGCAACGATTGCAACCTGGACGCGATGGCCGGGTTTGCTGCAGCGTATGGTTGAACAAAACCGCTACGCGGCGAGGCCTTTCGGGCGCGTGTTGGGGTGAAGGATGCGTGAGCATTTATCGAAGGCTTTGCGGATGGCGTTTTAGCAGGTTGAGGGTCTATGTTCAACCCTCAGTCCTCCCGTCGCCGGTTGCGTGCAGCCGTACCTTTAGCCTCCACACCTGTCTCTTCGTCAGATGCTTCCACAGAGGTTCGACCACCTCCGCCGAAGGCTCCCTCCCACGCTTCTGCGGCAGCGCCGATGCGCAGCGGCAAGATGTATCC